>CBDBTV010000001.1:0-8564 GCA_965211855.1 Rickettsiaceae bacterium
TGCTGTTCCTTCAACAACAGTTCCGCCAGGAGAAAGGCTACCGTCTAACTCAGCCCTTTTAATTATGTTTAGCGCTGCCCTATCTTTTATAGATTGACCAGGGTTCATAAATTCAGCTTTACCCAAGTATTTCACAACCTGTTTTTTTAGATGCACCTTTTAGACGTATCAGAGGAGTGTTCCCTATTAATTCTATCAGCGATTTTGATGTCATATTATCATGCTCCAATTGCATAATTATCTTTGTTAAATATATAGTTTTTCATGATTTATTTATTAAAAACTTAAACATATTCTGTACAGACACAGATTTATTATTATAGAATGTTTAATAATGAACAAAGCAAATAAAATAATTAATTTATCGCTACCAGTAGGCGGGAAGTGCATAATTAGTAATAGTAACCGTTTAACGGTAATAGCAGGCCCCTGTGCAATGGAGAGCCGTGATCATGCATTAATGATCGCAGAAAAACTAAAAAACTTAAGTGATAATCTCGAAATTAATATTATTTATAAATCTTCTTTTGATAAAGCAAATCGTACGAGTATATCCTCAAATAGAGGGATTGGCCTTGATAAGGCTTTACCAATATTTGATGAAATTAGAAAAACATTTAATATGGCGTGTTTAACTGATGTTCACAGCCCCAATCAAGCTTTACGCGTATCAGAGGTAGTTGATATATTGCAAATTCCAGCATTTCTTTGTCGACAAACAGATTTACTTACTGCAGCTGCTAAAACAGGTAAAATTATCAATATAAAAAAAGGTCAATTTTTAGCACCTGATGATATGTCAAATGTCGTTCAAAAAGTTTTAGAAAGTGATAACCCTAATGTTCTTCTTTGTGAGAGGGGTACATCATTTGGCTATAATACACTTATAACTGATTTTCGTGGTTTAACAACAATGAAAAAATACGGACCAGTTATATTCGATGCAACTCATTCTGTCCAACAACCAGGTGGTTTAGGAAAAACAAGCTCTGGGCAAAGAAGATTTGTTCCAACATTAGCTAGGGCAGCTGTATCAATAGGCGTAGCTGGGGTATTTATCGAAACACATCAGGAGCCAGACATGGCCCCATCCGATGGGCCCAATATGGTTCCACTGAATAAATTTAAAGAGTTATTAATTGATATTATGAAATTCGACAATCTTGCAAAAAATAATCAAATTACTGAATTATAGATTTTATAGGGCTTTGTTTAATTTCTTGTATGTCATCAATAAGAAAATTTGGTGCCCTTATGGGTACAGATCCAGAATTTATCGTAGACTCAACCCTTAGCTTAGCGTTTACCCTTAAATCCTCGTAGAAAAGATTGGAGGGCAATGTCCTAAATTTACTTCCAAATATAAAGGGCCTTCTTAATGAACGGCTATTAGGTTTATCAACATTAAGAATTCCATCTTGGCATATAGCGCCGACCTCTTTCGTAATTGCGGCAGGCTTAACATCTGGATCTAAACCCTCAGCGGCAACACCGCCTTTATGGAAGCTTGCAGGAACATAAGCCTCAGATAATGTCCATGATAGAGGGTTAATGCACAGCAATGGTCGGTTGTTAATGGGTGTATACTCATTACCATCATGAACCATTAAAGACTCAACATATGTCTTTGCTATTTTTTTATCCCCTGGCATAAAGGCTCCAAATGAAACAATACATTTTGTTGAAGACTTCGTTTCGCAGGGCGAATAAGAACTTAAGGTAGTGTTAAATAAATCATAAGGCGTCGGGTAATCGATAATATATGCGACAGCTAACCTTTTAAGAGTTTTTGCATCAATTGATTCTGCTAATAACCGCTGAACATGACTTGCGCCCTGATTGTGCCCGACTAACACAATTGGTCTTTCAGGAGGCGATTTTTTCAAAAAATACTCAAAAGCCCTCTTTACATCTTTGTATGCAAAATCCTGCGCCTTAAGTGCATCTTCGCTGTCTGTATAAAAACTATATATTGATGCTTGTCTATAATATGGTGCAAAAAGTCTCCCTGCATCACCATAAGGTGCAACATAATTAGGCCTGACTATTCTTTTTAATTTATCTTTTCTTCGTGTATCTTTATCTCTTAGTAACCAATGTTTTCCGCCTCGATAAACACTTGGAACAACAACAAATACGTCCCCTTTTGGTTCAGGTTGTATCATTTTACTATTTAGGTCTGGTAATGATAACCAAGAGCTTTCTAGATTATAATTTGGTGCCGGTGGTTTTAAATATGTCTGAAAGGGTTGACGTGGATCTTGAATATTTTGAAATATTTTATCACTGCTCATATATAAAACTGAAAGCAGTAAAAATAATAATATTGATATTATTAATGGGATCTTTTTATTCATATAGACTCACTATGAAGTTTGTAAGTTTTTGTATCATTTTGTAATTACTCTGATAGGATCTAGATTATTATTATGCTTTTTTAATGGATAAGCAAATGAACATTAAAGATGAAATTAAAGGTGCTAAATTTAATTTAGTTAGATGGCTTAGGAACAGAATATTTACTGGAATAATTATAGCTCTTCCTTTGATAGCTACAATTGCAGGTATATCTTGGATAGTTCAGTTAATTGATAATAATGTACTCAAAATTTTACCACGAACTCTAAATCCCAATACTTATCTTGGTTTCAACATCCCTGGTCTTGGGCTAATTATATCTATACTTTTGTTTTTTATACTTGGATTACTTGCTTCAAATTTTATAGGGAAATCAGCAATAAAAGCTGGGGAGTACTTATTAACTAAGGTACCTGTAGTCAGTCCGATTTATAATTCCCTAAAGCAGATTATAAATACAGTTGCCAAACAAAAAGAGAGAGCGTTTAGGGATGTTTGCTTAATTGAATATCCACGCAAGGGATTGTACGCTATCGGTTTTATTACTGCAGATCTCTCGGGCGCTCCAGCCAAAATTCTTCCAGACGGCTATGTTTGTGTATTTGTGCCTACGACGCCAAATCCTACCTCCGGGTTTTTATTATTTGTAGAAGAAAAGGATGCTATAATTTTAGATATGACGCCAGAAGAGGGGGCAAAAATGATAATTTCTGGAGGTATGGTTTCATCAAGCGACAATCTAGAGAAAAATATAAAAAAATAAAAACAAATCTATCCAGCACCCATTAGCGCTATTCCAAAGTCTTGTTCAAAAAGGTATAGTAAAACTCTAATTGATTTTCCCCTTTTACTAATAAGCAATGGGTCATTTTTTATGATATTTTTTGCATCTTCATTAGCAGTCATTAAAAGTGATTTATGCTTATCAAGATCTGCTAACCTGTGTGCTGGAAGGCCGCTTTGTTTGGACCCAATTAAGTCACCAGATCCTCTTAATTCTAGATCTTTTTCCGCTATTAAAAAACCATCCTCTGTTGCGCGCATTATTTCTAATCGTGATTTACTATTTTTTGATAATGGATTTTTATATAGAAGTAAGCATGAGGAGGCGGAACTACCTCTACCTACACGACCACGCAATTGGTGCAATTGCGCAAGCCCAAACCTTTCTGCATGCTCAATGACTATGATCGATGCATTTGGAACATCAACACCAACCTCAATGACTGTTGTCGCAACCAATATATCATATTTCCCAGATCTAAATTCCTTGGATACAACTTCTTTCTCTAGGGGCTTTAAGCGCCCATGCAACATCCCGACACGCTCACCAAAAAGCAATTTAAGTTGATTATACCTTTCCAAGACTGAACTTAATTCTATTAATTCACTATCTTCAACAAGAGGGCATACCCAATAAACTTGTTTATTGCTTTTTATTGCACGTTTTATGCCTTCAATAACTTCATCTAGTTTTTGCATAGGTAGTATATGTGTTCCTATTGGTTTTCGTCCAACAGGTTTTTCTGTAATTGTAGATATATCCAGATCACCATAAGATGATAATGCTAATGTTCTGGGAATGGGTGTGGCAGTCATTACAAGAAGGTCAGGGTTGTCGCCTTTTTCTGTAAGTTTAAACCTATCATGAACTCCGAATCTATGTTGCTCATCAATAATTACTAAACCAAGTCTTTTAAAGATCGTGTTACTTTGGAATAGTGCATGTGTTCCAATGACCACATCTATGTATCCTTTCTTTAAACCTGTTTCCAATGCTTTTCTTTGGATACCTTTATCTCGACCTGTAATTGCTTCAACTGTAAGACCTAGTGGTTCTAATAATGACTTTAGATTAATTAAATGTTGTCGAGCTAGTATTTCAGTAGGAGCCATTAAAGCTATTTGTGACCCTGATTCCGCAGCATATGCACAAGCCATTGCTGCAACAAAAGTTTTACCTGAACCTACGTCGCCTTGCAATAATCGTGTCATGCGATTTGGGGAACTCATATCCTTTTTTATTTCTTCAAAAACACTATATTGCGAACTTGTCGGCACAAAATTCACCACATTCACTAATTCATCTATGTAATTACCAACAGAATTATGAGCAATTCCAACTTTTTTTTGGTTATTATTTCGGACTAAAGCTATTGCTACTTGCTTAGCTAATAATTCATCATATGCAAGCCGTAGCCTTGGAGGAGATGTTAACTTAATATCTGATGGATGAGTTGGTGAATGGATTTTGATTAGTGCTTCATTGAATTTTGGCCAACCATATTGATCTAAAATTGACTTATCTATCCATTCTGGGAGAGCAGATACCTTTTCTAATGCATTCAGTATTGATTTACGTGCTATTTTTTGTGTTAGGCCGTTAGTGAGCGGATAGATTGTTTCAATAATTGGTAATCTATTTTTTTCCGATAGTGATAAAACATAATCAGGGTGAACAATATTAATTTCGGAGTTATAAAATTGTGCTTTCCCAGAAATAATCCGTTTTGACCCCGCAGGAAGTATTTTATCTATATATTCTTTTTTAGCTTTAAAAAAGCATAGAGTTAGCTCCCCAGTTTCATCAAAAACTCTTACCTTTATGGGTTGATTTTTATTTATACTTTTAGAATGGGAACCAACAGTAACAACTAAAGTGACTACCGCATTATTTGTTATTTCCGAAATTTTAGGAGTATAACTTCTATTAATAATACTTGATGGTGGCGTAAATACAAGATCTAATAATTTTGGACCCATAGCACGTGATAGAATATTATGAGTTTTGGGTCCCACACCATTTAACGTGGATGTTGAAGAAAAATAAGAAAATAATGGTTCTGGACGCATTTTGTTAGTAAATCGAATTTTTCTACTAATCGCAAGTGACATAGCATAAGATTTTATATAATAGATTTCTACCATGATGGACATCAAACGAAAAAAATTATTATATAGATCAAACTATAGAGGCTTTAAGGAAGCAGACCTCATCTTAGGCGGTTTTGCAAAAGAACATATAAATGAATTAAGTGACAATGATATAGCTTTATTCGAGAAATTACTGAACTGTAAGGATCACGATATTTATGGGTGGTTAACCGGTAACACAATTATGCCTGAAGAGTACGATACTGATCTTTTTAAAAGAATAAAAAATTTTAAACCACTAAAATAGATGCAAGTACAGTTTAATAGATATGCGGGAGATGAACCAAGTATCGTAGCGGCTGGTTTGCCTGATGGAGCTGATGCTTTAATTTTTACCAAAGCTGCACGTAAGTCCGATAATATTTCAGTATTCATAGCCCGTGATGATAGACGAGCCGCCTCTTTCTTTTCTGCTTGTCAATTTTATGCACCTGATATCGAGGTACTAATGCTTCCAGCGTGGGATTGCCTTCCTTATGATCGAGTATCTCCAAGTAGGGATTTAGCAGCAAAACGTGCATCAACTTTATTCAATTTATTATCATATATGAATGATAAGCCATTGATAATAATATCAACTATCAGTGCTGTAACTCAAAAACTGATTCCTCAAAAGATATTATCAAGCTCTGGATTGACAATCAAAACTGGTTCGGAACTAAAAAGAAACCACCTCCAAAAATACTTGATTGAAAATGGTTACATACGCGAGACTATTGTTCGAGACCCAGGCGATTATGCCATAAGAGGGGGTATAGTTGATATATTCCCAATAGGTTTTGAAAGCCCGGTAAGACTTGATTTTTTCGGAGACGATATAGAATCAATACGGTCTTTTGACTCTGAAACGCAAAGAACTAAGATAAAATTAAATACCGTTACTTTTACTCCAGTAAGTGAAGTATTGCTTACAACATTATCAACAGGTATTTTTCGAAGAAACTATATAGCCACTTTTGGCGGTGGTGTAGCAAAGGACCCTATTTATTCATCTATTGTTGAAGGTATTCGACCGCAAGGGATCGAGCATTACTTACCACTATTTTATGATAAAGTTGAAACAATTTTTGACTATTTGCCCTCCGGGTCATTGATATCTTTTGATTGTTTAATATCTGAGTCATTATCTGAAAGACAAGACTTGATCGAGGATTATTACTCGTCACGTATGGATTATGTAAACTCACAAGATACTGGGTCAGGTGATCCCGCAAAACTATCTGGATTATATAGACCTCTACCCGTAGAAAATCTTTACATACAACCTAATGAATGGAAAAAAGCATTATCAAATTTTAAGATACGTAATCATACATTATTTACGCCACCTGATACAGATAATAAGATAGACTTCGGTGGACGCCTCGGTAGGAATTTTTCAAACGAAAGAAAGAGATCCAATTGTAATGTTTTCGATGAAGTGATTAAGTACATTAATTATTTAAAAGATATCGATAAAAAAGTATTAATTGCATCACATACAGATGGTTCGTCAGAAAGACTGGGCAGTGTATTAGCAGACCATGGATTAGTTATACCTGAAATCAAATTAGGTTCTGAAGCTTTAGCAATAAACAAATCAAATGTTTATAGAATTAAATTGCCATTAGAAACAGGCTTTGAAATAGATGACTTTATTGTAATATCTGAGCAAGATATTTTTGGTGATAGATTAATAAATAGCGGAAGAAAAAGAAGAACTAAAAACTTTATTTCTGAAGTTACGTCTCTTAATACTGATGACCTAATAATTCATATAGATCATGGACTGGGACGTTATATTGGTCTTGAAACTATAAGTGTTCGCGATGCTCCACATGATTGTTTAAAACTTGAGTATTTCGGCGGCTCTACACTTTATTTACCTGTAGAAAATATTGAACTTTTATCACGTTATGGATCAGCACCAGAAAACATTACTCTTGATAAGTTAGGAAGTGCCGCATGGCAGTCGCGAAAAGCTAAAGCGAAAAAACGACTCCTTGATATTGCAGGTGAATTAATAATTATCGCCGCTAAAAGAGCGACGAAGACCTGTGAAGCAATAAGTATTGATCAAAATGTTTATAATGAATTTTGCTCTAAGTTTCCCTATGCTGAAACTGAAGATCAAATAAGCTCTATTGATGAAGTTTTAAGTGATCTCCAAAGTGGAAAACCAATGGACAGATTGATCTGTGGTGACGTCGGATTTGGTAAAACTGAAGTGGCCTTAAGAGCTGCCTTTGCAGTAGTGATGAGCGGCAAACAAGTGGCAATAGTCGCACCAACTACTATTTTATCACGACAACATTTTAAAACCTTTTCAGAGAGATTTAAAGATTTACCCGTCAGCGTTAAACAACTATCAAGAATGGTTTCCTCTAGAGAGCAAATTTTAATAAAAAATGATCTCAGCAAGGGGCAGTGCGACATCATTGTTGGAACACATAGTTTGCTATCTAAGTCTCTCCAATTTTCAGACCTAGGATTAATTATAGTTGATGAAGAACAGAGGTTTGGTGTACAACACAAAGAACGGTTGAAACAGTTGAGGTCAGATCTTCACGTTTTAACTTTAACCGCGACACCAATACCAAGAACATTACAAATGGCACTATCTGGCATAAGGGATTTATCTCTTATTGCAACACCCCCGGTTGATAGGCTTGCCGTTAGGACTTATATCTCTCCTTTTGATATCATTTCAATTAGAAAGGCTATTCTCCGAGAACGTTATAGAGGAGGGCAATGCTTTTTTGTTGTGCCAAGAATTTCGGATATTAAAAAAATAGATGAATTTATGCAGGTACAAGTACCGGAAGTTACATATGTTATTGCACACGGCCAAATGTCACCGAATACCTTAGAAGAAATTATGACCGCTTTTTACAATGGTCAGTATGATGTTCTTATATCTACATCTATAATTGAAAGCGGAATAGATATTCCAACAGCCAACACAATGATAGTGTACAGGGCAGATAGATTTGGCTTAGCTCAACTTTATCAAATGCGAGGAAGAGTAGGGCGGTCTAAGCTCAGAGCATATGCCTATTTTACAATGCCTGATAATAAACTCATCACAAAAGGAGCTCAGAACCGTTTAAAAGTATTACAATCTTTGGATACACTGGGTGCGGGCTTTACCTTGGCCAGCCATGATCTTGATATACGGGGAAGCGGCAATCCCCTAGGTCAAGAGCAATCTGGTCATATAAAGGATCTGGGAGTGGAATTGTACCAACATATGCTTGAAGAAGCCGTATCGGAGCTTAAAGATGACGGATACT
>CBDBTV010000002.1:0-52780 GCA_965211855.1 Rickettsiaceae bacterium
TCTTCTTTACTGGAAGTAATTTTTAGCGGTATACTATTTTGACTAAATTTAACTCCAACAATTTTACCCCAATTGACGATAATTTCTGCTAAAACTGGATGTTGCCTTTTAAAGACATTTCGTACCAGTTTATTAACCTCATCGACAATAGGCTTCATATTACTGACCTAATAATAGTTACCATAACAACTAAGGTTGCACCAATAATTGATATCACAGGATAGTACAAGGACTGAACAGCAAGAAACATAAGTAGTATATTACATTTCATAATACGTTTTACCGTTCGTTTATGGCTTTTACCACCTTTTACCGACTTTTGAAAGAAGTGTTGCAAATGCGGCTCCCAAATTCTCTCACCTTTAACAATTCGGATCAAAATTGTCATACCTCCATCTGCAATGTAATATAATGAAGCAATAACACAGGCAGCAAAAAGCTTGGCACTAGCTGATGCAATTGTTAAAAGACAAATTCCTATTAAAAAGCCTAAACTAATACTGCCAACATCACCAAGGAATATTTTTGCCGGCTGCCAGTTAAAATAAATAAAACCCAACGACCATCCACCAATTATTACAGCCGTAACTATAACCATATCAACATTTGGAATAAGGTCATATCTTACAAAACATAACAACAAAATAGTACCAGAATAATGCAAAGATTGACTGACCGTAATACCATCAATCCCATCCATAAAATTGTATATATTTAAAAAAGTCAGCAAAGCAAACGTCCCAATTGCTAAATCTAAATATACAGGTATCTCGTAGTGCAAGATTGGACTTGGATGTACAAGCCACATTATTGCTAAGCAGGAACATAATACATGAATAAGCAACCTAAGAGGAATCATTACGTGTGATATATCATCCCAAAAAGATACTACACTAATTGGAATAAACATCTGCAAAACTAGGATTGAATCCTCAATTGATCCAACTACAAAATACTCGAAAGATGGTAATAAAATAGAATATATTAATACAAAAGCAAGGCCGCCTCCTCTTGGCGTTATTTTGTCGTGAGCTCTTCTTTTACTTGGAACATCTACAATTCCAAATTTTGGCATTATATTAATGAGTAATTTTGTTATAACTAGTGAGGCTATTAACGCTATTATTCCTAAGATAGTTAAACTAATAATAAAACTCATAACAACATATTTGATTTAAAACTATAATACTCATTACCGCCAATAATAACATGATCGTGCACTGTCACGTTAATAGTTTTGCACGCACTTATAATCTGCGTCGTCAAATCTATATCAGCATTTGATGGCTTAGGGTTTCCGCTAGGATGATTATGAACTAATATCAGAGCACCCGCCTCATGAAATAGCGATTTTTTGACTATTTCTCTTGGATATACTGGCGTTTGATCAATAGTACCTGTTGCCATAACCTCATCTGCTATTAGAACATTTTTCTTATTTAAGAAAAGCACTCTAAATTGCTCGATATTCAAACAACCCATATTAAATTTCAAATACTCAAGTAATGGTGACCAAGAACTAATTACATTTTTATTCTCTACTCTTTCAGCAAATACTCTATTTAACCCGAACTGTGGATAAGCGATTTCATTTTATAAATTGTTCTAAAGATGGCTTATCAGTACGAAGCTGATAGTTTATTAGTCCAGCAAATAAGTGACAAAATGCATTTATTGGAGATCTATGTCTACTATGTATCAAGGTGTTTAACGACTTTATAGATGAGAAGATTGTTTCTATAAATGGACGTTTCATTAACATCATTTTATCATTTATATCCATTAGACAATTCTTCATATTTTTTCTGATTTTAGTGATTAAAGTTGTACCCTGTTCAAATAATTCAGTGAATAATTTTTTGGAGATATAACCTTTATCACCAATAAGTTTGCAAGAGATATCTTTTAGCATTTGCTTTACTGGAGACCTGTCATCTACATTCCCGCTAGTAACATGCATGCGTACAATTTCTCCGTGACTATTAAAAATAAAGTGCAACTTAAAGCCAAAGAACCAACCAGTTGAAGTCTTACCTTTTCCAGCTAAGTCTTTAAAAACTTTATGACGTTTCTCTCACAGCCTATGGCATACAACCATTGGAGTAGAGTCGATAAACATGTATTCAGTTATCTTACCCTCAAGGGATTTTAACATGCATAATACAGCAGGAAAGGCTAGCTTTATCAATGATATAAAGCGATCATAATGGACTAAGTAATTGAATAAATTTCTGTTATTTCTCATAAGTTCTAAGTAAAAATATTTAAAGCAAGCCATACCAGATTGATGGAAAGCTATTAAGATTGTTATTATCTCCGATAAGCTCATACTGCTTGGTCTATTACGTTTTCTTAAACCGCTAGTAAGAAGAGACTTTTTGTACCAATTTTCAAATCCTTTATAAAAATCATCGACAAAGCAGAACAAAGTATCGTAGTCTATATTCATTGGGGTACTCTTTAGTTGTTTAAAAAAGCCAGAATACCCCAATACCAACTACTATGCAGCTTTTTTGTTATCCATAGTTCGGGTTCTATTTAGCATCTCCTTTATTACACGAAATTGTAAGTAAATTGCTTCAGTAGCACCACTGACTGCTAAAATTTTTTCTCTATCTGCATTTATCAACTGATTAAAGCTCCCAAATTTAGATAACAAATTCTTAGCAAGGGGCTTTACGTCGCGCCTAGGCACTGACTGAAAAAGCACAAGTTCTAACAGTTCATAATCACTAAAACCAGAAGGATTGGTTTGCAAAAATTTATTTTTCAACCTCTTCCTATGACCTACATGGTGAGGTTTTTCTTCTGTTTTATTTTCCAAGCTCATATGGCGGGCATAATAATTTTTTTGGTGACATAGTAAAAATCTCTACACCGTCTTTTGTTACACCAACTGTGTGCTCAAACTGGGCGGATAGTGATTTATCTCTAGTTGTAACAGTCCATCCATCAAATTTACTCAAGATAGTATCATATTTTCCGGCGTTAACCATAGGCTCAATCGTAAAAAACATTCCCTCTTCTAGAACAACTCCTGTTCCAGGTTTTCCATAGTGCAGGACACTAGGTTCATCATGAAACACCTGACCTATACCATGACCTGTGTAATCACGAACCACTGAATATTTATGCTTTTCAGCATGTTTCTGAATAGCGCTGCCTATATCACCTAGCTGTACACCTGGCTTTACCATTTCAATACCGATCATCATAGCTTCATACGTCACTTGCACAAGACGTTTTTGTTTAATACCAACATCTCCCACATGATACATACGGCTTGTATCCCCGTGCCATCCATCAACTATAACTGTAACATCAATATTAATAATATCACCATTCTTTAGCTTTTTATCCGATGGTATGCCGTGACATACTACATGATTAATCGAAGTACAAATTGATTTTGGGAATCCTTTATAATCAAGTGGAGCTGGAATAGCACCATGGCTTGTTATAAATTCATGACATAAATCATCCAAGCGCTCAGTAGTTACTCCAGGCACAACATATTCAGTAATGTAATCAAGCGTCATTGCAGCAAGCTCTCCAGCTTTCCGCATTTTTTCAAAATCTTCTTTTTTATGAATCTTGATTGCCATCTACTTTATCCTTACAATTTTACCGTCAATCCAGTGTCCCTTTGCCCACCGATCACCATCAGCATAATTTCTTGTCCATCCAGAACCTCTGCTATCCCAACCATAACAAAAACCCATTTCTATGGATTTATCCTCACTAATGTGCTCGAGTGTAGCATGAATTGCTCGCATTTGCATTGGAAAATCTACATTACCTGATGAATGCTTTGGCATCATATCACCATAAACATTTGGAGTATTAGATGCAAGTTCAACTGACCTAAAACCAAACTCACTAAATATAATTGGCTTAGACTTCGCAACCCAAGCTGTTTTATAGCTTTCCTCAACTTCAGGATCCCAAGCCCAATGCTCAGAAGAAAACCAGCCTGCTACGTCTTTCCATCTATCACAATTATTATGAAACTCAAGCTTCTCGTCCTTATAATTCAAATAATAGTCATACCCCTCACCAGAATAAAAACCTGCTTTAATTTCTTCTACAGACAAGTCCGTTGCCTCAGAATCTGTAAGAGTCATATAATAGTCTAATCCAACAAAATTTATGCTTTGCTTTGACCATAATGCATCAAGTGGTCTATTTCCTCCGCCACATGAATGATACTCCGTCCAATTTGCTGCATAGCTAATTAAAATATTATCTCCAACTTCACTTCTAACGCTTGATGCAAGATCTACTAGACAATCTACAAACGGAAATTTTCTACCTTTACCTTTAATAGATGTTAGCCCTTCCAATTCTGAACCAATGTAAAACATATCGACAACATCTTTCAATAGCTCAGCATAATGCATAATAAATGGCTTATACTGTTTTTTATAAAAATTTGATACATCTTCTGCATCACCAGTAATACTGCCACGCCAAGATTTACTAACATCATCAACCATTATAAAAGGATAAAATGCAACTTTCAGCCCTTTATCTTTTATTGCCTGAACATAAGACAAAACATCAGAATCTGGCGCTGTACCGCCATATCTAACTGTAGTTGGGTCACTCTGATTAGATCGATAAATTTGATGAGCATCAGTTCGATCATAACTTGAAACAAGCCAATCATCCTCAGACTCATCAGAGCTTTTCTCTATACCGGGTTTAATTATGTCATTAGCTATATCAAGACCTGTTGCAAACCATGAAACAACTACCCCAACCCATTCTAGGTTTGGCATAGCTTCTAACATCTCATCAATGGACGATGTATTTGCATAGGAATTTTCTCCAGTTCCAGGCAAGGTCATGACGGCTTGCATATGCTCTGAAACATAATCCATATCAAGCTGGTGAGCCTGGTCAACAGCTTCAAAATCCCCAGATAATTTTGACATATAAAAATATTACTACAACTTCTCTTTCAATATTTCATTTACCATTTGTGGACTTGCTTTACCACCAGTTTTTTTCATCACTTGACCAACAAAAAAGCCAAATAACTTATCTTTTCCACCACGATAAGCTTCAACTGAATCTGGATTAGCAGCAATAACCTCGTCAATAATCGGCTCTATTGACCCACGGTCTGAGACTTGCTTAAGACCTTTCTTCTCTACAATTTTATCTGGTTGCTCACCGCTTTCAAACATTTCTTCAAATACGGTTTTAGCAATTTTCCCTGAAATCGTTCCATCATCGATAAGCGCAACCAAATCTTTTAGCATTTTAGGACTAATCTTACATTCCGCTAAAGTCATTGAATTTTTATTCAACCTGCCAAATAGCTCACTCGAAATCCAATTTGCAACTACCTTTGCATTAGCACCAGCACTTGCTTCCTCAAAATACTTTGCAGTATCGATATCAGCAACTATAACTTCCGCATCATACTTATTAAGCCCAAGATCGGAAACATAGCGATGCACTTTCTCTGATGGAAGCTCTGGAAGATCGTCTTTTAATTTCGTAATCAGTTCGTCATCAACATGTACTGGCAGCAAATCAGGATCTGGGAAATAGCGATAATCGTTTGCATCCTCTTTACTTCTCATTGTACGAGTTTGCCCAGTATTTACATCAAATAGACGTGTTTCCTGATCAACCTCTCCACCGCTTTCAAGCAATTCAACTTGACGCATTGCTTCATACTCAATAGCTTTCGTAATATTTTTTACAGAATTCAAATTCTTAATCTCACAACGCGTTCCAAGCTTGCCTCCAGGCTTTCTTACTGAGATATTAGCATCACAACGCATTGAACCTTGATCCATATTACCATCACACGATCCTATATATCTAAGCAAACTTCTAAGCTTTCGAACATAATCAGCTGCTTCAAATGGAGAGCTTATATCTGGCTCTGTTACTATCTCCATCAACGCAATACCAGAACGATTTAGATCAATCAGACTGTATTCTGGATGCTGATCGTGTATAGATTTTCCAGCATCTTGTTCAAGATGAATTCGATTAATCCTGACTTTCTTCTCTTTTCCATCTTCAGTCATCACATCCAAATGACCGTTTTCAACGATAGGAATATAGAACTGAGATATTTGATAACCCTGAGGAAGATCTGCATAGAAATAGTTCTTTCTATCAAAAACTGAAATTTTATTTATCTGCGTATTAATTCCAAGACCAGTCTTAATTGCCTGCTCAACACAATATTTATTTAAAACTGGAAGCATTCCAGGCATTGCAGCATCAACCAGTGAAACTTGAGAATTTGGCTCAGCACCAAACTCAGTCGATGTACCTGAAAATAATTTTGCTTTTGATGAGACCTGGGCATGAACTTCAAGACCAATAACATATTCCCACTCACCTGTATTTCCTGTAATATAAGCCATTAAAACCCTCCTGGAGTGAAATCTAAATCTTTAACTGCTCGCTCAATAACAGCTGAAGCCTGAAGCACTCTATACTCATCAAGCGCAGGAGCTACTAGCTGCATACCAAGTGGTAGTCCTTCACTATTTAATGCCGCTGGCACAGATGCGCATGGCAGGCCAGATAAGCTTGCCGGAATAGTAAATATATCATTCAGATACATTGTCAGTGGATCATCTTGATTATCATTAATGCCAAAAGCTGCAGTTGGTGTTGATGGAAGCATAATCACATCGACTTTTTCGTACGAATTTTTAAAATCATTAGCAATTAGACGACGAACTTTTTGTGCTTTTATATAGTACGCATCCATATGACTAGATGATAACACATAAGTTCCAATCATTATTCGGCGCTTCACTTCTTCACCAAAACCTTCAGTTCTAGTAAATCTATATAGATCATCCAGATTACTGCAAGGCCTATCAGTTCTATGAGTGTATCTTACACCATCATATCTAGAAAGATTGGATGAAGCCTCTGCTGGAGCAATTACGTAATATACTGGAAGTGCATATTTTGCATGAGGAAGAGTAATGTTCACAATCTCAGCACCTTCAGCTTTCATCATCTCAATCGAATTCTGCCACATTTGCATAATTTCAGGATTTACACCATCCATTTCCATTAAATCTGTTGGAATTCCGACCTTCATACCTTTTACAGACTTACTCCCAGCAGAAACAAGCTCAGGTACAGGTTGATTAATTGATGTGGAATCTTTCTCATCAAAACCCATCATTGCTTCTAGCATTAAGGCAGCATCAGTAACATTTCTAGTAAATATACCTGCTTGGTCGAGTGAACTTGCAAATGCAACCATTCCCCATCTCGAGCATCTTCCATATGTTGGCTTAATACCAAATGTTCCAGTAAATGCAGCTGGCTGCCTAATTGATCCACCAGTATCACTACCAAGAGCCGCCATAGCTGTAAAGCTACTAACTGCAGCAGCAGAACCACCAGACGAACCGCCCGGCACTAGATCTTTATCACTATTTTTTGCTTTCCAAGGGCTGATCACATTACCAAAATAGCTGGTAGTGTTTGAAGAACCCATAGCAAACTCATCCATATTTACTTTACCAATCATTACTGATCCATGATCAGCGATATTCCGACTGACGGTTGATTCATATGGAGGAACAAACTCTTCAAGCATCCTAGAACCAGCAGTTGTTTTGACATTTTTTGTACAAAATAAATCTTTGACTGCAACAGGTATACCCTCTAATTTACGTGCATTTCCACTTACATAATTTGCATCTGACTGCTTTGCTTGATCCCTTGCAATATCAAAAGTCTCAGTAATATAGCTATTCAAGCTTTTTTGAGCTTCAGCTTGCTTAATATGTGCATCAACAATTTCTATAGCTGTATATTTTTTGGCTTTCAAGCCTTCAAGCGCTTCTGCGATTGATAATTTAATTAATTCTGACATTTTATTCAATTACCTTTGGAACAACAAAACATTTTACTTCTCGAGCTATTTCAGAACCTCTCTCAGGTACATTCTTAAATAAATCTTCTGAGATATCTGATATCTCCACCTTATCTTCTCTAAATCTCTGATGCACATCGCAAACGGATCTAAGAGGCTCAACTCCATCGCAATCAACCTCTTGCAACTTATCAATCATTCCAACAACATTTGTTAGCTTCTTAGAAAAAGCTTCAATTTCACTATCAGAAAAATCTAATTTCGCAAGCCTCTGCAGCTTCTTTAATTCATCATTGCTGATCATAATATTTACTTACTGTTTATTATAATTATATTTATCCAATAAATCCTGGATTAGACTAAATAAAAATTACTTTTTACTCTTACGTCTGCCACTACCATTTGTGGTCTGATTAAACCTGCCAATGTTCTTCACAAATTTTTGAATACCACTTTGTTCGGTACCATGAGTTTTTGTAAAAGCACTATTCGCTACAATCGCTTCGTTCTGAGCATTTTTTAATAATACTGCTTGAGAAACTCTTTTATTTGCAGCAAACGTAATTTTTACTATTCTTTGCTCAATCACTTTTGGATCAAACCATGCTCTACGCGCCAATGATCGCTGAATATAATACCAAGTACCTGCAGAATAGTCTGGAACATATGTTGGCGTTCCAATCATATTTATCAACTCTTCTTTTTTTGGCTTCTTAATATTAATCTGCTCAATTGCACTATCACTTACAAATTGACCACGTACATCGATAGACTGGCAACCGGAAATGATTAAAAGAAAAAACACTGAAATAATTCCAGCAAAATAAGGCTTTAAATTTGTCATAAAAATAATTTTATATAAAATACTATAGATTTTGTAGTTGAAATATAGTATAATGCGCGACAGTTTGACAAACACTTTTTTTAAAAATACTAACAAAAAGTCAATTGAGAGATAAAAAATGGCAGTTCCAAAGAAAAAAACGTCCAAATCTAAACGTAATATGAGACACTCACATGATGCGCTTGGCAGAATTAATGTAATCATTGATAAAGACACTGGTGAATACAGACTTCCTCACCATATGGATGCATCAAGTGGTTCATATAATAACAAGCAAATTGTTGTTGAAAAAGACGATAATGAGGAATCTTAAGCTAAACTTATGGCTTCAAGAATTATAGGCTGCGGCGGCTACTTACCTTCCAAAGTAGTAACAAACTCAGATCTAGAAAAAACCATTGATACTAGTGATGAATGGATAAAATCAAGAACTGGAATTGGCCAGCGTCATATTGCTGCTAGCGATGAGTATACTTCTCATATGGCCCACAAGGCGGCAAACGCAGCTGTAAAAGATGCAAATATTAATCACAAAGATATTGATTTAATAATTGCATGCACTAATACCCCTGATAACAGCTTTCCTAGCGTCGCCAACAAACTTCAAGGTTACCTTGGCCTTGGCGAAATACCATCATTTGATATACAAGCAATTTGCTCTGGTTTCGTATACGGCACGCAGGTAGCTGACAATATGATTAAATCTGGCAAATATAAAACTGTACTTTTAGTATGTTCCGAAAAAATGTCTTCATTGCTAGATTGGCAAGATAGATCTACATGCGTTCTATTTGGTGACGGAGCTGGTGCTATTATACTACAACAAGATGACTCAAAAAGCGGAATAATTGATAGTGATATTTATTCAGATGGATCTATGTATGACATCCTACATACTGACGGAGGAGTAAGTATGAATGGTAAAAGTGGCCATGTACAAATGAAAGGCTCAGAAGTTTTCAAGAAAGCTGTTGAAAAAATGTCAGAGTCAGTAAAATCACTTCTTAAGTCAAATAACTTGAATATTGAAGACGTAGATTTTCTCGTTCCACACCAAGCAAATCAGAGAATTATAAACTCTATTGCTAACAAATTTAACCTCCCAGATGAAAAAGTCATTGTTACTATTGAGAAACACGCAAACTGCTCTGCGGCATCAATTCCACTAGCACTTTCAGAATTAAAGTCGACTAAAGGAATAGAACGTGGTAAGCTAGTTGTATTTACAGCATTTGGTGCTGGAACGACTTGGGGATCGATTTTAGTTAGATGGTAACTTAATATTGCATAGCATCAGTACCCAAGCACAAAAAACCTAAGATAATTGGGGTTATTATGGGTAAGCCAGAAACAATCACAAAAGAAAAAGTTGCTGAAAAGCTTAAGGAAAAGCTTGGTCTTTCCGCAACCCTTTGCGAAGAAATTACTACCCACACTTTTTCTGAAATATTCCATCTTACAAAAAGAGATGATAAAACAATGCTACAAAATTTTGGTACTTGGAAAATAAATCATAAAAAAACTAGACCAGGCTTTAATATTCGATCAGGTGAAAGAGTTGAGATTAAACCAAGAACGGTACTACGTTTCTTGCCATCAAGACCTCTTAAAGAAAAAATAAATTCATAGCTATGCTAACAAAAAAGTATTTTTCTATTTCTGAAGCATGCGACATGTGTGCCCTAGCTCCGCATAAACTAAGGTACATAGATAAGATTGATAAAAAAATGTCTATTGTTAAAATCCGCGGTCGCAGATACTACACTTTGGAAAATATAAACTATCTTATCCAAACATACTCTGATATTAAAGAACCAATAAATAAACAACCTTCTATCAAAATAGAAAATGCAGAAATCCTAGATCAAAAAGCAGATAACCTTAATAATACTCCTCAGATCAACTATCAATTCCTAGAAAGAATTGATCAACTAATAAAAAATTTTCATACTCTTGCAGAGCGCTTGAGCTAGAGTTGTTTTATAAAGCTTATTTTATTTAAATTATTAAAAATCCAGATTAGCATAATGCAATGGTGGCACAAAGCCTGCGACTCGGTCCTGTAATATTGTTTGAAAAGACGGCCTTGACTTGATAATTGAGTACCATTCTTTAATAATCGGCCAACTATCCCAATTTATTTCACCAAAATAATCTACTGTAGAAATATGCGAAGCAGCAACAATATCGGCACATGAAAGTTTTTCTAACGCAACATGCGATCTTTTTTCAAGATATTCACTTAGCAAACGAAAATGCTGATTTAAATTCGCTTTTGCTGCACGAATAAAAGCACTTCTAGGCCCACCAACATGCATAAGCAATCTAATCATTTTTTCATCAACTAGAATTTTACTCACCTCACGATAAAACTTATCATTAAACCAAGCTATATCCTTACGCACCAAAGCACGTTCATCAGCAGATTTTGGCATAAAATAAAAATCCTCAAATTTTTCTGCCATATACTCAATTATAGAATAGTTACCTACTAAAATTGGCGAGAATTTATCTATTTCAACAACAGGAAGGTTACCAGAAGGATTAATCTCAACAAATTCTTTCCTTCTAAGCCAATAATCTTCTTTTACCATAGTAAATTCAACATCAAACTCTTTTAAGAAGACTCGAATTTGACGCGATAACGGACAAGCAGGATGGTGGTATAATGTTAGCATTATAAGATGATTAAAATATTAAAGTTAAAAGATAGTCTATAAGCCGGATTCTGTATAGCAATAAAGCTACCGTGATTATTTATCTAGGATAAATGTTACCATTTACCTCAAGCGACCTACCCGCATAATCTCTAGCTATAGACAGCTAGGAACTCTATTAAAGTTCTAATTACGCCTATTTGATCTTGCTCCCGATGGGGTTTACATAGCAATTATTGTTACCAACAACCCGGTGCGCTCTTACCGCACCATTTCACCCTTACCTTAAAAGGCGGTATATTTCTGCTGCACTTTCCCTAAAATGAGCCTCTCGCCTCCTTTCGCTGGCCATTAACCAGCATCGCGTCTATTTGGAGTCCGGACTTTCCTCATGCTCTGCTTAAAAAACAAAACATACAACCACGCAACCATCTTGAAAAGGATTGTAATGTATTTCATACAACTATGTCAATCACGTCTCCAAAAAAACTAAAAATTATCCCCCAAACGCTGGTCGATAATAGCGTCCTCTGTCTAAATTATGAAAAATTCTCTGTTCGTGATCACTTATTTTAGCCAAATCCGCAATAATTCCGCAAGACTTCTTAATATCATCGGATTGCTCTCTCCGAAGTAACATTTTCAAATAATCTTGACTATCATTATACACCCTTTTCATACCTACAAAACCTGGTTTATCAATAACAACATTTGCTGGGGGTTGCTTTATAATTTGTACCATTGCTTCTATAAGATTGACATTACCTCTCTTTGCAACGTCCGTAAGTATTTCTCTCGTCTCTTTTTTATTCTTACCATTTAGCAATTCTATTGCTCTTGCTAGATAATCAATATTTTCACCTTCATCTTGAGCTGCATCTGCTTGCACGGCAAAAGCGTGCGCTTCTTGCACAGCAGGCGCAGGAACTATTTGCTCCTCAGGTACCGGAACTACATCCACCTCTACTTCAGCAGGGACAGGTTCTACATTTACTTGAGCAACAAGACCAGGTACTTCATCTACTTGCACAATAGGAATAGCACCTACAGCTTCTTCTTGTGCATCAGGATCTATAGCTTCGTGTACAGGAACACCAAATAAGGGTTCAGGCGCTTGCTCATGCAATAAATTTTGAACTACTCCTATATTTACCAAATTATCTACAGGATCGTGCAAATGAACGTTGGCCCACCCTATACAATATATTGCACCAGATTTAGAAAAATCTCTGTCTAGGCGATAATCTTTACTCTTATTATTAAAAGTATAAATAAATTTTGTATCACCTACACCTTTTCTAACAATTTGAATATCGTGATCTTTATTAATCCCAACTCTGTCCTTATCTACTAAGTTTTTAAGAATCTGTTTAGGGTCATGAATCTTCAATGTACTACTACGAGTAGACAATACAAGCTTGCTATCTTTTATACTTGCTCTAACACCAGCTTTAGAATAAGACTTATTAATATTCCTGACAGTATGATTTAAATCACGACCAAACTTAACTTCTATACCATTTATCCAGATACTCGCTTTTTCTACTTTTGCTTTATCAGCGTAGATTGTTTTTAAATTCTTTTAATGCCTATCTATATCTTTATTGGACGACGTTGTAGTGCGTGTATTTAAAATACTATCAATCATATGTATACCTAAAAAATCTAGCTTTGCGTAAGCTATCATTGTTTTGTTGTAAATACAAAAAGTTTTATAGATACTATTTAAAATATCGCTACTAATTCTTAATTATATAACATCAATAAGCGCTTAAATACTTTTCTATACAAAGTATTTAAGTAAGTATTAGTTTTAAAAATAATATTAATATATTTTTAAAACTTAACTGATAAAGATCAGTTGATTATTAGAAATTTAACAAACAATGAACAGATAAATAAATATAAGACTAACAAAGTAAAAAACTATATTAACAATGTGGATTTATCAGTTAGATATAAAATTTATTCTACTAATTTTAAATGAAAAGTTTAGCATGCATTTTACTTCCATTTACGAATGATAATAGTATTATAATGGAGGAAGATGACCTTAAATCTAAATTGGTAATATTTGATCAAATTATTGATCAATGAATCTCTCGCCAGTTATCTCCAGAGTTAACATCGACATCGGTTCTAACATCTAAATTAATAGCAGACTCCATGGTTTTCTTTATTAGTTCCATGGCATCTTTAACCTCAGCCTCAGGCGCTTCAAAAATTAATTCATCATGGATCTGCAGGATCATCTTTGTCTTCATAGAACGATTTTTAAGCTCTGTATTTAAATTAATCATAGCAATTTTAACAATATCAGATGCTAAACTTTGCATTGGGGCGTTGATAGCAGCTCTTTCTCCAAAAGATCGCATTGCATGATTCTTATCATTTATTGTTGGTATAAAACACTTACGACCAATTAAATTCTCTACATATCCATTTTCTTTAGCAAACTCAATTGTATCACTCATATATTTTTGAATACCGGGATATTCTTTAAAATATTTATCAATATAGTCAGACGCTTCCTTTCTAGAGATATTTAGCTGCTTAGAAAGACCAAAGCCACTTATTCCATATATAATGCCAAAGTTTATTGCCTTAGCGCTTCTTCTTAGCTCAGAATTAACCTTATCAACTGGAATATCAAAAATTTGACTTGCCGTCTGAGCATGAATATCGCGATTTTCTGACATTGCTTTTTTCAATGGTTCAATATTTGCAACATGGCTTAGTATTCTTAGTTCTATTTGCGAATAATCAGCTGAAATTAATTTTTTACCTTCACTGGCAATAAAAGCCGCTCTAATACTGCTTCCTTCTTCAGTCCTTGTTGGAATATTCTGTACATTCGGATTTATTGAACTAAGCCTTCCAGTGGTAGTTGCTGCTTGCAAAAATGTTGTATGAATCCTACCAGTTCTAGGATCCAATTGATTAGGAAGTGTATCAGTATAGGTATTTTTAAGCTTAGTCAAATGTCTCCATTCTAGTAACAATTCAGCAATCTCAAAACCTTCCTCGTGCAATTTCTCTAAGATATCAGCGCTGGTAGAAAAAGACTTTGTCTTTCCAGTGGTTTTAGCAAATGGTAATTTCATTTTACCAAATAGAATTTCTCCAAGTTGTTTAGGTGAAGCTATATTAAATTCCTCTTCAGTTATTTCATAAATTCTCTTTTCAAGCTCCGCAATCTTAATTCCAAATTCTTGAGAGATCTTACTCAAATATTTACTATCAATTTTAACTCCTTCTATTTCCATTTCATCTAAAATATGACAAAGAGGAAGATCAATATCTTGATAGAGATGCAGCAATTTATTTTTAAAGAGCTCATAATTAAGCTTCTTATAACAATCAAGTAGATAAGGCACTATAATTTCAATTTCTGCTTCTTTTGAAATCTCAGTGCCACTAAGATCTTGTATAATCTTTCTTATATCACGGCTTTTTTTACCTGCATTTAATACATAATCCATTAACTGTAAATATTCGAACGACTTACACGGTTGATTACATATTTTTAAAAGCTCCTTTAAATTAAATACGATTTTTTTAATAGATACATCTGCAAATAATTCATGAATTTGCTTTGAAAAATTTAGATTTTTAGACTTGTCTCTATTCAAAGAAAATAAATCTTTTGGAGCATCAGATTGCGCAATATATGGGGCTATATATAATTCGTCATTTACACCAAAAATAAATTGAATATCATCATCTTGCCGAACAGCAGATACAGAAACTTCTCCATTCAGTTCTGCAAAAGCCATAAATTTTGCAAATTCTTCATCGGATGAGATTTGATTTCTTTTTGTTGCAACCTTTTTGTTTATAGAGTCGTTTGCTTGAATTTCAACCTCTTGAATTTTCAAACTAAATAGATTCTCAACTCTTTTTATTAGTGATTTGAAACCGAATTCAGCTAAAAAGTGAGAAATATTTTCAACCGATGGCGCACTCCATTTAAATTCGTTTACATCATGGTCCAAATCTACATTATGATCGAGTCCAACCAACTTCCATGAAATTCTAGCATCTTCAGCTGAACTTCTAAGTAACTCTTGCTGACGTTTGCTCTTAATTTGATCAATAGATGATAACACCGTTTCCAAATCACCAAATTGATTTATTAGTCCAGCTGCAGTTTTTGGTCCAACTCCAGCAACACCAGGTATATTATCAGAACTATCACCCATTAATGCCTGAACTTCACGAACTTTATCTGGCCCAACACCAAACTTAGACAAAATGTCTTCCTCATGAATAAATTTAGACTTCACAGGATCAAACATTTTAACATGATCATTTACTAGCTGCATCAAGTCTTTATCAGAAGAAATTATAATAGCCTCTCTTTTAGCAACTGTCGCTTTATGCGCAAGCGTCGCTATAATGTCATCTGCTTCATAACCTGCTCTTGAAATACATTCAAAATTTAGCGCTTTTGCTGCTTTTTCAACAAGCTTAAGCTGCATTACTAAATCATCGGGCGCAGGTGGCCTGTTTGCTTTATAATCTTTATATAAATCATGGCGAAAATTCTTTCCGCTATGATCAAGTACTATTACGGCATGTTCTAGCTTAAAGTCGGCGATAAGCTTGATAAGCATAGAAGTAAAGCCATATATTGCACCGACAGGATCTCCTAACGGCGAAGTAAGTGGAGGTTGCACGTGATAAGCTCGAAATATAAAACCAAAACCATCTACTATAATTAATGGTTTTGAATTTTTGCTATTAGTCATTTTAGTACTATTGTTTATCGATTATTGAATTTGCATTCCGCAATTCTTCTTGAGTATTGACGCCCAAAACCAAATTGTAATTATCAGAAATATAATATGATACTTTTTCACCGTGCTGAGCACAAATTTCTATAATCTCAGTAAGATATAATTCTTTCTGTGGATTATCAGAGTCTGACCTTAAACAGGCCTCTATATACTTATTCAAAATACCTGGTGCAAATGACATAATACCAGAGTTGCATAATGTTATTTTTTTCTCTTCAGGACTTGCAAATTTTGCTTCAACAATTTTTTCAAAATTACCCTCAGAATCAACAACAATCCTTCCATAAGCATTTGGCTTATCATATTCAAATGCTAGAGTTACGGCTTTTGAATCTGTCTTTTGCATATGATCAAACATATTCTGAATTATGTCATCAGTAATTAATGGATTATCACCATAAATTACCCCTATTGGTTGATCAGGATCAAATTTATCTTTCGCAACAAACACTGCATGTGCCGTACCTAATTGCTCTTCTTGTTTTACCAACGTACATTTATTGGAAAATTCTGGCAAAAATTCTTTAATATGATCAGAATACACTAATATTAAATCATTTGAAACCTTCAGACAATTATCAATAACATGCTCAAGCATTGGTTTTCCGGCAACTTTATGCATTACTTTTGGAAGTTCAGATTTCATCCTGCTTCCTTTTCCTGCGGCAAGAATAATTATTTGCATATATTTTTATCCTAATTTGATAATTTTTCAAACAGTTCTTCCGACATTTCATAATTGCCAAAAACTTTTTGCACGTCGTCACTTTCTTCAAGAGCATCTATTAACTTCAACAATTTTGTAGCTCTTTCTTCATCTGTAACCATAATTGTATTTTGCGGCTTCCACTCTATTTCTGACTCTAGCGGCGCCCCATACTTGTTATTCATATACTCCAAACACTCAGAAAATGCTTCAATATCTGTGTATACAGTATGGTATTGATCCGTCGACTCAACGTCATTTGCACCAGACTCAATAGCACTTTCCATTATATCATCAGCAGACGCCACATTAGCAGGATAATCAATTCTACCAACTCGATCAAACATAAAGCTAACGCTACCGGACTCACCCAAATTTCCTCCATGCTTAGTAAAAGCACTTCTAACTTCTGCAACAGTCCTATTTTTATTGTCAGTTAAAGTCTCGACAATTATTGCAATACCACCTGGGACAAAACCTTCGTAGCGAATTTCCGTATAATTATCTGTGTCTGATGGATCAGATGCTTGTTGCAGAGCTCTATCAATTCGATCTTTTGGTAGATTTTGACTGCGAGCAGCAGTAATTGCACTTCTAAGTCGTGGATTATTATTTGTATCAACTCCACCAATTTTAGCTGCAGTTATAATTTCTCTGACTAGTTTTGTAAAAATCTTTGCTCTCTTTTTATCTTGAGCGCCCTTTCTATGTTGTATATTCTTAAATTTGGAATGTCCCGCCATTACAATAAATTATTTATTAACTTAAAAAACCCCATTCTAATACATAGCTGTCAGAAGGCAAGAAATATTAGGCACTACTAGAATACATAAGCGTAGACAATTTAAAAATTCGCTACAAAATAAAACACAAATCCCTAAAAATACTAATAAAACTAGCATACATAAGATTTCTGTAATATAATGTTATCGACTATCAATCAATGTTGTAGGTATTTGCAGTGTCTAATTATGACGACATCATTCTGGAACTGAAGGATTTTGCCCGTAGCTTTAATATGAGTTATATAAATTCTTTCTCAATAGATAACCAAAGTGGCCGAGAAGCAGCATTTGCAAGCAATATTGTTGGAACTCTAAATCACAAAAAACATTTACTTATATATTTAAGTAAAATGCATCGCAAAGATCTTGAAGATTGTCTGCGCACCCATGGTGATAAATATGTCAGAGGCTTTGAAAGCGCTAAAAAATCACCAGATGAAATTAAAGATTTTCATGATAAAATAACCGATATTCTAGAATTTGTTGCAAAATCAAAACCAGATTCGTCATTAACAAATCAAGAACTTGATCTGATTGGAGAGAGGTTATATAAAATTCTTAAAAATGCACAGTTACTTTTTGCTGAACAATCGCATAATACTCAGGCTAAAGATTCAATGCAAGCTCTTGCAATTGCTCTTGATTGCTACACACTTGAATATGATGAACAAAATGCATTATACGAAAAATTACTGCAAGTAAAGGAACTCTGGGAAATAACAAATACTGAAGCTGCTAGTGCTCAAAGTGTAAAATATAAATTCCACTATGACCCTATGAGTAGAATCAAATTGCAGGAAATTGATGATAAGGACGGTGCTTTTGAAAAAATTATAGTACTATTGACTGGAAAAATGTCAACACTAGATACTCTATCTGATGAACAGATAATTCACTTATACGATAGATTAAAGAATCTAGAATGGACTTCTCCTTCAATACCTCTATTACTAAACAGAATTCACGATGAAGCACAATTCAGGTATAGCTACAATAGACTAACTGATTCTGGATACGACCTACTTAATAGATTTCAAAGCTTTGATGCTCTTATGCACCAAGTGGATAATTTAGAGTTCTCCATAGTGGAATCTTACTTAATTAATAATACTAATTTTATTAAAGATACTCTTTCTTCACTTTTTAAGCATGTAGACAATATTAGGGGCCTCGCACTGAGTAAAGATAAAAATCTTGGAGCAATATTTAAAAAAATAGAAACTAAGATTCATCACTTATCTGGATCCGAACAAGAATCTGCTAAATCTGCACTCACCTCAGTGAGAGGTAAGCTAGGAAATGCACTTGAACCTCATATCCAAAAAAGATATGTTGATCTTGATAAGTTTGCGAAACTAACTATTCAAAACAGATATAATGATCTTTTTGAAAAGCTCGATCTAATCGTCGAAGAAAAAGAAGGATATATTGAGTATATTCAAGAGTTGTTTATTAAAAAACTTACAAGAGATTTCTACTTACCTAATCTATCAAACTCGATAGAAAAACTCCGTAAAATGGCAGAATATAAGGTTGAAGTTTCACGCCTACTATCACAATTACATCTTGCGGATATATTTTTACATAAAGGTTTACTAAATAAAATTCCTTCACTTGACTTCAAACACGTATCTCTTGATTCAGATATTAAGTCATCAACTGATTATGTAAACAAATTAACAACAGAAATTGTTACAAAATGCAGCGCTTTTCAGCTTGAAGTTCTTTATAAACCTCTTCTTAAGAGCGAAATACTTACAGAAATCCAAATGCATTTAAAAGAAGAAATCTCTAACCAAATTCACCAAAGGACCTCTGTAGGAAAAATGATATTTTCTATCGTTAGCGGTAAGAAAAAAGAGTATGATCAACTTAAAACCATAAAGAAAAATATAAAAAAAAGCCATCGAAGAATCAAGAAAAAATAACTCAGTAAACAAATAGTACTAATTCCTGAATTACATTAGAGATCGGCATTACCAAGTTACAGAAAGCTTCCCTACAAATTTGCTCCAAGAAACTAACAGACAAAATCGTTGCAGAGATTAAAACCCTAGAATATTAACACTCTGGCCAATTGTAACTACAAGCTTTGAAACAACAGCCTGAATCACGACATACATCGTACCAAACATAATAAGTATTTGCGCAGGGGTAATAACAAAGAAAACTTGTAAATTAGGCATCAACCTTGCAAGCATGCCACTTCCAGTCATAATAGCAAGACCAACAACTAAAAATGGTGAAACTATTTTAAATGAAAGAATAAAGCTATCATTTAATACAAATGATACAAATTTACTAACGTCTCCGGAGTCAACTAATTCTCCCGGAGGAAATTTCATATAACTATCTGCAACTGCACTAATAAATAGATGATGCGTATTACTGGCAAAAATCATAACTATTGCAATAATTAACATAAAATTAGAAAAGATCGCCACTTGTGATCTTTGAAGAGGATCAAAAAATGCAGCTGCACCAAGACCTGACTGCATTGACAATATTTGCCCAACAAAATGAAGTGACATAAAATATATGTTTGCAGCAACGCTAATAATTAAACCAATCAGTATTTCAATTGCTATATAGCCAATATTTTTAGCAAAATCATCTGTATATTTAGGTAAATATGGCGCAAGAATAGGCAGCATGACGAAACTAATTGTCAGCGCCACAAATAACTTAGCACGAGAATGAATATAAGGAGCCCCAACTGCAGGAAAGCGACGAAAAGCCGTGCCTAATCTAGCAAAGACAAGCATAAACTGAAAAATAAATTCTAAAGATAATTCTTCAAGCACAATAAACAAATTTTTATTCTAGATTGATAGTTGCTTTGCTAATATAACCTAATTAGTTGAAAAAATGCAGTAATTTATTGACGAAAACCTAAATTCATCTTATTAATTTACATGTCTTTTACTTTATAGATTAACAGTGCCTAAGGTATAGCGCTATAAAAGCTTATGTAACTTAGCCATTTTTCTTATAGTTTTTTAATAATATAAATTAATTATACAAATGTATGATGAGCTAGTGGCGTTTTTGCCGCAAATATTTTTTATTCTTCAAGGGGTATTTATCACTCTAAAATACAGTGTAACCGCTGTATGTTTAGGATTAGTGATAGGAACTCTTCTCGCAATATGCAAAATTGTTGATATTAAAATATTGCGTATATTTTCGCATAGCTATACATCGGTATTTCGTGGCACTCCATTACTAATTCAACTGACTATAATATATTTTGGATTACCCGGACTGATTGGGGTAAAGCTTAGTATCTTCTCAGCAGGTATTATTGCGTTCTCATTTAACTCTGGTGCCTATGTTTCGGAAATTATAAGAGCAGGTATCGCGGCTGTTGACAAGGGACAAGTTGAAGCTGCGAAAGCACTTGGAATTCCTCCTATACTTCGGATGAAAGATATAGTCCTTCCTCAAGCATTTCGTAAAATTTTACCGGCCCTTGTAAATGAACTGATAAATCTTATCAAGGAGTCTGCCCTAATCTCAATTATTGGTGAAATGGATTTGATGAGAAGAGCACAAATAGTTTCTGCTGAAACCTTTACTTTCTTCACACCAATGCTAACTGTAGCTGCTGCATATTATATTTTAGTACTAATTATTAGTAGCTTTGCAATGGCTTTAGAAAAGAGGTTAACATTGTGATTGAACTTAAAAATGTTTCAAAAAAATTTGACGGCCATTATGCGTTAAAAGATATCAATCTTGTCCTTGATAAGCGTGAAACCGTAGTAGTTATTGGTTCCTCGGGCAGTGGTAAATCTACATTACTTCGTACAATAAATAATCTAGAAAATCCAACAAGTGGATCAGTTCTAATTGATGGCACTAAATTAACTAGAAGGAATCGTGGTAAACTTTGCTTTAAGATAGGTATGGTTTTCCAACAATTTAATCTATTCCCGCACATGAGTGTTCTTGAAAATCTAACCTATGGACCTCGAAATGTTCTGGATGCAAATCCAATTGATACCGAAAAAAAGGCGAGAGATCTGCTTGAACGTTTTGGCATAGATGATAAACTAGATTCAGCACCGAACGATCTATCAGGCGGACAAAAACAAAGAGCCTCTATTTGTAGAGCTTTAATGATGGATCCTGAGACTATATTATTTGATGAACCGACTTCTGCTCTTGATCCCGAAGTAATACGAGATATTATTCAGATTATCAACGATCTCAAAAATCAGATGACTATGCTCGTAATTACTCACCAAATAAATTTTGCTAAAATCATCGCTGATCGTATCATTTTTATGGATAAAGGAGTTATACTTGCTGACCAACCTGCTAAGGAGTTTTTTGAAAAACCAAGCTCTCACAGAGCCAGATTATTCTTGGCAAATGTTGGTGACTTAATTTAAGTATAAACTAACTAACAGTGTCTTAAGTTATGCAAAAAGTTATCTTGCTAAATGGTCCTTCCAGCGCAGGTAAAACATCAATTGCCAATGAACTACAAGAAGCAAACAAATATAATTTCATGCAAATTGGTATTGATAAAGTAATATCCATGATGCCAGATCATCTAAATGATTGGACAGGGAAACAATCAACTGAAGGGTTTTGGTGGCAAATCAATCTCGATAAAAATGGCAACACTTATAGTAAAATTATGCTAGGAGAGTTTGCAGAAAAAGTTTCAAATTCATTTTTTTCAATGACTAAAGCACTGCTAGATGACGGACACAACGTAATTATAGATGAGGTCTGTCTTGACCAGAAAAAGGCCAAGAATTGGCAAAAAATACTAAGCAATTTCGATACATATTATATAGGAATCATAGCCAATTTAAAGGAACTAGAAAAACGTGAAAAAATTAGAGGCGACCGCATGATTGGATCCGCAAGATCACAAGTAGAAATAGTACATACTGTTGGCTTTAAATATAATTTAATGATAGACACAACAGAAAATACTATTAATGAAAGTAGCAAAATGATTCTGGATCTACTAAAAAAATAATATATAGATGCATTATCTATTAATCAGTTTAGATAAGAGAACTAAAACAAATCAGCTCTCTTATCTTTATATTCGTTATTTTTGCTCTTTTAATTGCGATACTGCTTTTAATTCTTCTTGGGTATTAACTCCCAATAATTCATGTTCATGAGCTTCAATAACAACTGTTTTTAAGTCTTTATTTTGTGCAATTTGGACTATATCTGTAAGGTAATATTCTCCTGCAGCATTATTATTTTTAACCCGAACTATGGATAACAAAAAAGCTGCATAGTAGTTGGTATTGGGGTATTCTGGCTTTTTTAAACAACTAAAGAGTACCCCAATGAATATAGACTACGATACTTTGTTCTGCTTTGTCGATGATTTTTATAAAGGATTTGAAAATTGGTACAAAAAGTCTCTTCTTACTAGCGGTTTAAGAAAACGTAATAGACCAAGCAGTATGAGCTTATCGGAGATAATAACAATCTTAATAGCTTTCCATCAATCTGGTATGGCTTGCTTTAAATATTTTTACTTAGAACTTATGAGAAATAACAGAAATTTATTCAATTACTTAGTCCATTATGATCGCTTTATATCATTGATAAAGCTAGCCTTTCCTGCTGTATTATGCATGTTAAAATCCCTTGAGGGTAAGATAACTGAATACATGTTTATCGACTCTACTCCAATGGTTGTATGCCATAGGCTGCGAGAGAAACGTCATAAAGTTTTTAAAGACTTAGCTGGAAAAGGTAAGACTTCAACTGGTTGGTTCTTTGGCTTTAAGTTGCACTTTATTTTTAATAGTCACGGAGAAATTGTACGCATGCATGTTACTAGCGGGAATGTAGATGACAGGTCTCCAGTAAAGCAAATGCTAAAAGATATCTCTTGCAAACTTATTGGTGATAAAGGTTATATCTCCAAAAAATTATTCACTGAATTATTTGAACAGGGTACAACTTTAATCACTAAAATCAGAAAAAATATGAAGAATTGTCTAATGGATATAAATGATAAAATGATGTTAATGAAACGTCCATTTATAGAAACAATCTTCTCATCTATAAAGTCGTTAAACACCTTGATACATAGTAGACATAGATCTCCAATAAATGCATTTTGTCACTTATTTGCTGGACTAATAAACTATCAGCTTCGTACTGATAAGCCATCTTTAGAACAATTTATAAAATGAAATCGCTTATCCACAGTTCGGGTTATTTTTAATATCTTTAAGTAGTGGAAGTAAATATTCCAAATCAACAAGAAACACTCCTGAATTACACAAATTATTCTTGCGCTCCTCATCTGAAGCATCCCTATGCTCTACTATTCGATCAACATACCCACTTTCATTTACAAATATTCTTCCATATCTTTTGGTATCTTCCGGACGCATACCCAAAACTGCAATCTGAGCATCTTTTGAATTTTTAACTTTTTTCATTTTAGATAAAGTTTCAGGTTTTATATTCGGAGTATCACCGTATAAAATAAATAAATCGCCTGTTTTATCTTTTAAACAAGACTCTGCAGAAAGTACTGCATGCCCTGTTCCTTTTGGCTTATCTTGTATTGCTACACTAATTCCTGAATAAGATAATCTGTCTTTCAGATTTGGAGAAGTAACTATGCAAATACTATCTGAATTTATATCCTTTGCTAGTTTAATCACATGCTCAACAAGTGGAACTCCATTTAACTTATGCAGCACTTTAGGAAGGTCTGATTTCATTCTCTTGCCACTACCACCAGCAAGTATAACTGAATGAGTTCCTTTTTGCTCAGCAATAGTGCTGGCCACAGCATTAGTGCTTAACATCAAACTTGTTAGTAAAAATAATAATTTTTTCATTTTAAACTCCCTGATTTATATTGTCATCAACTATTACTAGGGATTACTGTCAGCCCCTAATGACTGAAGATGATAGTAATAACTCATCAGAGGAGCTATAAAAATATTATTTCACAAAACTACTGAAAACTTTCTGCTTTTGCCTGATTCCACAAATCAACATAAACTCCAGTAGATTTTTTATCAAGAAGTTCACCTGCGTTTAATTGCGGATAAATCACCGCGAAACTCTTACTAGTTCCAAGATCGGCATATCTTCTGATATAAGAAGGATCCAGATCATCAGGATCATCTCTTCCTAAAGCTCCAACTAGCTCCAAAAATGAGTGCACCGTACGCTTATGAAAATTTGCGACTCTAACTGATTTGTCTCTTACATGCAGAGACGACCAGCGAACTTTTTGCTGTGTCGCTACTCCAGTTGGACATGCATCAGTATTGCAATGCAGTGATTGTATACAACCAAGAGCAAACATCATTGATCTTGCAGCATTACACGCATCTGCACCAAGAGCAATCTTTGTAACTATGTCGTAGCCAGTTGCCACTTTACCGCTAGCGATTAATTTGATGTCATCACGCAAGTTAGATCCTACAAGACAGTTATTTACAAAAGTAATTGCTTCGTTAATTGGTGTGCCTAATCTATTTGTAAAAGTTACAGGCGCTGCACCAGTCCCACCTTCTGCGCCATCAATTGTAATAAAATCAGGCTTAATACCTATTTTTATCATGGCTTTACAAATACTCATAAACTCAGTTTTATGACCAAGACATAGCTTAAAGCCAACTGGTTTTCCTCCCGAAAGCTCTCTAAGTTTCTTTACAAATTCAAGCAAGCCGATTGGTGTTGAGAATTCACTATGCATTGGGGGAGAAACAGCATCTTTTCCCATTTCAAGCATACGAATCTTTGCTATCTCTTCTGTAACTTTCACAGCAGGCAAAATACCCCCATGAGCTGGCTTCGCGCCTTGAGAAAGTTTGATTTCGATCATCTTAACTATATCCTGCTTAGCAGTTTTCTCAAAAGCTTCTGGATTAAACTTACCATCTTTAGTTCTACAGCCAAAATAACCTGTACCAATCTGCCAAATAAGATCCCCTCCATGCTCCAAGTGGTAAGGACTAATACCTCCTTCACCTGTATTATGTGCAAAACTTCCAATACTAGCGCCTTTATTTAGAGCTCTAATAGCATTAGGGCTAAGAGCACCAAAACTCATACCAGAAACATTTAACCTAGAAGCATCATAAGGTTTAGTACAATCTTTGCCTCCAATAATAATTCTCGCCTTCTCGTTAGACACTTCTTTTGGAGAAAGAGAAGGGTATGAAAATTGATACCCAACATCTGTAATATTATTCTTTGTCCCAAATGCAATTGTCTCGCGCACACCTTTTGACTTTTGGTATACAAGTGATCTAATCTCTCTAGGAAATGGAGTTCCGTCTTTATCAGATTCAATAAAATATTGCTGAATTTCAGGACGAATAAATTCTAGCATATATCTCAAATGCCCAACTACAGGATAATTCCTAAGTACTGTATGTTTGAAGGATAGAACATCATGAATCCCAATTATTATATATGGTACCAAAATAATTAGAAAATATATTACTGTTGGCCAAAATTGATATACAAAATATACAAGCAACGAACATATAATTGATGATAAATAAAAAAACCAGCGCATAAAATTTCAACTATTAATTGCAATACAAGTACAATTATAGAATTATTATTGGCACTAATTAAACTTATTATTCTTCGGAAAGCCTGTAGGAGGAATTTTTCCTACGCTACCGCGTTTTGCACGCCACGACATAATCTCTTTTTCTAAACGAGTTTTTGCTCCTAAATTCCAGCTTAAGCCCTCATTTGAATCAAAAATCTTAGCATCACCTAACTTTGCATCTCTATATTTTTGCAATATAACGCCCTGTCCTCGCTTCATTTCAGGTAATTCATCTATTCCAAACACTACTAGCTTACGATTTGTTCCAATAACAGCAACCATATCACCTTCAGCTGGTGTACATACAATGCATTTATTGTCTTTACTGACGTTAAGCACTTGCTTGCCACCTTTTGTAGACGCTACCAAATCATCGCTATTTACAATAAATCCTTTACCGTTATTAGAAGCAAGTAATAGCTTTTGGTCTTTTTTGTGAGCAATAATATTTACTACATCATGATTTTCAATATCTACCATCAGCCTGATAGATTCTCCATGCCCCTTACCTCTGGCAATATTATCGGCCAGGATAGTAAAGAACTTACCCGATGTTGAACAAACTAGAATATTATCTGTAGTATAAGTTTCAACTACATGGCTTTGCTTGTCTCCTTCTTTATATTTCACACTAGATAAATCAAGATTATGACCTTTCATTGAGCGAATCCATCCCATCTTTGAACAAATAACAGTAATTGGTTCTCTTTCAATAAAGGCTGAAATATCCACTACTGGCGCTGCACCCTCAACTTCTTCAAAAATGGTTTTTCTAGCTCCAAGTTCAGTTCCACTACCAAAGCGTTTTTGGATATCTTTCAACTCGTTTTTAACAACTTTCCAAAGCTGCCTTGAACTTTCAAGAATTTTAGTAAGCTCTGCATGCTCCTTCATAAGGTCTTCATGCTCAGCATTAATTTGCTCTTCCTCAAGCTTTCTAAGAGCACGTAATCTGATATTTAATATGGCTTCTGCTTGAGTATCATTAATTTTAAACTTTGATATTAATTCCTTTTTCGGATCATCTTCTTCTCGAATGATCCTGATAACTTCATCAATATTCAAATATGCGATTTTAAGCGCCTGAAGTATTTCAAGCCTATCTTCAATTTTACCAATACGAAATTTTGTACGCCTTGTGATAATCTCTTTTCTATGAGCAATAAATTCCTGTAGCACCTCAAGAATATTCATGACTTGTGGGGCTCCTTTTGAACTAAGTACATTCATGTTAAGATGCACCCTTGACTCAAGAGTGGTCTGCTTAAACAGAGATTCCATTATCATTTCAGGAGAACAATTTCTACCTTTCGGTTCAATCACAATACGAATATTCTCAGCTGATTCATCTCGGATATTACTAACTAAAGGTATTTTCTTCTCTTTAAAAAGATCAGCAATTCTCTCAATTAATTTTGATTTCTGAACTTGATATGGAATTTCTGTTATAACAATCTGGTATAAACCGTGACTAAAACTTTCTTTTTCCCATTTTGCACGCACCCTAAAACTTCCTTTTCCAGTAGCATAGGCATGATTTATTCCTTCCTGGCTATCAACTATAATTCCACCTGTTGGGAAATCAGGTCCTTTAATGAATTGCATCATATCAGCACAAGTAGCAGATTTTTGATTATCAATCAGATAAATCAAAGCATCACAAAGTTCGTGCAAATTGTGCGGAGGAACACTAGTAGCCATTCCAACTGCAATCCCTTCAGTACCATTTGCTAGCAAATTTGGAAATTTTGCTGGCATTAATTCTGGCTCACTATCTGAATCGTCATAAGTCGGACGAAAATCAACAGTATCCTTATCAATATCTTCCATTAGAAGAGTGCAAATTTCAGTCATTCTTGACTCTGTGTAACGCATAGCAGCTGCATTATCTCCATCAACAGAACCAAAATTACCTTGACCATCTATCAGCGGGTATCTCAAAGAAAATTCTTGAGCCAAGCGTACTAATGTATCATAAACAGCCGTATCACCATGAGGATGATATTTACCAATAACATCACCGACAACTCTTGCACATTTCTTATAACCAGAATTTGGTTCGAGCTTAAGCTTCATCATAGCGTATAGCAGACGCCTGTGAACCGGCTTTAAACCATCGCGAACATCAGGAAGAGATCTAGACATAATAGTTGACAAAGCATATGAAAGATACCTTTCTGAAATTGCATCACCAAAATCTACATTTTCTACATTTAGATCTTTTTTTGTCATATTTATTCTTTCATCAATTCTAGATAAATGATTTTACTGCAGTTTTATTCTATTTCCTAAACTTCTTTGAAATACAGTGTTTTCGTATTAATTTGGCACTTGGAACAACTAGCGAGCGCTATATACAGGTAGATGAGCGAAGCAGTCACGCAAGTTACCGGATTAAATGGAAAATTACATACTATAGTAAAGGCATTTAATAGTCAAACCTCCAATTAACTCCAAGTGATGTATTTCCTTCGGGTTCGAACACATTTTCAACGGAAATCTTTGGCGTCAATTGAACTTCTATTTTTGTTTTAGTACTATTTTCACTTCGACCACTCTCAACTTCAAAATATATTTTATCAGATAGGTGCTTACCAACACCAACTGAACTCTTATTTGGATCTTCAGAATCTTGTTTAAAACTTATATCATCAACTCCTAAAATTTTACGCCCCAAACCAAGAGGATCAAAACCACCACCATGACCACTTAATCTCCTCATACCATCAGCAAGCTGCAATGCTTGGAAAGTGGATATATTCTCTGGATTCTCACCAAATAATAATTTTGATAATGCTGTTTCTTGGCTATGCGCTGGACTGGATTCAATTGAAATATCTGGATTTAATATTGAACCAGATAAAACTAATCTTATTTCTGTATCACCAACATTCGTAACACCGACAATATTGAGATAAGGTGATGGAGAAATTGGCCCATCAAAATTAAGTACACCTTCCTTAACATTAAGCACTTTGCCAAATTCTTGATATCGGCCTCTTTCAGATTTCAAACTGCCAGTAATAATTGGATCAGTAGCCTGACCTGTAATATGTAACTTACCCTTTAACTGAGTATCAACTCCCCATCCTCTGACATAGACTTGCTTATCAGCATTTAATTTAATATCTAGATCTAAGTTATATGGACTATTTTCTGATTCAGTAACAACAACATCATTTTCTTCAATAACCTCAGAAATATTTAGCGAAGGAATATTTTGTCTAAAATGTTCCGGTATCTTTATTTCCAATGGCCCAAGATCTAACATACCTTTAGCTAACGCCTTTTTACTATCTCTACTAACATTAATATTTCCTACTACTTCTCCTTGCAAATAGCGGGTATTCATTGGATGGAATTTCTTTGTATTAATATGTAGTGAAAATTTATTCTCATCCTTCAAATCAAATTTCCCACTTCCATTGATTTTATCATTAAAATTATCTTCTATTACTATATTTTTTAATAAAAAACTACTGCCATCCGCAATAATATCACCCTTAATATTCTTAAACTTTACACCATATCTTTTATATTTATATTCCCCGTTAGATAAATTCATCTTTCCTGATAGTTGAGGATACAAAATAGTTCCAGCCGCTTTTAAATTACCATTTAAACTTCCTGAAGCTTCATGACCAATTGGCATTGGAATAAAAGAAATAAGATCAAAGTTTTCATGAATCAATAAACTAGCATTAAAATTTTTCTTTTCGTTTATGCTGAATTCCCAAGGATTTAATGAAAATTTCATAGGCAAAACTAGCTCAGAATTTGCTAATTCCTTTTCGTTTTTCAAGAATCTCATATCTAGATTCATCTGATTGTTTTTATATTTACTACTAATCTTCATCGATAAGTTTTTATTTTTCGCATCAAAACCTATATCTCTAAGCTTTAAATTTGCTTCTAAATTAGGATTACTATTTGTACCAGACAACTCTATATCAGAACTAATTAGGGATTTATCAAAAATATCCGGCAAAATATCAGGTAGTACTATTATAGGGGCCTTATCTATCAATATATTCGCATAAATTTTACTTTCACCAAATTTAGCATCTAGATTCATAGAACCATCGCCAATTCCTAAGTTTTGTACTTTAACAATTTGATCTGAACCAATTTCAATATTAATGTCTGAGTTTTGTTTAATTGTTACTTCTCTTAACTCACCGGATAAATCGGTTATTTTGGCTATTAATTTATTATTTTTTATGTCGTTCTTGATTCTGCTATTAAATGCTAAATTTACTGGATAAGGTTGTCCGGAAACTAAAGAACAATCAACATTATATGCATCGGAAATTGACCTTATTCCTAATTTCGTCTCCTTAAGAACAATATCTTCATAATTAAGTGATCTAATTTTTAAAAGTGAATCATTTAGCTTGGCATTCCATAAATCTAATACATCTAGATCAATATCTACGTAACCAAGTGAAACATATTTTGTGCTTAGTCTTTTTAATTTTCCACGAACTTTAACCTGTTGAGATATATTATCAAAGGACGAATATTTAAAATTTAAGTCAATAGCTCCACTCTTAAGAAATGGGAAATACTTAGAACTCTCTCTTAAATTTTTATCGCTAAACCTTACATCACCAACTATTATTTTTCTCTCAGTATCATATATTAGATCTGCTGTTTTTAAGAAATCTGGAGCTTCCGCGCGTATTTGCTTTAAATATAGTTTACTATCTTTGTATTGAATATTACCTTTTGCCTCAATATCCCCTTGCTTAAAGTATATAGACCCGTCAATATCTCCAGGCTTAACACGAAAATCACCATCAAATGATAATGGGTAATAGTTAAAATAATCATTTTTTGGCAAACGAATATCTAGATTACCACTTGGTTTGACAATTGGAATACTAATTGAACCATCTAAATTTATGTTTCCTGAAAAAGAACCTCCCAAGCCTTCTATTTTCTGTGGTACTAATTTTGTAATATCATCTATATTATAATTAATGATTCCAGATAGTTTATCCTTCTTAATATCAGCTAATAGTTTCCCATCTATATTCAGTACTTGCGATATAAATTTTATAGATCGCAAATCTACTAAATCTTTCTTCAAATCGTATTTTCCAACTACTTCTAGTTGATTATCAGTAAAATTATCAATTGATGGAGATAATAGCTGACCGATTAACGAACAATCAATAACCTGCTTTTCAGACTTATACATCAAATATGAATCTAATGAAAAACTAATATCTTGTTCTTGATCAGTAAATTTTTTATCTAAAACTATTGAAGAGAAATTAATATCCTTAATTATGATATTAGGATTAAATAAAGCCCTGTTACCACTTTTTTGATTATTTTTAGACATTCTAAGCTGAGGCTCTTTAAATAATCTAATTTCGTCAGCACTTAAACTCCAAATAGTTACTTCCCAAAATGACATCAAAGATGGAATAATATTGATACGAGGATTTTTAATACTTATTATCTCTCCTTGCTCATCTTTACAAGAAACCTCGATAGCATCAATAATAATTGGTAAAGATATATCTAACCCTTCAATACTTACATCAATGCCAAATTCCTCTTCTAAAAAATTTTCTACAAATCCGGAAATCTGCTGCTTTGCTTCATCAGTGTTTAGCCACAATGACAAAGGAATAACAGCAGCAAGGAGTGCTATAACTGAAACTACAACAAACTTTAAAAAAAATTTCATCTACACTTTCCCTATTAACCATTTAAATTGGATTAGCATATACTTAACAATAGTCTCCGTTAGTTAATTATAACCCGAACTATGGATAACAAAAAAGCTGCATAGTAGTTGGTATTGGGGTATTCTGGCTTTTTTAAACAACTAAAGAGTACCCCAATGAATATAGACTACGATACTTTGTTCTGCTTTGTCGATGATTTTTATAAAGGATTTGAAAATTGGTACAAAAAGTCTCTTCTTACTAGCGGTTTAAGAAAACGTAATAGACCAAGCAGTATGAGCTTATCGGAGATAATAACAATCTTAATAGCTTTCCATCAATCTGGTATGGCTTGCTTTAAATATTTTTACTTAGAACTTATGAGAAATAACAGAAATTTATTCAATTACTTAGTCCATTATGATCGCTTTATATCATTGATAAAGCTAGCCTTTCCTGCTGTATTATGCATGTTAAAATCCCTTGAGGGTAAGATAACTGAATACATGTTTATCGACTCTACTCCAATGGTTGTATGCCATAGGCTGCGAGAGAAACGTCATAAAGTTTTTAAAGACTTAGCTGGAAAAGGTAAGACTTCAACTGGTTGGTTCTTTGGCTTTAAGTTGCACTTTATTTTTAATAGTCACGGAGAAATTGTACGCATGCATGTTACTAGCGGGAATGTAGATGACAGGTCTCCAGTAAAGCAAATGCTAAAAGATATCTCTTGCAAACTTATTGGTGATAAAGGTTATATCTCCAAAAAATTATTCACTGAATTATTTGAACAGGGTACAACTTTAATCACTAAAATCAGAAAAAATATGAAGAATTGTCTAATGGATATAAATGATAAAATGATGTTAATGAAACGTCCATTTATAGAAACAATCTTCTCATCTATAAAGTCGTTAAACACCTTGATACATAGTAGACATAGATCTCCAATAAATGCATTTTGTCACTTATTTGCTGGACTAATAAACTATCAGCTTCGTACTGATAAGCCATCTTTAGAACAATTTATAAAATGAAATCGCTTATCCACAGTTCGGGTTAATTATAGGTATGTCATAATTAACTAACAGTGTCTAATCAAAATGACTGCCCAATACCGAAATATAGCTGAAACGCTTTATCAACAAACTTTCGTCTCTTTAGTGGGAAACCAATATCAGCTCTAATTGGCCCAAAATCTGTCATATATCTTAAACCAAAACCTGCACCATGCATCAAAGGAAGGTTCATATTAGGAGTAATTGCAGAATAAGATCTTCCACTATCTAAGAAACCTACCACTCCAATTGTATCAGTCATGCTTAACCTAAGCTCTATTGATGTTTCAATAAAAGATCTTCCACCTAATGGACGTCTCTTAGTATCTAGCTCACCTGCAAGCTGATATTCGTAGCCTCTAAGAGACTGCGCTCCTCCAACATAAAATTTCTCATTGATTGGCAATTTTATTGACCGAACACCTAGAATACTACCATAAGCTCCACGGACAGCTATTACAGGACTAAGCTTAGTTTTCACACCGAAATATCTAGAGCCAGAAATTTGCGCTTTAAAAAATGGACTCTCTTTAGAACGTACACTAAAAAATGGTGCCGCTTCCATTCTAATTTCATGACCAATTCTTGGATTTAAAATATTCTTTCTAGTATCTAATTTTAAATAAATTGGAGTTGATAACAATGAAAAATGCTGTGTTTTTCCATCTCTTTTCACTTTTGATTGAGCAAACCTAGCTCCAAAACCTCCACTCCACTTTGGAGTCAGCTCTCTCTCCAAAAAACCAAATACTGAACTTTCTATATTATTAAAAGCTTTCGACTTTTTATTTTCAAATTTAGATCCTAGTATAAGCTTCTGATCGCGTCTTCTATAAAATGGCTCGACATAATTTAACTCAACAATTTGCTCATCTCTATTAATAAAAGAATCAACTTTCAAATCTTCACCACTACCAAAATAATTACGATTTTCCCAACCAAATTTTGCCCCTAAACCAAGATCTGTACCATAACTAACTCCAGCTTTTATGCTTCTGAATTTTCTCTCTGTTAAATTGAATGTAATTGGTACTGAACCATCTGCATTAGTTGTTTTAGGAATAGTTGGATTTGTTGATGCAAATAATCCGCTTTTTTGTAGTTCACCTCTTGCTTTTGTTAGATAAGATTGTTTAAAACATTGTCCTTTTTCTAAATTTACTATTTTATGGACATATTCTTCTTTTACTTTCTTTAGACCTTTATAATTCACTTTCTCTACCCATGCTCTTGGTCCTGCTTCGACTATATATGTAATATCTACTACATCATCAAAATGATTAATTATAGCTTTGTGCGAAACTGATAAAGATAATAGACAATTATCTTTTTCTATCATTTTCATAATATCTTCTTGAACTAATATTAAATCTTCTGCAATCGCATATTTACCTTCCTTTAGACCAAACTTACTGATTTCTGGTAAAGTTACAGATGAATTACTCTCTTTTGAATGCTCAATATTAATATTCGAAAGCTTATAACGTTGCCAAGGCTCTATATGGAATATAATGATATTTTTATCTTTGTTTGGTAATTCAACATCAATTGTAGAAGAATAATAACCTTCAGAACGCAGCAAAGATAAAAAACTCTTCTTACCTTCAATTTCCCAGTAAGCTCTTTGATTGGAAGTTTGGTATAATTCAGCTGTTTTTTCAATCTCTTGGGCTAATTTTTCTATCTTATTTTTCAAAGATGAGTGATTTTCCATTTTTATCTCAATCTTTAGAGATGATTGAGACGCATTAATAGTGTGAACGCCATAAATCAGAACAATAATGAATGCCGATACTATTAACCTTGCTAACTTTAAATACATACTCCCCTCCAAAAAATAATTTTATGGGTTTTGCGGAGGAGGAGGATCAACACATTCAATGTTAGTAGGGTATGTTTTGTATGGCGCATTAAATATATTCCTTTGTATTCTATATACTGGCTCTAAATTGAAAGTTTTTGTTGCTGGATTTGCAATACATTCTCTTACCAAATCACTCTGATTTCTTTTAGGTATCTTACCTCCAGCACACGTACCTCTTGATAGCTGATTTAGTTGTGCTGCAGGCCAAGTTGCATGCCCAGTATCAGCATTTGGATTATTTTCAGCAGGGCATGTACCTTGAGGAATAGCTACACATAAACCAAGTTCTACAGGAGTTTTATCACGGACTCCCTCATTGTTATCGTCATATCTTGCAGCACTTGAAGATGGGCTTGTTGGATATGGGCCATCAACTATTGTATTGTAGTATTGATCATCAGATAAGGTGCTACCTAGAGCTGGGGATGGATTAATCCTATCTGCTGGATTAGTACTAATCTGGCATAATTCCACAGTACCATCATAGCATTTTATATTGTCTGCACATGATCTGATTGGAATAGTACCACCACTAATACGTGGTAAAGAATCAACCGCCGTACATGTAGACGTCTGGGCAGCACTACAAAGCTTAATTCCTCCATGATCTATTGATTTAGAAAAGAAAATTGAACATTGAACTATATTTTTATTTAATAACTTAGAAAGCACACACATTTTTGGATTTTGTGGACATTTAGTTGAATCACTGCCACTCAAACATGCATATTTACCTCCAACATGGTACTGACCATTTATATACTCCAATCCGCTTAAGTAAACTGCATCTTCATTTATTGTTTGTCCAGATACTGGTGGAATATTATCCTGATACCTACCAAATAGGCTAGATGGATTTGGAGAATTCGGACCGGAGAAAGGTCTAACAACAAATGAATCATCCGTTACAAATGATTCGAAAGTATTACCAGCTAAATTAATGCTATTATTAATTCCTCCAGGATTATAAACTGATTCAGGCTCAATTAAAGCCGAAGTTGAATCAGATCCTGCAACATATGAAACTACAAATTTTGGTGCAAAATAGCTAGATGTACACGTAATTCCTGGATTCGGAGAAGCTCCACATTCATATACATTCGGTCTAAAAATTAGAGCTCTATCACGACATCCTACAACAAACTCACCTTCAAATACACATATTTGATTTGGATCTTGCCTGAAGCCAAAAGTTGTATTAAAGCCGGAGACTCTAACTATCGAAGAATTAAAATAAGCCGTCCGGCCACCTTTATCCATTAATGTAAAGTTATTAACTAGCGGAGAAACATCAAAAGCTGTTTGATGAGATGGGAACGTCATACTAATATCGACAAATTCTCCTCTATTAATCCCCCATATTTCCTGACAAACCGCACTTCCACTTGAAGGGCAATCAGGTAAATCATCTCTATAATACTGTTTTGGTGTAACTATTCCTCCTAAATTATGACCATATACAATTCTAAATCCATCTTGACACCCATTACCTGAAACGCTGCAACTATGCGGTACCATTGATTGAACACATGGAGCTCCAGAAGCTGCACTATCACAATGCTTAATAATATCTCTTCTTGCTGTTGATGTATGCATACCTTTAGAAGAAGCAAAAGCGCCTATATTTTCGATATTCACACATTTATCAGTACTAAGCGGGTTTTCACCATTTTTACAAAGTGGAACTAAATTTTCATATCCAACTCTTACAGAATTTCTTATATAATTATTTTGCAATGTTGAAACATGGCATTCAGAATTCGCTACAGATGCAACTGGGGAACCATCACTCCCTGTGACACAAATATCTTGTACTTCTGCAACTTGGAAAAACGGAGCTACCTGCTCACAAAATGGTGGAGGATATGGCCCCATAGGAAGATTAACACAACCATATTTTTTATCGTCAACTGCTCGGTTAATCTGACCTATTTCTTCTAAAAATCCTTTAATTAGATCTCCCACCCAACTAATCACCTCTCCAACAAACGAGAAGATATCTTTCATTACAGAACCAAATGTTGTTTCTCCATCCTCACCATTATCAAGTAACCCAAACAAAGAGCCGATCATATCAGCAAGCCCAGCACCTGTTTCAGTAACTATACTTAAGAAAAATAGTATCACTTCAACTACAGGATGTACTTTATCTGTCTTATGCATTGACTGATGATTTGGATCCAAATCCATAAAATCAATACTAAGCCCCTCCTTCACACTCATAAAGGCAGGATCTCTATATAAACATAATTTAGGGGACTCAAATGTAATAGGTTGTCCATCACTTCCAATAATCACATCGTCTGGTTCTGTTGCACCTTGAGAATTTAAGTGTACACCATTTGTGTATCCTGGATCCTGAGCAAAATCTCTCACGTCATCTTTAGGAAGAGCGATCCTAGCACACATTCGATGAAGAGGAAAAGCCCCATAACCACTTGCTAACGTAACACAGTCTCCATCCCAATCTAAAGTATTATCTGTAGTCCAACATGCAAGAAAATTACATTGCTGACCGCGCACTCTAATTCTTGGTGTAAAATAAGTGCTATCTGGAGCCTCTTCGGCACATATATTTTCGTAATAACCTGTTGGAGTATCAGGATAATGTTTGATAATTAGACATATATTATCATGTCGACCCCCATCTTTATTCCATGGCGGACATATGTAGTTCTTTTTTACTCTTCGCGCTCGAGAGCCATTATGATATTCATTTCTATATTTGTCACTCAACCCACAGTTACAAGGATCTGTAAAGCATGCACCCACAGCATCCCAAAACCCAGCCATGGCAGTTGGGCTATAAGCAATTAATGTTATCAATATCAATGTTATAAGTTTCCTTAACACCAAACTACCACTTAAAATTATGTAATATTTTCAAATTCTTCATATAATTGCTGCACCCAATTTTCTGGCGCCTCATCTCCATATTCTTTTATTACCTCCAGATATATCTCTCTCTCGGCTTTGCCAGAACAAAATAATCTAGTCAACCCAGGAAGCCCACCTATACTGAGCTCTGAAGCAATAGATTTACCATTTTGCTTAATTAAAAACATTCTAGAAGGAATAGTTAAGCCTGCTAATTTACTAAGCTCATTTTTATCCAAACCAATAACTTTATCTTGTCCCTTTACAGTAATTTCCGATGGAAGAATAAATTTTGTGCTAATGCTATTAACCCACTCCATTGGGACTTTATTTGCCTGAAGTTTAAGCAATGAATCAACATTTACCGTCGACACAAAAACACCATTAATTGAATTCATATCATCTGAAAATTTTTCAAATAGCGGACCGTAATGATTAAAGTTTATTAACTGATCAATATTGTCCATTGCAAAAAGCTTTGGACCTTCTCCCAAGTCCTTCATCAAATTTTGAATAGAAAGTACAATGCCAGCTTTTACCGCTCTCATTGAGTTTAGATTATATTCAAATTGATCTATTAATTTTTTTCTTTTGGATAATTCTTTTTGGTAAAATTAGCATCATCAAACATTTGCAAATTGAAAGCAATCATATCTCCTTCAGTAATAATCAAAGGATCATCACCTTCAAAAACCCCGAAATATAAACCATCTTCTATAAAATCTTTCACTCTCCCCATGAGTGCTTTACCACCTTTATCACCTTCATTAACTGTAGAAAAAATTAGTGCTAAACTTCTATTTTCCATTGGTAATTCAAACACATTCTCACTAAGCAATTTCAGAAGACCAAGCTCAGTCTCCCCCATAGGATCAAAATAATGCTTTGTTATAATTTTAAAGAATTCAAAAACAAACTCTCTATTTTCTGGTGAGTCTTCACATAGAAGCGGGTTTATAATATTCTGCTCTCTCTGAAACCATTTTCCAGAACGTGCTTTTGTATAAATACCAGAATCCATATCATCAGTAATGTAAACAGTAGTTGGATAAAATTTATCAGCCTCAGAATAGTAGAAAATTCAATAATGTTGTCTTACCAGCTTTTGCTTCACCAAAAATACATGTAGTTGTGAGCTCATTTTCATCATGGAAATTCATAAAAAATGGCGTACCTTTCTCCGTACGCAAAAGAGTAATAGCTTTACCCCATGGATTATACTGATTACCCGTTGGAAAGTTATGTAGCGAGGCTAAAGCCGCAACATTATCAAGTATTGTCGGTTTCATACGAGATAAAAATGAAAAATTAGCTGGCAGTTGCGCCCAAAACGTTTTTTCCAAATTTATATCTTCTCGAACATGCACAATCCCAACTTTAGATAGTGCTTTTGATGCTTGATTCACCTGATTATCAAGAGCCTGAAGATCCTCTCCCATAACCATAAAAGAAATTTGCTGATGACAAAAACGTACACCATTATCCTCTTCATCAATAATTTTATCCAAACCTTTCATCTTTTTTAGCTGCTCGTCTCCGCTAACACCTAAAATATAATTTTGATCTTCGAACTTTGGCACCACTTCTTTCTTATCAACAAAATAAAAAACTTCCGTTGCTACCATCTCAACTGGAATCTGCAAAAATCTATCCAGCGCTTCTGCAGATACTTCTTGATATTCTTTAATCGACATCATTGCAGCAAACTTCTTACCACTATCCCCTATAACTTCAATCTTATCGCTACCAACTGTATAGTCATGAGATGCTAGTGCTTTAGAAGTATCTGAAATTGGCACTGGGCAATCTTCTTCATTTAACTGCATAATACGACGGTAAAGAAACATTGGATCAGAGTAACATTCTTCTCCTTCGAATCTAATCCCTAATTTTTCCGCTCCATACGAACTCAAACCTTCGAGAATACTATCAACTGTCCTAGTGAGCTCTTGTGTGGCCACGCTAAAAAACTTTTCCTCAAAATTTGTAATAATCTTCGGGGATAATGAGTTAACTAGAGAGTTAAAATTCTTCAATTTTAACTCAGGAGCATCATGAACAACCGTAATATATAGTCTATTAACAAACTTATCATGCCAGTAGTTCTTACGACGCCAGATATCATGTACGTTTGCAGTTAAAAAGTTAGGATACTCTGCGGGATCATCTAGATCTGCTTTTCTACGAATTGTGTGAACCCAAAAAGCAAACTTTGTACAATCTATGCTTTCCGCAATGGATTTTCTAACTACCGCTCTTAAATTAAATAAATCTTTACTTATCTTTTCTGAATGGATTCCATTAATTTCAATAGTCTGAAGCAACTCTCCATTTTTAGTAAGCATTGTATTTTCATCGTAATGACAAGCTATTGGAACAAAATCTTCAGAAGTATTATTAAATAAATTACTTTCGGACTTTTTAGTTGTTAACACAGTAAAACCTTTTATAAAAAACAATTTTAGCTATATAGACTTACTAAAACTTAACTATATGCTTTCACGATATAGAATATTCATATGAACTTGGAACAATATGGAGCGATCCACGCTAATATCTCTAAGCAATTAGCAACTGCGCTCATTATCATCTAAGCAAATCTCTACACCTAAAATTTATTATGCCAGCAACATACGAGCTGGGAAAGACTTCAAGTAGCAAAAAGATATAATTATCCAATTTATTGTTACAACTGGGTACTAAAAGAAACAACTTACGATTACCTCTTCATTTTATTACCTCTATCATCTAATAGCTCTTCGTAATAATGAGGTGCGATTACCAGAACAAACCCATTACTCACATATCTTATTATCTTTACATAGCAATTATTTTAGTTGATAAGTTTTAATTTTCATCATACCTCCTTAAATTGCATTTTAATAGCAACTGAAAGCAATCTATCTATCGTTTAGGAGTATATTTAAGTACTTGAATTTAAGATAAATTATAATAGTAAGCAGCGCGAGATATATTATAATTTCTACTCATAAATAAAAAAGTAAGTAATATTCTGGGGGAGTATTACTTACTTTTTTCTAGTATTTTGTTAGAAACTTTATTCTGAATCTAAAATCAAGCAGCTACTAATTTTTCTTTTAGTAGCTCTACTAATTTTTCAGTTGCAGCAGCTTCAGTAATTTTTTCAAGAGCAGCTATTTCAGAAGCAAGACGATTTAGTGCTGATTCATATATAGTTCTTTCGCTGTATGAACGATCATTATCAACATTTTTGTAAAGATCCCTTACAACTTCTGCAACAGCTTCTATTTCACCTGAATTTATCTTGCCTTCATATTCTTGAGCTCGCCTACTCCACATCTTATTGCCTCGCTTAGGCTTACCATTTAAGATATCATATACTCCAGATACATCACTTTTATCTGCTAAAGTTCTAAGACCAGAAGCTGCAGCTCTGGATACTGGGACCCTAAGAGTCATTTTATCGTGCGGAAATGAGATAACATAGACTTCTAGTTTTATATCAGCGATTGTTTGACTTTCGATCTCAACTATTTCGCCGACTCCATGTGACGGATATACAACTCTGTCACCTACCTTGAATTCTGGTTCTTTTGACATGCATGCCTCATAAGTTCGTTAGTAAAATGTAGCGCAAGATATTATATCATATCTAGAATAATATTAAAAGCGTATTATTTAGTTAATGCGTTAATCTTCTGGTAATAACACCTCTCTTTTCCCTGAATGATTTGGCTCAGAGAGTATTCCATTTTTTTCCATTTCTTCAACTAAATTTGCGGCCCTATTATACCCAATCCTTAAACTTCTCTGGATATAGCTAATTGATGATTTGCGCTCAGTGCGGACAATATTAACTGCTTGCGTATACATATCATCTCCACCTTCGCTAGATGAAGAAAAATCACCTCCAACTTGCTCATCGTCAGTTGATTCAGTAACAGCAGATATATATTCAGGTGTACCATTTTCTCGCAAGAAATTAGTTACTTTTTCTACTTCTTTATCATCTACAAAAGGACCATGAACACGCAATATTCTTGAGCTATTACCCATATAAAGCATATCACCCATTCCAAGCAATTGTTCTGAACCTTGCTCTCCTAGAATTGTTCGACTATCAATTTTAGAAGTTACTTTAAAACTAATTCTACTAGGGAAATTAGCTTTAATTACACCCGTTATAACATCAACAGATGGTCTCTGAGTTGCCATAATAATATGAATTCCTGCAGCTCTTGCCATCTGTGCAAGACGTTGAATTGATGTTTCTATATCTTTACCAGCAACTAGCATAAGATCTGCCATTTCATCAACTATCACAACAATAAACGGCATATTATTCATATCAATAGGGACAACATCATGTATTGGTTTTCCAGTTTCTGGGTCAAAACCTGTTTGAATTTTACGCTCTAATACTTCGCCTTTTTTAATATCTTCTTGGAGTTTGGCATTATAGTTGGCTATATTTCTTACTCCCAAGTGTGACATTAATCTGTAGCGGTTTTCCATTTCTTTTACAGCCCATTTAAGAGCAACAACAGCCTTACCTGGCTCTGTTACTACTGGCGTCATAAGATGCGGTATATTATCATATGCAGAAAGTTCTAGCATCTTTGGATCAATCATAATCATACGACATTCTTCAGGTGTGTACCTATATAGAAGCGACATAATCATTGTATTTATCGCAACAGACTTACCTGAACCAGTTGTTCCAGCAACAAGCAGATGCGGCATTTTAGCAAGATCTGCAACAAGCGGACTACCACCAAGATCTTTTCCAAGCACTATTGGCAGTGATATATTCGGATCTTGGAATTCTTTTGTTTTAAGAAGCTCCTTTAGCCGAAAGAACATTCTTTGTTTGTTTGGTAGTTCAATTCCTAAAGCATTCTTACCTGGCATAACAGCGATACGAGTTGATATCGCCGAAAGAGATCTTGCAATATCATCTGCAAGCCCTATAACACGCGATGATTTTGTTCCAGCTGCCGGCTCAAATTCATACATTGTAACAACAGGCCCTTCACGAACTTCGTTAATTTTTCCTTTAACCCCAAAATCTTGTAATACAGATAGTAATTTTTCAGATTTTTCCTGGAGCTCTGATTGTGACTGAGGCTTTACATTTTGACTATTCGCATCATCTAGCAAATCTATAGGAGGTAATATTCCAGCATCAATATTCCTTGGTGTTGGTACTTTTTTAGCTATAGAAGTAGATTTACGCTTTTTAGGGGCTAAACTTTGCTCAAAAGGAGTTTCAAAACTCTCTTCTTGAGTATTTACTGATCCAAATTCTCCTTCAGCATAATAGGCTTTTCCAGAGTCCAAAGACCCAAGCTTAGAACCAATTTTTTGTAAAATCCCCGTTTTGCTTATTGCTTTTCCTATTATACGGAAAAAAGAGGATATAATTTTTGCATATGTTTTAAATTTAATTCCAAGAGACAAAATTAAAAAGAATATAGAAGTTATAATGAAAGCTGCGCTAAGTAAGTTTTCTATACCGCTGATATTAAGATACTCTTTACTGAAATACCAAACTGATATACCGACTATTCCTCCTGTGCCTGCAGGCAAATACCCAATAACAACTAGATTTAATCCGGCGCAAGCAAAGCCAATAGATACAAACATTGACAAAGTTCTTAAGAATGAAAGACTTAATTCTCCATCACGGAATAAAAGATATGACCAAACAATTGCGCATAAAGGTATAATATATGCAGCAAGACCTATAAATTGAAACAATATATCAGAAAGATATGAACCAAAATATAGTAAAAAATTACTCGGACTATTATCAGTTACAAGATTAAACGATGGATCACTTGAGCTGTATGATACAAGTGATGCTAAAACCAGCCCTGCTATTATCAATAAGCTTGCTGATCGAACTTTGCTATGAGCAAATATCTTTCTTAAATATCTCATTTGTCAAAATTATAGTATTTAGTGCCTATAATAGTAGAGTAGACTTGAGTTATTATCAAGCACTTAATAGGCCTTGTATGGAGTCTTTGTTTACGAGTTGATACAAATTATAGTTTGTGTTTCTGCGCATTTTAAGGCAATCTTATACATAGGGTAAGTTATGAAGTTGTTATTAAATGCGGAGGCGGCACGGATTATCGCAGCCCCGTAATATATACAAATTTGCCATGAATTTTTTTAATTTAATGGGGGGAAGGTTATGAAAAAAACAGATCTAGATACATCAGAAAGTTTGCACAGTAGCACGAGTGTTGATTCAAAAGAATGTAGGTCAAAATACAAACTAGTTGTAGTTGACTTCGATTGGACAATGATTAATTGCCATAGTCATAATAAAGCTGTTTATGCTAAGCAAAGTCCAGTAACACTAGAAGAAAACAAAGGGCTAATTCTAGATGGAAAGGCTTATGGTACAACAAAAATATATCATGAATATAATGAAACTTCACTTGAGGAATGGGCTACAGGTTTTTTTGAAGCAACAGATCGCTTCAACTTTTCTCCAATGCAAGTTAATTTTTTCCGCGATTTGCTAGCCGATGGCGTACAGGTAGTGATTGCATCTCATACAAAATATCCCAAAATAATAGATGTTGCACTTGTGAAGATGGGTTTTACCCTTGAAGAGATTGGAAAAATTCATGTTATTTGCGGAGCGCCACTAGATGAAAAAAGTGGTAAAAATGAGCACATAGATCTTGCTATGAAACTTGCAGGTGTAGAATCGTATGAAGATGTTTTATTAATTGATGACTCTGATATGAATTTGCGCGCTGCTGGAAGCAAAAATATTGGGGTTGTAAAAGTTCATCCAATGTGCCCTTTTGTATATGATGCAAGAGTTGCATGTGGCTATATAGAGGAAGACGATGAATCCACAGATTACGGTAGCGAAGATGACTTAATAACATTACTAGAAGCTGATTTTGGCGATGGAGAAGACAGCGAACATTCAGATGATACAGTCGAAGAAATGGGTTGTTTCTCACTACTTGATAGCTCAAAAGATGGAAATTTATAGTCTATAATTAGTTGGATTTCATACAAGCTATTCTATGTAGAAAGGAACTAAATAGTACAAACGTTGTACGTATGATATAGCGTTATTTTTTGCAGCTAATTACAAAGTTGATTCAAATAAACAAGGAAGATAAGTGTCATTGCCAGCTAAGTCTGGTTCATCGGGCAGAGATAAACTATCTGTATCAGTCAAAAAATCTCTAAATTCGAATTTTAATAAGTTCTCTTTATTCATATTTTTTGGCTGATTTTTTCCAGGTTCTTCATTAAATTTTTTAATAGACCATTTCGTAGCTCTAGTAACCATCGCGATAGACAGTCTTCTTACTATTTCATATGCGAAAACCCTAAATGCACTGGTTTTAAATGCGTTTTTACTCATGTTAATTTATAATTAATTAACTAGGCAGTTTCTATGTATATTTTCTATACAAACACAGAACAATCTATGTGCAGGTAATTTAAAAGATTTCTTAAATAACACAATCATCTCCCCCAAATTAATGTATAATTGAAGGCTATTATAGGATAATTTTTTTGTCAAGAAATGGTTTTGGTAGAAGGTACATGGCTAATTTTCTCTTACCATAACTGTGTATAAAACTAGATCAAAATAATAATGAAAGAAAAATTCAAGCAGAGTATCGATTATTTTACCTTATAATACTAGATGTTATACAACAAAAAATCAATAAATCCGCTTGTGATAAGTATTTACCTCGAAGATAAATACTTATCAGCAAACATTTATAATTAAATTGCGTATTTTACACCAATTTTAAGAATTGGGAAAAACTTAAGATATTTCTCAACATCTTTAAAAGCTTTATCTGCATCTTTTTTATATTCTCTTAGAAATAAATCGCCTCCAGTACCAGTTGAACTAGTTGATAATTTTGGCTTACCTGTATACATCGCACCTAGTTCAAAGTGAAAGCTTAGCGGACCGTTACTTACAAATGAGCTATCATAACCAACTGAAGCAACACATGCAATTGCGTTACCCAGAGTAAGCTCAGCAGTCACAGAACCAATTTGAGCAGGCGTAAAGAATACATTATTAATTGTAACCCCTTGAGCTGGAGTTCCTTTTGCCTTTACTTTATTACCATTATAGGCAACACCTGCAGACAATCTAAAACCCGAGTTATCAAATGGATGCCAATCAACCATTATTGGAGCAGAAAGCAACGTTAAATCACCTTTCAGGTTAATTTCACCATCTGTAAATTTTTGAGAATATTTAAAGTAGTTAGCACCCAATCTACCATAAAAGACTTCTGCAATTGGCGTACGAGCTTCAGCACCAATACCAGTTGTAGATAAGTTTAAACCCACAGCCACAAAAGCATTATCTGCAAGAGCTGAACTTGATAGCATTGTAGAAACAGCAATAATTGCCGGAAGTTTTTTTAAATTTTTAATCATAGCCTCACCTAAGTTAAAATAAATTTACTCCGTATCAAACAACAGATACAAAGAATGAAAGTATGCTAGAATAATATTCCTTAAATAGAGTAAAAAAACATTTATATTAGCAAATGAATATTTGATAATTACCACAATAATTTAAAATTCAAACTATATGACACTTGAAATAATCGCAATCGAAGAACAAGAAAATAGAAATAATTCTGCATTAAAGAATATAGCAGAAGATATAGAATTTCCTTTAACTTTGGAAGACAAAGAGCTTACTAAAGAAATGCAAGATATAATATTTGCAGCTGAAGGAGTTGGTTTAGCAGCTCCACAAGTTAATATTAGAAAAAAAATTGCAATTATTTACATACCTGAAAGCGCATCTCTACTTCGTGAGGATGTTAGAACATATCCTCTTCACACAATAATTAATCCTGAATATTCTCCAATAACTGAAGATGGTTTTGCTGCAGATTTTGAAGGGTGTTATTCAGTAAAGAGCGTTTATGGTAAAGTAAAGCGTTATAAATCAATTAATTTAAAATACCAAGACGAAGAAGGTAAAAAAATCGCAAAAAAAGTATCAGGATTTTATGCAAGGGTTCTTCAACATGAAATAGATCATCTTAATGGAATTCTGATAACCGATAGACTTACTCCAGAATGTACTCAAGGGACTTTTTCAGAAATGCTAAACTTAAGAAGAGAAAGCTTGCCAAAGGAAAAAAGAGAACATTTTGACAACATACTAAAAAAGAAAAATATAGTTATAGATGAAAAATAAAAGAAATATTGTTATGCATAAATTAATTCAAATTTTAATTACTATCTGCTTTGTAATGCAATTTAATCACAATGTAAATGCAGGTGGAGTAGATATAGCAAAAGAAGAAACCGCTTTATTAGATAGAGAAAAGATTAAACAGCTTATACAAAGCATGCGTGAGGGAAATTATACAAACACCGGAGGAGCAGAAGCTGTAAATCTTTTAAGTAACAAAGCTCTACTAAAAAACCCATCTATCAAAGATGGAAATAGTTTAGAAATTGGTTGTGGTACTGGTGGGGTCCATCTAAACAAAGGTACACGAAGTACCACGGGAAATTTCTGGAGCCGTGGAATGGTTTCATTTTGCAGTAATTTTATACCTCCCATTTATCAATAGCTTCACGCAGCGATTTTCGGGGATAAAATTCCTATAGAATCCTTGCGCTTTTCTTCAGAGAAGTCGTATTCACCAAGCATGTTGATATGCGCCCAACTCATGATAGAATGCCTAGAAATAACACTCCGCAACTGTTCTTTTTTATTACCATCACTCATATATTTTAGTTTATGGGTAAGGTAAAGATAGTTCCAACAAATAATACAATTTTTGATTAATCGATTGCATGTTTCAGCAATTTCTTGATCCTCTTTTTCAGCTTGCACAAACTCACGAGGACTTCCAACAGCTACAGCACGAGTGAAACGATTTGCTAATTCTATCTTGTTTAGTTGTTTTTCTATTGCCTGCCGTAATTCCACTTCATCTAGATAACGTAAAATAAACAAGGATTTTATAATCTGACCAAAGGCTTTGATGGTCTGATATAGAGCGTGTTGCTTTGAATAAGAATTAAGTCGTTGAAATATATCTGAAGCTGTATTCTCCTTTAGCTTAATAGTTGCAACTAAACGCAGTAAATCATCCCAGTTTTGGTGTAGAAGTTTTTCATTAACATAGTGATCTGGTGTAATTTTCCAGCCTTTTCTTTTCTCTTTACTGTGATGCCTGAATATATAAAGTTTTTTATTTTTCAAGCCCTTTAGTCGCGGAGCAAAAGAAAATCCGAGCATATGGGTTAGGCCAAAAATAGCTTCACTATAACCATGCGTATCTGTTGAATGAATATCGCTTTTGACAACATCATTACGCATAAGGCCATCAATCACATAGGTGCTCTCACGGTCAGATGCGCTAATCATAGTAGAGTGCCATAGAAAATGACGTTCATCAATAAAAGAGTAAGCACTTACTCCTTTTCCTTGTCCAAAATATTTAAATGAACGGCTGGCTAATAGAGATTCAGTACGCACTTCAAATTTCTGTCCATCACTGGCGGTATGCAGCTTATCTTCGTTGTTACGGTAGATATTAGGTAATTCCATTTTATCCATCAGCATCAATACCTTGTCATTTGCTTCACGAATATTTTCCAACGAAAAACGCCAATTAACACTGTGATCTAGCTCATTCTCACTAACATGGGAAGATATTCTCGCCATTTTACGCACTCCTATTCCACAGCCAAGACCGATAGTAGAAGCCAATAAGGCTGGACGTGAGGTAAATTGTGAGGCGTGAGTCTGTTGCCAATGTTCAAAAGCCGATAACATATCGGAATGATGATGCACCGTTTCCAATATTTCAGCCAGTGATATATAGTGACGTTTGGGGAACCAGGCTTGTAATGGATCAGTTTCCTGAGGATCAAGTGGAGGAGTTTTTACAAAGAATGACCCATCCGCTTTAAAGCTTAGATGCTCATTTTCTATAGCTCTAGCATTGGTGGATTGATATTGCTTATAAAGCGACTGATCGAGTTGCTTTAATACAGCTTTAGAATCAAGTAAATTGAGTAACCCAGCACGCTCTAAAAGTTGATTCTTTTCTTCTTTCCATCGCTCCACACTGATCATATATTCATCCAATGGACGATATTTATAGGAGTGAGCTAGGTTTAGTTTGCCAGATTTGATTGCAGATGCCACATGTTTAAACAGAAAAACTTTATACAACGAGATACGGAATGTTCCATCTTCTCTATAGAGTGCTTTACGCTCTGGTTCATCCAGAAATCCTACTGGAGCTTGCTCGGTAATGTGACCATCTTTGATACGAAAATGCTCAACCGCTTCTATCAAAGATGATGTTTGTTGTTCAGCTTGAAGATTTAAAGCTTTCAATACTGAACTTAAACGATTTTGCAAACGCAATGATTTGCTTTCTTGTAGATCATATAAAACTGAATCAGTAGCTAAATCTACAAATTCCTTGCGGATATTGTTAATGTGAAGTGGCTTCTCACGATTTAGCGCTTTTTTGATGCGGCATATTTTCTCGCTATCTAAAACAGTATTATCATTTGCAATAATACGGACTTCCTGCATTACACTTAATACACCAGTTTCCAAATTTTGCATTAGTGTTTGAAATTGATTCTGTTGTATCCCTTGTTGCTCTAAGGCTTTGTCCTTACATTCATTAGTAATCGTAGTTTGGAATGCGGTTATAACATTCAGAAAAATATTAACTAAATTATCCTGCATACGGTAATATTGATGCACAACAAATGCAGAAGCATGAATATAACGATCTGCAGCTGAACGTCGCTGCATCTGGAATATTTGTGATCTCATTACACTCCCAGCATAATAGCGAATTCCAACTGAGTCTAATTCAAGAATGTCCAAGGTGTCTGATAATTTTTTGTATAACTCTGAGATTACATGAAAATCTTTTACACATTGGGTCCATTTAAACAAAGGTACACAAAGTACCACGGGAAATTTCTGGAGCCGTGGAATGGTTTCATTTTGCAGTAATTTTATACCTCCCATTTATCAAAAGCTTCAGGAATCGATTTCCAGGAGCAAAATTCCCATAGAATCTATAAAATTGGAATCTGATATATATCAAAATCATAGTATTTTTATGAAAAAACATTGGCAATAATTTTAATTTAATTAAAATAGACTAATTACTTTTTAATTAAAAAGGTTTCTACAAGTTTATGAAAACTCAATATGATGACACTCTATCGATCGAACAATTCAAGTTTTTTTCTCCCTCTGACAGTGATATAATAAGCGTAATTATTGAAGGAACAATTTCTGTTGAGAAAATTGGAAAACTCCAAAATTATTTTGATGGTAAGAAAGTTGCAGCTATAATATTTCAGAATCTTATTATAGAAGAAGATTTGGTTGGCAATAAAGCGGAAGAAAAAGCACTTGCTCAGTCATTAATTACATTAATTCAAGAAAATTCCAATTCCTTGCGTGGTTTAGTAATCAACAACATTAATCTTGATAATGATGATCTATACGCATTGCTTCAAAATCTAAACTTACAGAATCTTACTATAAGCGGTCATGACTTTGATACGAAAAATGCTAATCTTCTAATATCACTAGTGGCAAATAATAAATTAAACAACAGCTTAGCTCTAAACTGCTCAACTCTTTCAGAAGGCAAATATTTAGAATTACTAGAAAAAATTGCAACCTCATCTATAAAAGATCTAGATATATCTGCGCTAAAGCTAAATTATGAGAATGAAAATGGAGATTTAGAGCGTATTGTATACGACTCACCAGAAGAAGAGGAGCAAATACTTTCAGATAGGCACTCAGCAACTTATGAAGCTCTAAAAGGAAGTAATATCCTAAAACTCACGCTAATTAAGGATTGGGGCATGGACAATCCCTTAAACTTTGCTAACTTAATAGAATTCCTCAATAATCATTCTTTAATTCAATTAGAAATATTTGGTATTGGGAATGGTTCTGATCATGAGTTATTTCCTAATCTCCAGGAAGCTATATACAACAGCAATACTCTTGTTACTTCTGGTTCCATTGACATGTCATCATATAATGATTTCTCTTCCAGACAGAGTGATTTAAGAGAACTAGGAAACTTCGTATATAATTTAAAACATAGCCTAGACCTGGGATATAGTAATACTATATTTGATTATGTAAATAGTTTTGAGAATTTTCATAATCTATTAAATCTAATGACAGTATTTAATAAAAACATGGTAGAACTCTATGACGGGCGTCATGATTTTGATACATCTTCATTTGACAAGCTATCACAATTCGCAATTAAAAATGCCTTGTATTTGAATAATATTTGTACGGCTGGTAACCAGCATTTTTCAACTAAAACAGAAGTACTGCAGGATTCTTCCTTCTTAATCATGTTACCATGTGAAATTAGAGAATATATATTTAAACTAGCTGCTGGTAACGGGCATTATTTTACGAATCACTCTCCTCAAATTGAGGAAGTATTAGACGGTATCGAAGTTACTGGTGACACTGTAACTGATATAATCGATTAAACTATCAGAGCATTTACCGCGAGAGGATGTAGTTAACATCACCATAAAGGTACACGAAGTATCACGAGGATTTATGAGTAAAGAGTATCTCTGATCCGCATAATGGTTTGTCTGCTAACATTGAATTGCCTTGCAATGGCAGCAATTGCTTTTCCTTCTTGGATTTGCTGTATGGTTTGTTTTCTTTGTGATTTCGACAGAGTATTTGGACGACCAAGAGTTTTCCCATTTGATTTAGCTCTATCTAACCCAGATTGTGTACGTTCGATCAATAAATCGCGTTCAAACTGAGCAACGGTATTGATTACTCCCATGGTCATTTTTCCAGCTGAGCTTGTGAGATCAACGCCTCCAAGTGCTAGGCAATGAACTCTGATTCCCATTGTCTCTAATTTGGTCACAGTGGTGCTTACATCGATAGCATCACGTCCTAATCTATCCATCTTTGTGACTATTAGCACATCTCCTGTTTCCATTTTATCTAATAGAAGTGCAAATCCTTTGCGCCTAGCTATTGGCATGGACCCAGATATTGTTTCAGTAATTATTCGATGTGGCTGAATAGCAAATCCAGCTGATTCGATTTCTCTAATCTGATTTTCAGTTTCTTGCTGCATTTTGGAAACACGAACATAAGCAAAGGTACGGGACATAATTTTTATAAAATGCATTAAAAAGGCTGTACTAAATATAAAGCCTGTTCTAAAGTAAGTCAATATAATTTATGGACACTAGAATGTAGTATGTCCAAAACCGGTCGTTTTTAATTATTTTAAAATTTGACAATATTGTGCAATAGTTATACTATTTAACTTGCACGTATATGTTTATTATTGCGCGATTACTAAAATGGCCCTTTCTTTCCTATTAACTGACGAATTAATTCAAGATCTAAAAGAATTAGATAACAAGTTTGCTGATAGATTTGCAATTCTAAAAAATTGCAGTGCTGAAGAGTTGGATGCTCTACATAAGTATACAAGAGTTAGTATGATAGGAGCATCAACTAGGATTGAGAATGCCCTTTTAACAGACATTGAAGTAAATTGGCTTGATACTATACTAACCATAGATGGAAAACCAACAGCATTTTATCAAAATAGAAATATAATAGAAAATAAACTTTCTAAAGACAGGGAAAGAAGTATAGATGAAGTAGCAGGATGCCGCGCAATGTTGCTATTAATATATGCAAACCCTATGGATTTCTTTCCTTTGAAAGAAAATGATCTTAGAGCTCTGCACTATGAACTTATGTCTACCTATAAAAAAGCTATTCTATACGCAGGAAAATATAAAATTCAATCAAATTCAGTTATTGAACAAAATAAGATTACAAAAGAGTCAAGAATTGTATTTAAAACAGCTGACCCTGGTCCAATTACATCTTCTACTATGCATGAACTTCTCAAATGGTATAATAACTCTATGCCTATTACTCCTTGGCCTATAGCTACTTCATCTGAACTAGTTTACAGATTTTTAGCTATACATCCATTTCAGGACG
>CBDBTV010000003.1:0-36384 GCA_965211855.1 Rickettsiaceae bacterium
CATGTTTAACATTATGAATAATCTATGGCATCTAGGAAACTCTCTAGCTGATCTTGCAAAAGAAATTGGAGTCGCAAGACAATCTTTGGCATTGATCAATGCGCCTTTTGACCTTCAAGACAAAAAAGATGCAATACATTTGATTACTCAAAATGGAGAAATCGAATTTCATAACGTAACTTTTAACTATCAACATAATTCTAATCTTTTTGAAAACAAAAATATTAAAATTAAAGCTGGAGAAAAAGTTGGGTTAGTAGGTTTTTCCGGCAGTGGTAAAACAACATTCGTCAATTTAATACTCAGATTTTTTAATGTGCAATCTGGTAAAATTACTATTGATGGACAATCAATCTCGGATGTAACTCAAGACTCTCTAAGAGAGAATATTACAGTAATACCTCAAGATACTGGATTATTTCATCGCACTTTATTTGAAAATATAAAATATGGAAATGTTGAAGCTTCTGATGATGAAATTTTCAAAGCGGCTAAAGATGCGCACTGCGAAGAATTTATAGAACAGCTTCCGGAAAAATATGAATCTCTTGTAGGCGAAAGAGGAGTAAAACTGTCAGGAGGTCAAAAGCAGCGTATCGCTATAGCAAGAGCAATACTCAAAAGAACTCCAATATTAACCCGAACTATGGATAACAAAAAAGCTGCATAGTAGTTGGTATTGGGGTATTCTGGCTTTTTTAAACAACTAAAGAGTACCCCAATGAATATAGACTACGATACTTTGTTCTGCTTTGTCGATGATTTTTATAAAGGATTTGAAAATTGGTACAAAAAGTCTCTTCTTACTAGCGGTTTAAGAAAACGTAATAGACCAAGCAGTATGAGCTTATCGGAGATAATAACAATCTTAATAGCTTTCCATCAATCTGGTATGGCTTGCTTTAAATATTTTTACTTAGAACTTATGAGAAATAACAGAAATTTATTCAATTACTTAGTCCATTATGATCGCTTTATATCATTGATAAAGCTAGCCTTTCCTGCTGTATTATGCATGTTAAAATCCCTTGAGGGTAAGATAACTGAATACATGTTTATCGACTCTACTCCAATGGTTGTATGCCATAGGCTGCGAGAGAAACGTCATAAAGTTTTTAAAGACTTAGCTGGAAAAGGTAAGACTTCAACTGGTTGGTTCTTTGGCTTTAAGTTGCACTTTATTTTTAATAGTCACGGAGAAATTGTACGCATGCATGTTACTAGCGGGAATGTAGATGACAGGTCTCCAGTAAAGCAAATGCTAAAAGATATCTCTTGCAAACTTATTGGTGATAAAGGTTATATCTCCAAAAAATTATTCACTGAATTATTTGAACAGGGTACAACTTTAATCACTAAAATCAGAAAAAATATGAAGAATTGTCTAATGGATATAAATGATAAAATGATGTTAATGAAACGTCCATTTATAGAAACAATCTTCTCATCTATAAAGTCGTTAAACACCTTGATACATAGTAGACATAGATCTCCAATAAATGCATTTTGTCACTTATTTGCTGGACTAATAAACTATCAGCTTCGTACTGATAAGCCATCTTTAGAACAATTTATAAAATGAAATCGCTTATCCACAGTTCGGGTTATATTAATATTGGATGAAGCTACATCAGCTCTTGATTCAGTAACTGAAAAATATATTCAGAGCAGTCTTAAGAAACTGATGAAAAATAGAACCACCATTGTTATTGCCCACAGACTTTCTACGCTTTCAGAAATGGATAGAATATTGGTATTCAGCAAAGGTGAAATAATTGAAGATGGAACTCACGACGAACTAATTCGAAAAGATAGTCACTACAAAAAGCTCTGGCAAATGCAAGCTAATGGCTTCTTACCAGAAAAAGAGCAGCCTGAGTAATTTCAAAATTCCAAGTTATCTTGTAAAATTAGTATGACTATTTTTAAATTTATATTAGAGAAAAGCTATATAACAATGCAGTCAATCGAAACAAGCACTAAATTAAAAAACACCTCAATGACTGATCTCTAATCCAAATACTATAAAATTGTCTTCTACAATAGGTATATTATCCATCGCCCGTATATATTCTAATCTGCTGAATCAACGGGTATCACAGATTCCAACGCTTTTATAGTTGATTCACATTGTAACTTCATTTTTTCTTAACTTATACCTTAGCGTAACGCTGTATTACCACCAACTAGCTCTACATCTTTCAATACCTGTTAATATATCTTGAAGTTTTAAACCAAGATAGCTCTTCATTTACATCTTTACCCAAATGATATCTTGCACTAGTTTGAGAATTTGCACTGACAGAACTGACTGGAGTCTCGCTATTATAATTAACTGGCGTTTGACCGCATTTCATAGCAGTTAATTAATTTTAGTTTTTGTGATAATAGCCATACAACAAGCAAAAGAATAGTTTATCATTAATGTAAACACTCTATGAATATGTGAGTTATTTCATTCTATCGTGTTTGTTTTGTCGATTGCTTTTTGCTCAATTCAGCTATCATCTGCTCGCTTTTTAACTTCTTAGGAGGATTTTTGAGAATATCACCAATACTATCTTGTCTTTTTCGTTTTAATGAGGTAGGACTAGACTTAGCAAACTTTGAAAACATAGTTTTTTTATTATTGTTCCTCTCCTTCGTAATCTCAGAAAAATGTTCAGGCTCAAACTTAAATTTCAACAATGCGTCATTTCTTGATTGTCCAGTTGATTGTTTTATGTCTACACCAAGAGCTTTTACAAAATCAGATTTAATTGAAGTTGGGGTTGCAGGCTCATTCAGCATAGAAATCATTTTTTGCATTGTCGCAGTATTGACTTTATGTATACCATGAGGACGTGATTTTGAAGCGGCTGCAACAAAATCTGCAATTACTGCTTCTGATCCTTTTTCTTTCCAAGCATCCGGCTTACAAAACTGTAATAATTCCTTAAGCTTTGGTTCTTTTTCACCTAGAACTTTATTCTTGATCGAAGAAACAATACCCTTTTCCTGTGATTCCTCATAAACTTTAAGCATAAATTCTTTTCGAGCTAGATTCGGATCAGTTTTTTCTCCAATACCATGATTTTCAAAGTGCCTACTGGTCTGAATCACACCTTTAATATGCATGTATTCAGCTTTTTCCTGAGCTTCCTCAAATGATAATGTGCCAACATCTTTTGTATCAAGAATTACTGTATTCAGAGCATTTTCACGTAAACCTTGATAAGTTTTTTCCTCTTCTTCAGAATATTTAAATTTTCCACCAACTTTATTCAAAACTTTAAATACAACATCCATTAAGAACTTCATTATTCTTCCTGGATTAATGATCTTCTCTTGTGCACTATATACAGCAGTATGAGCGGCATCACCTTTCTCATCTGAACCAAATGCAAGGGCAAGAGTTCTCCCTTGCTTTTTTGCTTCCTTAATCTTGTCTGGCGAATCACTAACATCTTCTATATCAGGCTCTTTTTCACTTCCTTCAAAATACTTCTGAGGAATATTATCTCTATAACCACCATCAACATATTTCTTTCCATCAATTTCAACCGGCTCAAAAACTATTGGTATTGATGCCGAAGCTCTAGCAGCTAAAGCTATTTCAACATAAGGAGTTTTTCTTGCATCAAAAATTTCGAGTTCTCCTGTTTCCTTGTTAGTAGCGGTAATTACTAGATCCTTAAACTTTGCGGGATCTATTAAATGCATTATGTCCAAATCTCTAAAATATACAGTACCGTTATTCTTTACCCTCTCCTGAATATCTTTTAATTCTTGACCATCATGTGAGATAATCTTTTCTAGACGAGTTCTTTTTTCTTTCAAAGACTCTAATTCTTCTGCATCTGCTGGATCAGATTTTTCCATCAAATTATTAATTTCGAGATCAAGTGCCCTTTTTCGTTTATTACAAACTTCCATTATATCATTTGATTCAAAATATTTTAGGATGTTAGCACTCGTAGTATCTTTCAAGAGCTGATATAAAGGTTTCCCGTCTTTATTTACTATAAATCCTTTTCCAAGCAAATTCGGCAAATTTGTTTCTTGAGAAAGCCTTTTGAAGTCTTCTTTCGAAATACCAGTTGCAATGAAGGCTGCCGTAATTGCACCAGCTGAACTGCCAGCAATAGCTTCTAGTCCTTCTAACACGCCTGAATCAGCCATAGCTTCATGTACACCAGAATATATATTACCCTTCGCACCTCCGCCACTAAATGCTGCACATTTAAATGGCTGATTCTGGGCTTGTATTAATTCTTCAAGTGTTGCATTCTTTCCCATAGCCTGTACTCTAATTTCAATAGGAATTTTAATATTATGCTAAACAAAAAAATCTTAAATTACAAATTTACTCTGTAAAATATTACAATCAAAATTATCAAAAGATGCATTTAGGAAGATCTCTATAGTTTAGTATGCAATCCAACACAAAATTTACTAAATGACATTTTGACTACTTTGTGTTATACATTTTCGTAAAAGTTTAACTAATCATCTCATAATATGCAATTTATCGACGAAGCAAAAATATATATAAAAGCCGGCAATGGTGGGCATGGCGCCGTAAGTTTTCGTCGCGAAAAATACATAGAGCGCGGTGGACCTGATGGTGGAGATGGTGGCCGAGGTGGAAGTATTATTTTCAAAAGCAACTCACATCTAAATACACTAATTAAATTCCGCTTTAAAAAACACTTCAAGGCAGATAATGGAGAACAAGGAAAAGGATATAACAAGACTGGAAAATCCAGAGATCCACTTATCCTAGAAGTACCAGTTGGAACACAAATATTTTCAGAAGATGGTAATTTACTGATTTATGATTTTGTCAAAGACCAAGAAGAATTTGAAATCATCAAAGGAGGAAAAGGAGGATTAGGTAATTCTCATTTCAAATCATCAACAAATCAGGCCCCTAGAAAACGCACCGAAGGAGAAGTTGGTGGAGAAATGGATGTAGCATTGAAAATGAAACTGCTATCTGACGCAGGACTGGTAGGTCTTCCAAATGTTGGAAAATCTACTTTCCTTTCAGTTTCCACATCTGCTAAACCCAAAATTGCTGACTATCACTTTACAACACTAAAACCAGGTCTCGGGGTTGTATATGTTAGTGATGAAGAATTTGTTCTTGCAGATATTCCTGGACTCATAAAAGGAGCTCATGAAGGAAGTGGGCTTGGAGACCGCTTCTTGAAGCATATTGAACGCTGCGGGGTTTTAATTCATGTTATTGACGCTACACATGAAGATGTAGCTACAGATTATAAAACTATTAGGAATGAGCTTGAATCTTATTCCCCGTTACTTAAAGAAAAATATGAAATTCTTTGCATCAACAAAACTGATAGTGTTTCGGAAGAAGAGTTAAAAGAAAAAATGCAAATACTGAAAAATCTGACAAATAAAAAAGTGCATCCTATTTCTGGATATACAAAAGCTGGAGTCGATGTTGTATTGAAAAAAACGCTAGAAGCAGTTAAAGCTTGGCAAAATAATGATGAGGATTTTTCTATTTAACCTAATTTTGCAGGAAGTTCCTAAGCACTTTATCTAGTTTTTTAGCAACTATTTTTATATCATAGTTTGCCAGCAAGTTTTCATAAGCAATATTAGCAGTTGACTGCGCAATATCAGGATTATCGATAAACTCTGAAAGCTTATCAGCTAAATCTTCTCCAGATTTAATATCTGCAAGAATAGCATCATTACCTGCCGCAAAAATTTCGTTTGGTCCTTCACATCTTGTTGCAACAATAGGTGTTGAAAATTCCATAGCTTCAAGTAAAACTATACCAAACGGTTCTTCTATTGATGACAGACAAAAAATATCCACACTTGAAAAAAACTTATCTTTATCATCAATCCAACCTACAAAATCTACTTTATCATCTATCTTAAGCTCCTTAGAAAGAAACTGCAATTTATCCGCATCTTCACCTCCACCACCAAGTATTAACTTAAAATCATATCCTCTTTCTTGAAGTAGTGACGCTGCTTGAAGTAAATACTCATAGCCCTTTTGCTTAGCAAATCTACCATAACTACCAATAACTACTGGGGTATGAAATGCTTTCTTCTTATATTCTTGGGAAATTCTCAGCATGTTCGGTATCTTGAAAAGATTTTCAGCGAGATACCCATTACTAATCATATATTGTCTCAGATGCTCAGTAATCACGATAACATAGTCACACTTTCTTAAGCGCTTATAGGTATAATTATGTGCAACTCCGATAAGCTTAACCGATTTTGGCTTAGCAGCCTTTGCAAAATTTATTGCTCTTCCACCATGAGCAATAATAATGTCTGGTTTGTAGATTAAAGCTAAAATCCATAGATAAACTTTGGAAACAAGACACCAAGACGTAAAATTTGGTAATTTTATTAAACCATCAAGCTGTTTGTTAATCTCAGCCTTTTTGCTAGATATATTAATAACCTCATGACCTTGCATGTTAAGAGCCTGAGAATAATCTATATATGCTTGCTGAATGCCCCCAAGATCACGGCTAACCATTATGTTAAATACTCGCATTATCTAGACTCTTTATTACTTATTTCCTATTTGTGAACAAAAGATAAAATCTTACAATACAAATCTCTGACTAAATTGCAAAGAAATCTTGTTTCTGATACAAATAAAGAAACGAACCACGCAAAATACTATGTCAAAAAATGCTAATGAAGATAGCCCGACAGAGCTACAAGAACCTCTAAAACCTCCATATAATCCTCAAATATTAGAATCTTTCGAATACTTTCTTTCTCAAGAAGAAACTCAGGATAATCTAATTCATAATTTAATAAATGATTATAAAAGTAAAACCACAAAAGTTAAACAAGGCGGTCAAACAGTAGAAGTAACAAAACCTGGAGCGCTTTCTACTAAAACTGTACTTTCATTGGTTGGTTCATTCCTAAAAGCTCCATTTAAAACATGGAACTTACTTAAATTCTATAGAAACCAAGATAAATATAATACGCCAGAATTTCAAACGGCTCTGCTCAATAGCGATAAAACATGGGATTTTGTTGATAGAACAGCAGACAATTTAGAAAATGTGTCAACTTTAATGACAAATATGGGTGTTGATTTATTCCAAGAAGGAAAACCGCTTGACCAAAAAGGAATGAGCCGTATAAAAGGAGCTTTAAAAAATCCTGAATTCATCTCTGCAATAAAGGATCTGGCAGTGGCATCTAGAGGAGCAAACCCTAATTACCTAGAATTATCATCTAAACTCCTAGGAGCAATTGATAAAGCTCCAAATGCATCTGGTTTTCTTTCTGAGAAAGGAAAATCTATACAAGACTATATTACCGCTTCTGTAGAATCACAAATAAATCAGGATGCTGCCCTTAGAAAAGAATGGAGTGAATTATCCAAAAATCCTAATAAGCAAAAAGAACGTATTGAAAAAATCAAATTCTTAAAGCGTGTTGGAATAACTGGTAAGGCTTATGAAGAAGCGTTACAAAATGGTACATTACCAAAAACACTAAAAGAGAATATTGCTGAATATGGTATGCAGCCGAAAGATCTCAATAATATTCTTAATATTGTTCCGATCTTACTTGATTCGCCTGGGCAACTTAAAGGAGTTATTGATTCGGTTAATCAAGGAAAATATTCTGATATAGCTAGGCAAGTTATTGATCTGGCAGAAGAAAAACCGGAAATAAAAGAATATTTAAATGAAAACAAGGAAGTATTTGGAAAAATTATTAACACAATGCTACAAAGCAATGAGCATTTTGCAAATTCAGGCCTAGGAGGACAAGTATATAACTTAGTTCCAGCTCTGTTTAATAACCCAGCAGCCCTCAAAGAAATCATTAATATTTATGATAAAGGCGATTATGTTGCGATGGCTCCAAAAATATTTGAGTTAATTGAAAAGGATCCAGATATTAGAAACTATTTTGCAGAAAATTCTGCGGGATTTGAAAAACTAACTACTGCAATCATTCAGGATACAATTAAACAAAGTAGTGAAAGCCTTAAGCAAGAAAATATTGATTGGCAAAAATTAGACTCTAAAGCAAAAAGAAACTATCTTGACAATAACCCAGCATGGAAAGACTATTCTGACTCTGCAAAAGATCGAATGGTAAAAAGAGGAAAATTACAAGATCTAGGTGAAACACTTTCAATGTATGGGATTGATGAAAAAGATATCGGCTCTATATCACACATAGCCATGCTGACACTCAATAACCCAAAGCATGTGAGTGCAATTCTTGGGAGTTTCACAAAAGGCGATTTCACTAATGTAGCTCAAGACGTACTTACATTATTCGAAGAATCTCCTGAAGTGAAGAAATTTCTAATACAAGAAAAATCTCTAATTGGTAAAATTGTTCAGACTAACCTAGCTAACACTCCAGGATTAGAGGACATAGATGTTACTGATTTAGTACCATTTCTTTTAAATCATCCAAAAGAGTTTAAAGAAATAATACAAATGGCACAGCAGGAAAAATATGATGGTATAGCGCCCAAGATTTTTGAACTTGCCAAAGAAGATCGTACACTTGCAAATTACTTAAAACAAAATCAATCGACACTTACAAAAGCAGCATTGAAATCTACTGGATTTGATCAATATGGCCTTAGTGAGGATATTTCTGACATTTTTGTTCAGCTAACAACAGAAACCAACCTAACAAAATTCCAAAAACTTGCAGAACTTGCTGCAGATGAACAATGGGTAAAAGTTGGCGCTGGTCTTGCAGATTTAATCGATAAAGATCCTGAGTTTCGCCGTTCTTTAGATAATAACCGAGATAATATAAATAAAATTGTCGAAATAGTACTCTTAAAAAACCCATCATTGAGGAGCTCTATCTCTGCTCTTGAGACAGGCGCTCTTACAAATAATCTACTTAGCGATCCAGGAGGTGTCAGAGATTTATTAAACGCTTATGAGAGTGGCAATAAAGTTGCTCTTGCTGGACAGATAACAAAATTTACAACTAAAAAAATATTTAACTCTGAGTTCCGAGGAGTTGTTTATGATTCTGCTGTAAACTGGATTTATGGTAAAGGGGATAAGCAACAAGAACTAGCTAGCGCAATCGCAGGTGCACTCGACAAAAGAGATAACCCTTCAGAAAGAATAGTATTATCAGATTTTGTTGAAAGTGCTTTCAAAGAAATCTCAGAAAATATTGACTCTTCAAAAGAGCGAAATAGATTTTTAAAGCAAATTAATAATAAAAACTTTTTTGAAGGAATCACAATTGAAGGCTTTGGTAAACCATTAAAATTCCATAATCTGGATATCAATGAAAATCAATTTGTAAATACTACTTTTAAAAATGTTTCTTTTGAAGGAACAAAATTGACTAATGCGTCCTTTCACGGAGCAAGTTTTGAAAGAGTTAGTTTTAAAGGAGCCACTATAGATAGTAAAACTCTTGAAAGCCTTCTACCAGCTATCAAAAATGGCTCTGTATCTTTAAGCGGTGTAAAAATCACAGGCTCTCTAGATAATTTGGATTTAAAGGATATATCCTTCCGGGATGCGGATCTATCAGCTGTCACATCAATGAAAGAAGCAAATATATCGGGAGCAAATCTAATAATTGCAACATTACCTACTAAAAAAGATATATTAACAGAAACCTTTGGTCTTAAAAGCGCTGCATTTGCTTCTGGAGCAATTTCGACGGAACAACGAAAATCAAACCAAGAAAAAATATGCGAAATTATAGCCACTAAAATTTCAAAAAAATCAAAAAGTGAAGGAGCAACTTTATCTAGCAAAGAAGTAGAAGCCTTAAAGCAAAAAATAGTAAAATTATATAATGATAAGTCTGAAGTTGGTGAAAGATTCAGAAATTCAATTAATACTCATTCTAATCAACTACTTAAGCAATCTTTTCCTGTAAAATCTAGTTCTATTTCGCATGTATCTGAATATAAAGGACAGGCTTCGCATCAACTAACCCTAATTTATGAAAATATTAAAAATCTAGATAAAATCGAATCAGCTCTAGTAGCGGATATTCTTGCAGATGAAGTAACTACCAATTTATTTGAAGAAGGTAGAAATCGAGGTAAAGACGGACTACAAATTCAAAAAGCTCTAGAAACAGCAATATCTGATATTGCATCCGAATATGATATTTCAGCTAAGGAATTATTAGCAAACCCAAAATTAGATTCACTTCTGGAAGAAATTATAGAAAATGTAAGATCTAAAACAAAATACACTACGGCTGGTATGGTATCTGGAGGGATCTATCTTCCTGAAGGAGTACTGAAACCAGATGAACTAAAGCAAACACTTGAAAAAGCAGTGTTATCTGAAAAAACTATGTCTAGAAAAATCGCTAATCAAATGATTGCTATGGCAGAAAAAAATGGAATAGAAATTGAAAATGAAAAAGCTCTTAGAAATACAATAGACAGCATCTATAATGATAAATCTAATACTGGTATAAGGCTTAGATTTGCACTCAAAAACAATCTAGATGCATTACTTAAAGGTAAATTTCCAGAAAATACAAGTAAAATCAGTAATGTGTCTGATTATAAAGGCACAGCTAGTCATCAGCTATCTATAATATATAATAATATTAATTCACCTGAATTGATTAAAGATGCCTTAGTGGCAGATCATATTGCAGGACAAGTGACAAGTAGTTTATTTGGAGATGGAGCAAATAGAGGTAAGGATGGATTACAAATTCAAAAAGCTGTAACTGATATTATAAAAAAGTTCTCTAAAGATAACGATGTTTCTATCCATGATATTCTTGATTCCGAAGCATTATCAGATTTTATCTCAGAATTGACAGAAGATATTAAATCCAAAACAAAATATACTTCTGTTGGAATGGTTTCTGGCGGAATTTATCTACCTGAAGATGCTATATCAAGCGATATGATTAATGAGCTTACAAATAAAATGAATATGGCATTGGGAGATCATGCACTTACTTCATCTGAGAAAGAACTAATTAGTGATATCTCAGAAGATATTGCTTCTAATATATTTGGCGATAATGTAGAAGAAACAAATGCTAAAGATTTAGAGCAAATACAAGAACTATTAGAAAAAACTTTTTATGAGTTAAAAGAAGATAATCCGGATATGGATTTAGAAGCTACACTTATTGCAAACAGAGATGAACTCATCGGAAATCTTGACCGAAGATATTTTAGTACAACTGGCGAAGGATTGACAAAACTCTTTTATGATAATGCTACATATACTGGTGGCTCTCTTTCAGGTAATATCCAAACCAGTGATTTCAAAGAAAGTCTAACAGAAAAGATTGAAGAATCTATTGAAGGTAATATAACAAAATCTGTACGTAAAACTCCAAATGTAGAAAGAGACTCAGGAGAAAAAGTTTCTTCCATTACCAAGAGTAAAGCTGTAACAATCGGAGATGAAATACCTACTAAAAGTTCAGGTAAGCAGACTGTTAACCCTACTAAAGTGGTTAACTCTCAAAAGAACAGAGGATCGATGAGTAGATAATTCCTATTCTTATTTAATAAACTCGTAAACACTGTAAATTAATTATGCCAAGATTATTAGATCCAATAAAAAACTTAGGGGAATTCACTGTTAGTAGAATTTTACCACATTCTAGCAAACAAATGATCGGACCTTTTATTTTCTTTGACCATATGGGGCCAGTGAATTTTCCTAAAGGAAAGGGAATTGATGTTCGTCCACATCCTCACATTGGAATTGCTACAGTAACTTATCTGTTTGAAGGTTCTATCCTACACCGAGATAGTTTAGGGTATGAACAAGAAATACAACCTGGCGATATAAACTGGATGACTGCTGGAAAAGGCATTGTGCACTCAGAAAGAGAAACAGAAAAAGTTCGAAATTCAAATCATACCTTACATGGCCTGCAGCTATGGGTGGCCTTACCAGATAATAAACAAGAAATTGATGCAACTTTTCACCATCATTCTAAAGAAACGCTGCCATTATTTGAATATGACGGTGCAACTATACGATTGATGATTGGGGAAATTTTTGGTCAAAAATCACCAGTTAAAGTACATTCTCCTATGTTTTATGCAGATGTAACCTTGCCAGAAAACACAACCATCTCTATTCCCAAAAATGGCCAAGAACTAGGTATCTATGTTATAGATGGAACGGTTTCAATTGATAATACAAAATATAATAAATTTGATTTTATCTTTGCTGGTCAGGAAGAAGAAATTTCAATTACAGCAAATGAAAATTCTAAACTTATACTTATCGGAGGAAAAGCATTTGATACTGAAAGATATATTTGGTGGAATTTTGTTTCAAATTCAAAAAATCGTATCGAACAAGCTAAATCAGACTGGCTTAATGGAAATTTTGATAAAGTACCAAATGATAATGAATATATTCCTTTGCCAGAAATAAAATAATAAAAGTGCCTAAGAAGATTCAGGAATAAACTACTTGTCTCCTACTTCATCTGCTTAATCTTACGAATCAGATCTGTGGTTGATATACCTTCAATTAGGCCAATAACTTCTGCGACTTCCGCATCAACTAGCTTTGCTTGCTTTTTAATATTCTCAATCTGCGGATCACCAGCAGTTACGGCGATAACATCCGGACATACATCCCGAACTAATTGCAAATAATCTTTGTAACCTTTAAGCGGTGGAAGCATAAGCACTTCATCAACATATCGAATAGCTGATAAATTCTTGGCTCGTTCTTGCTGATTAAAAACTGGCTGGCGCTTCTTATACTTAACCCGAACTATGGATAACAAAAAAGCTGCATAGTAGTTGGTATTGGGGTATTCTGGCTTTTTTAAACAACTAAAGAGTACCCCAATGAATATAGACTACGATACTTTGTTCTGCTTTGTCGATGATTTTTATAAAGGATTTGAAAATTGGTACAAAAAGTCTCTTCTTACTAGCGGTTTAAGAAAACGTAATAGACCAAGCAGTATGAGCTTATCGGAGATAATAACAATCTTAATAGCTTTCCATCAATCTGGTATGGCTTGCTTTAAATATTTTTACTTAGAACTTATGAGAAATAACAGAAATTTATTCAATTACTTAGTCCATTATGATCGCTTTATATCATTGATAAAGCTAGCCTTTCCTGCTGTATTATGCATGTTAAAATCCCTTGAGGGTAAGATAACTGAATACATGTTTATCGACTCTACTCCAATGGTTGTATGCCATAGGCTGCGAGAGAAACGTCATAAAGTTTTTAAAGACTTAGCTGGAAAAGGTAAGACTTCAACTGGTTGGTTCTTTGGCTTTAAGTTGCACTTTATTTTTAATAGTCACGGAGAAATTGTACGCATGCATGTTACTAGCGGGAATGTAGATGACAGGTCTCCAGTAAAGCAAATGCTAAAAGATATCTCTTGCAAACTTATTGGTGATAAAGGTTATATCTCCAAAAAATTATTCACTGAATTATTTGAACAGGGTACAACTTTAATCACTAAAATCAGAAAAAATATGAAGAATTGTCTAATGGATATAAATGATAAAATGATGTTAATGAAACGTCCATTTATAGAAACAATCTTCTCATCTATAAAGTCGTTAAACACCTTGATACATAGTAGACATAGATCTCCAATAAATGCATTTTGTCACTTATTTGCTGGACTAATAAACTATCAGCTTCGTACTGATAAGCCATCTTTAGAACAATTTATAAAATGAAATCGCTTATCCACAGTTCGGGTTATACTTAATAATCGTCTCATCCGGCTCAAGAGCAACGATGAGATAGTCACCAAGCGCCCTGCTTTTACGCAAATAATCATAATGCGCGTTATGGATCAGGTCAAAACAACCTCCTACTAGGATAATGCGGTGGGTGTTATTGCAAGGATTAGAGTTATTTTTTTCTTGTTTAAATTGTTTGAACCAGACGTATTAATTGATGCAACATACTTAGCAATTTCTGCAGGTAAGGGCTGGTTTATTTTAGAAATTGGCGCGCATGATGTTAGGAAAACAATCAATAAGATAAAAAGAATATTCATGAAACTTATTTTATATAATTTACTATTTTTTCTTCATACAAAATTACTAATTGCTTTCTCTCTTCTGGACTAAACTTCTTTCTTAATATCATTGAAACAGGAGGATATTGACCAGAAGCATCAAATAGCATTACATTAGGTAGTTTACGATCAATTGCCTTTAGAATTTTGCCATGATCTGAACATTCTCGTTTAGTAACAATCAAGATATCTAAATCACTAACATAAGAATAATTATGTTCATTCTCTTAATCATAACCACGTGCATATACCCAATTGCCACTCGCATAGTTCCCAAATAAAATCACGTAAACAAGCCCCTTTTAGACTTCAACATATCAGAAACAATAATATCCCTTACTTTATTAATTTAGGCAATTTTGTCTGGTGATAAATTTTTAAAGCTCTTTTTCATATGATTAGTATAAATGATGTGGATGGGTTTTGGAAGCAGGAGTTTTAAGCAACCTTAAGTACAAAACAAAAATCCGATTGAAATGAAGTAAAATAATAATTTATAATATTATATGTCACTATGATTTCTAGCTATGCTGAACGACAATTTATTTTTTTTAATGTATCTTTCTACAATATGAAAATCTAGGATAGAAACAATAAGTGTAATATAAAGCAAAACTACCAAACAAAGAAAACCAAGATTGGCGAAATCAGTGATTTTCACGTCATCGTCAAGAACATAACAAAAAAGTAATATAAAAGGCATTATAAATTGTAACTTATACACTATAAGATCTCGAACCTTTAAACACTTCCATTCAGGCTTATGAATTATTGATCGCATAATAAAAAAATCTAGAACTAATATTAATATAATTGCCAAAACAAAGAATATAAAAAAGAAAAAAACTGCAAAAAAATTTTCATCACTTAGATAAGTATAAAACGCAGTAAAAAACCAAGAGTAATTATTTTCAGCATACTTATGTAAAAAATCTTTATTGGCTATAAAAAAGAAAACGGGGCCAAAACTCCAAATAGTTATAAAAGAAGTATAAACTATACATTGAAACTTCCTGTAAAAAATCTTAAATAAAATACAAAAAATATGAGTCCTTTTAACAGACTCACCAAGCCACTTATTATTTCTTTTCATAGCAATAGAAAAACCTTTGAAAGAGAAATAATACATAGGAATAAAACCAAAACATAATAATATCATTATTATGTTTATTTTTGAATAAAGCACTTTATCACCAGAATGGTAGCTTGTCCCTAGCACTTCAGAAATCACAAAACTAGATAAAAAAATGATCCACAACATAATATCAAAATATTTGGGAGAAATTTGCTTTGATATTTTATTTGCATATTTTCTTAATAAAAACTCTTCTTTAAAGCATTTAGTAATACCATTTAAATTACTTTGTTCTACAAATGCTTTTTCCAATCGAAGATTTTTCTCTTCCAGCTCTTGTATAATTTGTTTAGATTTTCTAACTCTATACTTCATTCAATAACTTTTAGATTAATAATTAGCTCTACTTTCAACCGTTAAATTATTAATATAACTATCTATACTAATAATATCTAGCGATTTTGAGAAATCTCTTTTCGAAATTGAATTGTTTAGGAATGATATGTGTGGATATGTGGAAATGGCATTGCTAAACTCCACTGACACATAAACAAAAAAAGTTTGCATTGCAAGCTTGGCAGCGACTTACTCTCCCGTGGCTCAGGCCAAAGTACCATCAGCGCTGTGGGGTTTCACTTCCGAGTTCGGAATGGGATCGAGTGTTTCACCCACGCTATAACCACCAAGCTAGCAATACAAACTTTTTTAAATAGTTTTGTACTGTTATATTAAATAAACACTAAACTCATTGGAATTATAATCATATAAAGCCAAATAAGCAAGGTTATTTAAATAATTTGTTAATAAAGAATAATATGTATTTTGTAAATACTTCGCTTTTAGCTTATCTGTAAGATAATCCTGAAAATACATAATTAACACTACATGCAATCGTATATTCTCGAGAAGCAAAATAAAACAATCGAGCTATTAGTACCGGTTAGCTTCATGCGTTACCGCACTTCCACACCCGGCCTATCAACGTGGTGGTCTTCCACGGCTCTGATAGGGAAGTCTAGTTTTAAGGTGGGTTTCCCGCTTAGATGCATTCAGCGGTTATCCCGTCCGTACTTAGCTACCCAGCTATGCTGCTGGCGCAACAACTGGTCCACCAGAGGTACGTCCACCTCGGTCCTCTCGTACTAAAGGCAGATCCTCTCAAACTTCCTACACCCACGGCAGATAGGGACCGAACTGTCTCACGACGTTCTAAACCCAGCTCACGTACCACTTTAAACGGCGAACAGCCGTACCCTTGGGACCTTCTCCAGCCCCAGGATGTGATGAGCCGACATCGAGGTGCCAAACGATTTCGTCGATATGGACTCTTGGAAATCATCAGCCTGTTATCCCCGGCGTACCTTTTATCCGTTGAGCGATGGCCCTTCCACTCGGGACCACCGGATCACTATGACCGACTTTCGTCTCTGCTCAACTTGTCAGTCTCGCAGTCAGGCTAGCTTATGCCATTGCACTCTAACAGTTGATTTCTGACCAACCTGAGCTAACCATCGCGCGCCTCCGTTACTCTTTAGGAGGCGACCGCCCCAGTCAAACTACCCACCATGCATTGTCCCAAGTCCTGATTCAAGGATTAATGGTTAGATATCAAGAATTAGAAGGGTGGTATCTCACATTGTGACTCCACAGAAACTGGCGTTTCTGCTTCATAGTCTACCACCTATGCTGCACATCTAATTCCTAATACCAGTGCAAAGCTATAGTAAAGGTGCACGGGGTCTTTCCGTCTAACCGCGGGTACTCCGCATCTTAACGGAGAATTCAATTTCGCTGAGTCGATACTGGAGACAGTGGGGAATTCGTTACGCCATTCGTGCGGGTCGGAACTTACCCGACAAGGAATTTCGCTACCTTAGGACCGTCATAGTTACGGCCGCCGTTCACTGGGACTTCAATTCAGAGCTTGCACCCCTCCTTTTAATCTTCCAGCACTGGGCAGGCGTCAGACCCTATACATCGTCTATTGACTTAGCAGAGCCCTGTGTTTTTAGTAAACAGTCGATACCCCCTGGTATGTGCCACCTACAATTGGTTGCCCAAAAATAGGTCATCTTTCTCCCGAAGTTACAGATGCAATTTGCCTAGTTCCTTCAGCATCGTTCTCTCAAGCGCCTTGGTATACTCTACCTGTCCACCTGTGTCGGTTTGGGGTACGGTCTATACGGAAGAGTTATTTCCTGGGAGTCCTTCACTGCACACTCAATCCAATAAGAGTGTACAACTTACAGCCTCCGTCACTTCTTCCAGGTTCAGGAATATTAACCTGATTCCCATCGGCTACGCCTTTCAGCCTCACCTTAGGGGCCGACTAACCCTGCGCAGATTAGCTTTACGCAGGAAACCTTGGACTTTCGGCGAGAATGTCTCTCACATTCTTTGTCGCTACTCATGTCAGCATTCTCACTTCCGATACCTCCAGCAATCCTTACAGATTGCCTTCACAGGCTTACGGAACGCTCCGCTACCACTCATATGCCTAGCATATGAATCCGCATCTTCGGTACATAACTTTAGCCCCGTTACATTGTCGGCGCAGGAAGACTTATTTAGACTAGTGAGCTATTACGCTTTCTTTAAAGGATGGCTGCTTCTAAGCCAACCTCCTAGTTGTTTTGGTCTTCCCACATCCTTTAACACTTAGTTATGATTTTGGGACCTTAGATGGCGGTCTGGGCTCTTTCCCTCTTGACCATGGACCTTAGCACCCATGGTCTGTCTGCCATACTGTACTCACTGGCATTCGGAGTTTGATTAAGTTTGGTAAGTCTGTTGGACCCCCTAGCTCATTCAGTGCTCTACCTCCAGTGGTAATCATATGACGCTCTACCTAAATAGATTTCGCGGAGAACCAGCTATATCCGAGTTTGATTGGCCTTTCACCCCTAACCACAGCTCATCCCCTAATTTTTCAACATTAGTGGGTTCGGTCCTCCAGTAGATGTTACTCCACCTTCAACCTGGCCATGGCTAGATCACCCGGTTTCGGGTCTAATTCATCGAACTATGTTCGCCCTATTCAGACTTGCTTTCGCTACGCCTACACCTATCGGCTTAAGCTCGCTCGATAAACTAAGTCGCTGACCCATTATACAAAAGGTACGCAGTCACAAAAGCAAGCTTTTGCTCCTACTGCTTGTAAGCATTCGGTTTCAGTGTCTATTTCACTCCCCTCATCGGGGTTCTTTTCACCTTTCCCTCACGGTACTTGTTCACTATCGGTCGTTAGAGAGTACTTAGGCTTGGAGGGTGGTCCCCCCATGTTCAGACAGGATTTCACGTGTCCCGCCCTACTCGAAGACTTTAAAGATTTTTACCTATACAGGGCTATCACCTATTATTGCCAACCTTTCCATGTTGTTCTAGTTATTACTCTAAAGCCATTGGCCTGGTCCGCGTTCGCTCGTCACTACTAACGGAGTCTCGGTTGATGTCCTTTCCTTCAGCTAATGAGATATTTCAGTTCACTGAGTTTGCCTCCTATAGCTATGTATTCACTATAGGATACCTGATAAATCAGGTGGGTTTTCCCATTCGGAGATCTCCGGATCAAAGTCTATTCACAACTCCCCGGAGCTTATCGCAGTGTATTACGTCCTTCATCGCCTTTTAACGCCAAGGCATCCACCAAATGCTCTTATATTATTTAGTTTGCCATTAAACTTGAGATTACACGATGCATGCAGAGTTAATTTTGCACGCTTCAGTATTAAACTCACGATAATTAAATCGCGGTGTATTTAGTTTATATTATTCTTTATCAACTTTTTAAACAGCTACACAAATGTCAGAAAATGTTTCGTCGTTTGCGTGAGAATTTTTATATAGATATTCGAAAGACTTGTCAAACACTATTTTTAAAAAATACAAGAAATTTATCATGATTTAATTTCATCACTCTAATATATGCCCTTAGCTCAATTAATTTAACTTACACTATTAGAATCACCTTTTGTCTCTTAAATTGCCCAAAATATCTTGACATTAAAGCGGCTCTTAAGTTACGATGAGCGTACTAAAAATATTTTAATTTTTTGCCCTAATTTTATGAATACTTTAAGAGTAATTTTTTTGAACAATAAGAGATGGCGTTGGCGCAGCTAAACATTTGCGGCTAACGCTGAGCCTATTCTTATTTATAAAAAATACACTTTTAAAGGATTCTATCATGACTAAAACAAATAAAATCTTTGCTGCAATTGCAGCAATTTCGTTCATTTTTCTAGCAATTAATTTTAATTCAAACACTACAAATAAAAATATTCCACTAATTGCCATTGCAAATTATGGACCCCATTCATCTCTGCAAGAAACAATTGACGGAATAAAATCAGAACTCACTGAGCTTGGATATATAGAAAATAAAAATATTCGTTATGAGATAAGTGATGTAAATTTTGAAACTTCACTAATAATTCAAATGCTTAGGAAATTAAAAGCTAGCAATCCAAAACTCTTAGTTGCCATATCCACACCAATTGCTCAAGCTGCCAAAAATATGATCAAGGACATACCAGTTGTATATGCAGATGTGACCGATCCAGTTGAAACTGGATTATATAATCCAAACGAGAGGACAAATATTACGGGAGCTTCTGACAAGCAAGATCTAAAACTAATGCTAAAATTCGCTAAAGAACTCCTTCCAGAGGCAAAAAAAGTTGGAATACTATATTCTACAGGCGAGGCAAATGATATATCTTTACTTAATATGCTAAAAGAAGATGCAAAAACATTTAATCTTGAAGTAGTAGCTATAACCGTTGAACATACAAGAGATGTTATATCCCGAATGAGAGCATTCAAAAATAACGTCGACTTTATATATACCGGCTCAAGTGGTGGGATTCAAGCATCCCTTCCCGCGATAGTAAAGACCTCCAAAGCTATGAAAATACCACTATTTAATTTCAATGATAAGGAAGTTATCTCACACAATACACTTGCTAGCTTTGGAGTAACACATACACAAGTGGGGGTAAATGCTGCAAGAATAATCCATAGAATCTTCAATGGAGAAAAACCATCAGAGATTAAACCAATATATCCTAGTATTGATGACCATGCAGGTTTTATTAGCGCTATTAGAGCCAAGGAAATTGGACTAGCTATTCCAAAAGAATTAACAAACATAACTATCGTTGAATAAATCTCTCCAGAGATAATTTTTGTAACACAAAAAATAGTAAAACCATGCTCCAATTACAAAATATAAGTAAAACTTTTGCAGAGATGGCCACTCCAGCTTTGAAAAATATTAATCTTACATTCAAGGCTGGAGAATATTGTATAATCCTTGGCAGTAACGGCTCCGGAAAATCTACTTTGTTTAAAATTATTTCCGGAGAATATAAAGCTGACTCAGGAGAAATTTTGTTAAATCAAAAAAATATTACTAAAAAGCAAATGCATCAAAGAGCCGCTGCTATCAGCAGTGTTGCACAAGATATTACTAAAGGCACAGTGCAGGATATGACTATGCTTGAAAATATTTCTCTAAGCTGCATGCGAGGCAAAAAACCTCGATTTACTTTCTTTAAAAACAAGGCTCAAACAATTTCTGAGAAAGTAAAATTACTGAACTTAAATTTAGAAAAATATCTTCAAAATAAAATGTCTACCTTGTCAGGAGGGCAAAGGCAAGCTATTGCAACATTAATGGCAATGTATCCTCAACCAGATCTACTACTACTTGATGAACATACTAGCGCTCTTGATCCGCAAAGCCGAGAAAAAATCATGAGGTTTACTGATAATTTCATCAAACAACATAATATTACTTCGCTGATGATAACTCATAACATCGAAGATGCAGTAAAATATGGAAATCGATTAATCATCCTGCATCACGGAGAAGTAGCTCGTGATATCAAGGGTACCAAAAAAGATAAACTAACTAGCAAGGATATCATAGATATTATACATGAAATTGGAGGCTCACTATGATACAAACATTTATAGAAATTGCACCTACCGGGCTCTTACAAGGATTAATTCTTTCACTATTAGCAATTGGAGTAATGATACCATTTCGCTTACTTGATTTTCCAGACTTAACTGCAGAAGGGGCATACCCCCTTGGTGGAGCACTATGCGCCTCACTAATTGTCACAGGTATTAACCCGGCTTTATCATTAATCATTGCTAGTATTTGCGCAGGATTTGTTGGAGTTGGAACAGCATTAATACATATCAAATATAAACTAAATACACTTCTTGCTGGAATTATTTTGAGTACGATGGTTTACAGCATAAATTTACGCGCAATGGGAAAACCAAATATAGCATTATTTAATCACTCAACACTATTTGATGATTTATCAAGTGGACTCTCTATGCAGTTAATAGCAGTATTAGCAGTAAATATATTAGTCATTGGCTTTCTGCTAATCTTTCTCAACACTGAAAGAGGCCTACGTTTTCGAGCTGTCGGTCTAAATCCACAATTCGCTAAAAAACAAGGAATAAATCTAAACAGAAACATGATTTCTGGATTATTCATTGGTAATGTAGCATGCGGTCTTGCTGGAGCTCTCTTGGTGCAAATTCAAGGATATGCTGATATTGGTATTGGCGTTGGGATTGTGATACATGCTCTTGCTGCAATGATGATTGGCGAAAAAATAGTTGGAACAAATAATATTCCGAAGCTTGTAATAGCACCATTTATTGGCTCTATAATTTACCAACAAATTCAAGGTTTTGCACTTGCTTCAGGTCTTGCACCTTCTGACCTAAAGTTTATGACTGGTGCCATCGTACTTGGCATTATTGCTCTGAAGTAGATGATACTTCTTTAACAGGTATTTTAACTTCAAGTATATTAAAATCCGCAAGTTCCTTAGTAGCAATTATATACATTGATTCATCAAAATTCGCCTCATTCTTAGACTCTGATGATGCTTTATATTTTTTTGAATAAGCATACTTACTGTATTGAAGCACTATCCCGTCTTCATTAATATTGACCACCCTGGCAAAAGTATATGGCGCATCTTTATACTCATTTGTTCTAAAAATAATTGTAGAATTTTCCTGCGGATTTTTTATAAATTCGGCTACTAAATCCCTTTCTACACTCTCAGCATAGGAGCCATAAATTATCATAAGAACTATCAAAATAAGACCCGTAAAAGTCCATTTTGGTATTTTCAAGGTAGAAGGAACGCCTTCAATTATATGCTTATTAGAACCGTTTTCAAAACTATCATTTTCTATAGAAGTATCGCACATACTACAAAAAAAGTCCTTATATTTTCTATAAGGAAATACAGGTATCCAAAATAAAGTAAAATATCTTAATGTATGCAGTATATTTATACTTCCACTACCACATGATTTACATTTCACTGGCAATTCTACCACTCCAAGAGTTGTGGTATTATATCCCCATATTATCATAGACTTTTTTTATTTCTTAATTTTGGTTAACAAAATAACAAGGGGAAATTAGAATGTCAATTAGGAAGTGTTCTCTCCAAACCAACTATAGAAAAAGCCTATAAATAACTGATATTATCTACAATCTTTTCTTATGCCATTCCCGCGTAGGCGTGAATCCATGTGGTGTTGTAAACGCAAGTTTAGGATAAGAAGCGGTTAAGTTATTGTTTTTACTGCTCAGTGTCATCGCAAAGGAGCTTTATCGACTGCGGCGATCCATTTGTGGATTACCGCGCCCGCTTTCGCTCCTCGTAATGAAGCAGTTTAAGACTCGTTTTCCTATGCTCTTAAACTAAATTCTCATTGTAAGATCTCTAGATTCCCTCCTACGCGGGAATTACATTGAGATGTAAGAATAACATTGAAACGCAGAAATGATATTGAGATGCTGGAATAGCATCTCAAGAAAAATCAACTTTACACTAACTTAAAGATGTCAAACTAAATTAGAGTTTTGCATAACATCAGCAGACAAATCTAAGTACAATTTATCTCTAAGAATCAAGCAAACCATCATCCGGTGATAAAGTAGGTTGTTCACCAATAACGTCTACACCAAAAGGATTATTTTCACCTGGAAAATCTATTCCAAAGGCTATTCGAGCCTGTTCTATTCCACAAAATCTAGTTCCACGCTTAAGTGCTGAAACATTGTTTGACGACCATTCTCCTCCATCTGGCTTTACATTGTCGGCCTCAATAATTAATGTACCTGTTTTAGTTAATTTACTCATAATAAACTCTCCCAAATGATTTTTAGTTTGAGATTTCATACTATGATAAGAAAAAAACACTGCACAATAAGTAAAATCAACCTAGGAGATATACTAATCTTCTAGATTCATTTTTAATAAGCTCAACACCAGGCTGATCAAATGGATTTATTTTAGCCATATTACATATAGTAATAACTTCTAACATTGAGTGAGCTAATAGCTTGCCAATAGATTTTGTAGACAGGTCTTTCAAAATAATCGTCCTAACCGGTAAATTACGCTTTATCAGAGCATGTTTTGTTGCCTCAAAATTCGCAGTATTGATATCACTTAACGCTTTTCTTGACATATAATCTAATTCTTCGATATCACTAGTTATAAAATTACTTGATAAGCCATCAACATAAAATAAGCTATATAATTTATCTTTCTTTCCATCTAAGTAAAGTTGCATCATACTATGTTGGTCATTTGGCCCAAGCCCTCTAATTGGTGTAATACCACCACCATTTTTACCAATTGATTCTGCAATAATTTGTGAATACCACTCAAGATAAACACTAAAACTCTGTAAATATCCTATATTCACCATCAAGTCCAAACCAGATGCATGTATTGATGTTGCAGAGCATGCAGATTGGCTATCAACACCTTCTTTTATAAAGTTATCAATAACCTCCGTAGCTCCATCAAAAAATGCATCAATATCTACTCCAGCTATCTGTGCAATAAAACTTGTCACATTTGAAAGCCCAGAATATCTTCCGCTTATTTGCTCTTGGTGCTGCATTAGAGTTGCATCAATTTTTTTTGCAATTCCATGCAGTACGCCTGATTTTAGATTAGTTATAAAATAAAAACTCTTTCCTAGATCCTTAATACCAGCTTTATTATACTCAGAAATCATCACTCCAACTAGAGAGTTTGTCTCTAATGTATTTCCTGAATTACTAATTGCAATAACTGCACAGTCTTTTAAAGATATTTTTTTCAGCAAATTCTGCAAATAAATTGGATCAGTATTATGCAAAAAATGAATATTAACATCTGACTGTTTATCTTGAGATAAAGTAATTAAAGATTGCGGATTTAAAACAGCTCCACCCATTCCAATTACTATCAAATCAGAAAAATTTGATTTAATTTCATTTGCATAACTCCGACAAGAATTTGCCATATCTCTAGATAAATCCATAGAGAAAATCTTATAGTAAGGAGAATTGCTTTTTATTGAATCAATAATCAACCCAGTTGCATTACTGGCTACTTGTCTAGATTTTTGAAATTCAGGCGAATTAAAATCAAAGTTACTATATTCTAGCTTCAGCATAATGTGTTATTGGTTTATTTAATTATAAATTATTTAAATCGACCAGATTATACTCAAAATAGAAATTATGCCTAGAACTTTATCGTTTTAAAATGCACTTAAGGGGTGAACAATAATCTTCTAACGCGAATTTAGTTTAAGAGCATAGGAAAATTACTTTTGACCTGATTCATTACGAAGAGCCGAAGGCGGGCGCGGTAATCCACAAATTGATCGCCGCAGTCGTAAAATCTCCTTCACGATGACAATGAGCAGTAAAAATAACAAAAAATCAATAACTTAGCACGCTTCTTGTCCTAAACTAGCGTTTCTAACTAGATTCAAAGAATAATAGAAGTTACTAAGTAACCTGAAAACTAGATTTTCTTTGCCTCAGACTCAAGGAGTAACGGAATACCGTTAACCACTGGATATTCAAGATTAGCTTTTTTGCTAATTAGAACTTTTCTCTCTGCATCATATTCAAGTTTTCCACCAGAAACAGGGCATGAGATTATTTTCAGAAATTCAGCTGATAAATTCATAAGATAGGGATAATATAGGGATGTAAAGATTAAAATTAACCTAGATTTTTAGCGCTACCCCAAGGTAGTGGCTTGCCATTCTGATTAACAACTACTTCACCAGAATCTTCATATTCTGCGCCAAAAAATGATTGTGTCTTAGTTATTAATTTCACTGGCTTAATTTTTTTACCATTATGGAAATATTCTCTTGCCTGGCCTCTTCCTTCAGGGTTATTTTTTGAGGCTATTTTTGCTTTACCCATAATTCTTCATCATTTTAGGTTAAATAATTAGCCGCAGCATAAGTATTTTTTTGTACGAAGTCAAGAAAAAAGTTTTCCTATTCCACTGCGCATCAGAGACTTTTTATCCATCTTTGACGCTTTTTTCATCATTGTACTAATTTGCTTAAATTGCTTCAACAGCATATTTACTTGCTGGACAGAAGTTCCAGATCCACTGGCAACTCTCTTCTTTCTAGACGCATTTAGAAGATCTGGATTACGTCTTTCCTTTTTTGTCATAGATAGAACTATTGCTTCTTGAACATTGAGCATTTTGTCACCATCTTCGCCGCCACCTAGCTTATCTGCAAACTTCGAAACCCCTGGAAGCATGCTCATCATACTGCCAAACCCACCTAGCTTCCTTATAGTTTTAATTTGTGAAATATAATCATTTAGATCAAATTTACCTTTCTTAAGTCGTGCTGCAGATTTTTCAGCTTCTTTTTGGTCAATAACACTTGCTGCTTTTTCAACAAATGAAACAATATCTCCCATGTCAAGAATACGAGAAGTTATGCGCTTAGCATCAAACTCTTCGAAATCTTTTGGCTTCTCGCCAGTACTTAAAAACTTAATTGGCTTTCCAGTAACGTGTCGAACACTAAGAGCTGCACCACCTCTTGAATCACCATCAATTCTTGATAAAACAACACCAGATATATTAAGCTTTTCTTCAAACGTACTAGCTATAGTCACAGCATCTTGACCAATCATTGAATCGATAACAAGCAGAGTCTCTGTCGGATTTACCATTTTTTTAACAGAAGCTACTTCTTCGATCATTTCCTCATCAATATGCAATCTACCTGCACTATCGTAAATCACTACGTCAAAACCTAATAGCTTGGATTCGGACATTGCTCGTTTAGTAATTTCTAGCGGTTTTTGCTCTTTTATTATTGGCAGAGATTCTACACCAATATCTTTTGCTAAAACTTCTAGCTGGTCCTGCGCTGCTGGCCTGTATGTATCAAGCGATACTAAGAGTACCTTTTTATTCTGCTCTTTTAACTTTAAAGCCAATTTAGCACTCGCTGTAGTCTTACCACTACCTTGCAAACCTACTACAAGCAAATTAGCTGGAGGAGTGCTGCTCAAATTCAACTTTGACTCATCTTCATTTGGTGCTAAAAAATTCACCATTTCATCATTAATAATCTTGATCACCATCTGCGCAGGTGAGACAGATTTTATAACTTCTTGGCCTTTTGCTTTTTCTTTAACATTTGAAATAAATTCCCGAACTACAGGTAATGCAACATCAGCTTCAAGCAATGCAACCCGAATATCACGCATTGCGGAGTCAATTTGCTCTTCAGTCAGTGCACCAGTACCTTTAATTTTGTCGAAAATTTTTGTAAGACTTTGTGTTAATGATTGAAACATATGATTTTAAGAAATATATTTGAATTTTAGTAAAAGCAGAATATGCTATAATAACCTTAATTTCAAGTGATACCAAGACATAAATATACATATGATTTCAATTGATCCAAAAACGCAAGGCATTGCTGGCACTACCAAAATTAAAAAATCTTCTAGTAAAAAAAATGTGAAGTTTTCTGCAAGCAAAAAAACGCAAGAAAGCAGCTCAGAAGAAGCAACAAGTAATGTTGCAGATATAGGAGGAATGCTATTCTTACAGGAAGTTGACCAACATGCAGAAGATCAACAGAATCTCGAAGAATTCAGTAAAAAAGCTTTCGATACACTAAAACACCTACAAATGGACCTCCTACATGGAAATATCAAAGGTCGTCACTTGCATAATCTAAAAGACGCACTCAAGGGCAGCAAATTCATCATCGAAACTCCTGAACTTGCTGAGCTTGCTGAAGAAATTGATCTGCGCCTTCAAGTAGAAATAGCAAAAATTGAGATTAACCAACAGTAATAAAATTTTTGATATAAAAGTCACAAAAAATTTACTTAATAGTTAATTATTTAACCATTTTGTTTCCATTCAATATATTAATGCTAATATTTTTGTATTGTAAATAAATTACTGGGGGAGTAAGAACAATGACAAAAAGCAAAAATAGTAGCGGCTGGAAAATTGTAAAAAATTTTTTTGGATTTGGTCCTAAAATCACCACAACTTCTACAACCCAAACATTCACGTTATCAAAATCAGAATCAAAAAAATTAAAAAAAGATATTTGCACCAAAATATCTGGTGCATCTAAAAATATGCTAGACGAAATCTTTGCATCTAATCTAGATTTTGCAGAAAAATGTAATCAAGAATTTGAATGTGATAATCTTGGCGATGCTCCTGAATCACCCTAGTATTGTTAAGTTATTTCTTTCTACAAAGAATATATACAAGTGTAACTGCAGCTAGAATATAGCAATAATATACTTTGCCAATTACACTCAAGGGAGAAATATGTGCTATTGTGCAAACAAGCAAAACTTGCGCTCCATGAGGTATGATACCCTGGAATACACAAGAAAAAATATCAAGCCAAGCAGCACTCTCATGCGGTTTGATCTTATATTTCTCAGCAAGTTCCTTAGCAATTTCACCTGAAAAAATAATTGCCACCACATTATTTGCAAGCAATATATCAAACAATGAAACTAGCAATGATATAAGCAATTCAGCTGCTTTTTTACCGGCATTTTTTGGCAATAATTTTGATATATCCTGTGCGAGGTCTTTCGAGTTTTGATTTGATAATCCTGATAGAGCTCCTATCAATATTGATAAAAGCATAATCTCATGCATCTCATGAAATCCTTTAGATATATCTTGTGCAAATTGCATAAAACTATAATCAACAACAACAGCGCCGATAAAACCTGAAAAAATCAGTGAAACGACTAGAACTATAAAAACATTAACACCAATAGCTGCTAAAATAATCAAAAATATATATGGCGAAATTAGCAATAATTGATAATCACGATCAGCAATATCAATGTCTGGCCCGTCAGCAAAAGCAAGTATCATCACAGTAATTGCTGATGCGACTATAGCAACTTTAATATTTAGTTTTAACTTCTCTTTTAGGTTAGCTTTTTGTGAAGAAATTGATGCAATCGTAGTATCAGATATCACTGACATATTGTCACCAAACATTGCACCTCCAACCAGCGTTGCTGCGCCAAGCTCTAGGCCAAAAGCACCTTGGCTGCTCAGTTGAGTTACAAGGCTTGCAAGAGCAGCAATAGTCCCCATTGACGTACCAATAGCAGTCGAAATAAGAGCGCTTATGATAAATACGCCAATAAGTAAGAAATCCTCTGGCGTCACTGATAGAGCAAAATTCACTGTAGATTCCACGCTACCTATAGATTTCGTAACGCTTCCAAGTGCACCCGCTAACAAAAAGACAACACACATTGTTATAATGTCTGGATGTCTTGCTCCGTCTAAAAAATTAGACATAGTCTGCTTAGTATTATTTTTATGCATAATCCAAGCAACTATTATAGAAGGCAAAATCGCCGCTGTTGGTGGAATCTGATAAAAAGCGTTTTCAGCACCTTGCATTGAATAGTATATCCCAGATCCAAAAAAGACTGTGACAAACAACAAAATAGGTATGAAATTTACAAAAATCGACATATCAAATACTTAAAAATATAGACGAGAAGGATAACACACTGTAAGTAAAAAGCAAAGATAAGTGAATTTTGTGGTACTGATTTATTGTTAAACACAGCTTAAGCAACTGCTGCAATCTATTATTTTTATATTTAATGATTATATACGCTGAAACACTGGATCGCCGGGCATTCGCTCGCGATGACGAGTATAATGAATATCTCTAAATTTATTCCTCAATATATAATTTCATTCCCTCATGCGTTGATTCAAAACCTAACTTCTCATAGAATTTTATCGCCTGGACGCGACTTTTATTTGAAGTCAGCTGAAATATTGAAGCACCGTTAGACTTACCATAGCTTATTGCTTGCTGAATAATCCACTCACCGATCTTCTTTCCTCTATGCCGCTCATCTACGCGAACTGCTTCAATCTGCATTCTTGTTGATCCAACAAAAGTTAGTGAAGGCATTATAGTAAGATGACATGTTCCAACTATTTCTTCTTCCAACTCAACAACCATCAAATACTGATTTGGATCTGCAGCAATTTTTTCAAAAGCTTCAAGATATCTACTATTACTTTCATCCGCAGATTCTTCACGCGCCTTACCTAATACATCTTGTAAGAGTAGGGATACAATGATCTTTAGATCAGACTGTTTTGCTTTTCTATGTTTTAGCTTTGCTTTCATATAAGTAATATTAGCATAATTTATAAAAATATTAATTATTGTTAATCTTTGATTTTAATGATATAACTTGTTAAGCAAAGCATTATACAGGAATTAAATTATGTTTAGAGAAAAAACTTATGAGAAAATAGAAATTATTTGTCGAGAAGTAGAAAATGTTGCTCAGAAGAAAAATCCTAGTTACAGCTTGCCATCTCTAAAAATTATAGATTTTTTTAAATTAAAATACGAAGAACTTGAAGCAAGACTAGAAAACAAAACTATAGAATTTAAAATAGAATTCTACAATATGTCTAGTGCTGCATCCAAAAATATGAAGATACCCTTAAGAGAATATATTGATATTACATTAAAGCTTATTGCACTAGATGAATATTTATATTCATCTTTTAAAAGAACCGGATGTAATGAACGCCTACACGATAATCTAGAAACTATTGATTTACAATTTGATGCAATGGAGGACTTAAAGATTAATCACTTATTCTTTTCTGCAACAAAAGATACTGCAAAATCAACCTTTAGAAGATTAAAAAACAACAAAACTATAAAAAAAATATTCATAACTGACTTTGATGAAGAAGCAAGATTACTTGATATCGCTGATTTACTAAATAATAACAACGTTATAAATTTTATAAGCATGAGTTCTCTTATTGATGTAAGCACCGAAGCATCATCAAAATTTTACGATGAATTATCTAATAATATTAATATCAATTCCTTATCTTTAGGTTTTAATCGTGGTGGCGATTATAGTACAGAAATAAATATCCTGGCAGAAGTGATCAAAAAAAACAAATCGATCAATGAGATTTGCTTTGTTCAAGCTGATTATATGTGTTCTGATGCTAACATTGTGAAAATTATCTCAGCCTTAAAAGAGAATTTATATATTACAAAATTCGACTTTGAGACGTTTTACAATTCTGACTCTGATGAAGACGATGAGCAATTTGACATCCAAATGAAAAAAATAGAATCTTATTGTGATAGAAATATAAATTTTGTGAAACAAGTAGCAAAATTCTTAATACAGAAATTTGTTATGGGTGAAGAGTTTTCCTTAGGAGAAGAAATAAAATATTTGAAGCATTATCAAAATGCTGACAAAGAATTACTAAAAGATTATATAGATAAAGAAATAGAATCTGGCAAGATTGACCCTTCAAAGATAGAATTAGTTTCTAATACAAATATACAAAAATATATTGCCAAAAATTTTCTCAAATTATCTATGGTTACAAAAGGTACTAATTCTGACGAGCTTTCATCTGAACAAGTGAGCTCCACAGACGATGAATTATCATTTGAGCAAGTCAGCAGTAACAGTAAAAAACGTAAAATTTCAGACGAAACTTCTGGTCCGTCGAAAGTTAGAAAGCTAGAATCCTCATCAGTTACATCACAAGAGGAAGCTTATCTTTCAGAGGAAATGATTGGCGAAATAGCAAGCTTTCTTGGCCATAAGAACTTATGGCATGTTAACACTGGCATTGTCCCTTCAATAGAAGACAGCACTGATGAACTTAATTTAGTGGGTATGGGTAGTTCTATAGATTTTGAAACTGGAGATATCAGTAACTAATAGACTCTAAATAAAACTAATCATCTTTCGATGAAGATGATTAGTTTTTTCTTACCATCTGTTTCTACTTAAGCAACACCCAAATTTCGGTCAGAAGCTCTGTCTCGGCTACTTCATGATCAAAATTTTGATAACAGAATATACATGGCAAATCACCTAATTCTTCTCCAGATTCTGGTAGCCAATCACGATACAAGCCATAAATCGTATCTCCTATATTCTCACGTGGCCCCTTATGGGTAGTTACAGCATATCTACCAGCTGGCAAGCTTCTTTCTATTACTTGATCATTCAGCTTAAAATTATTTGGAACGCTAAGAGCTAAGTCAAACTTAAATTCCTCAGCTGGAACTTCCCGTGGATCATGATATCCAAAGCCAAAAGCCTGCCCAGCCTTAGGTTTTAAATCAATAGGTTGTAATTTCGCCCATGTTATCAATTGATCCAAAGTATCAGATAATTTCAATGGATCACCTCGATGTTCCATCACTGCCAATCTTCTAGCAGACTGATCTTTAATTGTTATCGTCATAATCTTTTTACCTTTAATCTGCAATGAATGCGGCAGTTTTTCCCATGTATGCCAAATTGCCTTTTTTCGAAATTCACTGGGGCTTTGCCCACATATTTGTTTAAAAGCACGACTAAATGATTCGTGAGACTCAAAACCAGCATCCAAAGCAATGTTAATAATTGTATCTTCCTTTTGTACTATCAACTGATGAGCCGCCCTTTTAAGCCGGAGCCATTTGATATAGCTTTTTAAAGATACATCAGTATAAGCCGTAAATATGCGATGAAAATGGTATTTTGAAAAACAAGCCACTTGGCATAGCTCATCTAAAGTAAGCTCTTCATCCAGATGCTCACCAATATAATTTATAACTCTATCTATACGTTCTTTATAATTCATCATACCTAATTCATAACCCACATATTTACATGCATTAAACTATAGTAATTATATGGTTTATGCTTGACCTCTTTTGCTAAAATCAACGTATTTAACTTAATTAACTAGAAACTGCCAGCACATATAAACTTGTATACACAATTTTACTGGTGTAGCATGATTTAAATTATAACCCAATATGAGAAAAATATGAAAAAGCACTTGTTAACATTATTTATACTACTATCACTAAACAATGTTGTGTTTGCAGCAGAAAAGAATGGAAAAATTCAGGATACCGAAGCTGCTTTCAAGTATTTTCAAGATGAACTAAATTTCACTGCAGGACCAGGTACTGTAAGAAAAGTATCCGAAGGAAAATTAGACGGCGTAATCATCGACCTAAGAAAAAAAGAACATTTTAACAAAGGTCACATACCAGGAGCAATCAATTTACCTTTTGATAAGTATGATGGCTTTGAAGGAGATCAAAAAGATTTCCCTGGTTTGTCAAAAGATAAAATTAATTATGTATATTGCTATGAACTACTTTGCAACCTATCACAAAAAGCAGCAAAAAAATTTGCATCACTAGGATACCCCGTTAAAGAAATCAGAGGAGGATTGAAATACTATAAAAAACATTTACACCCAATAGAAAAATGAATTACAAAAGAATTGTTGTAGCGATTAGAAGAAGCACTTTGATAAGATGTAACTGTCAACTAATTTATTTTAAATGTTAGTATAAATGTATAGTAAAATACAAGAGCAGCTTGAGGTTTTGAATACCAAAATACGCTTTTTCGGAAGGATAAAAGCAAAAAATCACCTTGAAGCATTGGATCAAATAAGCGAGTTTGGAACACCCTACGATGTACAATATATCATCCACCATATATTTTCTGATAATAAATTGATCTCACAGAAAACTGCAACGATTATTAGGAATCTCCTTACTAAAAAAGAGGTCAAAACAGCGTGGCTAAACCTATATAGTTGCTTTTCCGGTAACTATTATACACAAGGTCGTGTATTAATTAAAAAAGATTTTAATTCTCCTTTACTTAACCGCTTTACTGATGAAGAAGTAGCTCATCTTTATGGATTCTCTTAACTTAATTATGATGGATATATTAGAGAGGAGGCTCTTGATTGTTTAGGTAAAATTCCAACTAGTGAGGTGCTCCCTTATATTCTATTACGTCTTAATGATTGGGTTCCCCAAGTACAAAAGAAAGCACATAAAATACTTGATTATATTTTGCCCTCAATATCCGTAACAGACTTAATCAAATATAATAATCTAATCGAATGGTTAGAAAAAACCGAGCGTGTCAAATTAAAGAATGTACAAAGCAAGATATTCACTCAAATACATGATCATCGCAATAGGGATGATTTATTCGAGGCAATGCAGGAAGCTTCTCTTAAGGAACGACTTTTATGCTGGAAGGCACTATCCGAAGAAGCTGTATATGATGACAATCTAATTGATAAAGCCATTATCGATCCAGCACCTGAAATTAGACAATGGCTGCACAGCATTTGCGCAAATCTGAGCATTTTATGGATAGACTGAGCACTCTGCTTGTAGACAGTGCTGCTCGTGTGCGCTATGCCGCTTTGAAAATAATTCTAAAGGATGATTTCACTGAATATAAGCAGCTTTTCGTGAATGCTATTTTTGATGATTCAAAACCTATTAGGGAATACGCACGATTCATGTTGGGCTCACATGGTGATGAGAATCATGCAGATAAATATCGCCAAAGATTATCTGAGATGAGAAACAATGTAAATCTGGGTTTAGTAGCTGGTTTAGCTGAAACTGGTACAAAAAAAGATATCCCTATGATCAAAGAAGTTATTGATCATAAAAAACCTAAAATTAAAGCAGCCGCACTTACTGGACTGAATCGTTTGCAAGCTGAAAACGTTGACAATCTATATATACTTGGTATTAAGGATAATAATGCCAAAGTAAGAAATGCTTACCCGAACTATGGATAACAAAAAAGCTGCATAGTAGTTGGTATTGGGGTATTCTGGCTTTTTTAAACAACTAAAGAGTACCCCAATGAATATAGACTACGATACTTTGTTCTGCTTTGTCGATGATTTTTATAAAGGATTTGAAAATTGGTACAAAAAGTCTCTTCTTACTAGCGGTTTAAGAAAACGTAATAGACCAAGCAGTATGAGCTTATCGGAGATAATAACAATCTTAATAGCTTTCCATCAATCTGGTATGGCTTGCTTTAAATATTTTTACTTAGAACTTATGAGAAATAACAGAAATTTATTCAATTACTTAGTCCATTATGATCGCTTTATATCATTGATAAAGCTAGCCTTTCCTGCTGTATTATGCATGTTAAAATCCCTTGAGGGTAAGATAACTGAATACATGTTTATCGACTCTACTCCAATGGTTGTATGCCATAGGCTGCGAGAGAAACGTCATAAAGTTTTTAAAGACTTAGCTGGAAAAGGTAAGACTTCAACTGGTTGGTTCTTTGGCTTTAAGTTGCACTTTATTTTTAATAGTCACGGAGAAATTGTACGCATGCATGTTACTAGCGGGAATGTAGATGACAGGTCTCCAGTAAAGCAAATGCTAAAAGATATCTCTTGCAAACTTATTGGTGATAAAGGTTATATCTCCAAAAAATTATTCACTGAATTATTTGAACAGGGTACAACTTTAATCACTAAAATCAGAAAAAATATGAAGAATTGTCTAATGGATATAAATGATAAAATGATGTTAATGAAACGTCCATTTATAGAAACAATCTTCTCATCTATAAAGTCGTTAAACACCTTGATACATAGTAGACATAGATCTCCAATAAATGCATTTTGTCACTTATTTGCTGGACTAATAAACTATCAGCTTCGTACTGATAAGCCATCTTTAGAACAATTTATAAAATGAAATCGCTTATCCACAGTTCGGGTTAGTTCTTCTTATATTATTGTTTTCGCACAGCTAATTGTTGGATTATTATCAAGTGTTGCAATATTTTCTGTTGTTTTCACTACTAGCCTGTCAAAGATATCGGCAGGGCCAGAACTTATGTTTATTGTTATTCCTTCGATAGTCTCCAATATGGCTTATCCGCAGCTGATGAGTCTCAGCTTTTTCGTAGTATTATTTATTGCTGCTTTGACTTCGTCCGTGAATATTGCGGAGCTACTAATTGCTACATTGCATGAAAAAATGAATATTTCCCGAAAAAAATCTTCGGTGATAATTGCAATAATAGTATGGCTTATAGGATCACTTTTATCTCTATCATTTAATATTTGTAGTGAATTTTTGCTTTTTGAAAAATTCAATATGTTTGAATTCACTATTCATATATCTACTGATTATATGCTAACTATTGGGGGTGCACTGATCGCGATATATGCTGGATGGGTTTTGCCCAAGCATGTTGAGATGGAATCTTTTACTGATGGTAATTCTTGTATTGCAAAAATATGGGTGTTTTTGCTTAAATTTATTTCGTCAGTAGTTCCGATAATAATTCTTATTTATCCAAATAACTAAAACGTAAAACAACCAGACTAAAGGAGCAGACTAAATGACCAATCTTCTACCACCTTTTAAAATTAAAACAGTTGAACCTATATTTCTTTCTTCAATGGATGAGAGAAGAGAATGGTTAAAGCAAGCGAGTTATAATGTATTTAATCTAAGATCTGATCAAGTTATGGTAGATCTTCTCACCGATTCTGGGACTGGTGCTATGAGCGCTGAGCAAACTGCGCAACTTATAACAGGAGATGAGTCATATGCAGGCGCAAGTTCTCACCGATATTTTTCTGATACTATAGGGGATATAACGGGATTTAAACATATTTATCCTGTACACCAGGGAAGGGCTGCTGAGAGGATTTTATTCACCTTACTTACAGATAAAACAAAAATCGTACCTAATAATAATCATTTTGATACGACACGTGCGAATATTGAGTTTATGGGTGCTGAAGCTCTGGACTTAGTCGACGAATCTAATAGGGATTTTAAAGGTAATATGGATATTAACAAGCTTGAGGCGCTACTTGAGAAGAAAGCTGACATAATTCCTATTATTATGATTACTATAACTAATAATACCGGCGGTGGACAACCGGTATCTATGCAGAACATAAAAGATGTTAGTAATCTTGCAAAAAAATTTAACAAGCCGTTTTTTATTGATAGCTGTAGATTTGCAGAAAATGCATATTTTATTAAGA
>CBDBTV010000004.1:0-141528 GCA_965211855.1 Rickettsiaceae bacterium
GTTCTTTAGCTTTAAGTTGCACTTTATTTTTAATAGTCACGGAGAAATTGTACGCATGCATGTTACTAGCGGGAATGTAGATGACAGGTCTCCAGTAAAGCAAATGCTAAAAGATATCTCTTGCAAACTTATTGGTGATAAAGGTTATATCTCCAAAAAATTATTCACTGAATTATTTGAACAGGGTACAACTTTAATCACTAAAATCAGAAAAAATATGAAGAATTGTCTAATGGATATAAATGATAAAATGATGTTAATGAAACGTCCATTTATAGAAACAATCTTCTCATCTATAAAGTCGTTAAACACCTTGATACATAGTAGACATAGATCTCCAATAAATGCATTTTGTCACTTATTTGCTGGACTAATAAACTATCAGCTTCGTACTGATAAGCCATCTTTAGAACAATTTATAAAATGAAATCGCTTATCCACAGTTCGGGTAAATGCTTGTATTTCTATCCTGCAATCCGGTCACAGCCATTTAAGGTCTGAATTAGAACATTTGCTGAAAAACAGTAATCTCAAAGTACAAAAAGCCACGTTAAAAGTGCTCATGCATTACGGAGTGCTGGATAGCCTTAAGGATATTTTATTTGCGCTGACAGAACCACATAAAGAATTGCAAGAAATGGCATGGAAATATCTAGATTCTTGGCACCATCAACACGCCGTAAAACTTTGGTTCAGTTTTAATGATGAGACGTATGAATACGCAATAAAACTACTCGATAAGTTAAGAGCAATGGTTGTAGAACCTCCATCTCACGCACAAAATGCGTGGGATGATCTGCCTAACATAATGCAAGCAATAAGAAAGAAAAAGTAGAAAATCTTTCGTTTTCGATTAGACAAATTTACAAGAGTTGAAACTTTAAAAAAAAATGACACTAAATAATTGACAAAACTTAATATTATTTGTTACAATAATATATATAAAAATTAACTATACACTCTTTAATCATGTCAAAACTAATCGATTCATTTGAATATAATCACTACGGTAGAAAGAAAGCAATCGGCCAATCTTCTATCAATGAATTAATCAACTATTGTGCTAACTCGGACGTGGGCTAAGCCAATAATCTAGGTCTGCTTGGCTATGCTATATCTACACGTTGGCCAATTGAAACTATAGATCAAATATTATCTACTGCTATTGAAGAAAATTGTTTTGAAGAAATATACAATTCTGAACAACCGATAAACCTATGGCAAAGTATCACTTCGCAACCAGCTAAATTTATAGAGTTGTTCGGCAAATATAACTCAGTATTCAAACAGAATAAGATCTATCCGTCTAGTAGTTTCTTAGAGTCTAATAAGTTTAGAATAGATTTCACCGAGCTTTTCGTTTTCATCGACAACTCTCTGGGTCAAGTGGAACAACAATTTTTAGACGATTTAGCATATGCTGTTTACGGTAAAATAACTAGTGTACTTGAGAACAATGCCTATAAGGTTTTAGATAATGAACTAACCAGCGGACTAAAAGCAAACGTTCATAATCTTGAATACATATTTGATTTTGATTATTCTGAATATCATAAAATCCTTGAAAATTTCACCGTGGATACAGCAAAAGAATATTTTGCCAATTCGTTTGATAGTTTGGTTGCAAACAAAGCCGATAAAACAATTGATAGTTTGTATAAACAACTTGGAAAGGAACTTATGGAGAAATTTGGAACAGAGTTCAGAGAGGTGCAGGGTTGTGATGGTGTTTTCTATTACCAAAATAATGTAATTTCTTTAGACAAGTCAGATGATGCTATTATTATCACCTCGGAACCATTTTCTGAGGATACTCCACTTGAGTTGTTTCGAACTGCAAGAATATTTCTAGACAAATTCGATTCAAATGAGACAAAAGATATTTCTGATGACTTCTTTTTCTATAAAAAAATATCTGGCGCTGAGAGTGGTGCATTAAATCCAATATCTGGACTGTTTGCTGGGGCAAATTGATGATTATTATACAAATAATTGCTTTGTAGTAGATTCACAAGAGGCTTTGAAAAAAATAATAAATAAGGTTTCTTCTTTTCCCAATGGCAAATCGATTAATGTTCTGTACAATAAAGGAGTGCATTTCAATCTGTTTCATTGCTTAAAAACTGAACATGGCAAAAATATGTTCGTTCTTTTTAAATCACGAGGTGACAAAGCAAGCTTCTTGTCAAAGCACTATATTTCTCGCTTGATAAGAGAAGCTATACCTTCATCGGATACGGACTCTTCTTATTTTTTTTGGAGCCAAGAAGCCAGACAATTTGATTCTGAGAATTGTGCAATTTTCACATTAAAAGACTTAAAAGCAATTCAGGAAAACCCAGAATTGATTCAAGAAATTATAGATAGCCGTGGCGATAAAAATACAATTGATAATGGTATAAACTATTTTCCTACCCCTGCGATTTTCATGAAATATGCCCAATCAATGACATTGATTAATAACGCGAATCAAACTGATTCTGTGAAGACCAAAGAACACATGACTATTTTAGATTATGTATCTAAGGAATGAAACAAATACTGCGTTAAAACTCCCGCTTACAAGACCCAGGAAGGCAAAGAGCATGAGATGGTTAATAATGTCGTAGCTTATTTCAAAGCAAAATATGTTGAAAAAATCTTAGATACGGTTTCGACAATGACTGTTGAAAACTTAAGCGATATCATAAATACTCATGCATACAATCTGAATGAGTATTTATATGATAATTCACTTATGGGCGGCCAAGATGATATAACAATTGATTAGCTTGATTAGGATACAATTGCAAGCAGCGTGAGCCAAGAATAATCTTGCGTTACTACTATAACCCCAGTTCGGGGGTTCTATAGTCAGATATCATGCAAGTAAAAACAGTCGTGACTGTCATATTGGTACCAAGTTGGATAATCAAGCTTTGTTGATTATCCAACTTCAGGCAACTGAACACACTCTGACCAGCAATAGAAACTTCATATATATTATAACTAGAATACTATGAGTAAAATAACGATAGTGTACTAGAAGAAATAGTTTATCTTGATGAGTCAGGAATTGATAAATCAGGACGATGAAAGATATGAATGGAAACACTTTATTTCTGCAAAAAGAAAGGATCATTATCAAGGAGTTAAATTTCCAAGATAAAGACGTTTATCCTTAACCTTTAGGAATGTCATATATCTTATATCATCTCTCCGGAACATACCGAAGGCGGATGGCGGAGAGGAAGGGATTCGAACCCCCGATACGATTGCTCGCATACACGCTTTCCAAGCGTGCGCCTTAAACCACTCGGCCACCTCTCCATAGAAAATGTTATATTTCAATTTATTATAAACAAGGCTAGGATTAAAGCACTTAAACTTGCGAAATAAATGAAAATTTGTAGGTGGTTGATAATAAAACAAAATTCCATTTTATGCAAGCAGTCTGTCATTCCAATTCCCATTTTGAATTAGAAATTCGTATTTCAAAGTAAGGCTAGACAATTTTATATATGTACGCAGGAATCAAGCTAATCCAACAAAATGTAGATATATAAAGGTATTATTTATGAGTTCTGATGAAATCAATAATCTCTTCAGCTTTTGTTGTCATGTAAAAATGCTTTAAGTATTTTCCATTTTTATCCATCAAATAAACAAAAGATGAATGATCTATCATATACTTATCTCCAGCTTCGTCTGCGCCTTCTGCCTTAGCATAAAAAACCTTATATAAATCAGCAACTTTATATATATCTTTCTCAGTCCCAGTCAAACCAAGAAATTTAGGATGAAAATGACTGAGATATTCTTTTAAGAGTTCTTTAGTATCTCTTGATGGATCTACAGTAATAAATATTGGTAACACATCAATTTGATATTTATCAAGCGTAGTTAAAACATTTGTTAGTTTCTGCAATGAAGTTGGACAAATATCAGGACAAAATGTAAAACCGAAATATACAAGGCTCATCTTTCCCTTCATCATATCACTACTGAATTCATTTCCATTATGATCCGTTAAAGTAAAATCGCCACCAATCAGCACTTCATCATTTGGCGCTCCACCTTGACCAGCTAGAGGTTTGTCTGGAAGTTCAATCGCAATTAAAATATATAATGAGATTGCAGCAATTACTGCACTCATAGCAATAATAATTTTAGATAATTTTGATGAGTTATTTTCCATAATAATAATCCTTAAGCTTATATAAGTAATTCTGCCGCCTCTAACGCCGCATATGTTAATATCGCTGAAGTGCCAGCTCTCTTGAAGCAAATCAGAGATTCTATCATTATTTTCTCCCAATCAAGAGCTCCATTCTCCGATGCGATTTTTAGCATAGCATATTCCCCACTCACTTGATATGCAAGTACATGTATATCGAATCTTTGTGATGCTTCATTTATTATATCTAAAAACGGCATACCTGGTTTTACCATAACCATATCAGCGCCTTCCTCTATGTCATGCTCAATCTCACGCATTGCTTCTGATCGATTGCGAACATCCATCTGGTATGTTGCCTTGCTTAGATAATTTTTCTTATTACTGCCGACTGCATCTCTAAAAGGCCCATAAAAACTCGAATTATATTTTGCAGCGTACGCCAAAATATTTACATTAATGAAATCATTTTCATCCAAATCTTCACGAATAGCCATTATTCTGCCATCCATCATGTCAGATGGTGCTACGATGTCAACTCCTGCCTTTGCCAGCACTAAAGCCTGATTTGATAAGGCTTCAACGGTTTGATCATTATCAACATCTCCATCAATTAAAATTCCATCATGACCGTGGGTTGTATATGGATCTAAAGCAACATCACAGATAACACCAATAGAAAGGCCAGCATTTTTAAGGGATCTGACGGTACGACATATCAAATTATCAAGATTATATGCTTCATCCGCGCTTTCAGATTTTAAAGAGGGATCAATCGAAGGAAACAAAGCAATAGCTTTTATACCTCTCTTCTCAGCTTCCATTGCAGTTATAACAACCTGATCAATAGATTGACGAAAAACGCCAGGCATAGTTTTTACTTCTGTCCTTAAATTCTCTCCTTCAATAACAAATATCGGTAAAATTAAATCCGATGGTTGAAGATGAGTTTCAGAAGTCAAGTCCCTGAGCCAACTTGTTCTTCTATTGCGTCTTAATCGTACTATTGGATACATCATTTGCTCAAATTACCTAGCTTAGCGTTAAAAAGGAATATTAATCAAGAAAACATACATAAAATCCGTTAAAGAATTATTAAATTCTAAACCCACCAAATTTTATTATGACTCTCAGTAAATTATCCTATATAGGCTTGGCACTTTCTTCAACAAATCTTTTAAATAAATTCTTATCTAGATCTGAATTCTGATATTCAGAATGCCACTGTACTCCTACAAGAAATTTATAATCCTTAGATTCAATTGCTTCTACAATACCGTCTGGAGCACGCGCAGAAATAACTAAGCCATCTGCTATCTTATCAATTGCTTGATGATGAGTAGTATTAACTTTAATTGTATTATCTTTTGTTAGTTCCGACAAAAGAGTACTATCTTCAATTATAATATCATGAGTTGGTAAGCACTTTGGATGTGGCTGCTCATGATTAATATCACTTTCATGCACATCTGGTATATGCTGAATCAGCGTACCGCCTAGTAAAACATTTATAAGCTGCAATCCATTACATATACCAAATATTGGCATATCTTTTTTAAGCGCCTCTTTAGTTAAAGCCAGTTCGTATGTCGCTCTTTTATCATTAGTTTTAACTCTATTAGATTTAATCTCCTGACCATAGAATTTCGGATTTATATCTTCATCTCCACCAGGAATCAACAAGCCATCAATCATATCAATCTGTGACTTAACATCCTCGGTATACGGCAGCAATACTGGTAATCCACCAGCTTGTTCAATCATATTTGAATAATCAGCTCTTAATGCATACCATGGTTTTGGAGAATAAGAATATTTCTCACCGTCCTTTGCCAAATCTAATACTATTCCAATTATTGGTTTTTTCATTTTCCTTATGCCTCTAATCCATGACAATGTTTATATTTTTTACCAGACTCGCATGGACATAATTCATTTCTAGAAATTTTTCCCCAAGTCGAAGGATCACTTGGATCTCTATCTTCAGGATTAACCATTGATTTAAATGGTTTTGCTTTTACTTCTATATCTTTACCAGAATTATATTTCTCAAAAGCAGGATCCATACGGCTGGTATTCATTTCTTGCAATTCCCTATTTGCAAGAGCCATTGATTGCTTATTAACATGTTCTGTATCAATATGCAAGAAACATAATCTTTGAATAAATAATTCTCTTAAGTGATCAAGCATTCTTTCAAATAGGCCAAATGCCTCTCTCTTATACTCATTCAGGGGATCTTTTTGACCATAAGCTCTAAGCTGAATACCTTGACGTAAGTAGTCAAGATTATGTAAATGCTCTTTCCAAACCTGATCAAGAGTAGTAATCAAAAGATATTTAGCTGCAGATCGCATTAATTCCTCGCTATATTCTGCATCTTTCTTAGCAAGCAGTTCTGTTACTTTTTGATTTAAGTGAGAAGTGATTTCAACTTCAGCCCCCTCAATTGATGAGAGTTCATTTTCTGAAATATTAAGCGCAAAAGTTCTTTGTATCTCAGCGCTCAGCTCTGGAAGCCTCCAATCCTCACGAAGGGAATTACTATCAATAAAGTTAGATACAGTATTTTGACAGAGCTGCTCTAGCATACTAGTTGTAAATGAACTTACATCATCTGAAGCTATAATTTCATTTCTTTGCTCATAAATGATCTTACGCTGATCATTCATTACATCATCAAACTTCAATAGATTCTTACGAATCTCATAGTTGTGACCTTCTACCTTTTGCTGAGCCTTCTCAAGAGAACGGCTAATCATCGGATGATGAATTGCCTCTCCATCTTTCAAACCCAAAGTACGCAACACACCTGATATTCTTTCAGAAGCAAAAATGCGCATTAAATCATCTTCTAACGATAAAAAGAATTTTGTAGATCCTGGATCGCCTTGACGCCCTGATCTACCTCGTAGCTGATTATCGATTCTCCTACTCTCATGACGCTCAGTACCTATAACACATAGTCCACCAGCTTCTAGAACTTTTTCTTTTTCTTCAGTAACAAGTGTTTTTATTCTTTCAACTTCAAGCTCATGCTGCTTCTCATTAAGATTTTGATCTAAATCTTCAATCATCATTTCAGGATTACCACCGAGCATAATATCCGTTCCACGACCAGCCATGTTTGTCGCAATAGTTACTGCTTTGTGACGACCAGCTTGAGCAATAACATGAGCTTCCTTTTCATGCATTTTGGCATTAAGTACATTATGCTTAATCTTATTCTTGGTAAGTTCCTTTGAGATTTCTTCTGATTTTTCAATACTAATCGTGCCTACTAAAACAGGCTGTCCTTTGCTATGACAATCCTTAATTAATTCAATAACGGCTTTATACTTTTCTGAAGTAGTCCCATAGATTGCGTCATCGTGGTCTATTCTAGTAACTTTATTATGAGTTGGAACTGATACAACTTCTAAGTTATAAATATCTTTAAGTTCGCCAGCTTCTGTCATTGCTGTACCAGTCATACCAGATAATTTTGGATACATTCTAAAATAGTTCTGGAATGTAATTGATGCTAATGTCTGATTTTCATTTTGAATTGGCACATTTTCTTTAGCTTCAAGTGCTTGATGCAAACCGTCCGAATAACGCCTTCCATCCATAACCCTTCCGGTAAACTCATCAATAATCATCACTTTCTTATCTGAAATAAGATAATCAACATCTTTTGCAAAAATAAAATGAGCTCTCAAAGACTGATTAATGTAGTGTACTAAGCTTAAATTATCGAAATCATAGAGGCTAGAATGCTGAATAATTAATCCATTTTCTGCCAGCATTAACTCCATACGATTAATACCGTCTTCCGTTAATGTTACTGACTTAGCTTTTTCATCTACTTCATAGTCGGTCTTCTCTAGGTTTTGAACTAATGAATTAATTTTCCCATGTAGCTCAGTGCTGTCATCAACCGGACCAGATATAATCAACGGAGTTCTTGCTTCATCAATTAAAATCGAATCCACTTCATCAATAATTGCATAATTAAACGGACGCTGAGCTTTTGTATCTTCAGTAAACTTCATATTATCTCTAAGATAGTCAAAGCCTAATTCATTATTAGTTGCATATGTTATGTCACATCTGTAAGCAGCCTTTCTCTCTTCATCGTCCATTTGTCCAATTACACATGAGACTGTAAGACCAAGAAATTCAAATATTTTTCCCATCCATTCTGAGTCACGCTTTGCTAGATAGTCGTTAACTGTGACAATGTGAACACCTTTTCCGGTAAGGGCATTAAGGTATGCTGGAAGAGTAGCAACTAAAGTTTTACCTTCACCAGTACGCATTTCTGTGATCATTGCTCTATGTAATATTAAGCCACCAACTAGCTGAACATCATAGTGCCTTTGTCCGATCACTCTTTTTGCCGCTTCCCTAACTACAGCAAAAGCCTCATATGCTATATCATCCAAAGACTGACCATTAGATAATTTCTGTTTTAAGTTATCAGTTTTTGCTTTAAGCTCAGCGTCAGTCAGATTAAGCAAATCTTTCTCTAGAGCATTAATTTTTAGTACTTCTTTCTGAAGGCCTTTAATAATTCTGTCATTGGCTGTGCCAAAAATTTTAGTTAAAAATGAAAACATTGATTCCCGATAATGTTATTTTATTGTTTATATAAGATATTGCATTTTACTAATTTTTCAAACAAATTGTAAATACCAATTGACTTTGCTTTGCTGAGCTTTTAAAAACTTTAGACATAGTAAATAAATTTAAAAGCAAAATTATGAAAAAATTAGCAGTATTTTTCTTGTCAGCAACATTATTGTCAACGCCTGCACTTGCTGGAAAAGATGTGGTTGTTGGGACATATAATGGTGGCGAAGTTACAGAACAAGATGTGATGAAACAATTCAAGCCAATGATTGAAATGCAACCTGAAAATAAAGGAAAAAGTTTTTCACAACTTGACAAAAAATTGCAAGAATTACTCGTCAGAGGATATATCAATCAAAAACTCTTTGAAAAAGAAGCTGATAAACTTGGTATCAGAAACTCAAAGGAATTTAAAGAAAAACTTCAAATGGCTAAATCTCAAATGATTCAACAAGAATTAATCGAGCGCCACTTGAAAAAAGCGGTAACTGATAAAATGGTTGATGAAGAATATAATAAGCTTGTTAAAAGCCTTAAAGGGCAAAAAGAAGTAAAAGCTAGTCATATTCTGGTTGATACCGAAGAAAAAGCTAAGGAAATTAAAAAGAAATTGAATAAAAAAGGTTCTAAATTTGAAGCTCTCGTAAAAGAGTTCTCAAAAGATGAGGGATCAAAAGCTAATAATGGTGAACTTGGATATGTTCTAAAAGGTCAATTGGTTCCTGAATTTGAAAGCAAAGCCTTCTCAATGAAAAAAGGTGAAGTATCCGACCCTGTTAAAACTCAATTCGGTTGGCATATAATTAAAGTCTTAGATTCACGCACTGTTCAAGTACCAACTAAAGAACAAGCTGAAAGTGGAATCAGAGGAAAATTATCTCGTGAAGCTGTTGAAAAGTACTTTACACAGCTTGCAGATAAAGCAAATGTAAAAGTGAATCTAAAATAGATATTTAGTTCATTTGTTATCTAAATTTCATAGAGAGGCTTCAATTAGTAAGCCTCTCTTTTTTTTCGAGCAATCGTCAAAATACTAAGAGATTTTTTATTTAAAAACTCTGATCCATCAAATGCGATCTGATCTATAGTTTCAAAACCATTTTTGTCCAGAAGATCTTGCAGTTGAGTAGCTGTATAAATTTGCAAAGTAAATTCATTTTTAACCTCTGTAATCTGATTCTTATCATCGCAAATAGTATAACTATCATATGATGTGAGTTGACCAGCCTCTCGATTAATTACAGAATGCTGTATATTATGGATTCTTGTAGTACCTACGTCTTTGTTTATATCCATAGCAAGATTTTGTACTACATCATCATTCATCGCCTCTAAATTAAAAATATCGAACAGATATATTCCACCAGGCTTTAAATTATCGTATATATTCTTTATAGCCTTCTCAAAATCATCTTTAGTTAGATGCCCAATAGCATTAAAAATCGTAATTACTGCATCAAATTTTCCTACCTTCAATGTTCTCATATCACCGTCAATAAAGCTGATATCAAGCTTTTCTTTTTTGGCTTTTGCTCGTGCGATATCTAAAAGTTTTGGACTAAAATCAGCACCAGTCACTATAAAACCAGATTTAGTCAGAAAAAACACCTGAGAACCAGTCCCACAAGTAAGATCTAGAACCGTTTTAACATCATATTTCCTGAGAAGTTTACTTAATATTACATTTTTATCAGCAGTATCGTCACCAACATTATGCGCATCAAAATACTCCGATAGTTCATTATATTCTAAAGGCAATCCCAGCTTAGTTTTGTTCATAATCCAACTATTTCTAATTCATCTATTTAGCCTAACGCAATTTTTATAAAAAAATCTAGTAAATTCGCCTTATACAACATAGAATCTGGTTATGAATATTACATTTGAAAAAGTTAACTTTAATCATAAAGACACCATTTTTCAGTGGTTATCTGAACCCCATATACTAGAATTCTGGGATAATAGCTCAGCGCATAAAGATGATATATTAAATTTCATAAATGGTAGAAAAACACCTTCAAACTATTGGAACGGTATTTTTGATTATTGGATAGGCTTTATAGATATGGCACCTTTTTCCTTCATAATGACACATGAAGAACTTAATAGCGCAAATACACCAGAACATATAAAGCCCTATATATCTAACTCTTATAGAACATTTGGACTAGATTTCTGTATAGGAAATAAAGAATATATAACCCGAACTGTGGATAAGCGATTTCATTTTATAAATTGTTCTAAAGATGGCTTATCAGTACGAAGCTGATAGTTTATTAGTCCAGCAAATAAGTGACAAAATGCATTTATTGGAGATCTATGTCTACTATGTATCAAGGTGTTTAACGACTTTATAGATGAGAAGATTGTTTCTATAAATGGACGTTTCATTAACATCATTTTATCATTTATATCCATTAGACAATTCTTCATATTTTTTCTGATTTTAGTGATTAAAGTTGTACCCTGTTCAAATAATTCAGTGAATAATTTTTTGGAGATATAACCTTTATCACCAATAAGTTTGCAAGAGATATCTTTTAGCATTTGCTTTACTGGAGACCTGTCATCTACATTCCCGCTAGTAACATGCATGCGTACAATTTCTCCGTGACTATTAAAAATAAAGTGCAACTTAAAGCCAAAGAACCAACCAGTTGAAGTCTTACCTTTTCCAGCTAAGTCTTTAAAAACTTTATGACGTTTCTCTCGCAGCCTATGGCATACAACCATTGGAGTAGAGTCGATAAACATGTATTCAGTTATCTTACCCTCAAGGGATTTTAACATGCATAATACAGCAGGAAAGGCTAGCTTTATCAATGATATAAAGCGATCATAATGGACTAAGTAATTGAATAAATTTCTGTTATTTCTCATAAGTTCTAAGTAAAAATATTTAAAGCAAGCCATACCAGATTGATGGAAAGCTATTAAGATTGTTATTATCTCCGATAAGCTCATACTGCTTGGTCTATTACGTTTTCTTAAACCGCTAGTAAGAAGAGACTTTTTGTACCAATTTTCAAATCCTTTATAAAAATCATCGACAAAGCAGAACAAAGTATCGTAGTCTATATTCATTGGGGTACTCTTTAGTTGTTTAAAAAAGCCAGAATACCCCAATACCAACTACTATGCAGCTTTTTTGTTATCCATAGTTCGGGTAATATATAGGAAAAGGATTAGCCTCAACAACACTCAAGGAATTTATGAAGTTCTTCTGCTTGAATGTAGAATCCAACATTGGAGCATTTCTAATTGATCCTTCAGTGAATAATCCAAGAGCAATTAGTGTCTATCAAAAAGCAGGGTTCAAAAGTAAAGGAGAATTTGTACAAGATGGTGGATATTTTGATCAAAGTACCGGTCTGTTGATGGTACGTAATATGAACGGAATTGATGCTAATCCTATAGAACAGAAATAGATTTAAATATGAATGAAATATTAACTGATATACCAAAAATAATTGAAACACAACGTTTAAAACTGGAAAGACCTAAAGCTGGCTTAGGAGAAGAATTACACGCCGCTATAATTGAAGGGTATGATGATTATATAAAATGGCTCTGCTGGCCAAAGGATAAACCAACAATACAGGATATTGAACTAGATTGTAGAAAGCATCATGCGGAATTTATCTTACGTAGCTGTATAAGATATATTATAATTGATAAACAAACTAATCAAATTGTTGGAAGATGCGCCTATCCTCCTATTCAAGCAAAATGGTATGTACCTCAATTCGGCATTTCATATTTTATTAGAAAAACCCAAAGATCAAAAGGTTTTGCTACTGAAAGCTCCTGCGCTTTGGCAATAAGCGCTTTTAGATTTCTCAAAGCAAAAAAAGTCGAAATACATTGTGATGTTAAAAATAAAGATAGTATCAAAATTCCGACAAAACTAAATTTTGAATTAGAATTTACTCAAAAAGGCAGCTGGCCAAGCACTGATGAAAAACTTGCTACAATAAATACCTATTCTATATTTTCTGAGCAAGATCTACCAAAATTGGATATCAATTTTGAGTTTTAAAATTTAAAAAATGTGAATATGGACCTAACTTTGATTTAGCTACAAAATGTTTAATTGCTTTTTGAATAATGGAGATATTATCTTCTCTAATTGGAAAAACCTCACCAGGAACATTGCAGCTATCTTTCTTACATTTAATGTTCTTTACCTTAAACCATTTGGGAGAATTTAGATCATCATCTATAAATTCATGATCAGTCACAGTTAAAGAAGCATCTTTATCTAACATTACTCCGTAATGCACAGCAACTGTATGGACGATCGGATTAATTTCTTCAGAACCTGATGCTCCAATTAACACTAAATCATTTTCACTAATATCTAAACCTAGCTCTTCTTTTACTTCTCTGATAGCATTCTCTTCTAGCCCCCCATCAGCAGTTATAATTTTACCATTAGAACCATTCAATCTGCTTGCACCTTTTGCTCTAAGACCAGTTAAATCCTCTTTTGGTAATTTTGCCTCCATATAACCTTGTGGTGGCACTAATTTTCCGCGTTGACTGCCTAAAGCTAGAACTAAGTCACCATCTGCATCATGAGATAATACTACTACTATTGCTCCTGCTGCTACTCTTTGCCACTGAGAAATAATATATCTTCCACTATGCACCCTATCACTTGGTACTGCTAAATCACCATGAGGAATGTTTGCAGCGTCAATATGCGCACCAAGAGTTTTTCTTGCTTGCTCAGGAGTCAGTTTTTCCCAATCAAACTTACCATATGCTGCACCAATTCCTAATTTATACGAAGCACCAACTATAAATAATAATCCAGTCAGAATAAACATCATTTTTAATAATAATTTCATAACAACCCTTTTTTGTTTTGTAACGTAATTTATCCTCCGCGCTTTTGTTATAATAGTATATTATCAGTACAATCCAATAGTAAATACATTATATTCAACAGAATTTTTTCTGGACTTTTTTCGGTCAAAGTTATATAAGATTAATTCAAACTAACTAGACTATAAATTTTGGGCTTGTAGCTCAGTTGGTTAGAGCGCTCCGCTCATAACGGAGTGGTCGCAGGTTCAAGTCCTGCCGGGCCCACCATCAAAATAGTATTTTCTTAGCTAAGATCTCTTCCAATCTTTATTTAGAGCACTAAATCTTATATAGTAAATTTCAATTGTTTTCCTTACCATTTATCCCTAAATCATAGAACTCAAAAATCTCGAGACTCAATCCTATCTTGTAAAATGCATCACCGAGATTTATGAAATTAAAGCTCTAATCTGAAAGTTATTAACCTGTTGAACACAAGCAATAGATAAGACTATTATTATCAATGATTTAATAATAAATATTATTATTCTTCGGTTGTGAAATCACCAACTAGTGGCGCTGATTCATCTGATTCTCCTGGTTGTGGAGGCAAGACGGATCTTTGAGAGGCAAGAAATCCACATTTAAAGTAGAAAAAATCATCATATGGTTCATCTTTTAACTCCTCTTTCATTCTTTTTTTCTTTCCAAAATCTCTTCTGGCACTGGAGCTAGTTCTACTGCATTTACTCTTCTCATAATTACCTCTCTTTAAAATTACGCTTGGAACTTAGCGCAATGCTTAATTTCTGTCAATAATGCTTTTAACTTAAATTCGCTCAATCAAAACAATATACCTTATCTCTAATAATTTTTTTAAGTTCAGGTAATACTTCTTCTTCAAACCACGAATTCCTTTTAAGCCAAATATTATTTCTTGGACTTGGATGCGGCATGGGTAAATATTCAGGCCAATACTCCCTCCATGCTTTTACAGTTTCTGTAAGGTTTTTCTTCTTTTTCTTCTGAAGGTGCCAATCAATTGCATATTGACCAATTGCTAGAGTTATTTCTATTTTAGATATAGTTTCTAGTAGTTGATTACGCCATTTTTCTGCACATTCCTTTCTTGGAGGCAAATCGCCTGTTTTTCCGGTACCGGGATAACAAAATCCCATTGGCAATATTGCAAATTTTTCTGGGTTGTAAAAATCATCCTTATCTACACCTAACCAGTCTCTTAATCTATCACCACTTGGATCATTAAAAGGAATGCCAGTATTGTGAACAGCTCTACCTGGCGCTTGACCTACAACTAAAACCTTAGCATCTGGATGAATTTGAAAAACAGGCCTTGGTCCCAAAGGCAAGTTTGAAGCACACAAAGTACACCCTTTAACTTTTCTAACCAAATCCTTATAATTTTTCATAACATTATACTAAAACACTAAAGTACAAATCTAAAGCGCTCCCATTCTACCGCTACTTGCTGCGCTAATACTACCACCATGGGCTTCTATTGCTGCTTTACACAAAGCTAAGCCTACTCCTCGACCTTCGGCTTTTGACTCAGCATTTGAACCCATCTTGAATGGAGTGAAAATATCGTATAGATCTTCTTTTGGAATACCGATTCCATTATCGGAAATTACAAACTCAACTCCCTTGCCTTTTCTCAAGACACTTATTCTAATAACCCCTTCAGTGCTGAAATTAATTGCATTTATCACTAAATTATCGACCGTTTGGCGTATATAGTTTGGATCAATATTAATTAGAATATTTTCTTCTATGTGCATCTCTATATCGATCTTCTTATCTACTAAATAAATCTTACGGCATGATTGCACCCTATCATGTACTAACTCACTAAAATTTACTATTTTCTTCTGTAGTTCAATTTTTTTTGCTTCCAAAGTTGCCAAATCTAACATATTAAGAATCATAGAAGATAGACGATTTGAGTTTTTATATACTTCGTCTGAAAGTTCCTTTAACTGTTCTTCGTTAAACTTACCTAACCCATCATTTAGCATCTCAGCAAAATTCATCACATTACCAACAGGCAGTCGCAGTTCATGATTTACATTATTCAATATCCTTTGAGCTGTAGCACCTAAACGCTCTATCTCTTTAGACTGATATGCTACACGCTCAGTATAATGTGTCACTTTTTCTGATAAATCAGAGATTTCTACTTCCAATGTTCCTACCTTCGCTTCTGTCTCTTCTTGATATTCCTGCTTTGGTTTTAAAAAGAGTAGTATAGTTGATCCTACAATCATTAACAGATAGATAGATATAAACGCAGGAGATTCAGCTTTTATATCAAAATATAGACTTACATCAAAATAACTATACATTGAGACTAATAAAAAACATCCTACTAATATAGAAAATATTGCCATCCGCCACCCCAAGAGAGTTGCTACAACCAGTAGATTAACAGTAAATATTGCAAACTGCAGCGAACTAGAATTGCTGATTAACATAAAAAAGCAATTACATAAAATCAATATAGCAAATATAGAAATCGGCCAAAAAATTTGCGCAACTAGTAATCTGCTATTTTGATTAAAACTACCTGGCCATATAGGATAAACAGCTAATATCACACCACAAACCATCATAGCTTGGTATATATAAAGTATCCACCCATATCCTTCCTGTAACAAGCAAGTTTGAGTATTATACATTGTAGTTACTGTGAAAATTATAAAATATACCCCCAAACCAACATACGACATACCGTTAACAGGGGAATTCCGTCTACAATAATTTATAAAATTAAAATTTAAATTACTTCTGAGCTTATTTAAATACGATATTTTGTTTCTTTGAGGATGAGATAAATTCGGGACTGCAATCCATCCTCCAGACTCATTAAGTAAATAGTGCCCTCCTAAAAGAAAAGCGCAATTAATTCCCATTGCAAAGAATATTGGATCAATATCAATTCCTAAAAACTTCCAGATAACTACAGTAGCAAAACTAGCCGCCATACCTGCAAGAATTACTCTAGCACTTGTTCTAAAACCTAAAATTGTTAACATCATAGGTACAGTTACAATTGGCATATAAAAACTACTCGTATCAAGAATAATCTGCAAAATATTTTTCGTATATAGAGCTAAAATAACGCCAATAATTCCAATAACAATTGAAAATACTTTTGATATAAATAACTCAGTTTTAGGCTTTAAGTTTAGTGGACGACAAATATCGTGACCAAATAATACAGCCGAAGAATTTAAAATGGAATCAGCTGTTGACATTGCAAGCGCTATTATTCCAACAATTAATACTCCTTTAAAACCTGTATAAGAATAATTATCAACAATATAACCTAATAAGTTTTTTGCTTCTAAATTCGGATCTATACTGAAAATCAAAAAAGGAACCCACTGAACAGAAAAGAGAATTAGTGTAATCAAAAAAGCTGATCCTATAAATGCTTTTTGGGCCTGCTTTGTATCCCTTCCCATGCTGACTCTTTGGAAAATATCAGGCTGCATTCCTGGCACTGAAAAATATAAAAATAAAGATAACATAGAAAGTAGCTCAACATTACTAATCTCAAAAATACGTGCAATATCAAACTTTTTATTACTTAAAGTCTCCATTATTGAAATATCTTCGTAATAAGCATGATTCCAAATCATTATACTGACTATTGGTACAGCAACACCAAAAGTTATTGTCTGCAATAAATCAGTAAATGTAACGGCTCTTATTCCTCCAAATGCAGAGTATATCGTAACTATAAACGCAGATAATAGAACGCCTTCTAATGGAGAAAAATATAAAAAATAACTCAGAATATTCCCAAAAACCTTGAACTGCACTGCTATAGCTCCTGCAGCTCCAATAGTCCCAGCTATTGCAACAATAACTCTTACTTTATTTCCGTACAAATCCCCCAGCGCCTCAGCTATGGACAGCTTACCAAGAAAATTTGACATTTTGGGAATGAATATATAAGCCATGATTAGAAAGGATAAAACCATTCCATATACAGGCAAAATAAATGTTATACCATCAGAGTACGTTCTTGATAATGAAGTAAAAAAAGTCCCTCCACCTATCCATGATGCAACTATGGTTGCTATTAATGCACCAGTTGAAAAATTTCTATCTCCAAGAGCATATTGTTCAATCGTTCTTACCTTACTGCCGTAGCCTAAACCAATTACCAATGTTACAACTAAAAAAACGATGACAATTGCGATATCAATATCAACACTCATAAACTCTATAATTTTTGGAATATTTTTCGAAATGTTTCATAATAATTATTAATAAATGAAAAAAAATAGTATTGCAAGTTCATCATTTTAACTATCACAAGCTTCAGAATATTTGGATAGATTTTGTAATATATTTTTTTAGATTCAGTCTTATAAAGATGCTAAACTATATTACTGATAGTCAAAGATCTGGGGGGGAGATATGAGATATCAAGATATTACAATTTTATTGGTTGATGATGATTTTGACCATGCAAGTCTTTTTAAAACTAATCTACAAAGAAAAGGAATTACGAGTGAAGTTAAACATTTTGGAAATAGCTTTATTTTAAGAAAATACCTATTCGATAAAAATGTAGATCATAAAAAATATACATATTTAATGATTTTAGATATTAATATTGCAGGGCTTGATTGTGAAAAATTACTAGAAAATATAGATAGGGAGTACTTACTAGAAAACCTTACTATTATTAAACTTTCTGAAGCTCATAGTAGGTTAAAAGAAAATAATGCATTTGGAAAAGGCGATTATGCTTCACTTTCGAAGCCATTAATTCAAACCGTATTTGAGGAAACTCTATCTAATCTGAATATTTTTATTCATAATTGCAAAATTTCTTGTACAAAAAAATTAGTTATGACTATACCTGATAGATAAGACTAATTTATTTTATTTACAAATGACTTTTATAGATAATAAAAAAGAACTTGAAGAATACGCAAAGGCCTACGCATCAAAAACACCGCCAAATTCTCTAAAAAATTTGGCGTTTAAGCATTTGCCACCCTTATTTAAAAAATATAGTACAGATAATAAAGCACTTGATTTTGGTTGTGGTGTTGGATATTCAACCAACTTTCTTAAATCTTTAGGTTTCGATTGTAGTGGCGTCGATATTAATCCTAAAATGGTAGAACTGGCTAAAGAAAATGATAAGAAAGGAACTTACCAATCAATCGTAAATTCAAAAATACCTTATGATAATGAAACATTTGATTTAGTTTTTGCATCGTTTGTACTACTCGAAATGGGCTCTCTAGAACAAATAGAAGAAGCCTTAATAGAAATCAGCAGAGTCTTAAAACCTGAAGGACATTTTGTTGCTATTTTAGGAAATGAAAATACATATAAATATAATTGGAGCGCATTAAATACAAACTTTCCTCAAAATAAAGTATTGAGAAGTGGAAAAAAGGTAAAAATTGAGTTCACAGATAAAGGTTTTTCTATTGAAGATTACTACTGGACTCAAGAAAATTACTTAGAGGCAATGAAGAAGGCAAATCTTGAATTATTAGAAATATACAAACCGCTTGCAGATCCAAAAGATGGAATAGATTGGAAAGATGAAACTCGCATCTCTCCAAATTCTATATACTTTACAAGAAAAACTTAAACTACTTCTTCTTAGCAGGAGCCTTCTTAGCTTTCTGACCAGGACTCTCAATATTAATTAAGCTCTTGCGATTCAATGGCAACTTCTTTTTATATTGTTGCTCTTTCTTTAAATAATTCTGGCTATCTTGAGATAATTGTCTATAAAGCAATCTTTTATGTTTATTTAGTTTTGCTACAGACTTTCTATATTCAATAATTTCATCTCTAATTTTTGGCGGAATTTTTGCTACATACGCTTTATAATCATCAATTACTTTTTGAAACTCTGCAGGGCCACGTAATTTCGCCATAGGTTTTTTAGTTTTTGACTCTTCTTCAGCCGCAATTGCATTAACTGCAAATAAAACTAATACTAAACCAGCAATAATATTTTTAATAACTTTCATATTTCTCTCTCTTTCTCCAGAAAATATTGAATAAATATAAAATAGTATGGTATACCATTTTAAAACTTGAAAACTCTATTAATTATAAACTATGAATAACCCTTTTAGTCAACCAAAAATAACTCACAAAATTTGCTTTAATACAAACTATAAATATATAGAGCTTTTTGAGAAATTCTTTCCCGAAGATGAAATTCTCGGTATCAGTACATATGAAATAGAATCACAAACTATTGAAGCAGAACCAGATGATATATGGGCGTTTGAAGTTTTTGTTGAGCAAGAGCCAAATCTAACTAATATCCAGAAAGAACTTCAAAATTATGCAGCAAAAAATAAACTTAATATTATTTCTAATATATCTGTAGAAGCGATAGAAGATAAGGATTGGATTAAGGAATATCAAGAACAATTAGAACCATTAGAAATTGGCCGATTTTTTATTACATCCTCACTCAGAAAACAAGCTTGCCCTAAAAACAAAACGCCAATTTATATTGAAGCATCCAGAGCTTTTGGAACTGGTGATCATGCTACTACTTCTCTCTGTATCAAAGCTATGGAAGAATTAGAAAACTCTGAATTCCGCAATATTTTCGATATTGGTACTGGAAGTGGTATTTTAAGCTTTGCAGCCACAAAATTATGGCCATCTGCTCAAATACTTGCGTGCGATATTGAGGAAGTGTCAATAAAAGTTGCTAAAGATAATCAAAGTTTTAATAATTCAAATATTGAATTTTATCAAAATAATAGCACATCCTTAAATATACCAAAAAATAGGGATAATTCTTTTGATTTGATAGTAAGTAATATTCTAGCAACCCCTCTGATTTCAATGAAAAACTCTATTAAGTCACTTTGTCATAATAATACAAAAGTAATTCTTTCAGGTTTTCTTGATTATCAACAACAAGAGATTGAAAACCACTATAAGAGTATTGGATTCGAAATTGAAAAAGTATTTTCTGAAAATAAATGGGTTGCACTTGTGCTTAAAACTCAAGACACCGCACAAAAGTAAACATTAATTAACTAGTTGTTATTGACTTTTTATAATATTTCAGGTATGTTGTTAATTTCAATTAATCAACTTAAAAACACAACAAAAAATGGAAAATTCTGAGAAGAAGAACTTCTTATCTGAACTAAGAAGAATATTCTGGCCAATAGAGTGGAATGAGAATAAAAAATTCATCCCTATGGCCTTAATGATGGCTTGTATCTTGTTTAACTACGCAACATTAAGATCTGTAAAAGATGGTTTAGTAGTAACAAACATTGGCCCTGAAGCAATAAGCTTCCTCAAACTTTATGTTGTATTGCCATCAGCAATACTACTTATGATACTCTATGCAAAGCTCTGCAATATAATGAGTCAACGTAAAGTTTTTTACACTGTAGCTACTTTCTTTATCGGCTATTTTGCTCTCTTTGCGCTTGCTTCATATCCAAACGCACAATGGTTTATTCGTATTATTGGTAAGTGGACTTATGCTTCATTCTATGTAGCGGCAGAAATGTGGGGTAGTATGATGCTGACTCTGCTATTTTGGCAGTTTGCAAACCAGATCACGAAAACAAATGAAGCAAAGCGATTTTCTCAATAGAAGTTGACGGTGTTAGCACAGTACAGCTTGTACCTATTATGTTTGTTGCAATAGGAAGTGGTGTATTTATTTTATTCCTATATACGTGGATAAACACTAATGTTCTTACTGATCCAACACTATATGATCCAAATCAATCTGGTGGTAAGAAAAAGAAAAAAGCAAAGTTGAGCCTTGGTGAAAGCTTTAAGATGATTTTCACATCTAAATATCTTGGTTTAGTGGTAACATTAGTACTTGCGTACGGTATATCAATTAACTTAGTCGAAGGTGTATGGAAGTCCAAAATTAAAGAACTATACCCGACAGCTGGTGCATATACAGCTTATATGTTCAGCTTCCAGACTATGCAAGGTTATGCTGCTATTTTCTTCATGCTAATTGGTAGTAATATCCTACGTAGAGTATCTTGGAGTGTTGCAGCAACTTTTACTCCTGTTATGATACTATGTACAGGTCTTGCGTTCTTCTCTTTCATAACTTATGAAAGTACTATTGGACTGGAAGTAGCAGCTTTCCTTAGTACAGGACCACTTGTACTAATTGTAGGAATTGGCATGGCACAGAATGTACTAAGTAAAGCAACAAAATACTCTCTCTTTGATTCGACTAAGGAAATGTCATATATTCCGCTTGATGATGAGATGAAAACAAAAGGTAAAGCAGCTGTTGATGTTATTGGCGGAAGACTAGGTAAATCTGGTGGTGGCTTAATTCAGTCAACTGTATTTATTTTGATGCCTTCATATACATTTGCTGAAGCAACACCTTTCTTTGCTGTAATATTTTTTGGGATTGTTATCTTATGGATATTTGCTGTAAGAGGACTTGGCAAAGAATACAATAAAAAGCTTGCGGAAAATGAAGCAGCAACAGCTACAAGTAGTAGTTAGATATTACTATTTATTGTAAAATTAAAACCTCGCTTCTTGAATATAATTCAGTTGCGAGGTTTTTTTTAGATACTGTTAGTATGGAAAAAATGATGGAAGCCAACAAATCGCATTTAGTTATTTTATTACATGGAATCAGAAAAACGAATTCATGCCTTAAAGGACTAGAGCAATTTATTCAAACTCATGGATTCTCAGTACTAAATATAACTTACCCCTCAACAAGACATTCCATAGACGAGTTAGCAGACTTTATTAATAATATTACTATTTCTAAAATCAAAGAGTATAAAATTGTTTCCTTTGTTGGTTTTTCTATGGGTGGACTCGTTATACGTGCATATTTGAACAAATATAAAGTTCCTAATTTAGGAAAAGTAGTAATGGTTGGAACACCAAATAATGGAAGTGAAGTCGCCGATTTTTTGATTAGCAATCCATTATATAAAAAACTCTACGGACCTGCTGGTATGCAACTAATAACAAATCAAGAGAAATTTAAAAATCTATTGGGTGAAGTTAATTACGAATGCGGTATTATTGCTGGTAATTTGCCTTTAGATTTTTGCTATCCAATTATGAGAAAGAAATCCAGCGATGGCAAAGTCAGTGTCGATAGTACAAAATTACAAAATATGAAAGACCATATTGTACTTAATGTTACTCATTGGTATATGCCGCAAAGTCGAACTGTATGGAAATATATAGTATTATTTTTAAAATACTCTCAATTCAATTAAATTTAATTATCTAATGAAAAAAATTGAAGTTACAGAACATAATCCAGAATGGTCTTTATGGTTTAAAGAAGAAGCAGCAAAACTTAAATCCTCATTAGGAAATAACTGTGTAAACATTTATCATATCGGGTCTACTGCAGTTCCTGGAATTTATGCAAAACCTAAAATAGATATAATTGCGGAGGTAATATCATTATCTGAATCTCATCTACCTCTACAAAAAATTGATTATGAGTTTCGCAGCGAGTTCAATATTCCAATGAGACATTTTTTTAGAAAGAATGATCCACATGATATAAACCTACATCTTTATGAAAAAGATAATCCGGATATAGAACTAAATATTCTATTCAGAGATTTTTTAATAAATTCATCAGAAGCAAAAGCAGAATATAACCAGCTAAAACGTTCCCTGCTTAAAAAGAATAAATCCCATGTAAAAGAAAACTCTATATTCAATGGATATACTCTTGGCAAAGATGCATTTATCAGAAAAATACTTGATAAATCAGGATATAATGGACTAAGCTTCAGATTTTGTACTCACCATGCAGAATGGAATGCATATCATGATATAGCAAGAGACTTTTTTAAGGAGTATGATATATCATATAATCTAAACCACCCAAATTTTTCAGATAGAGATTACTATCATTTTACTTTAAGTAGAGGTACAAAAATTGTAGCTATAGCTGAACTAAAGTGGGAAAGCAAAACTAAGCCATCAATAAAATATGTTTACTCAATGAATCCTCAAAATAGACCTAATCTGGAAGAACACTTAAGGAATTTAATTACACGATGGATCGAATCTATTCAATCCACTCATAAGCACATCCAATCTATTACATAGAGCGACCACTAGATTTGTTTTGAGCCATATTTGGTGTCGAAACGGTTACACCTTTTCCAGATGATTTTGCTTTTTTACCTGATGCAATCACCGGATCAACATTACCTCTAGTATGTGCAGTTAACTTTGCAATTGTTTCAGAAACTTTTTTACCCGTTCTAGCGTTAACTCTTGAACCTTTTTGCGCTGCTGCTTTTACATTCTTTGTCAAATCAGATACAGCCTCGGCAAGATCTTTCGCAGCACCCAATAATTTTTTGGTATTAGAAGTATCAGGAAGACTCACTGAATCAGGATTTTCTAGTGTTAGTGGCTTAATCTTTGGTTTAGGTTTAGACTTAACATTAACTGCTTTTCCTCCTCCTCTTGACTCTGCCTCAGCAACAACATTATCTCTATCAGCACGGCTTTTTTTCATTTTTTTAGCCATCTTCTGAGCTTCATTTAGCTCTGGACCAGATTCTTTTTCAACAACTTTTGGTTTTTTAACATTAACTGGCTTGCCTCCGCCTCTTGATTCAGGCTCAGCTGACTCATTACTTCTGTCACCACGACTTTGCTTCATCTTCTCTAAACCTTGTGCTTCGGTTTTTTGCTTTGGTGAATCGATTTTTTCTGGATGCTCAGCCGACTCATTACCTCTGTCACCACGACTTTGTCTCATCTTCTCAGCCAGCTTCTGAGCTTCTGTTTGCTCTTGCACAGATTCTTGCTCGACACTACTAGATTTTCCAGTCTTAGCATTAACCGGCTTGCCACCACCCTTTGATTCAGGTTCAGCTGACTCATTACCTCTTGCCTCACGGCTCTTTCTCATCTTATCAGCCAGCTTCTGAGCTTCTGTTTGCTCTTGCACAGATTCTTGCTCAACAACTTTTGGCTTTTTAGTCTTAACATTAACCGGCTTGCCGCCACCCTTTGATTCAGGTTCAGCTGACTCATTACCTCTTGCCTCACGGCTCTTTCTCATCTTATCAGCCAGCTTCTGAGCTTCTGTTTGCTCTTGCACAGATTCTTGCTCAACAACTTTTGGCTTCTTATTAGGAGCATCCTCTATTGCTAATGTTTGCGTTTTCGTCTTTTTATTAGGAGAGTCTTCTATTGCTAATGTCTTTTTCGTTGGGCTATTCTCTAAAGCTAATGTATTCTGCTTACTTTTATCTTGTACTACCGACTGATTTATTTGTGTCTCAAGCCCATTATTCTTTGCAACCTCTTGCATCATTTCTTCATATTTTTCCCTGGTAACTGGTAAGGTAAATACTTTTCCGTCTACTTCAATGTAACCGATTGCATTTGGACCATCACCTGCAAAATGAACAGGAGTTGGAGAGCTTACTTCTGTTAATTTTCCATTATCATCGTAGTGAGCGGTAAAATATACCGCTTCCTTTTTAGAAATAGGTTTTCCATTTGCATCCCTGACGGCCATAGATACGTGCATTGGTCCATTTCCAGTCTCAAGCTCTCTTGGAAAATTAATTCTTCTATATTTATTTATTGTCTGTGTAGTGCCATCTGCAAGCTTCACTGTTTGGGGTTTAGTATCAACATTAGTTTCCTCAAGTGTACAAACTGCATTTCCATCTGCATCTTTAACATGCGTTGTACGAACCTTATCTTCATTTATCTTTCCCCAATCAACATCATTAAAGCTATCTTGGAATTTTGTATGTACAGTTTTGTACCCCTCTCTCTCAATTGCATGCATTTGTTTGCGAAGCTCTGGACTCTTCATTGCATTATCAACTGCCTGCTTACCTTCCTCAGTTTGCAAATAAGAACGAATTGCAGTCAAATCTTGCTTTAAGAAATCTTCTTTCTCCTTCCCCTCTAAGGTCTCAGCAATTTTTTCTTGAAGAAGTTTCTGCTGCTTTTTGAGTATTTCATCACGAATTGCTTGCGTAATTGGATCAATAGCATCGCTAGTACTAATATTTTTAGCACCACCTTTGCTTTTACTGCTAGGAGAGAATATTACACTATCCACCGCCTGCTCTTGATTGACCTGTTGGGTTTCCGAGCCATCCGTAATTGCAAGTGTAGAACTTTTATTAGTTGTTTTTAACTTAGGCTTTGAAGTACTTACTTCAACATTCTGTTCCTTGGTAGTACTTGCACCATGCTCTTCCCTAACTTCATTTAAGTAATTATCCTGCATGAATTTTATAGTTTTAGGATTTTTAGCTGCACTTTCAAAAACTTGACAGAATTCATCTGCATTAGATTTTAATTCAGGATAGTTTTCTATAAGCCTACCAACTCCTTGTAGCTTAGTACCTACCTTTCCCATTACTCTGTCAGACTTACCATCCATTACACCAACTGCATGAATTATCTCTGTTACTATTGCCTTATCTTCAAGGGAAAGTGTAACACCAGATTTTCCTAAAACCGCAGCTAATCTATTTTCAGGAGTATCTTCCTGTACTTCCTTTATTGCCTTACTTTTAGGTTTATTTGCGGACACTTGAAGACTACTATTAGAAACTCCGCTCTCACTTTCCGTTACTTGGAGAAAATCGTCTTTAACAGTGCTAGATTTCTTTTGATTTGCATTTCTTTTTTCCTGCATTTCAGCAGCTTTATCTGCAATTAACTCACTAAATGAAGGACCAGATGCCTTTGGTCTCTTGGTTGGTTCAACATGTTTTAGGTTTTTCTTGCCTTCTTGCAATTGTTCTGCAAATGTTGGCTTTTGACTCTCAGCGTCTACTTGTCCTCCAGACTTCTCGGATTTTAATTTATCAATCAGTTGTCTTTCTTTTTCCGAAAAATTTAGATTAGGGTTGTCTTCAGCATATTTTAAAATTGCATCTGGTAAAGATAGTTCTGCATCTTGCTCAACTTCAGTTTCCATACTTTGTAATATCAATCTAGCCAGCTGCTTTTCTTTGTCAGAAAGTTGATCAAATGTTACCCCTTCAAGAGGATTTCTCTCTCCTTTTTTACCTTTTTTGCCTTTGCTCATATCAAAAATACCCTAAAATAAGATCTTATAGAATTAATGGTAACGCAGTTTTGTAAAAATTTTCAACTAAATACTTATCCAGAGCTACATTAACCGTCAACGTTTATTAAAAAGTTAGTTTTTGTGTGTTAGTCCAAACATTATAATTTAAATTAGCTTATCTTGTATTACTTTTACCTACATCACTTTTAGTTTTTGCAAGCGGAGTTGAAACATGACCGGTTGTTTTTGTTTTAGTTGCCTCCAAACCACCACCTATCTTTTTAACTTTTTGTGCTAGTTTTTCTGGTACATCTCGTGAGTTTGTAATAACCATATCCGAAGCCAACTCTTCTTTTTCAATAGACTTCGAAACATCAACATTCATACCATTATTCTTAGCAACTTCCTTCATCATTTCTTTATACTTACCTTGAGTCACAGGAAGAGTATAAACTTTTCCATTTCTTTCAATATAACCAATTGCATTGTCATCTTCGCCCATAAACTTTACCGGCACTGGAGAACTAACTTCTTCTAATTTACCCGATTCATCATAATGCGCTGTAAAATAAACTGCTTCTTTTTCTGATATATTTTTTCCATTTTCATCTTTAACTGCCATTGAAAAATGGACTGGACCGTTTCCAGTCTCAAGCTCTTTCGGAAAATCTATCTGCCTATAACTTCTAATAACTCGTCCTGTACCATCACTTAAAGCAACATTCTGTGGTTGTGAATCGAAAGTAGTTTCAGATAAGGTACAAACATAGTCTCCATCTCCGTTTTTAACTTCAGTTGCCCTAACTTTTCCTGCTTTTACCTGCCAATCAACATCGTGAAATCTATCACTAAATTGACTATGAACTGCCTTATATCCAGCTTTCTCCATAGTATGCAATTGTTCTTGTACTTGGGACTTAGATGTAGCTGATTCAACTAATTCTTTTCCCTCTTCCGTAGCAATAAAACTTCTAAATTTTGAAAGATCTTGATCTAAGAAATTCTCCCTTTCCGGGCCATGCATTTCTTTTGCCAATTCTTGCTGCAAATATAATTGCTGACGTGTGATTATTTCATCTCTAATTGCCTGAGTAATTGGGTCAACAGTATCACTAACTTTAACATTAACTTTAGGGCCATGGATATTTGTACTATGAGTAGAAGAATTATGCTCTGCAGATCCACTTCCATCACCAAAAATCACATTATCGCGTGCTTCCGGTTCAACATGAGATTTGGTTTTAGGACTAACTTCAGGTTTCTGCTTTGGTTTATTAGCTGATTTTCTAATTTCAGACATTAATTTCTCGTGAGAAGTATCTTCCACTGTAGGAATATACTGAACCACTTCTAGAGTAGAACTTGCATTATGCTCTTCTCTCACTTCATTTAAGTAATTATCCTGCATGAATTTTACAGTTTTAGGATTTTTAGCTGCACTTTCAAAAACTTGACAGAACTCATCTGCATTAGAACTCAATTCAGAATACTTTCGTATAATCTGGCCTACCCCTTCTAACTTTGTACCTACTTTTTCCATTACTCTGTCAGGCTTACCATCCATTATACCAACTGCATGAATCATCTCTATTACTAATGCCTTGTCTTCTGGAGAAAGTGTAACACCAGATTTTCCCAAAACCTCAGCTAATCTGTTTTCAGGAGTATCTTCCTGTACTTCTATTATTGCATTACTTTTAGGTTTATTTGCAGTAGTTCTTACTTCTTGCTCCTCTCTTAAATTATCATGCAATACAACGGCCAACTGTTTTTGTAACGGTGATTGCTTAACAACTGTTTTAGGAGCTTCTATTCTTTTAACACCAGTTGCTTCTTCTTGTTTTCGCTCTTCTATTTCTAGTACTATAGGATTAGAGCTAGGAGAATCGCTATTTCTTACAATCTTTTCAACTTCAAGTCTAACTGCTGAATTTTCTTTAGCACGTGATGGAACTCCACCGGCACGTTCAATCTCTGACATCATTTTCTGATGAGTTGATTTATTTTGTGAAGTTACTTCTTCAAGAACTTTCGAGATTTGCTCCATATCTTCATTAGATAGGCTTTCAGGGCTTATATCAGAATCAGGATCCATTCTGCCTTTTTTAGATTTACGTGAAAACGCACTTTTTATTCTGCGACTAAGAGGCAATGTTTTATTTATAGATTTCCTCATTAAAGCTACTTCTTCTGCCGCATTCACTCTGCCATCTTTTATCTTCTGGCATGATTCATAAAGCTCCATATATTGGTCTACACTCAGACCAATATCATACCTACCTCTCTTTGCGTTATGCCCTTTTGATAATTTATCTTCTATCTTTTGCAGATCAGGATACTCTTTTACCATTGAACCTATCACATGGCGGAGCCTGTTAACTCTAGTATACTCGCCTATTTCCTCAGCAGACATGCGCTGCAATGCAAGATCCTGCTCAAAAGCTACATTCGCTGTTACATCAACTAGATTTTCACCCTTCTCCGGTATTAATTTTTGCCATCTTTCACGATAATATTCTGGTTTTTGTAGATAAGAGTTTATATGCTCACGATTTACTCCTCTACTCATTTGAGCCATAGAGTTCACAACATCTTGAAGGTTTTGCTGAGTCATTTTTGCCCCTGAAGTTTTATCAAAACTAGCAAGTGCATCATCACACAAATTATGCCACTGCTCCTGAAGCTCCTCATATTGAGTAAAATCAACATCAAGCCCTTTTCTTTTAGCCTTTTCCTTCATTTGGCTGATAGTAATATCAAAGTATCCTCTGAATTGCTTCAGATCATTTATTAAGTCATCTTCTTTTGCTAAATTATACTTCTGAGCAAGATTATCAGATATTTCGGTAAAATCTTGTTGCTTGATTTTCTTACCTGACATTTCGTTTTGTAGAGCATTTTTAATCTCTAAGGTAATTGCACCTTGATGCTCTCTGATATATTTTGGATCAACACCCATCATACTTTGACGGAAGGTTGATGAAATTTCCTTGTATTGCTTAGGAGTGATATCTAAACCCTGATCTTCAATCAAATTAGAAATGGCAGATTGAACCATTAACTCTGTTTCAAATGCGCTCTCTAATCGATGAGTTAGCCTTGCAATATCAGCGTCTACACTATCTTCTCTAATTGCCTCCGCAGCTATACATTCTTCAATAATTTTTGATGCATTTGGATATCTATTTCCCCTAACCATTGCATCGCTTGGAGCAGAAAATTTACTTGAATCAACATTAAATCCATATTTCTCGTTAATACCATATCTAAGGCTTTGTTTTATATTCGATTCAGCATGATCTCTTTCTGACCTATCTTCATCAACTGGAAAAGAGCTTAATTTCAATGCTTTGCTAAAGAATTCTTTTTCAATTGCTTTAATTTTTTTAGTATTTTTAGGATTATTGCGAACTAATTCATTTCTTTGCTGACCAAGTTCAATAATCTCATTTTCAAGTACCGCAAGTGGTCTTTTATTCGCTTCCTCTATATGATTAGTCATTAAGAACTTTCTAAGACCAAAACTTATTTCATTAACTACAGTTTTCGTTGCAGAATCTGGAGAAAGATCAGAAATTTTAGAATGCAGTTGATCATATTGCTCCTCTGACAAGCCAACCCTATACTTACCATCTACGCCTAATTCTTCAGATAACATATTATCTATTGCAGATAGTTCTGGATTTGCTTTCAACGCACTCTTTACCTCACTGTGAAGTTTTGCAATTCTAACCCTACTTTCCTTTTCAATTTGACTATTTGATTTTGACATAAGCTTCCCACTAATTTTTAACTAATAACTAATGGTAGTAAGTTTTAATATGTATTTCAATTAATTCTTACCAGAAGAATAAAAAGTCAATATTATTTAATTAAAATTCGTCTTGTAGTTTTATCAATAATTTCAATTTTGATAAAAACAAGATTCTCTGGAAGCAAGGATAGAGCTAGATCAGGCCATTCAATTAAAGTAACATTACCAGATAATGCATCTTCAAACCCTAACTCATATAACTCCGATATATGCTCTACTCTGTATAAATCATAGTGATATATTGTAAAATTTTTAGATTCGTATGTCTGAAGCAAATTAAAAGTTGGACTAGTAACTTTTGTATTACTCCCACATAAGTGCTTTATTATTTCGCGGCAAAAAAATGATTTTCCAGAACCTAAGTCACCTTCAAAGATTATTACATCTCCAGATTTAATATTAGATGAAACCTTTTGAGCTAATTTTTTTGACTCTTCTTCATTATTAACAACAATATGCTTTGCAATTCTATTATTCATTTATTACACAATTTTTGTAACAAATGTAGGCATAACTTTCATCTCTTTTGCACGATCATGAAGCGCTACTAGTTTGTCCTCTATTTTATTATGCATTTTATGAAAATTATTTGCATTACCAGTCATAACTAACGCAGAATGAATACCTGCAGTATTTGCGCCTAATATATCAGTTTCAAAAGTATCACCTACCATTAAAATACGATCATTTTTAGTTGTGCTATTTCTTTTTAACACTTCATCATAAATTACACTTTTAGGTTTTCCTGTATAGACTACCTTACCACCAAATTTTTCAATAATTCCTGCGAAATGTCCAGCGCAGTATCGCAATACACCATGTTTTGGAATTGTTGTATCGGGATTTGAGCAAAGTGTTAGCATTTCTGGCCTCTTAGCAGCTTTTTTAAGAAGGTCATCAAACTCATTTATATCTTCATGATCATCGCAGTAAAGACTCATAAGCAATATATCAGCTTTATCTATATCATCCGTCAATTCATGTTCTATTTCGATTAATATGTCATCATTCCTATCAGCTCCTAAATGGTAGACAAGGGGTGATTTTTTACCGATTGAAAGTTTTCTCTCTTCAACCATTCGTCTTGCAATATCTCCAGACGTTAGAACATTCTCGGGATCTACATTACGCAGCCCCCAATTATTTAGATTCCTAGCAACTATAAAATCTGGACGTGGAGCATTAGAAAGAAAAACTACGTTCTTTTTCTCCATAATTTCATTAACAGCATCAACAACGCCCGGATAAGTATCTCCACCCTCAATAATCACGCCCCAAAGATCAAACAAAATCACATCATACTCATGAATCGCATCCATAAGGTGTTTATAGGTAAGTTGGGACATTTTCTCTCCTGGTTTTAGTTAAGTTTTGCTTTCAAAAAGCACAGTTATATTGTATGATAGATCCATTATTTTTTATCACGTTAAAGGTGCACATGTCAAACATAGAAGAAGAAGTGAAAGCTGAAGAATATGCAGCTGATTCAATTAAGGTTTTAAAAGGACTTGAAGCGGTACGTAAAAGACCCGGTATGTATATTGGTGATACTGACGATGGATCAGGCTTGCACCACATGGTTTACGAAGTTGTAGACAATGCTATTGATGAAGCTTTAGCTGGACATTGTGATCTTGTAACAGTCACTATACATAAGAATGGATCAGTATCTGTTAAGGATAATGGTCGTGGAATCCCTGTCGATATTCATGAAGGTGAAGGGATATCTGCTGCTGAAGTAATTATGACACAATTGCACGCGGGTGGTAAGTTTGACCAAAATTCATATAAGATATCTGGTGGTCTTCACGGTGTTGGTGTATCTGTTGTAAATGCACTTTCCGATTGGCTAGAGCTTCGAATTTGGCGTAATCAAAAAGAACATTTTATTAGATTTAAAGATGGTGATTCGGAATTCCCTTTGCGTGTTGAAAATGAAAATACAGATAAAAAAGGCTCCGAAATTACCTTCATGCCATCTTCTTCTATTTTTAAAACTATTGATTTTAATTTTTCCACTCTTGAGCATAGATTACGTGAACTAGCATTCCTAAATTCAGGTGTACACATTCTTTTAGTCGACGATAGAGGAGATGAAAAGCAAGAAGCTGAATTTTTATATGAAGGTGGTGTGCAAGCATATGTTGAGTATAATAATAGAAGTAAAGTAGCTCTACATCCTTGTATTTCTATTAATACAGAAGATGACTCCAAAGGAATAGGAGTTGATTTTGCAATGCAGTGGAACGACTCATATCACGAAAATATTCTATGTTTTACGAATAATATTAGACAAAGAGATGGCGGAACCCATCTTTCGGCTTTTAAATCCGCACTAACAAGAGTTATTAACTCATACACAGATAAAAGTGGTTTGGCCAAAAAAATGAAAGTAGCGATCTCTGGTGATGATGCAAGAGAGGGTCTAGCATGTGTTCTATCTGTAAAAGTACCAGATCCAAAATTTTCATCACAAACAAAAGATAAGTTAGTATCATCGGAAGTAAGACCAGTTGTTGAATCAGCAGTTTATGGGAAATTACTCGAGTGGTTTGAAGAACACCCTAATGAAGCTAAAACAATCATTAGCAAAATTGTTGAAGCGGCAAGTGCACGTGAAGCAGCAAGAAAAGCAAGGGAACTTACTAGACGTAAATCAGCACTAGAAATATCGAATCTTCCAGGAAAACTTGCAGATTGCCAAGAAAAAGATCCCGCACTATCTGAATTATTCATAGTTGAGGGAGACTCCGCGGGTGGAACAGCAAAACAGGGACGTGACCGTAAGACACAAGCAATCCTCCCATTGCGTGGAAAAATTCTAAATGTAGAACGCGCGCGTTTTGATAAAATGCTCGGCTCTGAACAAGTTGGCACGTTAATAACGGCACTTGGTTCTGGAATCGGACAAGATTTTGACGTGGATAAAGTCAGGTATCATAAAATCGTAATTATGACAGATGCTGATGTTGATGGATCTCATATACGTACACTACTTTTGACATTCTTCTACCGCCACATGCAGCCTCTTATTGAAAAAGGTTATCTTTACATTGCTCAGCCACCTCTTTACAAAGTCAAGCGTGGTAATTCTGAGATTTATCTAAAAAACGAGCAAGCTCTGCAAGAACACCTAATCAAAGGAGCTTTAAGCGACAGCTCTATCAAACTTAGCAGCGGAGAGGAAATATCCGAATCAAAGCTTCAAGAATTGCTTGATCAAGTAAGAAAATTCTCAGAAACTCTTGAATCAGTTGAAAAAAGATTTGATGCTGAAATTGCTGAATGTTTAGCAATTAATAATCTACTACATACAGATGTTTTGAATAAAAACAAAGAAGCTGAGATTTTAGCAGCTCTATCACCTCTAAATCTTGGTGATGCAGAGCCTGATAAGACTGATTGGGAAATTAATATAGGTGAAGACTCAATTGAGTTCTTTAGATATGTTCGAGGTGTGAAAATTACTAAAACACTATATCTTGAGCAGGTAGAATCTACAGAATTTATTGCGCTGAATAAAATCGGACAGCAATTAGAGAGCTGTTTCATCGGCAAATGTATTTTAAATATCAAAACCCAGTCTCATGAAGTTGATCGTCCAACAATTTTACTAAATCTTATCATAGAGAATGGTAAAAAAGGTTTGACTGTCCAAAGATTTAAGGGACTTGGTGAAATGAATTCTGAGCAACTATGGGAAACTACACTAGACCATAGTAAACGTACATTACTGCAAGTAAAAGTTAGTGACATTGATGATGCTGAAGAGATCATATCAACCCTAATGGGTGGAGTGGTCGAACCTAGACGTGATTTCATCAATGCCAATGCTCTGAATGTATCAAATTTAGATGTTTAATATAAGATAATAAGCTAAAAATTTAAGTATACATGAGAAGAGTTCATTATAACGGTATTAGCTTTGATATTAATCCGGAAAACTATTACGACCCTGAATCTTTAAATCCAGAATCGGTAAAATATGTAATTGGATCTACATTTTTTTTGGTATCTGGAGCATCATCGGTCAGTATTGCAACTGGAACTATAATGAATGCATTATGGGGTTTTGATGTATTCAAAAATGCTGGCTTAACTTTTGTAGGGATGGCTGAATATATTTTTCTTGGCCCGAGTAGGTCTGATGAACCACCTGAATATGTATGCGATATTCACGATTCTTTCAGATTTTTATATGATTATACACATACAGAACAGGCCATTGAAGCAATTGGCATTAATTATGTACTTGAAGAATATTCAGATTTGACTCCTGATTCTATGGTGTAAAAAATAAAAACTTATTGAGTTGTGATAAACTCTTGTCTATCAAATTGCTATCACTATAGAAATATAATTTTTTAATCTCTTAGCAACTCATTGATGCTAGTTTTTGCTCTCGTTTTTTGATCGACTTTTTTGATTATAACTGCACATGAAAGACCTGGAAGACCTGGCTTATCTGCAGGCAACACACCAGGCACAACTACAGAATATGCTGGTATTTTACCGTAAGATATCTCACCAGTATAACGATCAACAATCTTCGTAGAAGATCCAATAAATACTCCCATACTGATAACTGCTCCTTCTTCGACTAAAACACCTTCAACAATTTCTGATCGCGCTCCAATGAAGCAATTATCTTCAACAATTACCGGCTTTGCTTGCAGAGGCTCAAGTACGCCTCCTATACCTGCGCCACCAGAAATATGACAATTCTTACCAACATATGCACATGAGCCAATCGTTGCCCAAGTATCAACTAAAGTGCCACTACCAACATATGCACCAATATTAATAAAAGACGGCATGACTACAACATTATTGGCAATATATGAGCCTTTTCTGACAAAAGCGCCCGGAACCATTCTCACTCCAGATTCTTTTAATTTCTTATCATCATTTTCAGAATATTTGGGATCTATTTTATCATACCAGCGCATGCTTGACCCATCGTAGATTTTCATCTCTGAAGTACGGAAATTAAGAAGAATAGCCTTTTTTATCCACTCATTTACTTTCCATTCATGTTGAATTTTCTCACATACAGATATTTTTCCATCTTCTAGTTCAGAAATAACCTCATCAACTATTTTCTTCGAACTTATAAAGTTTGGAGAATCTTGATTTAATGAATCGCGTATTTGCCAAATTTCTTCAATTGCTGTAATATGATTTTGCATGTTTGACTCTTATAACTGGAACTATTGATAAAAATTGTTGAATATAGCAATAAATAGCTATATTTTTAAGCAACGTAAATAGTTTTTTGTATTTAACAACTAAAATTTTTAGGATATCAAGAAGATGTATATTGCTTGCCCAGAATGTGACACAAAATTTGTGGTAACACCAGAGCAAATTGGAAAGCACGGTAGAAAAGTAAAATGTTCTAAATGTTCTCATATTTGGCATCAAAAACTTGATAATCCCGTTCGTATAGAACCCACAATATTGGCACCAGCTCCTTCAGAAGTAACACCTCTTGGAAACGGAGTAAACCTTCCTGCATTACTCCCTGTAAAAATTCAGCCATACCTGTATGCACTTCCAGTTCTGATGATTGGTATGATTATATTTATGATGGTAATGCTTTTCCCAAATAATCTTGGTTTCGACTCATTACTCAATAGCAACCAGTTGAGTATTAAAGATATAAGAATAGAAGATCATAAAGAAATAGATAAGATTACAGTGAGCTATAAGGTACTGAATAATTCTCTAAAAACTCTTAAAATGCCATTGGTAAGAATTAGGCTATTCGATAAGAGTGATAGAATTCTAAAATCATTGATTGACGACCATACTAATATTGACATGTCTCCTAGCCAATTTATTCAAGTCAAAACTTAGTTTGTACCAGCTCCTCCATCGACAGAAAGCATTGACATCATGATTGGCAATAAAATTGATTTTATCTTGCGCTAAATCCGTAGTACCGGAGTAACTTAGCAAATAATAGACTAAAACAAAAATTACCAGGAATTTATAAATAATTTTACATTCTTCCAGTTGACTATTATCCTAGACATAGTTACTTAAAAGCGGTAATTCTAATGGACAAAACTATATCTCTTTTCGATTCAATAATTAACTTTGTACCTCAGTTTATCTTAAGCCTTATAATTATCGCTGGATTTTTAGTATTATGGGTAACTGCAAAAGCAATTATTGCCAAGATCTTTGATAAAAAATCTATAAAACTTAAAAATCATATAGCTTTGTTTATAGCTAAAACTATAAGCACTATTATATGGATTATTGCAATAATTACTCTTCTTGGTGTTTGGGGAATTGATGTAAGCTCAATCATTGCCGGACTTGGGTTAACTGGATTTGCTATGGGTTTTGCTCTAAAAGATGTTCTCGCGAGCAGCGTTGCAGGAATATTAATTCTTTTCTATCAACCATTTAAAATGAAGGCAAAAATCTCTGTTATGGGTGTTGAAGGCACAGTCATTGATATAGATATGAGATATACGACTATTGAAGACGATTCTGGAAAACACTTGATACCAAATTCAAAGTTATTATCAGAAAAAGTGACTATCCTAAAGTAGAAAGCTAATTCTTTTTCTTCTTGGATAATCTTTGCTTTCTTACTCTTGCTTTAAATCTTTGCACATGGCGATTATGCTCTTTTAAAGTTTTAGAGAAACTATGCCCTCCCTTACCATTTACTACAAAATATAAAGCATCAGTTTTTGCTGGTGACACGACTGCTTCAAGGGATGCACGACCAGGGCAACTAATAGCACCAACTGGCAGTCCATAAACATGATATGTATTGTATGAAGACTTAATTCTCATATCATTTCTTTTTAAGCTTCGGCCAAGAGGTTCCTTACCTTCAGTTATTGCATAAACTGTCGTAGGATCAGCTTGCAATTTCATACCTTTTCTTAAACGATTAATAAAGACACCTGCTACTTTAGGTCGCTCTGCATCATTTCCAGCCTCTTTCTCAACTATTGATGCAAGGATCAAAACATCTTTTCGTGTTTTTAGTGGTGAATCCTTTGACAATTTCAGCATTACCTCATCTAGAGCGTTAGACATCCCTTTTCGCATCTCGTCAATTAACTTCTCTCGTTGATCTTCATATGTGTAGAAATAGGTTGAAGGCATTAAATACCCTTCCGGAATATTACCAGTTATCTTTCCAGTTAGCCTCTCTTCAGAATTTACAATGTCAATTATCTGACTTACCGTATACCCTTCAGGAATAAACATTCTATGAACAATAGACTTGCCATTCACCAATACACGCAGAACTTGGTATGGAGTAATATTTTTTGTAAATTTATACTCTCCGCTCTTTAATGGTTCAAAATGGGAATATATTCGACTAATCGCTTCAAAAAGCTTAGCATTCTTGATTACATTCTCTTTTTCAAGAAGAACACTGATTTTGTGTATGGATAGCCTTGGCTTGATTATTACTATTTTTTCTTCATCTAGATTACCAGGCAAAAGAAGATATCCGCCGAGAATATTTGCAATACATATGACTACAACGGAAATTGATATCAAAATAAATAGTTTGATTTTCAACAGATTTGTAAAAGGCACTAAAGATCAACCTCAGTAGTGTTTATTTTACCTTCACTTGAGCTTGTAATTTTTTCAATTTTTAACTTTGCGTCTTTTAGCATCTTTTCGCAGTGCTTTTTCAGTAGTACACCACGCTCAAAACTATCAACCGCATCGGCCAAATTTTCCTGACCTGTATCAATTTTTCTTACTATCTCTTCAAGTTCTGCAAGAGCATCTTCAAAACTTATCTTTTCAATGGATTTCGGCTTAGTCATAGGGTAGAATATTTTTTAAGCCAATTAAACAATATTTGTTTTTGATATGCAAGTTAGAATTTCAAAGCCAGCAAAATCTGCGATGCAATCCGCCGATGGTGATATTCGTTGGCAACTAGAATTTGTAAAAAAGCCTGAAAGACGCTTTAAAGAATCTGTAATGGGAAGAACTTCGTCATCTGATATGTCGAGCGAAGTTAAAATATCTTTTGATTCACTCGAAGAAGCAATCGCTTTTGCTGAAAAAAAATCATATCAATATGAAGTTATAAAACCCAAAGAAGCCAAAATCCCCAAAAAAAGCTACGCAAGCAATTTTGGTTAGTATATTAAATTGATGAATCGGCTAAAAATAATATAATCTATCTATATTAGTCTTATATACACTTATAACTACAAAAATTAGTTGAAAAAGAAACCAATGATACGCCTAATACCCTAGGAAAATACATAGAGAGTGCTTTCAAGTACAATTACTATAGACTAAAGTTTTTTACCTAGAGCTATTTCGAAACATAACTAATAAAGACTAAAATCTTAATCAATAAAACTACTTATTTGTCTTACAGGATATAAGGCAATCCAAAGAATATCTACCTGGGCCATAGAATATTATTGTGCACAATAGAAGCGCCCAATATAAATGATCGATTAGGTCAAGATAGGTAAATTGTATTACTGCCGTCATGCATAACACCGGAACAGCAGCAAGACGCGTCATTAAACCTATTACTAACCCGAACTGTGGATAAGCGATTTCATTTTATAAATTGTTCTAAAGATGGCTTATCAGTACGAAGCTGATAGTTTATTAGTCCAGCAAATAAGTGACAAAATGCATTTATTGGAGATCTATGTCTACTATGTATCAAGGTGTTTAACGACTTTATAGATGAGAAGATTGTTTCTATAAATGGACGTTTCATTAACATCATTTTATCATTTATATCCATTAGACAATTCTTCATATTTTTTCTGATTTTAGTGATTAAAGTTGTACCCTGTTCAAATAATTCAGTGAATAATTTTTTGGAGATATAACCTTTATCACCAATAAGTTTGCAAGAGATATCTTTTAGCATTTGCTTTACTGGAGACCTGTCATCTACATTCCCGCTAGTAACATGCATGCGTACAATTTCTCCGTGACTATTAAAAATAAAGTGCAACTTAAAGCCAAAGAACCAACCAGTTGAAGTCTTACCTTTTCCAGCTAAGTCTTTAAAAACTTTATGACGTTTCTCTCGCAGCCTATGGCATACAACCATTGGAGTAGAGTCGATAAACATGTATTCAGTTATCTTACCCTCAAGGGATTTTAACATGCATAATACAGCAGGAAAGGCTAGCTTTATCAATGATATAAAGCGATCATAATGGACTAAGTAATTGAATAAATTTCTGTTATTTCTCATAAGTTCTAAGTAAAAATATTTAAAGCAAGCCATACCAGATTGATGGAAAGCTATTAAGATTGTTATTATCTCCGATAAGCTCATACTGCTTGGTCTATTACGTTTTCTTAAACCGCTAGTAAGAAGAGACTTTTTGTACCAATTTTCAAATCCTTTATAAAAATCATCGACAAAGCAGAACAAAGTATCGTAGTCTATATTCATTGGGGTACTCTTTAGTTGTTTAAAAAAGCCAGAATACCCCAATACCAACTACTATGCAGCTTTTTTGTTATCCATAGTTCGGGTTATTACTAATAAAATAGGAGCAGATAGCTCTGTAGCTGTTGCCAGTATAGCAGCAAGTTCAGCTGGAATAATTGGAACAGCGTATTCATATTTAAATAAATAAATCGTTGATTGCCAGCTGCTAATTTTTGTAAGACCTGAATACCAAAAAATCTTAGCCATCCAAAATCTCATAAAAAATACTACAGCAGAAAATAGATATTTATTTGCAAATTTTGTAAATGCCAAATAAATCTTGCCAATCAAACTATTCTGCAAATTCTGTATAAACCCAACCATAAAAACATTTACTCCACAATTTCTTTTACCATCTGCTTTGATAATAGTAGCTGAATCATTATCGAAAGCTGCTCTTCTACTTCTTCATTTGAAAAACATTCTATTGCTTTACCAATAGCATCACCATTATTAAGATTGTATAAAAATTGCCATTGATTCTTCGATAAATATAAAGTTTCTATTTTTCCTTGCACACGACACACAATTATATTCGAACTAGAATTATCTAAATTTAACTCCTCTATTTCTGGGTTATCCAAAAAACTTTGAATACTATCTAATGGAAATTTTGACTTCAAAAAATATACTGATGAATTAAGAACCAGTTTTCCATTCCCATCACCATTAATAAAAAACTCTTGCATATCTTGCGGCAACAAGCACTCTTCTCTTATTGACTCATAACTTTTTGATCTTAACCATTCTAATTCAGCAAAATCAGGTAAATAACCTATATCAGTGGTAGAAGGAAAATTTCTTAAAAATTCAGGGAATTTATCTCCAAATGAATTTATTTTATCCCGACTCATCAAATTCTCTATATTATGTGAATATGCAAGAGCCACACCTCTAGCGCATTCTTCACCTAATAATTTCCAAATATAAGGATATGTAATCTTTAGACCGGAAATCAAATTTTCTAGTACCGTCTCACGATGTATCATTAGCCTATCAGATACATCTATATTACCTTTTTTCTTTATAAAATCTGCTGCTAGATCATTATCTATAATCCTATTTAGCAAGTTATCCTGTAACTCTTTTAAATTACGCATATTGTCTCTTAAAATTCTTGTCTAAATAATTTTCAGCCTTCCTTGATTCATCAAGTAATACTGAAAGATCTGGGATATCTACATCCCACTCTAATAATGAATGCACTTCACCAAATTTTTGTATAGCTAAGCCATATAAATGCCAAACTTCGTCACTCACATAAGTGCTATGCGAATCTACATAAAGCTTCTGACTATTACTAGTTTCCTTAACAAAATGACCAGCCAAATGTATTTCTTTTACAATTGAAGTATCGAGGTTGCTAATATAATCCTCAGGTGACCAGCCATTATTAAGACCAGAAACATAGATATTATTTAGATCAAGAATTACTTTTGCACCTGTTCTTTCAGATAGAATATTTAAAAACTCATATTCAGGCATTGTAGAGGTTTCATACTCAAAATATGTTGATGGGTTTTCTATTAATATCTCTCTACCCAGATATGACTGCACTTCGTCTATATTATTTACGAAAACTTCTAGTGCTTCATTGTTAAATGGAGTAGGTAATAGATCTGGTAGAAATTTGTCTGATATACTATTCCAAGATAAATGATCTGAAACCAAGAATGGATTTATAATATTGATTAAATTCTTTACCATCATCAAATGATTTTTATCAATGCCATCACCTGATCCAAGGGACATTCCTATGCCATGTAAGCTAATTGGGTAATCTTCTCTGACTTTAACTAGGCAGTCAAAATCAGGACCTCCTAGTGAATAAAAATTTTCACTATGCACCTCTACCCAACCAATATTTGGTTTTTCAGAAACAAACTGTTTTAAATGAGGATATCTAAGGCCTATACCAACTAAAGAATTTGCCATATATTACCTAAAATTATACTTATCTTAATTTCTTTTCCATAATAAAAAAACGCAGTTATCCTAGTGAAATAGACAACTACGTCTTTATATAAAAGTATTCAAACTATATCTTCTGAAATAAAAATACATCTATATACTATAAATACTAATTTTGAAGTTTGGTACAAACCAACTTTGCAAACAAAATGGGCTATGTATAAATTACTTATAGATAACCCATTTAATTTATTGAATAAAGACTATTTTTTTGCTTCAATTTTGTCTTTTATTTTGTCATCAACACCAGAGAAATCACCTGCATTGATTTTAGCACACTCGCCTTTTGGTACTAGGATCCAAGCTTCTGGATCACCTGGACCGTTATGACCGGCACAAGAATGTTTGCTAGTAGCACATTCACCCTTGTGAGCTTTAATTAATCCTTTTCCATCTTTATCTACAACTTTACATTTCTCCATTCCTTCTGGACCACCTGCATTTGCACTTCCAATTGAAAAAGCTGCGGCTGCAAAAGCTGTAGCAAGTAATTTTACTTTCTTCATTTAATTTACCATTATCTTTATTATAAAAGGGCAAATATGAATTTAAGAACTTACTAAATCCATATAGTAGCACCCGTAATTAATAAGTGTAAGTTCAGATTGATGAATCTAATAGATTTTTAACTTTTAATTTCAGTATTTTCATCTAATTTTATTACTAATGTGTATTTAAAACACATTTTAGTTGGCTACAATTATTCTATCTAAGCCTGATAAGTCCTGCTTAACCGAAGTATTTTCAAAGCCTGCACACTTAAGAAGATCTAATATCATATTCTTTTGAGAATATCCTATTTCAAACACAAGCTTACCATCATTTTTTAGGAAATTTTTAGCATTCTGGATAATAGCTTGATAGGAAGAAAGCCCTTCATTATCAGCGTATAATGCAAGATCTGGTTCAAAATCTATAGTTTCTTTAGACATCTGATAAATCTCACTACGACAAATATATGGTGGGTTACTAACTATATAATCGTATTTTTCTCCCTTATCTAAAGCTGAATACCAGTCACTTTTTAGTATTTTAACCTGATTTTCTACTTTATGCCTTGAGATATTAGATTGAGCAATCTCTATAGCCTGATCACTTACCTCAGCAGCAGTAATATTAGCTAATAGTATTTCTTTTGCTAAACAAACAGAAACTGCGCCACTACCGATTCCAAGCTCTAGAATATCAATATTATCGTTTTGACCTTTGCGCGTGCTATCTTCCTTTAATATATCAATTATTAACTCTGTCTCAGGTCTTGGAATAAGCACGTGTTTATTAACTGCAAATTCTAAACCATAAAACTCTTGTCTTCCTAAAATATATGCTATAGGTTCTTGATCTTCTCTTCTTGCTACAAATTCAAAGAATCTAGTTTCAATATCTTGCTCTAATTCTTTATCATAGTTTATTAGCAGCTTTTCTTGACTATAGTTCAAAGCATGTGCAAGCAATAATCTTGCATCAAGACTTGGTGTTGAACTTTCCTTGAACTTTTTAGTAGCTAATTTCAAAGCTTCACGAACTTGCATAACATTAATAATCCACTCTTAAAAAATACAAACCACAAGCAGGAGCAGTTGGACCAGCAGCTTTCCTGTCTTTTGCTTCTAACACTTCTTTAATCTTAATAGGTTTCCACTTACCACTTCCAACTAAAATTAAGCTACCTACAATATTTCGGACCATGTGATGTAGAAATGATAATGCAGAAATTCGAATTTCAATATTATCTCCATCCCGAAAAATATCTATTTTATCTAGTGTTCTCATTGGTGAATTAGATTGGCATTCGCTAGCACGAAACGAACTAAAATCATGCTTACCTAAAAGAAAATTTGCAGCTTCTTGCATCTTTTTCGTATCTAAATCATGTCTAACCCAATGCTGCAAACCATTATTAATTATATTTATAGATGACCGATTTAAAATTTTATAAACATAATGTCTAGATTTTGCCGAAAAGCGAGCATGAAACTCTAAATCTACTTCTTCTGCAGAAATAACCCCTATTGTATTTGGCCGGGAAAAATGATTAATTGATTGCATTAAACGTCTTGGATCATAATGCTTTTCTAGATTAAAATGAGCAACCTGACCATAAGCATTAACGCCAGAATCTGTACGACCCGCAACAGTGACTGTTACTCTTTCTTTGCTAAAAGAAAATATTGCATCTTCAATGATCTGCTGCAACGACAGTGATTCTTTTTGCTTTTGCCAACCACAATAGCCTGCACCAATATATTCCAAAATGATTTTATATCTATGCATAAGATGTATTTCTATCAAATAGAATCAAGTTTCCATTTTAATCAAAAATCTCTTTTTAAACTCTGGAAAACCTCAAATTTCCACAGTTGTTATAGACTAATGACTCTAACAAAAAAGATTGCGTATACTAGTTAGAATTTTGCTTAGAACTAGTACCACTTAAGAAACTAATAATCTTTTTCGATCTAGTCGGGTGTTTCAGCTTACGGAGTGCTTTAGCCTCAATCTGACGAATACGCTCTCTAGTAACATTAAATTGCTGTCCCACTTCCTCAAGAGTATGGTCGGTGTTTACACCAATACCAAATCTCATACGCAAAACTCTTTCTTCTCTGGGAGTTAAGGTTGACAATATTCTTGTAGTTGTCTCACGCAAACTGGATTGAAAGGCAGCATCACTTGGAAGCACTGCATTCTTGTCTTCAATAAAATCACCTAAATAGCTTCCATCCTCATCACCTACTGGATTCTCAAGACTGACTGGCTCTTTTGCAATTTTCATTACCTTCCTTACTCGATCTATCGGCATAGACAATCTAGCAGCTATCTCTGCTGGTGTTGGCTCATATCCTAGCTCACCCATCATCTGACGAGTAGTGCGAATGATTTTATTGATAGTTTCAATCATATGTACTGGAATACGAATAGTTCTAGCCTGATCTGCAATAGATCTTGTAATAGCCTGACGAATCCACCATGTTGCGTAAGTAGAAAACTTAAATCCTCTACTATATTCAAACTTATCAACAGCTTTCATCAAGCCAATATTACCTTCTTGAATTAAATCCAAAAATTGTAGACCTCTATTTGCATATTTTTTTGCAATTGAAATAACTAGACGCAAATTTGCCTCAATCATTTCTTTTTTTGCTCTGGTAGCCTGCCTTTCTCCTTTTTGGATTGCTCCAACAACTCTTTTAAATTCAGCTATTGGAAGGCCTATTTCTGCTTCTATTATATTTATCGCTTTTAATATTTGATTAATAGCCGAAGATTCTTCACTTAAGAAAGCTTTCCAAGCAGCTTCTTTTCTCTTACTAACTTTCTCTAGCCACATTGGACCAGCATCAGAATTATTATATTCTTTTAAGAAATCAGCTCTTTTAACTTTATGTTTTTCAGCAAGCTTTAATAACTCAACCTCTTTTGCTACAAGATTTTTATTCACCTCGTATATGTCCGAAAGCATCTCCTCCACACGTTTTGAACTGAAATGCATTGAACTAATTTCACTGACAAGAAAATTAAGAGCTTCTGTATATTTTTTATTATCTCTTAAAGGAGTATTTTTGGCACCCTTGCAATGACTCTTTGCCTCACTTAAAAGCACTTCACATGTCTGAGAAATAACTTCCATTTTGTCCATAATTGATGGTAGTAATTCGGCCTCCATAGCAGAAATTGACAGTGAAACTGGCTCTTCTTCATCAATTGATTCGCTACTACTCTCATTTGATTCTGCATTGCCTTCATCTTGAACATCAACTTCCGGAGTTTCTTCTCCTTCCTCATCCATCATTGGCTCATCATTGCCAAGATTTGCATCAAGATCTATAAGATCTCTAAGCATAATCTTTTCATTGACAAGATCTTCATACCATTTAATAAAACGCTTAATCGCAAATGGGCTCTCACATAGAGAATTAAGCATCAACTCTTTACCAGCATCAATACGCTTTGCTATCTCAATTTCATTCTCACGGGATAATAGTTCTACCCCGCCCATATCACGCAAATATAATCTTACTGGATCATCAGTAGAACCCAAATTCTCAGATTCACCATCTTTAGAATCTTCATCATCAGTGCTGCGGCTACTAACTGTTAGCTCTTCATTAACATTGATATCTAGCTTTATATCTTCGCCTTCATCTTCAATGATATCTATCCCAGCATCAGAAAATTTAGATATAGCATTTTCTAACTCTTCAACTGATAGCTTCTTAGTCGCCGAAATAGACTTATTCAGCTGATCATATGTAACAAATCCTTTCTTTTTACCTTCTGTAACAAGACTTTCAAGATTTTTTGCTTCTTCTTTACTAGTATTTTCTTTTGACTTACTTTTTTCCATAAAACTCATGTTTTGTGATCAATTTAATCTTATTGATTATTTATGAAATTACTGCTTAAGTTATCAAGTTCTTTGGTAACTCGCCTAATCTCTTCTAAATATGACATTGTCTTGGATTGTTCGTCATAAGCGCTACTATTTAATACGTTGACATACTCGTTTTTTAGGAGTAATAGGTAATGCTTCTTATGCAACCATTCAAAAACCTGTTCTCGATCTATACTCTCATCATTTAAAAAAGCATAGTCGATGAACAAAATATCAGAGGAAGATAATACTAAAAATCTATCATAAAATCTAGTATTTTTTACTTTATCTGTAATTAGATCTTTATCAACGTCATCATGATCTTCTACCAACTCTACAATCCAATTTTTAAATTCATCTAAATCCGCATCTTGAAACTGAATATTATGGTCTAAATTACGCATTAAATTGGGGAATTTAATCATAAATGAACATATAGCGTTTTCCATATATTCAATTTCAGAGTATTTTTTTGAATCAAATAATTTCTTACTATTACCTACAACAGATTCCTTTTTACTTTTTTTACGCACCAGGTTATTCCATATCATATCCTTAAAGTAGCGTCTAAAATTAGCTTTTAGTGAATCGTCCTGAATCTGAAAACTATACTCATTTAGTTTTTTTTCTAATAAAGATTTAGATTCCGCGGTCCTAAAACTCTTTCCGCTAAACTCCATCTTCCAAATCATTTCAGAAAGACCTATGCGACTATCTAATAGTGATTTAAAGGCACTTGATCCTTTGTTTTTTATTAAGTCATCCGGATCAACACCCTTTGGTACTTCAATAAATGATATGATTTTATCCGCAGATATTTGTGGCAATGCCATATTAATTAAACGACCACTTGCTCTAATTCCGGCACTATCACCATCTAAACAAGCTATTATCTCATCTGCAGAACGCCATAATTTTTGAATATGCTTTTCGGTGACCGATGTGCCCAAACTAGCTACTGCCTGCTTAAACCCGGCCTGATGCAAAGCAATAACATCCATATAGCCTTCTACAATTATGGAGTAATTATCCTTATATGACTGACCCGTTGCTACATTTTCTCCATACATTACTTCTGATTTTTTAAAAACCATAGTTTCAGGGGAATTAATATATTTTGGCATTGCATCATTCATAGCTCTACCACCAAAACCTACTATTTTATTGTAGACATTACGTATTGGAAACATTATACGCTTATTAAACACTTCGTATATTCTTCCATCTTCTTTTTTTCCAAATAAACCAGACTTTAATAGGTCTTTAAGAGGAACAGATTTTTGTTGAAAAAATTTCTCAAGCAAACCACCACCTGGAGCAAAACCAATAGAAAATTCTTCTACTGAGCTTGAAGTTACACCTCTTGTTTTTAAGTATTCAATCGTATTCTTATCTATATTTTTTTGGAAAAACTCAGAAGCCAAATTTAGTATATTATAAATCTGATCAGCCTCTTCATATTTCTGTTCTTGAGCAGCAGACATTTTTGGCAACTCAATTCCATTATCATTAGCAATCTTGATTGCTGCCTCTTTATAACTAATTCCATTTGTTTCAGATACAAACCTTATAACATCCCCATGCGCACTACATCCAAAACAATGATAAAATTTCTTAGAATCATTCACTGTAAATGATGGAGTTTTTTCATCATGAAAAGGACATAGACCAAGATGTTCGTTACCTTTTCGAGTTAAAACTAAACGCTGCCTTACAATATCTGAAATTCTAATTGTATTTCTTAAATGATTATAAAATTCTAAAGGAATTCTCATAAAGTATTAGATCAGTCCGAAAATAAAGGTAGATAAAGCATATGTCAGTGGTATAGATAAATTATCATCAATATTAATTTGGTCCGAAAAGAACTCCACAACCGTACAAAGTAGACAACTTATCATTATTACAGAAAAACTTGTATTATACCCAATTACAAAATATGACATAATACTTATAAGCATAGCAGAAAAGAAAAATGAAGCTGACCCTATATAAGATTTTCCATTAAATAGAGGTGAGCCAAATTTCATACCCAGCACCGCTGCAATACAATCAGAAACTATAAGCACTAACCAAGAAGTAATTGCCAATCCTTTGGAAAATAATAAGCATGTTATCAAAAAACCAAACGCCATGTAACTTGCGCCGCTAAGCACAAATTCACCACTTTTTTCTTCAACTCTTTGAAATTTTCCAAGAAAATTATCCACAAACCCTTTAATTTTAGGATTGTAATGCCTAGATATATCTAAGTAGAGGGTAATTCCAGCGACAATTGTCAATGCAATACCCATAGTAATTTTAGAAAGAAAGATATATATTATAGGGAATACAAGGCTGCATAAATGAAATATCTTGCGCTGAATCTCAAAATTGAGGGTTTCACTAGTCATAGGCTTTTTAGCTAGGTTTGACAAATTATACCTGTATAAATATACTTTCAAAACTTAATTTAAACAAGACATAATAATATGGACAAATTCCCAATAACACAACAAGGCTATGATAAGTTGGAGCAAGAGATAAAACAACTAAAGCATGTTGAAAGACCCGCTATCATTGAAGCTATTGCGACTGCTAGGGAATTCGGCGATCTATCAGAAAATGCTGAATATCATGCCGCAAGAGAAAAGCAAAGTTTCATAGAAGGAAGAATATTAGATTTAGAGGATAAATTCTCTAGAGCTGAAATCATAGATACATCTAAGCTTTCAACAGATAGTGTGAAATTTGGCGCAACAGTAAAAGTTATTGATGACGATACAGAAGAAGAAAGTACTTATCATATTGTTGGAGAATACGAAGCCGATATAACCAAAAAGAGAATTTCAACCAAATCTCCGCTTGCAAAAGCCCTAATAGGTAAATCAATAGGAGATATAGTTGAAGTAACAACACCTAAGGGCGGTAAAGCCTTTGAAATAATAGAAATAAGCTTTCAAAATTTCAAACTAGATTAAGCAAATATTTTTTGTTTAATGTTTTTGTAATTTTGTGCTATAATTGCAGCAAGTAAAAACAGGGGGACATTTATGTCAGATGTAGTAAAATTACCAGCAATTTCGGCTGGATCTGGTTTTAGTAAATACTTAAGCGAGATAAACAACATCCCTTCGCTTACAAAAGAAGAAGAATTTATGCTTGCAAAAGCATATCTTGAAAAACATGATCTTGATGCAGCGCATAAGCTTGTAAAAAGCCATTTGAAGCTTGTTGCAAAAATCGCTATGCAATACAAAAATTATGGACTACCTGTTACTGAATTGGTATCTGAAGGTAATCTTGGCCTAATGCAAGCAGTTAAAAAATATGACCCAGAACTTGGTTTCAGACTATCAACATATGCAATGTGGTGGATCAAAGCTTCTATTCAAGAATATGTCCTAAAATCTTGGTCACTAGTTAAAATTGGAACTACATCTGCACAGAAAAAATTATTTTTCAGTCTAAGAAAAATAAAGAATAAAATCACCAGCACAAATGCACGTCCAGTAAATGAGGGCGATTACGAAAATATCGCAAAAGAACTTGGCGTAAGCGTAAAAGAAGTTGGAGAAATGAACCAGCGTTTATCTGGATCAGATATGTCTCTTAACCGTTCAATAGACAGCGATGATGATAGTTCTGGCGAAATGATCGAACTAATTCAAGAAACAAAACCTTCTCAGGAAGTAATCCTGGAAAAAAGCCAGGTTCTAAACAAACAAAGAAAAATGCTAGCTGAAGCAATGCAAGTTCTAAATGAACGCGAGATTAAAATACTTACAGCTAGAAAACTCAACGACTCCCCATCTACTTTAGATGCTCTGAGTAACGAGTATAGTATTTCGAAAGAAAGAGTAAGACAAATCGAAAACAAAGCTTTTGAGAAAATTCAAAACTATGTGCTAGAGAAAATGACAAGCGATGGTCAAATGAGATTAGCAAATTAAGTAAAGTTCTATAATTTTTAATCATATATAAAACAGTGGATCGTAGAGCTTATACTTGCAATGGCTTATTAAGCTATATAGGATTTAACTAGAAAAATCTACAACGTCAACATCTTGTTTTTTTGTATATTATTTTCTCTTTTGCTAAACTTTTTTCCACCAATTATGCTAGCAATAAATACCATAAATGTGGCTATCAACAGTTCTTGCGTTAGCTCAGCAAAACCAAAAACTACCAAAGCAAGTACAGACAATATAGGATTACCATAAGGTAAAATGTGTAATAACTTAAAATGGCCCCACGCTTTATAGCGTAATCCCAGCCATAATAAGCAATGCTATGAGTTGTTATGCCCATAATAATCAATATACATAATTGACTTGTAGTAGGTATAATAGTTTCTTCAAATAACAAATGCATGATTGCCGAGAAAATCATTCCGACGAAACAATAAACTGCAAACAACTCTGGAGTTGGTTTAGAGTATTTTTTAGATACAACCATATAGATTGCCCATAAAATTGCAGAAAGGAAAGAAAACAAATATCCCCAAAAGTAGTCTTTTTTTAATATCATTTTGTCAGCATCTGAGGTAAGTAAAAAACATATACCTGAAAATGCAATAATGCAGGCAACAATATGATTTATTCTAATATCTTCAGAAAGTAAGAAATGGGCAAATATAAATACTAACATAGGCCATGAACAAACTATTAGATCGACTTGAACCGCAGGCGCGTATCTAAAAGCCATGATATAGAATAAATCATTTCCCACAATACCAAAAATCCCTATTAATATAAGATATCTAGGCCTTTCAAGAACAGACTTCCAATTACCATTAATAGTATTAATAATTGCAGAAGCAAAAAACCCGCTAGTAAAAATACCAAATAACACCTCAAAAACTGGCAGCACTTTTAAGGCCACCGCTCCTACAACTGATAGAGCCCAAATAAGAAGTGATACTTGACCAATGATAGTAGCTTTGACAGATGGTTCTGGTCTGATTATATCAGCCATATAAAAAAACCTTTTAACACATAAATAATTTCTAAAACTAGAATCATAATAGAATAAAGTCAAGTAGTCCAAATAAGCATATGTACCCACTCTTTTAAGTTGACTTATAAACTTTAAAAAATTATCCTTCTGGCTCATAAATATTTGATTAATCTGGGCTCATGAATTTTTTTCTTAAAATAATAATTTTACTAACTTTAGTTCTTAATATAACAGCAGCACAAGCTACAACTATCATCTGTATTACGGGCGGCACAGGAGCAGGTAAAACAACTATAGCAAAAAAGTTGAAAGAACGAATAAACAATGAAGCTTCAATAATAAGTCAAGACTCTTACTACAAAGATCTATCACATTTATCGAAGGAGGAAAGAAGAAAAACAAATTTTGATCATCCAGATTCTATAGAATTTGATCTCCTTAAAAAACAATTATTACAGCTGAAAAATGGTCAAACAGTAAAAACTCCTAAATATGATTTTACAAACCACAACAGGACAAAAGATGTAACTACTGTCCACCCAAAAGATGTTATTATACTTGAAGGAATTTTATTATTAGCAGTACCAGAAATACGTAATCTGGTTGATATCAAAGTATTTGTTGACGTAGAAGACGACGTAAGATTACTCAGAAGAATAAAAAGAGACATAGAAGAACGTGGTAGAACTATAGCAAATATCCAAAAGCAATATCTTGAAACTGTCAGGCCAATGCACCAAGAATTTGTTGCACCTAGCAAAAAGTTTGCAGACATTATAATCCCTCGTGGAGCAGAGAATACTGTAGCAATAGATCTATTAGTATCTCAACTAAAAGAAATACTGGTAGCTGGAAAATATTCAGTACATGCAGATAATAACAAGAGTTTAATTAGACACGATTAGTCTAATAAATATTCTGAATCTGCGCCAATTTTCTGCAAAAAGCTATTGTCATGTGAAATAACAAGCAAGCTACCTGTATAATTATTTAATACATCTACCAGGTGATCTGTGGTCTCCATATCAATATTATTTGTCGGCTCATCAAGAATCAATAACTTGAATGGCCTAGATGCAATTGTAGCCATACTTAGCCTTGCACGCTCACCACCTGACAAGGTTTTTATGTCAGCGTAAACCTGATCATTTGATCTGAATAAATAATAATTTAGGTGCTCACGTATTTCAGAATCGCTAGCATTTGGCATATTGTATTTAATTTCATCAAACGGAGTTGAGCCTTTAAAATTTTTATAAAATTGATCTAAATATCCAATATCATCTTTTTTTGGAATAATCCACTCTCCACAAACAGAAACTTGATCATCAGACATAATGGCTTTCATCAAAGTTGTTTTGCCAGAACCATTTTTACCCTTTATTGCTAACCTCTGATCTGATGCTAATTGTATGGAAATATTGTCTAAAATAATATTGGTATATCCAATTGAACCATCTCTAATTTCAAGAATATTTCGATCACTACGAACCTTCCTTTGATCAAAAGCAAATTTAGGAGTTATCTTCTTTGGCTTGTAAATTAATTCCATCTTTTCTTTTAATTCATCTCTGCAAAAAGAAATATCAGCCTTCCGATTCCCAGTTGTTGTCTCTCCCTTTCTTTTTTTGGAACTTAAATTAATCTTGTCTCCACTATATTTATTCCTTCCATACTGCTTGCTTTTCTTAGCGCGCTCCTGCTCTTTCATCAATTTCTTATGAACAAGACTCCTCTCTCTATCCAATTCAACTAACTTACGCTCTATACTAAACTTTTCTCTTTCGTGCTTTTTAATGTAATCATCAAAACTACCTCTAAATTGATGTATCACTCCTCTATCAATATGCCATATTACCTCAGCACATTGATTTATAAGCTCTTTATCATGAGTTGCAAAAATTATAGAACAGCTAAGTGAATTAATTATGGAAATTAATGACTCTCTATTTTGCAAATCTAAATGATTAGTTGGCTCATCAAGCAGTAATAAATCAGGAAGCAATTCTATTTTTTGAAAAAACTCTTTATTAAATCGCTCTCCACCACTCAAGTTAGTATGATTCTCTATTATCTGGTCAATATATTCTATCCTCAAGTCAGAGTTAAAATCTATACTGCCACATATTGGTTCAACTTCGCTTCTAAGCAACTTTAATAAACTAGATTTACCTGAACCATTATTACCAATAACAGCAATTTTTTGACCTTGCACAATTTGAGCAGTGAAATTCTCAAAGCAAGTATTAGAAGCAAATTGAAGGGAAATATCTTGAATTTTTAGTATTATCATAAAATAATTTTTAAGCAAATTTGGAAAACTACTAATGCCCCAAATCTAAAGCGAGGCTGGCTTAAAAATTATTATTCATCGATTATTACTAAATTAGTTTATACCTTAGCTAATCTAACAACAAAAAGCCAATTTGTCAATTATTTTGCTTGACATAGACTAAAAAGTCTATGTAAAATAATCACTAAACAAACAAATTTTATTTATGAAAAAAGAAATAATAGCAATATTAGAAGGTTTTCAGACATTACTTCCGTCTTTTATAGAGATTGTTGTACACGACATTGAAGAAGACAAAATAATCTATAAAAAAGGCAATCTAACAAAACGAGTTATTGGTGATGATTCTTATTTAGATAAAAATGCTAACTACAAGAATATAGATCAATTTGTCTATGATCAAGTGACAATCGAAGGAAAAGAAATGCGATCAATTTCTGTACCCATCTATACTGGCTTAGAAATCAAAGAGCTGATTTGCATTAACTGCGATATATCTATATTCAAGCAAATGCAATCTATCTCAAATCATTTTTTGGATTCTAAAAAAATTTCTAATAGACCAGAAATTTTGTTTAAAAACGAATATAAAGAAAAAATAAATAATTGGATAAAGCAACAATTAGAAGAATATAGGCTTAAATTAGATGAATTAGATTCAAAAATAAAAAAAGACCTAGTTTATAAACTACATATACAAAATGCCTTCGAAGAAAAAAATGCAGTAAATCACGTAGCAAACGCACTCCAAATGGGCAGAGCAACAATTTTTAAATATTTAAAAGAATGGAGAAATGAAGATGATAAATGAATTTAAGCTTGAAGAATATTTAGCAAAATAACCCGAACTGTGGATAAGCGATTTCATTTTATAAATTGTTCTAAAGATGGCTTATCAGTACGAAGCTGATAGTTTATTAGTCCAGCAAATAAGTGACAAAATGCATTTATTGGAGATCTATGTCTACTATGTATCAAGGTGTTTAACGACTTTATAGATGAGAAGATTGTTTCTATAAATAGACGTTTCATTAACATCATTTTATCATTTATATCCATTAGACAATTCTTCATATTTTTTCTGATTTTAGTGATTAAAGTTGTACCCTGTTCAAATAATTCAGTGAATAATTTTTTGGAGATATAACCTTTATCACCAATAAGTTTGCAAGAGATATCTTTTAGCATTTGCTTTACTGGAGACCTGTCATCTACATTCCCGCTAGTAACATGCATGCGTACAATTTCTCCGTGACTATTAAAAATAAAGTGCAACTTAAAGCCAAAGAACCAACCAGTTGAAGTCTTACCTTTTCCAGCTAAGTCTTTAAAAACTTTATGACGTTTCTCTCGCAGCCTATGGCATACAACCATTGGAGTAGAGTCGATAAACATGTATTCAGTTATCTTACCCTCAAGGGATTTTAACATGCATAATACAGCAGGAAAGGCTAGCTTTATCAATGATATAAAGCGATCATAATGGACTAAGTAATTGAATAAATTTCTGTTATTTCTCATAAGTTCTAAGTAAAAATATTTAAAGCAAGCCATACCAGATTGATGGAAAGCTATTAAGATTGTTATTATCTCCGATAAGCTCATACTGCTTGGTCTATTACGTTTTCTTAAACCGCTAGTAAGAAGAGACTTTTTGTACCAATTTTCAAATCCTTTATAAAAATCATCGACAAAGCAGAACAAAGTATCGTAGTCTATATTCATTGGGGTACTCTTTAGTTGTTTAAAAAAGCCAGAATACCCCAATACCAACTACTATGCAGCTTTTTTGTTATCCATAGTTCGGGTAAAATATGAATTCTCAGCTCCACACTTACTATGTTGTAGTGATGCAGAAAGCTGGTCTATGCATGAAATTATAAGCATGGCGTCTGAAAATGATTTAAAATTGTGGAACGATCTAAAACTAAACTATACAGAAGATCAAGGACTGCCTGAACTTAGAGAAACAATAGCAAAGCTAGACTTTCCAAATCTAGATAAAAATAATATATTATGCTTTGCAGGTGCCGAAGAAGGTATTTTTTGTGCATTATCAGCAGTTCTCAGTAAAGATGATCATGCTATCGTCTTAACACCATGCTACCAATCACTTTCTGAAGTCCCTAAATTCCGAGGAGCAGAAGTAACTGAAATCGAATTACTTGAAAAAAATAACTGGCAAATAGATATTGAAGCAATTAAAAATGCAATCAAACAAAATACTAAAATACTAATTATAAACTTCCCTCACAACCCAACTGGACAAATTATATCGCCAGATGAGCAAAAGGAGTTAGTTACTTTACTTCACAAACACGATTTATGGCTTTTTTCCGATGAAGTATATAGATTAATAGGCAAACCTACTGATGGATGGGCAGAAACCGCTGCAAATACTTATGAGAAAGCAATTTCTCTTGGCGTAATGAGCAAAGCTTACGGCATGCCAGGACTGAGAATAGGTTGGATTGCTTCTCAAAATAAGGAAATATTGGATAAAGCAAGAAAGATAAAGCATTACACAACAATATGTAATAGTTCGCCTGCAGAAATAATTAGCTTAATTACACTCAACAATAGAGATCAAATTTTAAGTAGAAATAATCAAATTATTGAGTCAAATATCAAACTTCTAGACAATTTTTTTGAAAAAAATCAAAGTACTTTCAGCTGGATCAGGCCACAAGGTGGATGCGTGGGGTTTGTTAATTACTTAGGCAAGAACCACATCGATGATTTCTGTAATGAGTTAGTAGCAAAGCAAGGAGTATTGCTGCTTCCAGCATCTGCATACTCATATAATTCTCAGCATTTTAGAGTTGGTTTTGGTAGAAAAAACATGCCAATTGCCCTAGAAAAACTAGAGCAATTCATTTAGGTAGCAGATTCCAAAATTAAAGAGACAACTTGACTAACTATCATCTTGTCTCTAGAATCTGGCTACATACATTACTTCTAAGAGGTTATTATGAAAACTCTAATAAGCAAAATCCCCTCCTCTATTAACTCTAAATTGCTCAGAATTGCTCTTGGTGTTGCATTAATTTTTCTATGCGCACAAGTTCAAATACCCCTAAAACCAGTACCTATATCTTTATACAGTGTTGGTATTCTCGTTATTTCGCTTTGTTATGAAAAAAGAGAAGCTATATCTTCAATGATATGTTTTCTTACTCTAGGAGCGATGGGAGCACCGGTATTTGCTGGATTTTCGGCAGGAATACCTGTTTTAATGGGCCCATCTGGAGGCTACTTGATCGGCATGCTTCTTTGTATTTATGTAGTTACAACAATGCGCGAGAAATTTGGTGAAGATAGCTGGTTAAAGCTAATTATTTATAGTGCAATTGGCTCTTCATGCCTATTTATTGTTGGAATACCGCAGCTTGCTTTATATGTTGGTATTGAAAAATCGTTTGAGCTTGGCTTATATCCTTTCATTTTACCTGGTATTGTTAAGGCAATCTTCACAGGCTCATCAGTAAAGCTCATAAAAAATGGCCTCAATAAAATTTAGACCTCATCACTTTATGTGCACCCTTGCCTTTAGTGGCAAGGGCTACTCTCTTGGATTCATAAAAAATTATAAAAAAATTGTCCAAGAAATAAATAATGATGAAGATACCCTAATTGAAGTAGTTGAGTATATGGATAGTATATGCTCTCCTTGCCCTAATAAACTCGACGATACATTATGCAAATCCCAAAGCAAAATAGTTAAACTCGACAATGCTCATAAAAAGATATTAGAGTTAAAAACTGGAGAATCTATTAGTTGGAGAAAAGCAAAAAATCGTATCAAACAAAATATGAGTATAGAAAAATTTCACAGCGCGTGTAATGGCTGCTCATGGAAACAATACGGAGTTTGCGAGCAAAAGCTGTCCGATCTAATAAACAGCTAGTAGTATCGCCACATTGAATATTCATTATTTTTAACACCATTTTAGGACAAGAAGCACGTTAAGTTGTAGAGTTTTATCGTCTTTTACTGCTCATCTTCATCGCGAAGAAGCTTTATCGACTGCGGCGATCCATTTATGGATTACCGCGCCCGCCTTCTGCTCCTTGTAATGACACGGTTTAAGCGTTATTTTCCTATGCTCTTAAACTAAATTCGCATTTTTAAACTAACAGCATCTAGTATTATCCACTCTATTATAACATGAGTTAGCTATTTAAAAGCTCAACATCTCCACCAAAAGCTGTAGTATTTATTGATGAGGTGCGCTCTGTCATAAAACGCAATAAATAATTTGGACCACCAGCTTTAAAACCTGTACCTGATTTATTCTCTCCACCAAATGGTTGCGACTCAACTTTTGCTCCAACAATTGATCTATTTGCATAGAAATTTCCTACATGCACTCTTGATCTAATATATTCTATCTTTTCTTCTATTCTAGAGTGAACACCAAAAGTTAGACCAAAACCACAATTATTTATTTCATCAATTACTTTATCAAGATTCTTAGACTTAAACTTGGTAATGTGAAGAATTGGACCAAATTTTTCATCAGGTATATCGTTGATCGATTTAACTTCAATAATATGAGGATAAAAATAATAGCCATTTTTCATTTTACCATTATGTGGATGCACATATATGCTATGTCCTTTCTTCTGCATATCTTCAATGTGAGAATCCAATACTTCTTTAGCTGATTTGTCAATTACTGGACCAATATCCATTGTAAAATCCGAAGTATCTCCAATCTTAATTAATTCTGTTGCACCTTTTAACATCTCCAATAATTCATCGTATATTTCTTCTTGTACATAAAGCATACGAAGAGCTGAACATCTCTGACCAGCAGAATAAAATGCGGAAGCAAGAACATCGTCAGTAACCTGTTCAAGTAGAGCGGAGCTATCAACTATCATTGCGTTTTGTCCGCCAGTTTCTGCAATAAACGGAACAATACCTGACTTTCTTTGCGATAAAGTTGCATTAATCGAATGTGCAGCATGACAAGATCCAGTAAAAGTAACGCCTGAAACTCTTTCATCTGAAACTGCATATTTATTAATATTACTGCCAGAAGTAATAGTAAGATGTAAAGCTGCTTTTGGTAATCCAGCTTTATGCATTAATTTTACAGCAAAATTTGCTATAACAGGTGTTTGACCTGATGGTTTTGCAACTACTGTATTACCAGCGGCAAGAGCTGCTACTATTTGTCCTGTAAATATTGCAAAAGGAAAATTCCATGGACTAATACATAAAAACACACCACGTGGATGCATTGTAAGAATATTAGTCTCACCCGTTGGACCAGGTAAATGACGTTCTACCATAATTAACTTTGCTTGACTTGCATAATATCTACAAAAATCAATCGCCTCAATTACTTCATTAATAGCATCATGAATTGATTTACCTGCCTCCTTAACCAGCAAAGCATATAGCTCAAATTTATTATCTTCAAAAGCTTTTGCAATTTTTTCTAATATAATAGCGCGCTTCTCTACACCTACTTCGCTCCATTTTTCAAAACCTTCTTTCGCATAATTAATTGCATCTTTAATTTCTGCTTCAACACAATCACTTATCGTTGAAAACTTTTCAGCATTTTTTGCAGGACAAAAACCTTCTTTCGAGTTTTTTACCATGGCAGATTCTTTGCCATTAATAATCGAACCCACTTTATGAACTTTATCAAAGTAGCTAGCTACCTTTTCTTGAATATAATCATAATTAGTTTTATAACCCAATTCGTATCCCATACCATTTTTCCTATTTGGATATATTTTCTGGAAGCACAATTTTATTAGCATTGTCTAATAAATTGAGCACTCTATCGTTAACATCATAAGCTATTTCATCTATAGAAATATCTCTTGAATTTACTTTACTTACAAAATTTGCTGAAGCGCCATTTTCAAGCATTCTACGCATTAAATATGCAAGCAAATCTTTTGTAGCACCAACTGGCGCATAAATCCTTACACTCCTCTTATCTATTAATTCTTTGTGAAGTGCATTCCCCATTCCATAAAGTTTTTGAAACTCAAATACCTTATCTCCGGCAAGCTCAATGACAGTAGCAGCCGTAACAGCATTATGTGTTGCAAACTGCGGATATATATACTCATCATTTTCAAGTATCTTTTTTGCGCATGCAATATAATTCAGATCTGTATAATCTTTTTTTGTAAATACCGGATAATTTTTGAGTCCTTGCACTTGAGCATGTTTAATTTCTGAATCCCAATATGCTCCTTTTACCAGCCTAATTGGTATCTTTTTCTTTAGTTCTTTAGCTAAAGAAATAATATGATCTATGCATTCATAGCTTTTAGTTTGGTATGCTTGCACAACAACACCAATACCTTCAAAATCTTGAAACGATTTATGTCTTAAAAGTTTTTCTAAGAACAATAAATATGCATCTAATCTGTACGACTCTTCAGCATCAAAAGTAATAGTTAAATTTTTGTCTTTAATTTCCTCGACTAAACTAACAACTTTAGGAAATAAATCTTGTTCTATATCTTTAATTTTAGAAAGTTCGAATCTAGGATATAGAGCTGTTAATTTAACTGACAAATTAGGTCTATTGTATAATTCTTCATCACGATAATGCATCTGAAATAAGCTTTATAGCATCCTGATATTGTTTATAGTAAATTTCTGACTGCTCTCGGGTTCTCGCAGATTCACCTAATAAATCGAAAGCAAACTTATAATCTGAATATTCTTCACATTTCTCAAGAGCAGAACTCATTTCATCCGAAAAAACAAACTCTCTACTTAAATATAATATTGCAGACTTTAGAATAGTGACAAAACTCTTCTGACCAAATTTTGTAAATATTTTTGCAATAAGATTTTTAGATTTCACTACATCTGAATATTTACCAGAAAAATATAAACCAAATGATGCAAAAATCGTTTTAAATGATTTAGTACGTTTAAAAAGAAAGTTCGCCCATTTTTTATCAGATAATTTATCATTTGCAAGCTCTAATCCAAGAGAAAAATCAGGAATTCTTAATAGTCCTTCGGCGAGTCCTAAAATTGCTACTCCTTCATCTTCAGAAAGACTATACCTATGAAGAAACTCCTCAATTGAGAAACTAGTATCATCTCTTATTGTCTCAATAAAATTTTTACTATTTGCAACAATAAGCTGCCTCTCTGCTCGCCTAAATTTTGTATTAGGCAAAACTCTTTTTATTACACTTCTTTCATCTTCGAAATCAATCGTAAAAAAATTATTTTTCATGCTAAATTCTGTAATATTGCATCAACTAATCTTCTAAATCAATATGCACTTTATGATCTTGCAGCGATCTATCTTTATAAAAATATAAAGCAAACAGACCAATAAATGCCGCCGCAATAATGTAATATACACTTGCTGTTATTGTTCCAGTATTTTGTACTAGAGATTCAATTATATACGGAGTCGTTCCACCGAAGACACTTGTCGCTGTATTATAAGAAACTGAAAGAGCAGTATTCCTAACTTTAGTTGGATAAAACTCAGCCTGAAGAGCAGGCTCTGGTCCAATATATAAAGCCGCCATTACAGCAATAGTAATTTGAGCTACTACAACATAGCCAAAACTTGCTGACTCAAAAACATTTAAAATAAACGGGCTTGCAATTATTATAAAAACCAAATTAAATACAAAGATCTTTCTTCTGCCAATTTTATCCGATAACCAACCGGCAAACAAAGTAACAAAAATCATTAGTACATAGCAAGAATTCACTAAAATCCCTACATCACTATCTGGAAAACCACGATTGATTTTTAAGTATGAAATCAAATATATAGCTTCAAGATAGAAAATTATAGATCCGGTAGCATTAATTAAAATGGATATTAGCATATCAAACCAATGTTTTTGAAAAACAACTCTAAGTGGTGATCTAACAACTTCACCTCGATATTTTGCTTCTTCAAACAAAGGGGTTTCTTTTGTATTATTCTTAATATACACACCAATAAAAAACACTACTATACCAATGATAAAAGGAAGTCTCCAAGCCCATAAATTAAATTGTTCTTCGGAAAAAATACTTTTAGTGAAGTATGATACTAATGAGCCAAATAATATACCCAGACATATACTCATCATGGAAATACTCCCAAAAAATCCTCTTTTACTCTTTTCAGCATGCTCAATTACAAATGAAATGGAGCCGGTAAGTGCTCCACCCATTGAAAGACCTTGAAGCATGCGAAAAACTATCATAGCTATAGTCGAAGTTATTCCCAATGTTTCATATGTTGGTAAGAAACCTATTGCTGCCGTCGGAACAGCCATACACATAATAGCAAGACTAAGAGCTGCTTTCCTACCTAATTTATCACCTATAATACCAAAAAATATACCACCTATTGGTCTCATTAAATAACCAATGGCAAATACTAAGAATACTTCAAGTAATGCAGTACTAGGATCGCTATCTGGGAAAAATTTTTGTCCAATAATTGGAGCAAAGTGACCAAATAAGGCGTAATCGTACCATTCAAATGTATTTGCTACACCACTTGTTAGTACCAGTTTACGTTTGTTCATTCCAATCCCCTAATTTAATGAAATAGTAATTGATTTAGCTCCTTAAGTCGCTAAATTTCTATATTCTTCAATGTATTCAATAGAATATTGTTGCAGCTATTTATTTTTATTAATCTGTTTCTTCTCTGAATAAATAATAAACAGAGTAGAGGGTATAACCACAATCGAACCTAAAATTGTTGCTTCTGTTGGAATTTCTTGAAACACCAGATATGCAATTGATGCTGATACAACTAACTCAAAATACCTATATGGTGCAAGAGCTGTAGCATCTGCAACCGCAAATGCTTTGAGCAAGAAAAACAATATTAAATTTGCACTCGCTCCAAGAATAAATAGTAGCACAAGCTCTTCAGCAGTTGGTGGAATCCAATATTGCAAAGCAAAAGGCAATGCAAGAACAGCTGTTACAATCGCTGAGTAAAATAACATGCTAATCATTGTTTCCTTAATAACGAATTTTTTATTAATAATATCCAAAATTGCGAAGCAAACGGCCGCAGCAATAAAAATCAAAACCTCAGGATTAAAATCTTCAGCACTTGGATTTAATGTGATAACTAAGCCGATAAATGCTACAATCGTTACTAACCATCTTTGCCAGATGATATGCTCACTCAAGAAAAACACCCCTAGAACTAATACAAAAATCGGAATAGTAAAGCTAACAACAGTTGCAGTAGTAACAGGAGCAATAGTTAACCCATAAGTCCAGGCGGCAATACCTAAAAACAATAGTAAACCTCTCATAAAATGCACTGTAGGTCTACTAGTTTTTAATGTCGACACCCCATAATAAAAAACAAAAGGTAGGAGAGTGATTGTACCAAACATAAATCTAAAAAATGTAATTTCATAGCTATGTAGGCGCATACCTGCATATTTTGATATAACGTCATTAATTGAACTACTAATTAAGCTCAATATAAACCACGAAACGCCGATAAAATACATACGAAGTTTAGAATCCATTTTTTAGCTCTCTTAATGCTGCTTAATAAAAAATCACGCAGATGATATAATGTTTTTCAAGATTAGTGAAGGAATTTTTTGGAAAACTCATAATGTTGTATTATTCACACTAATTATTTTCACAAAATCATCAAACTACTTATACATAAACTCTAAAAGAGTAATTTTAAACATTTTGGACTAGAATGTAGCAAATAGCATAGAAAAATATAATTTAATAATAACTTGAGGACTTAAACATATGGATTTTACAAAAAAAATTATTGTTTTATTCGCAACTCTATTTGCACTTAATTCAACAGCTAGCGAATATAAAAATAGTTACTATGAAGATGAAGGAGATTTATTATTTAAAATTCGTGGATTTTATTTAAACACAAATGCAAAACTTACAAAGCTACCATCATCCGTTGCAAATAGACCTAAACCAAAATCATTTGCACAAAATGGTTATGGTATTGATACTGCAACAACTTATTTCTTCACAGATAATATAGCTGCTGAACTATCTCTTGGCTTCGGTATTATAAAAGTTAAAAGTGCAGCTTTAGCTGGAGCTTCGAGCGCGTTCGGTAACGGAGGAGGAAATGCTGGAACAAAAAATGAGATATATTACATACCAGCTACAGCAACAGCACAATACCATATAGCTCCATTTGGTGCACTTAGACCTTATGTAGGCGGAGGCATTAACGGCACATTTATGCATACACGTTCTAAAGCAATTAAAACAGCAAACGGATTTGGACCAGTAATACAAGTTGGTATAGATTTTATGTCTAAAGATGACACAATGTTCACTTTTGACGTTAGACAATATTTCTTAAAATCAAAGGTAACATTTAAGAAAGGCTTCCTAAATAGCGATTCAAACGTTGGCTCTACTGTAGTCTGGAATCCTATCGTAATTTCTGCTGGATTTGGATTTAAGTTCTAAAATACTGGATAAATATAAATTATACAAAACCCTGTTAGATATTGAATCTGACGGGGTTTTTTTATTTTAAAAATTATGTAGACACTGTCAGCTTATTATCACCAGCTCTAAGAACAGCATTTTAAAATAGTTACCACCATTTTCTTCCTATAATAAACATAAACGATATAAAAAATATCTACTTAGGAGGAATAGCATCTGGTGGCCTAATATAAAGGGGCTCAATTGAATCTATCTTGCCAGTATTTATCTTATCATCTGCATATCTTGCAATATGAATAGCTCTGACTACTGGGAATCTTGGAAGCAAAACCAATCTACTCATATCTTTAATTTGATCATATACTTCTTTTAGCCCACTACCAGTACAAATGACTCTACCAGGTTGATCCTCTATATAAGATTTAATAGAATCGGAATCCATAAGTACAGGATCTAGGGTCTTTCCATCTGGAAAAAATTGCTGCACATATAATTGGTTTCTATAGGCATTTAACATAATTATTGCAGAGTCAAATTCTTTTACTTGCATCTTCAATCTATAAAATGCAGCCTCAAAATTGGTAATAGCAATTCCTCCAATACCGCTTGCATATAGAATCCCTTTCGCCGCTGCTAAACCAATTCGAATACCAGTAAAACTACCTGGACCAACTGTTACAGCCAAATAATCAATGTCAGAATAATTCATAGCAGTCTCTTTAAGAGCCGACTCAATCATAACTATTAGTTTCTCAGCTTGGACTGAAGGTGCTAATTCTTGTTTAAACGACAAAATTTCTTGCCCTTTTGCAATTGCAACTGAACAACTATTATTTGATACATCGAAACAAAGAATCTTATTCATAAAAAGTAATTTATCACTTGTATATTAGCTATTTCATGCAATAAGATATCCGATATTGGTGATAATTTAAAGAAAACTATGAAAATAATCTCGGGATTAAGCAATCCGGATCTTGCAGCCAGAATAGCAAATGAGCTAAGCATAGAATTACTATCAACTAAAATTGATAACTTTCATGATGGAGAATTAAGAGTTCAGGTTGATGGACAAATAGGTAAAGATATTATTATTGTTCAGTCAACAAATACTCCTGTTAATGATCATTTAATGGAGCTTCTTCTTCTTGCCGATACGGCAAAAAGAGCTGGAGCTCAAAATATAACAGCTGTTATACCATATTTTGGATATAGCCGCCAAGATCGCTGCACATATAAAAATGGTCCTATATCATCTAGCTTAGTAATTAAAATGATCGAAGCAGCGGGCATTAATCATGTAATAACTCTTGATTTACACTCCGCACAACTTGAAGGAATGTTTAATGTACCAATAACTAACTTGAGTACTGAAAGTATATTTTTCTCTGCAGGAGAAAATAGACAAAACACTATTATAGTATCTCCCGACATCGGAGGAATTCCAAGAGCAAGAAATTATTGCTCATTATTTGGAATGGATTTGGCAATAGTAAATAAAACTAGAGATATAAATAATAGCTGCCTGATGAGCGAAATAATTGGTAACGTAGAAAATAAAAATTGTATCATAGTTGATGATATAGTTGATGGAGCAAGTACTTTGTGTATGGCGACTGAACTTCTAATAAATAAAGGTGCAAAATCAGTAGAAGCAATAATCACTCACGCAGTGCTCTCTGGTGATGCAATTAAAAAAATTGAAAAGTCTAAAGTCAATAAAGTATATGTCACTGACTCAATATATCACAAAAAACTCTCAAACAAGTTCACCACTTTTCCGATTCATGAGTTAATTGGAGTAGTAATAAAAAATCAAATAATTTAATAGGAGCTGTAAAATGAAAAACTTATCACTAATCACTAAATATCTTACTTTTATTTTTATCCTTAGCTTGTCAGCAAACGCCCTTGCAGCAAAATCAGTATCCGTTCCAATAAAAGCAGGAACATTGACTATGAAGGATATAATCGAGGCAAATAAAGATATCGCAAATAGTGTATCATCAAAATTTGTAAATAAAGCTATACCAGGAACAATTGTTGAAATGAATAATAGGAAGTTTGAAATAAGATTTTTTAGCTTTGAAGATACTACGAATAAACTAGAAGATGGAGTAACTTTTAAAGACTATATTATTCAAAATAATTTACTAGATCTTAAAAGTATAATTACGAGTCCAATTGATGGAATAATTTTTGAGAGTTTTAGCTCAAGAAGCGCAAAACTAGAAGATAAAATATATTTCGGAATTGGACTGAGACTAGTAGAATCAGATTAAAATCTTATTTTCGATTTAACCTACTCTTCCATAATAATTGGTTCATATGTTACAAGCGCTTGCTGGTCAGAGATAATCCCCTGACAATATGATTTTGTAGGATCAACTAATACCTGAGCCATTGCAGCTCTTCCCAACAGCATTCTATGATGCATTATATCACGATTTGTCAAAGTTATATCTATGTCCCATACATATTCTCCAATTTTTATTGGAGAACGAATAACCAACCTATTTTCTTTGTGCCCATTTGAACTTTTAATTGTTCGCATTCCAACAATTTCAGCAACGGTTTTTCTACAAATTTTATCATTTTTTTGAATTGGATGAATAATAAATTCAGCAAAATCCTTGCCTTCAATCTTTACTATTTTTATATCATATGCATGCAAGGCGGAGGTTTTTGCACCTGTATCAATTTTCACCTTTATCAATGGAACATTAAGTTCAGGAAGTATTGCCCACTCTCTCCACCCTATCATAAGTGAGTTTTCACTCATCCTAGATCCTCATCATAATTCGCTACTCCATCTGCAACCGCTCTTGGATTGTCAAAAGTAGCAACATGGAATAGTGCATCACCATTATTTACTAAAGGCATCATGGTAATTCCTATAACTATTCCAGTTTTTCTTGCTCTAACAAAGTGTTTCTCAATTCCAAAAGGATCGGAGATAACACCTAATATTTCGCCCTTTTTAACTTTTTTACCAACTGATTTTCTAATATGCATACTACCACTATGAGGAGCCCGCACCCAATGGCTAGAGCCGGCACAAAAAATCTCTCTCTGTTTAGGAATCTTAGTTTTAACAAGGCTTTTCTTGAGCATTCCAATATTTGCTAGAATTGACAATATACCCTTTTCTGCAGATCGAATAATTTTCTCATCATATCTTAGGGCTTCTCCTCCTTCAAATAGCAAAATTTTTACACCTTTTTCTGCTGCAGCTTGCCTCAAAGATCCATCTCTATAGTTTGAATGCAAAATTACAGGAACACCAAATGCTCTTGCTAAATTTTCAATTTCTGGATTATCTAAATACGCTCTTATCTGTGGCAAATTAAATCTATGAGCACTACCTGTATGCAAATCTATACCATACTCACATTTTTCAACTATCTCCTTCATAAATTTGTATGCAATCTGACCTGCTAGAGACCCTTTCTTTGTTCCTGGAAAGACCCTATTTAAATCCCTACGATCAGGAAGGTAACGCAAATTTCTATTGAATCCAAACATATTGACAATTGGAACTGCAATTAGAGTCCCATGTAAATTTGATAGTAACTTTTTACGGGATAGTAATCGGCGAATAACTTCAACTCCATTGATTTCATCACCATGAATTGCAGCTGATATAAAAATAGTAGGTCCTTTTTTTTGACCTCTAATTACTTCAACTGGTATTGTCATTTTAGTATAATCGTATAATTTAGAAACACCTATTTCAAAGCGCTTACTTTCTCCTCTTTTAATAACAGTCCCATCTATTACTAATTCTTTTTGCATAAATATAGCCTAACCTTTCATAAAAATCTGTGTTCTAGCTGTTTTACCAATATCCTTTTCAATAAATTCTATTATATTACCAGCTACATTTTTACCCGTTGCTTCTTCAATCCCCTCTAAACCTGGTGATGAGTTTACTTCCAATACTAATGGCCCCCTATTTGAACGCACTAGGTCAACTCCGGATACTTTTAGTCCTAGCACCTTTGAAGCTTTAACCGCTATAGCTCTTTCTGCTGGGGTGATTTTTACCATCTCGGCTGATCCACCATTATGTAAATTAGATCTAAACTCACCTTCAGCTCCCTGCCTTTTCATAGCCGCAACAACTCTATCACCAATAACTAAGCATCTAATATCAGCTCCAGCAGATTCTTCAATAAACTCTTGCACAAGAAAATCCGCATGTAAACTTAAGAATGCATTAATCAAACTCTCAGCAGCCTTAGTTGTTTCAGCAAGCAACACTCCTTTTCCTTGAGTACTTTCTAAAACTTTTACAATTAATGGTGCACCTCCAACCGAAGAAATCAAATCTTCTGTTGCATTACCAGAGTGAGCATAGCTGGTGACTGGTATACCAACTTCTTTTCTAGCAAGCAGTTGATGAGCTCTTAGCTTATCACGTGATCTTGTAATAGCGACAGATCCATTTAAGGCATAAACACCAGCTACTTCAAATTGACGCAAAACTGCTGCTCCATATACTGTTGCAGATGCTCCTATTCTTGGCACTATTGCATCAAACTCCAACTTTTCTTGTGAATTTTTAGGCTTATAGTAAACGTCAGGATGATTACCTGTAATATTCATGTAGCATTTAAGTGGATTGACAACCATCACCTCATGCCCCCTCTCTTCCGCAGCCTCTACAAGCCTTGCAGTTGAGTAAATCTTTGGACTACGTGATAAAATTCCTATTTTCATTTTTCATTCTTTCGTAAATTACAGCTTTAATATTGTCATGTAATTTAATCAATAGCCATCTATATCTTTATATAATCCTTATAAAACATAAGCTTGTGGCACATAGTATTTAAATAAACACTTTAATTGATAATATTTACAAAATACTATTTAAACTGTATAGTCTTTTCATAAATAAATACTCACGCACAAACTTCATGACTCAGGAAATATTCGTCAATATTGAAAATTGTAGCCTTTCTGGTATCGATTCAATTAAAAGAGTTCAAAGTTTGAGGCAACTATTTTTAAATCCAGGAAAAATTACTGGTGCGGAAATACCTATTTTAAACGATATAAGTTTTTCGTGTAAAACAGGAGATAGATTAGCACTTATAGGTGGCAATGGATCTGGAAAAAGCTCAATATTAAAACTGATCTCTGGAATATATCCACCTGCTCAAGGAACCATAACTGTTCAAGGAAAAATCACATCGATAATTGAAATGGGGCTTGGAGTTGAGCCAGAATTTACTGGTAGACAAAATATCAAAATTTTAATGCTCTATAACAACATGCTTGATAAATACAACAAAGAGTTTGAACAAAAAGTTATAGACTTCTCAGAGCTTGGAGAAAAAATAGATCAACCCCTTAAAAATTATAGTTCAGGAATGTTATCACGTTTGGCATTTTCTACTTGTATCTTTCAGAACCCTGATATTTTACTCCTTGATGAAGTATTTGCAGCAGGTGATGGAAAATTCATTACTAAATCTCTTGAGTTTATGAAAAATAAAATAAACACTGTTCCAATTACAATACTAGTTTCTCACCAAGAAGAAATAATCAGAGAACACTGTAATCGTTGTATTTTAGTAAAAGATGGGAGAATAATAAAAGATGGTAAGCCAGATGAAATTATACCACTATACAACTCAGGGAATTATTAATGCTTAAACATATTTTTACACATACATATTGGAACGGAATAGCACTTTTAACGCAAATTTCAATTGCCCGCAGAAATGCGAATACTTTCCTTGGAAGTTTATGGGGTCTAATCCAACCATTTTTGCATATCACTGTTATTTCATTTTTTATGAGTTTCTTGCTAAGATTTGAGCCAAAAGTAATTGTTACAAATTTAGTCGGATCGCTTCCTTTTTGGACATTCATAATGAACGGCCTGGGAAATGCAGCAGAATCCCTAAAAGCTAATTCAGCAGTGCTAAAAAGAGTTTTGCTACCTAAAACATATTTTCCTATCTCAGATATATTTGCGAATTGCTATACTTTGCTATACTCGTTTGCAGCTATGTATTTCTCTCTTTTACTCTTCTTTCCAGAAGTATTTACTTGGAAAATAATTTTTATCCCTCTTTTGGCATTACCTCTAATTATATCAGTAATGACAAGCAGTATTGTTGCGGCGTATGCAACACCATATATACAAGATATCCCCCTATTTTTAAGCGTAATACTTGGTGTATTATACTGGACTATTCCTATTATCTATCCATATAGTATGGTACCGGAATCCAAACAAATATTTTTTGAATTAAACCCAATTTATATCGTAATTAAACCAATGCAAGATCTTGTTATTACAAGCCAGCTACCAAGCATATTTTTAATTGTTAAATCATGGATAGTTTGTATGTTAGTCTCAATGATTAGCTACTTCATATATAAAAAATTAGCAAAAAACGTTATTTATTACTTATAATCAGTTAATTACTATGAAAAATACTTCTATATTAATCACAGGTGGAGCCGGCTTTATTGGAAGTCACTTAGTCAATTTATTAGTAAAGAAATACCCAAAAATCAATATAATTAATATTGATTCATTAACTTATGCTGCAGATTTAAGCAGGCTTAAAGCAATTGAAAATAATAAAAATTATACGTTTATAAAAGGTGATATTCGTGATGAATCTTTAATAGAAAAAATATTTTTTGAAAATAAAATTGATGGAGTAATGCACCTAGCGGCTGAGTCACACGTTGATAACTCCATTCAAAATCCCAAGATATTTATTGAAACAAATGTTATTGGAACTCAAAATTTACTTCATGCAGCAAAATCACTTTGGTTAGACAGTAACAATAATTTAAGAGATGAATATAAACATTCAAAATTTCTGCATGTCTCGACTGATGAGGTGTATGGAACACTAGGAAAAACTGGATATTTCACTGAGGAAACTCCTTATGCGCCTAACTCACCATACAGTGCATCAAAAGCCTCAAGCGATATGATCGCAAGAAGTTATGTTCATACTTTTAGATTACCAATTATTATTAGTAATTGTTCAAATAACTACGGACCAATGCAACATGATGAAAAACTAATACCAACTGTTATTAGAAATGCTTTAGCAGGAAATGAAATACCAATTTATGGTAATGGGGAAAATATCAGAGACTGGCTTTACGTCATAGACCACTGTCTTGCTCTTGAACTAATTTTTCAAAAAGGCCTCCTTGGTGAAAGTTACAATATTGGTACTCGAAATGAGAAAACCAACCTAGACCTAGCAACAAAAATATGCCAACTTCTTGATAGCATAAAACCAAAAACAACTGGAAGCTATTTAGATCAAATAACTTTTGTCCAAGACCGCGCGGGACATGATTTTAGATATGCCATAGATTATAGTAAAATTTCAAATAATTTATCATGGAATCCTAAATATTCATTTGAACAAGCTATAGAAAATACGATAAGTTGGTATATAGATAATTATTCAAAATAAGTTGTTTTAATGAAGATATTGTTATTAGGAGCAGATGGTCAGGTTGGATGGCACTTGCGCAAATCACTTGTAACAGTAGGAGATTTAAAAGTTTGTAGTAAATATGAAGCAAATCTAGAAGACGCAGAACAAGTAAAAAGAATTCTTCAAAATTATAAACCAAATATAATTGTAAATGCGGCTGCATATACAGCTGTTGATAATGCAGAAAAGGAAATTGAAAAAGCCAATATTATAAATTCAATTGCTTTAGACTTACTATCATCTGAAGCAAAAAATCTTAATGCGATTTTAGTTCATTACTCAACAGACTATATTTTTGATGGAAAAAAAATAACCCCTTATACAGAAAATGATAAACCAAATCCTCTATCAATTTACGGTAAAACTAAACTAGATGGAGAAAATAAAATTATAGAGTCAGGATGTAAGTATCTAATTTTTCGAACAAGCTGGGTATATAGCGCAAGAGGCAATAATTTTATTAAAACAATTATAAAACTTGCTAAAGAAAAAGAATATTTGAATATAGTATCTGATCAAATTGGTTCTCCAACTAGTGCTAATTATATTGCAGACGTCACCGCACATTGTCTACAAAATCTTAGTGAAGATCGTTACGGAATATATAATATAACAAGTTCCGGCAAAACTAGTTGGTATGAACTTGCGACTTTTATTATAGGTCAAATTGTCAAATATGATATAGAAATAAAAACTACAATTAAAAATATTAAACCAATTCCAACAGAAGATTATCCCCTGCCAGCAAAGAGGCCTAAAAATTCAAAATTATGCACGGATAAAATACAAAGAACTTTTAATTTAGATATTCCGAACTGGCAATATCACGTGAAGCTTATTCTGGAAGATCTATATTCAAAAAAAGGATAAAGTGTATAATTGTAGCATTAATTACTTTTCTTAACTTGTTAAAATTAATAGCTATTATTATTTCTTATCATACATAATATTAACTCTGTTATAGTTATACTATATATTGAAGAGAAAGGATGTAATGCAAATATTTACGACAGAAATTGAAGGAATAAAAGTTCTTCAGCCAAAAATATTTAATGATGATCGCGGGTTATTTTTTGAAAGTCACAATCATAAAGCTTTTAAGGAATATGGTATAAATGCAGATTTTGTACAAGATAATGAGTCGCACTCAAAAATAGGCGTACTGCGTGGTCTGCATTTTCAAAGAAATGAGTATGCACAAGCCAAATTAATTAGAGTCATTAAAGGAGAAGTTCTTGACGTGGCAGTTGATCTAAGGGAAACTTCACCAACTCTTGGAAAGCATTTTTCTATCATTCTTAATGCAGAAAATAAACAGCAGCTCTTCATACCAAGGGGTTTTGCTCATGGATTTGTTGCTCTATCAGATCATACAATTACACAATATAAATGTGATAATTATTATAATAAAGAAGCAGAAACTGGTATTATTTATAACGATTCGACCCTAGCGATAGACTGGAAATTACCAGATAGCTTACTCAGAGTAAATGAACGCGACTCAAATTTTCCGACCTTAAAACAATATTTGGATGAATATGAAAATGCATAAAAAATCAAATATAGAAAATCTTGATATAACTACTCGCTAATTACAAGAAATTTTGCTATAAAGCAAGTAATCTTATTTTGTATAAAAAATTTAGAATAAAAACAATGAAAGGAATAATTCTAGCTGGAGGCTCTGGCACCAGGCTTTATCCATCAACATTAGCTATATCAAAGCAGCTACTTCCTGTATATGATAAACCAATGATTTATTATCCATTATCAATTCTTATGCTATCAGGCATTAAAGAAATTTTAATTATCACCACATCGGAATCGAAGCCGCTATATGAATTACTCCTTAAAGATGGTAAACAATATGGGATTTCTATTGAATTCGCAATCCAAGATCAACCCAACGGCTTAGCGGAAGCTTTTATTATTGGTGAAAAATTTATTGGTAATTCAAATGTATCTTTAATACTTGGAGATAATATTTTTTACGGTCAAGGAATGGTTACTCAGCTACAAAATGCTGCTAAAATATCTAATGGAGCAAAAATATTTGGATATCACGTACATGACCCTCATCGCTATGGAGTAGCTGAAATATCAATGCCAGAACAAAAAGTCTTATCGATAGAAGAAAAGCCGGAAAATCCTAAATCTAATTATGCAGTTACGGGACTTTATTTCTTTGACAATTCAGTTATTTCAAAAGCAAAAAGTGTAAAACCTTCTGCACGAGGAGAGCTAGAAATAACTTCAGTTATTCAATCATACCTAAATGAAGGTACGTGTGAAATAGAATTATTAGGCCGTGGAATTGCATGGCTTGATACAGGAACTCATAATAGCCTACTTGAAGCTTCGAACTTTGTTGCAGCTATTGAAAAACGACAAGGGTATAAAATAGCCTGTCTTGAAGAAGTAGCTTATAATTGCGGCTATATAAATAAGGAACAGGTAATAAGCTTAAGTACACCACTAAACAAGTCTGGATACGGCGAATATATTAAAACTATATTATAAATAATAAACTTATGATAAAAGGATATAAATTGATTCAGACTACAAGTATTAAAGATTCTAGGGGTAGCTTATCATTTGTAGAAGTCGGTAAAATAATTAAATTCCCTATTAATAGAGTATATTGGCTATATGATATCAATCAAGATCGCGGCGCCCATGCACATAAGGAATTAAAACAATTTATCTTTTGCACAAGAGGTTCTGTTGATCTCATTCTTGATGATGGAAAAAATCGTGAAACTGTAACATTAGATTCCGCTGATAAAGGTATTCTTATTGAAAAACCACTATGGCGAGAAATTACAAATTTTAAAAATAATCCTAGCATTATAGTTCTTGCATCTGATTTATATGATGAAAAAGACTATATCAGGTCATATGAAGAGTTTAAAAAATGGAAGTTCAATTCTTAAATTTAAAAGATGCTTATCTTGAATTAAAAGAAGAGTTTGATCAAGTTTGGCAAGATGTTAACAAAGATAGTTTTTATATCCTCGGAAAAAGACTAGAAAAATTTGAAAAAGAATTTGCTAATTATCTAGGAGTAAAACATGTAATTGGAGTAGCAAATGGACTTGACGCTCTTCGCTTAAGTCTAAAAGCTTTTGATATTGGATCTAATGATGAGGTAATTGTTCCAGCTTTTACCTATATTGCAAGTTGGCTTGCAGTATCAGAAATCTCTGCAACCCCAATACCAGTAGAAGTGGATAGTAATTTTCTGCTAGATCCAAAAAAAATAGAAGCTGCAATTTCTAATAAAACCAAAGCTATAATGCCAGTTCATATATATGGTAGAGTTTGTCAGATGGAAGAAATTTGCCGTATTGCAAAAAAGTATGGTCTTAAAATTATTGAAGATTCAGCTCAATCTCATGGCGCCTTTGAAACTAGTCCGACAAAAAATTCAGGGTCCTTTGGAGACTGTTCTGGATTTAGTTTTTACCCTGGCAAAAATCTCGGGTGCTTTGGTGATGGGGGTTGTATATCTACAAACGATGATAAAATAGCCAAAAAACTCCGTATGCTTAGAAATTATGGAAGTGAAATACGTTATCAACATGATATTACTGCCGGCAATAGTAGACTTGATGAAATACAAGCGGGAATTTTATCTGTAAAACTAAAACACCTTGATGAATGGACAAGAAGAAGGCAAGAAATTGCAAAATTCTACATTGATCATCTAAAGGATATTAGTGCTATCAAACTGCCAGAATATCATCCTGGTCATGTGTGGCATGTTTTCGCAATCCGAACAGAACAACGTAATGAATTACAAGAGTTTCTTAGCCAATCAAAAATTGGGACAAACATACATTATCCTACTCCGATAAATTTGCAAAAAGCTTATAAACATATGAATTTGCCAAAAGGATCTTTTCCTTTTTCAGAAAGTATATTTGAGCAAGTTTTAAGCTTACCAATTGGTCCGCACTTAAAAAAGGCTGAAGCAGAGTATGTAGTTCAAAAAATAAAAGAATTTTTTAAGTAATCAAAATTCAATAAATTACTACTCTAACGTTTAAGTTTCGAATCAATTATTTCAAATAATTTTTTTCTCAACTCATCCCTTTTCTTCTCATAATTTACTTCGGGATCAACTATTAAATGCTGATTCCAAATCTTACAATATAATTCATCATCATTATCGACCTTCTTAATATACTCAATTAAGTCTTTTTCTGTTTTAAAATCATCTGCATATATAACTGCGTCTTTGTTTATATCTGCAATTGCAGTTTTATCACCCCAATATATTGGTAAAGCACCTCCCCAGTATACTAAAAATACTTTCTCTGTTAAATATCCATTATGATACTGGTTTTCATAAGAAATCATAAATTTACATTGAGAAACCCACTCCATAGTTTTGCTATTTTTACGTGGTACAGGAGCTCCAATATTGTTTAAATGATTTCCACCACTTGCTACCCATTTATATTCGGATAGTTTATGGAATAAATTATCACGGAGCTTCGTTCCTTCCATTTGTTTACCATTATATCCTATCAAATCGTGATAACCATTACTCACTAAAAAACATGCAAACGTTTTTTTATTGGGATTACACTCTCCTTGTCCTTCCCTAGGATTATCTGTAATTCTAACTTTTTCGTTATAATAATTGGGATATCTTATATATCGAGGATCATCTATGCGATCAAAACCAAGCGTTAGATCGTAGTCATCTAGATTTGGCAAATATGCTTCGGCCGTATGAAATATTTTAATAGCATCAGGATTATCTATTTCCTTAATACTCTTGCTACCAAATACATCATTGATTACTATATCGTAGTTCACATCAGTAATGACAATACGATAACGTTCTTCTAATACCTCCTTCAAAGAACGAGTTATTTTCCCTGGTTTACCCAGATAATTTAACTGTTTGACCCTAATAACCGGCTTGTGGTAATTATACTTTAAAAGCAAACTTGCTATTACTATCAGTAGTATAAATAATAGGAAATATAGTAGTTTTTTCATATTTAAGAATCCTGTAAAAATTTAAGTTGTAACATATACATTTATTCAAAACATTTTTTTACATAAAATTTTATCCCCCAGAAAAGTGCTCTAAAAAACTTAAATGGATTACCTTTAGCTGCACAAATCCCCTCATACAAAAAATAAGTACCTTTCCTATATTTAAATCTCATCATATTCTTAAAAAAAGCTACACAACAAAAATCATAAATAGATGGATTCAAATCTTCTGCATACTTAGGATATTTTTTTTGTAAAATTTTTATTGCTTGTATATGTTCTCTGTGATATTCAAAACCACTAACCGTAAGATTAGTTTCGTGCTTTTGATATCTATATAAAATTTCTGGTAAAAAGCGTATCTTACCATTTGGCTCTGACAATATCATGATTTCTTTATAGAAAGCTAAATCTGCTGCGTGACGAATTGTCGTAAAACTATTTTCTTTAGGAGCAAATTTACTTTGAAACATCATTGTCGGAGAATAGTAAATCGCATCTGACAATGCACTCCTTACCCCACCAGATATAGATGGCGCTTTACTACTCAAACGGTGCATTTCTTTTTTGCTAGGAACATGAAAAACGGAAACATCTCCATAACATATTGCTATTTCAGTATCACTTTCCATTACTGCAACTTGTTTTGATATTGCATCAGAATATAATTCATCATCCCCAGATAATCCTACTATATACTTTCCTTTACAATTACATACGCATTTAAACCAATTATCAACTGCACCTACATTTTTTTCAGTTGTTAGTAACCTGATTTTATCAGGATAGTTCTCCATATATTCTTTAATTATAGGAATAGTATTATCGGTAGACAAATCGTCAGAAAGCACTATTTCTATATTAGGATAATCCTGTACTAATACACTGTCTATTGCAGCACCTATGTATCTCTCACTATTATACGTAGTCATTGATACTGACACTAAGGGTAAGCTGTCATCGTAAGTCATTTTTTATACTTAAAATAAAATGATAAACTTTCCGTAAAAAATTAGTAGGTATGATTCTAAGAATTACTTTTAAACTTGCAATTATAAATCTTTTTGCTTTATCTGACGATTTTATCTTTCTTGAAACATAACTAATAGGTTTATATGGTAGCTTTATATAATCACTTGCTTTTAACAAGTGTAATTTTCCTTTAGAATTATTAGATCTTACCTTTAATAATTGAATATCAACTACACCTTCAATAGTTTTAAACATATGTTCAAATCTTCCATGCTCTTCAATTGCTTTATGGGAAGAAGCAACCACATCTTTACGCCAAACTTCATCTTTTAATAATTTCTGACATAACTCTCTACATTCTTGTGGTGATTCAAATGTAGGCATTTTTATATATGGATTAAATTTAATTAAATCTTCTTTATGTGGTGAAATTAGACATGCATTTGACGCCATAATATCTGGTACCCTCCAACTGAAACCAGAACATGTATGAGCATTATATAAATTGACACCTATTTTAGCAGAATTAAATACTCTTTCTGTATCAGCAAGGGATGCAATTCTATCATAATCAAAACAAAAAGCCAAATCCATAGAGTAGGGTGCTACATCAAAAAAATTCATGGGAAAACCATATACCTTGAGACCTAAGTCTGAAATAGCATCTAAACTTTTTATTCTATTATTTGCAGTCATAGTCTGAAAAAAATCAATAATTTCTAAACCCTGATCAAAATTCTTTAGGTCATTGTCCATTGGAGATTTTATAATTTTCAAATAAAATGCTTTTAAATCCTTAAGCTTCTTGTTATCAACTGAATATTTTAGATAATGTACCATATTCTTTGGATATCCAACTGTTCCCACAAAGGTAATTTTAGAATCTATTGAAAGTTTTTTGCTCTTTACAGCTGTTGCATGCCCCATATGGAAATTTTGATCTAAAGTGCATTTAAATTGTTCTATACATACTTTGGTATGTGCGTGGTTCCATCCATGATGAAGAAACTTATATCTTTCAACATTCTTCCTTATATAATCCTTATCAGAATACCAGACTGGACTGTCAGATGCCCATAATAATATTGGTTTATCTATAGCATCTAAAATGACTCTGGGAATATGATTATTAGCAGTAATTATAAGATCAGGATTAAAATCCTGAACTTTCTTTACTATTTTATTTGAATTCAAATGAGATGATAAAGTATTGCTAGTAATTAGAGGCAAAAACTCATTTGTTCTTATTACCATTACAGTATTACCTTGGTCAATTAAAGTATTAATAAAACCTTCATAAAATGGGTCAATTTCTGAATCCCCCAGCCAATTAATATTAGAAAATAACGAAAATAATATTCTTGCCACTATATTAACCAATTGATAATTCAAAAAAATTATGGATAACGCCTCTAGCCCCAAATTCCTCTTTTTGAGTAACAAGACCAGTATTTAGGATTTTTCCAAGGGATTCAGTAGAAATACCAAAATCAAAAAAAGATTTTTCAACATAAATTTTATTTATCAATTCAGAAAAAAGCAAATCTAATGCACCACATAACTTCCCTTTTTCAGATGATACTATATATTGCGCGTGTGCCCAGTGATTCATCTCAAATATTAAAACCCCTGCACATATTTCATTATTACTATCAAGCGTAACATATAGCTTTATATTTTGTGGAAAAGCTTTGGCTAATAGCTCTATTTCAGATAATGAATGAGTAGCTATAGTGTTATGTGTATTAACAAGCATATCTGTTAAAATAGAGTGAAAAGATTTATAATCGTCACTTATAGACACCTTGCATCCACTTTTTATAGCTTTTTTTACCCCTCTTTTTCGTCTGCTCGATAAATCAATTTTACTAGAGAGATCAATCGTTGATGATATATCTACTCTTTTAAGCTGAGCATTATTTATATTTAGTGCGTACAAATCTTCTTGAGCAGGAACAGTAGAGTAAATATATGGTATAGCTTTATATGTTATTGACTTAAAATTATTTTTTTTTGAATATTCAATTAGCTTATCAAAAATACTTAGCATAGTTGGAGCTGTCATTTTAGTATCAGAAATGAACCCTCCAAAACTTAGACCTTGATGAGAATATAATATATTTTCACTAATATTAGCTGGGAATACAGATAGTATTTTACCATTAACCATAAATATTAATGAATGATCTTTAAATCTATCAGAATGATATTCCATATAGTCTCTACAAAACATAAAATGAGCATTTTTAGCATTTATAACAAACTCATCCCACGCTTCTTTATACCTAGACTCATAAAGTAAAACTTCTACCACTATCCTCAATATTTCTATTCTTGAACTTTCATTATTTTTTTTGCTGGTGCTTTTATTGCACCTCCTGGATTTCCTAAATAAACTTTATTTTCTTCCGTAGATTTGTTTAACACACAACCAAGACCTATAAGATTATCCTTTGCTATATTTAAATTGTTAGAAATAGTTGCATTTACTCCAAGAAAGCAATTATCTTCTATTTTACAATGGCCTGATATAACGACATGAGAAGATATAAAGCAATTATCTCCTATTACTGAATGGTGCCCTATATGGTTTCCACTCCATAAAACAACGTTACTACCAATTTCTACGAAAGGCTGTACTGTATTATCCTCAAAAATAAATACATTATCTCCAATTTTTACATTATTCCAGCAAAATGCTTTCGAACTAATATAATTCGCTAGCTTATATCCTTTTTCTTTAGCTTCATTATATAACCTAGTTCTAACCCTATTCAGTTGTATATAAGAAACAGCAATAAATAACTCATGTGTATCACTAGGAAAATGAGATTCTATATCTTCAAAATCAACTACTGGAATATTAAATAATGCATCTTGCTTACGAAACTCGCTCTCGGCAGCAAATCCTACAACTTCATATGGAGAATCTTGGCTAAAATATTCAAACGCTATTTGACCAAAACTGGAATCTCCGACTATAACTAGCTTCTTATTTTTTTCAACATTACTCATTATTATGGCCTAGTAATTAAAATATCATCTCTTCTGTTATGCATTGGTAATTTTTTACATTGTGGGACAATATACGCATCAAAACCAGCAGCCTGGGCTCTCATCATTAAACCCAACAAAACCGCATCATCAATTTGTTTTTCCTCGATTTTATTGAATAAAACCTCTGGTAGATCTGTGGTTTTCATAAAATCTTGATGATATTTAATGCCATTTTCACTTAAAAAGAAACGCTTTCTCTTAGAAATATTAGGAATATCTCCTATCAAAAGCTGCCCACCTGGTTTTAATAGCATAAGACATTTATCTAAAAAATCCCAAACATTTGTTTCCAAAAAAATATAATGAAAAACACTATAGCATAATATCACATCATATCCTTCTTCTACCGCAGAAATTTTATCAAAGCTTTTTGGAAACATTCCTGAAACTTTACGCAAGCATTTTCTATCTTCATGAAAAGATAACATTTCTTCTGAATCATTAAAAACTAATTTATGACTCTTTTTTTCACATAAATCTATCAGAAGTTTAGGTAATTTACTACAGCCTGGACCAATATCCAAAACAGAAGCATTTGCATGGTTTAAGTTTGTTAGCTTATTCAATAAATCTTCTAAAATAAATTTTTCCATCCCTTCTCTATAGGAATCTGGAAATCCTATTTTTTCATTAGCACTTAAACTTTTTTTTTAGCCAATTTTTTAAATCCTTCGTACGAAAGATTTATTTTTGTTAAATCAATTTTATCTTTTTGAACCATCCTATTATATCCGCTATATGATTATACCTGCTTGGAAAGACAAACACCTGTCTTACCAAAATCATTTCCATTATAAAACATATAATTTCCATACTTTGTTTTAATTATCGCTGCAAACACTTGCATCTTATTATCAAATTCTTTTGTATTTTGTATAAATGGAAATAGCTGATTATCCAGACGATCCCAATCATATAAATTTTCAGACTCTGCATAACCTAATTTATAACTTTTATCATAACCTCTTATACTATACCATAGTTTATACTTCTTTTCTTCATAAATTAGAAATGGCCTACCAAAACCAAACTCTGCTGGATTACATGGCAACACCTCTACAGCATCTTTAGTCCAATTTATTCCATCATCCGAAGATACGTATTTTAATGAATAACTAGGAGTAATATTGTTGTCTATTAAAACATTACTCCCTCCACCAGCATATATCATATGCCATTTATCATCTTTTTTAATAACCATTGGTGCACTTCGGAGTAGAAATTCTTGATCTGTCCTTTCTAATATTGGAACTTTTTTTACTCTTTCAAACGTATCTCCCATATCATCGCTAACTGCCAACCCAGCAAAAAGGAAGTATCTCACTTTATCAGAAAGCTGCCATCCAGCATAATATAAATGTAGCTTACCATCATTGTTTACGACAGATATTGGTGTTACGCCGTTATCATCGAATGTACCTGGTATTCCAACATTTAAACTAGGTGTTTTTGAAACAGAAACAACCTCAAACGGGTTCTTTGAACTAACGTCAATATAGCCTACTCTACCAACGTTTTTTGCATCCTTAAATGCCAAAAATATTCTTATTGTCTCATCATCAAGTAAAATTGGTGTAGGTATATATGCATGGCTTACTATCCAATCATTCAAGTTAGAGGGGTTAAAGATAACTCCTTTTTTATCCCAATTATTTTGAATATTCATATATACCTATTACTCACTAATTCTTAGCAACAGCTGCTACTTCATCAGCGAAGTTTGATTCTTCTTTTTCGATACCTTCACCGATTTCTAGTCTTACAAAATTCTTTAGTTCAACTGAAGTGCCAAGTTCCTTTGCAAGATTAGCAATTACATCTGAAATTTTAGTTTTACCGTCAATAACAAACGCTTGGTCTAGAAGAACGATCTCTTCTAGGAACTTACGAATTCTACCTTCGATCATTTTTTCTATAATGTTGTCAGGCTTTCCTGAAGCTCTTGATTGCTCAGTAAAAATGTCTTTCTCTCTCTGGATAATAGATTGGTCAACACCTTCCTTATTTAAGCTTTGTGGCTTTGCAGCAGCTACATGCATAGCTAATTGCTTACCAACTTCCATTAATTTTGTTTTATCACCAGTTGATTCAAGCGCTACAATAACAGAAATTTTACCCATACCATCTGCTGAAGCATTGTGAACATATGAAGCAATGACACCATCACTTACTTCTACAGTTTGCATACGGCGTAAGTTCAGGTTCTCACCAATAGTAGCTACATTTGCAACTATTTCTTCTTCTACTGTTTTTCCAGAATTAGCTTTTGCTGATTTTAATGATTCAATATCATTATGATTAACAGCAATTTCTGCAACTTCCTTTACCAAACCTTGGAATGTTTCATTTCTAGAAACAAAATCTGTTTCAGAATTAATTTCAACAACAGCTCCCTTTGTTCGATCAATTGCAACAGCTGTTAGACCTTCAGCTGCAACTCGGCCTGCTTTTTTAGCAGCTGCAGCTAGTCCTTTTGTTCTTAGCCAATCTACTGCCGCTTCAAAATCTTCCTTTGCCTCTACTAGCGCTTTTTTGCAGTCCATCATACCTGCGCCAGTTTTTTCTCTTAATTCTTTAACCATTGATGCTGTTATAGCCATATCAATCTCCTAAATTTATTTTTATCTTTAAAATGCAATTTATTACTTATCAGCAGCTTCTGTTTTTGCTTTTGATACTTTTTCTACTTTCTCAATTTTTTTAACGCCATCTAGACTATCACCATCAACTAGCTTTTGAGCAATTCCCGCATCAGCGCCAGAATCAGTCATTGCATCCTGAATACCAGCAAGAGCGGATTCTGCAAATAAGTGGCAATATAATCTGATTGATCTGATAGCATCATCGTTACCAGGAATTGGATAATCGATATTATCTGGATCAGAATTACTATCAACAACTGCAACAACAGGTATATTTAGTTTTACAGCTTCAGTAATTGCTAAGTGCTCTTTATTTGTATCAATAACAACGATCAAATCTGGTCTACCACCAATTTTTCTGATACCTGCAAGTGATTTTAGTAGCTTTTCTCTTTTTCTATTTAGATCTAGTACTTCTTTTTTAGTATATGTTGCAACTAGCTCTTCATCTTCAAGAATCTTTTCAATATTATCAATTTTTTTGATAGATTTTGAAATTGTAGTCCAGTTAGTTAGCATACCACCAAGCCATCTATTGTTAACATAGAACTGACCACATTTTTCAGCATATTCTGCTACTAAATCTGTTGCTTGTACTTTACTGCTTACAAACAAAACTTTTCCGTTATTTTTAACAGTTTCATAAATTTGCTTTAGTGCAATCTGCATTAATGGGACTGTTTGCTGAAGATCGATAATGTGAATATTATCTCTAGTACCATAAATATATGGTGCCATTTTTGGGTTCCAGCGTGAAGTTTTGTGACCGAAATGAATACCAGCGTCTAGTAAGTCACCGACGCTAACTTTAGGTAAGTTAGACATTTAATATCTCCTATAAATTGTTAGTTATACCTCCGCAAGAGCCAAGACTACTTGAACTAATAAGTAGACTAACAAGGCTGTATCTTGCGTGCGAATTTACCACTTCCCATTTTAAATTATATATCCGCATTTTGCAGGATTCAGCTGTGCTCATGTATGTATATACACTGCGCAGCTTCACCTTGAAATACGCATTTCTAATCCAAAATGAAAATTGGTGTTATTCTTAAATTTCTCTAAGAATGACTGATCATCATACTTTAAATTTATATTTTTTCAAGACAAATTTAAAGTATGATGGACGGTTCCTAAACATTAAACGAACTGCCACAGCCACATTTTCCCTTTTCATTTGGATTAGTGAAGGTGAATCCTGATTTAAATTGTTCAGATACAAAATCCATTTTTGTTCCAAGTAAATACATCAAGGCTTTCGGATCGATAAGGACTGTTACGCCCTTATCTTGTATTATCTCGTCAAAAGGATTTTTCTCATCCGCATATTCAACAAAATATATTAAGCCGGAACAACCACCAGATTTAACGCCAACTCGTATTCCCATTGATGGCTTACCTCGCTCTGCGAGCAAGACCTTTACTTGCTCGGCAGCATTATCTGTTAATTGCATTACTTGTTTTTTAGACATTACTTTTGCTTGTTCTTATAATCAGTAACAGCAGCTTTTATTGCATCCTCTGCAAGCATTGAACAGTGTAGTTTTACAGGTGGTAATGATAGATGATTAGCAATTTCAGTATTTTTTATTTCCAAAGCTTCGTCAACATTTTTACCTTTTACCCATTCGCTTACAAGTGAGCTTGAAGCAATAGCAGAACCGCAGCCGAAAGCCTTGAATTTTGCGTCAACAATCATGCCATTATCATCAACCTTAATTTGTAATTTTAAAACGTCCCCACACGCTGGTGCACCAACAAGCCCGGTACCAACATCTGAATCTTTTTTATCAAGCGCACCCACATTGCGTGGATTTTCATAATGGTCAATTACTTCATCACTATATGCCATAATATTTCTCCCTTATTTAAATATAATTATTGGACTAATGTGCAGCCCATTCAATTTCATTAATATCAATACCTTCTTGTACCATCTCCCATAATGGACTTAGCTCTCTTAACTTATTTATACGAGAAAGCATTAACTCAGCCGCATATTCAACCTCTTCCTCAGTTGTAAACCTGCCAAAACCAAATCTGATTGATGTATGTGCTAAGTCATCACCAACTCCAAGTGCACGCAATACATAAGACGGTTCAAGCGAACTTGATGTGCAGGCAGAGCCGGATGAAACAGCTAAGTCTTTAATAGATAAAATCATTGATTCACCTTCAATATATGCAAAGCTTAAATTTAAGTTTCCATGATATCTTTGGTCTTTATCACCATTGAGATATATCTCATCAGCATTTGATTGTATTTTATTTAAAAACTTATCAAATAGTTTTTTTACATGGACATAATCTTTATCCATCTCCTTTGAAGCAATTTCTGCAGCTGCCCCTAGCCCGACTGATAAAGGTGTTGATAACGTACCAGATCTAAATCCTCTCTCTTGTCCTCCGCCATTAAATATCGGAGCCAAACGAACTCGAGGTTTGCGTCTAATATACAAAGCTCCAATTCCGTTTGGACCGTATATTTTATGCCCAGAAATACTGGCTAAATCTATGTTACATTCGTCAACATTTATCGGAATTTTACCGAAAGCTTGCGCTATGTCCGAATGAAAAAACGCTCCCTTTTCACGACAAATCTGTCCAATTTCTTTTAAAGGCTGAATGACACCAATCTCATTATTTACAGCCATAACTGATACAAGCATAGTATCTTCAGTTATTGCATTTTTTAGTTCATCTAAATCAACAATACCATTAGGTTTTACAGGCAGATAAGTTACTTTAAAACCTTCTTGCTCTAAGTGACGGCACGTATCTAGTACGCATTTATGCTCTGTTACTACAGTTACAATATGCTTCTTTTTGGAGCCATAAAATCTTGCAATTCCTTTAAGAGCCATATTGTTTGACTCAGTAGCTCCTGAGGTAAAAATAATTTCTTTTCCTGAAGCCCCTATTAAGTTTGCAACCTGAGTTCTAGCAAGTTCACAAGCCTCTTCTGCTTCCCATGCATATGAATGACTTTTAGAATGAGGGTTGCCAAATTTTTCAGTAAAATATGGTAACATCGCGTCAACTACTCTAGGATCTGTTTTTGTTGTGGCTTGATTATCCAAATATATTGGAAATTTACTTCCAGTATCAGCTACTTTTTTTCTCAATTTTTCTAGGTTCACCATAATTTTTACTTATTAATTTCGTTATATATTTCAATGAATTTATCAATATCTTCTTCTTTTGTATTTGTTCCAACTGAAATCCTAAGCGCAGAATGTAATTTATCTTCTGTATATCCCATCGCAGACAATACATGCGATGGAGAAGATTTGCCAGAAGAACATGCAGAGCCAGAACTAACTGCTACTCCTTTTAGATCTAAGGCAATTAGCTGCGTTTCAGCCTTTTTATTTAAATTAAATATCAAGCTTGTATTTGGGAGGCGCTCAGTATTGGATCCAACGATTTCTATTGAGTGATCGCTTTCCAATAGCATTTTTTCAAGTTTGGACTTAAGCTTAGCCATGTGCGCATGCCTTTCTCTAAGTTCTTCTTTTGCCAATTTTGCAGCAAGCCCTAGCCCCACTATTGCAGGAACATTTTCAGTTCCAGACCTAAGAGACCTTTCTTGACCCCCTCCAATAATTTGCGCCTCAAGATGAATCGATGTTCTTGCTATTAACGCCGCAGACCCCATTGGGCCGCCAAATTTATGACCAGAAATTGACAAAAAATCTATACCAAGATCAGGCATGTTTACATCTATTTTACCAATAGCCTGAATACAGTCGCTATGTACAAGTGCCTCGTGATTGTGAGCTATTTCACATATTTTTTTAAGAGGTTGAATAACACCAGTTTCATTGTTTGCAAGCATAACTGACAGCAGTTTTTTAGAGGATTTTGACTTTTTTAATTTTAGAATTAAATCATCAATATCTAGAATTCCATTCTGATCGACTTTAATTATAGTAATATTTTTCAAATGCTTGCTATGCGCATAAATTGAAGGATGTTCAGTTGCTGATATAAAAACTTCATGATCCTTGAAATTCGAAATAATTAAATTATTAGCCTCAGTCCCGCTGGAGGTAAAAGTAATTTGATATCCACGACGATCAGATTCAAAACCTAGTAGAGTCGCAATAGATTTGCGTGCCTCTTCTAGAAGGCTTTTCCCTTTTTGTCCATATGAATGAATTGATGATGGATTTACAGGTCCATAGCTTGCAAGCTCATTCATCTTATTCCACACTTCAGGGCGAATATTTGTTGTAGCATTGTGATCTAGATATATCATAATTTTACGTATCTCTAATCCCTAATTAACAATATTAATTTCACCTGATATCACATCATCTATCGAAATATTGGCAAAATACTCTCTAATATGACGCCCTAAGCCTTTCCATAAATCATGAGTTTTACAATTAACTCCATTTTTTCTACAGTTTTTATCTTTAGAACATCTAGTCATTTTTAGATTTTCTTCAACAGCATCTACAATATTTTCAATAGAAATTTCTTTTGATGATAAATTTAAATGGTAACCACCACCAGGTCCTTTTACCGAGCGTACTAAATTGGCTTTCTTTAATTTTAAAAAGATTTGCTCAAGATAGTTTAAAGGAATATTTTGCTTTTCAGAAATATCTGCAAGCCTAATAGGAGTCTTACTATCTCTTGCGGCAACTTCTATTACAGCCATAACAGCATAGCGACTTTTCGTAGTTAGCATCATATACATATCCTCCTTATCATCGATGATGAGTTTAACTTACCCAACAAAAATAGTCAAGTATTTGGGAAGAAAAACCTATATATAATACAAAGATTTCCTTTTATTTTTTAACTACCTCAATCGCACCATCTTGCATTTTGATGTTTAATACAGAACTTTGTTTTACTTCAGCAAGCTTAGAAACATATTTTCCATCTGAGTTGCTAACCATAGCAAATCCTCTTTTTAGAACATTGTTATAGTCAAGGCTGTTAAGCAGGGAACTATTTAGGGTTAGTTTATGCTGATATTCATTCAGCAAAGTACTACTCTTATTGAGCAAGTGATCATCGAATTGCTTATACTGAAGATACTTATACTTCAATATCTTCAATGGCTTTATGCGAGATATAGGAAAATATTCAAGCATATTGTTTTTCTGTTTTAATAAGTTAGGAAGAGATCCAAGCAAACGAAACGATAGATCATCAATTTTCTGCGCATAATTTTCAACTGAATTTTTAACCTGCTCGAGCGCTCTTTTATTATTTGATAATTTTTGAGAATAATATTTCAATAAATCAGTAAGCCTAGTATGCATTCGATCACCGAGAACATTTATAGTATACCTTAAATCTGATGCAACTGGGACAGCAAATTCTGCAGCTGCTGTAGGTGTAGGCGCTCTGACGTCAGCAGCTAAATCAATCAGAGTATAATCTGTTTCATGCCCGACCGCAGAAATAATCGGTATTTTTGAATTATATGTGGAGCGGACAACATTCTCCTCATTAAATGACCACAAATCTTCTATAGAACCACCGCCTCTTGCTACTATTAGCAAATCAGGCCTTTGATCCGAATCTAACTTATTAAATTCATCAATTGCATTTGATACCTCATCTGCAGAGCTTTCTCCCTGAACCGCTACTGGCCATATAACTAAATGAGTATGGCATCTATCAGTTATTCTGTGAATAATATCCTTAATTACCGCTCCAGAAATAGAAGTAATAATACCAATTTTTTTAGGCAGATATGGTAGGTTTTGCTTATGATCTTTTGCAAAAAGCCCTTCTTGTTCTAGCTTTGCACGCCTCTCTTTTAATATTTTCATAAAAGCACCAGAACCTGCTGGCTCTATGTGATCTGCAGATATTTGATACTTAGATTGACCAGCATACGCAGTAATTTTCCCCGTAACAATAACTTCTAAACCTTCTTCAAGCTTAAAATTCACTCTAGCTAGATTGTGCCTCCAGCAGGTTGCAGCAAGTACTGCATTATCGTCTTTTAAAGAAAAATAACCATGGCCTGATGCTGCTATTTTTAAACCCGAAATTTCACCTTTTATTTTTACAATCCCAAGCTTATTTTCAAGCAGCCATTTTATTTTGCCTGAAATTTCCGAAACAGAAAATTCCGTTTGAGTTAAGTTATTTGTTAAATTATCTTCTAACATAATGTATAGTATTTTAGAATATTTCCAAGTGCACAAAATTAAACTAATTTAAATGCTTAGAGTTTGCAAACTTTTACTCTTAATATACTTTATTTCTCCTTTTATTGCATGCGGGGCAAGTTCTACTAATAACGCTTTAAAAGCGAAAGAAGTTCATTATGATTCCAAAAATGATTTAATTACCGCCAAAGGTAACGTATTCGTCAAAATGGAAGGATACACTATTAATGCACAAAAAATTATTTATGACCTAAAGGATGACACTATTTTTGCTGAAGAAAATGTACAAATCACTGATAGAAGTGGACGAGTTATAAAAGGTGAAAAAGCTATTTTTAAGGATAAGCTAAAAAAAGGTGCAATAGAAGGCTTTATCGCCAAATTAGATGAAAATTCAATTTTAGCTGCAAGGCTTGCCAAAAGACTGGATAAAAACAGACTTTCTTTAGAAAAATCTGTATTCACTCCTTGTAAAATTAACTGTGGAAATAAACCAATATGGCAAATCAGTTCTGGAAAAACAGATATTGATTATAGTAAAGAAAAAATAACTTACCGGCATGTGTTTTTTGAAGTTTACGGTGTTCCAATAGCTTATTTTCCTTATTTTTCTCACCCAACCCCAGATGCAAAAGCTCAATCAGGGATATTAGGTCCTAAAATTTTAAAAGATGACTTTATGATTCCTTTTTACTTTAGAGCAAAGCCTAATATTGATTTTACCATAAGCCCAAGATTTTCAAAAAGATACACTATTTTTGATGGCGAATATCGTCATAAAGTTGAGGACGGAAGTTATAAAATTAATGGTAGCTACGGTAATCCATCTTTCAGAAGAAGAAGAACTGACGGCGAATCAAGTAGCTCAAACCCTGGAAGATATCATGTAAATGCCAAGGGTGACTTTTCTAGAAATAGTACAAATTATGGGTTTGATGTACAAAGAGCTTCGGACAAAGCTTTTCTTACCAATCACCAAGAAATATATGATTCTTACTTAACATCGAGAATTTACACAAGCACCGTTGATAGAAGAAATTATTTTCTACTTGAGGGATATCATTTTCAGGATTTAAGAGATAAAAATTCAAAATTAAAAACACCTTTTATCCTTCCGAGCATCAAAACTCAAAATGTTATCGATTTATCAGACGACGAAACTCTACTGCTTAATGTAAGAAATAATACTATCATATATTCTGAACCAAACGAACTTCAGCTTGCAAGGAACGCTCTTGAATTAGAAATGATGTCCAATATGATTTCGCAAGGTGGTCATATGTATACTCTTACAGCTTCAAACAGAGGGGATCTATACGTTGTTGATTTTAATGAAAGCAAATCAAAAAAAGGACAGCAAAAAGTTTGGTATAGAAATATTCCAGAAGTAAGTGCAAAATGGAGATATCCTTTAATGAAATCTATTACTCAAAAATCTAGCATAAAAATCGAACCTACTGCAATGGTAGTTTTGGGTAGAAAATATGAGAAACGTTTTGAAAAATTTGCTTTAGTTGATGCGCCCAAAAATGAATTGTCTGAGAATAATATATTTAGTACCAATAGATTTAGTGGTATTGATTATCACGAATATGGCAGTCGTTTTAGTTACGGTGTTAACTCTACCTTATCTGGAGGACCGCTTTATATTGACACTTTTTTGGGGCAATTAATTTATAAGGACAATGTAGTTGAAAGGGGTAATTCTGAATATGTTGGAAGTGCAAGAGCTGATATATTTAATAATACTTCTATTTTTTATAGATTTAGACGAGACCAGAGTTTAAAGCCAATCAGAAACGAAGTTGGTTTTGAATCAATAACCGAAGATTTTATAGGAAATGTATCTTTTGCTGAATTTCATCAAGCTTCCAGATATTTTGCTGATAATGACGTCTTTATTGAAACTGATAAAGCTTCACAAATTAGCATGAATGCTGACTATAGAGTCCAAGAAAATCTTTGGATTGGTGGTACAACTAAGCTTGATATTACTTCGAAATCACCACGAGTTCTAGTTAGAAGTATCAGGGTGACATATATATTTGATTGTGTTAGTATAAATGGCGTAATTACGGATAATTTCTTAAATGATAGTCTTAGAGGCGTTCGGAAGACTAGAACTAAGTCATTTTCTGTTGGTTTAAAAGTTTTAAATATGTGAGCAGATAATCCATGAAAAGATTAATAAGTATTTTTCTTGTACTATTTTCATTTAATACATTGGCAGATTTACCTGATGTTGTAGCATTTGTAAATGATAGACCAATTACAAAGTACGATTTCGAAGCTAGAAAAAAAATGATTTTAGAATTAAATAATATCGATATTTCTGATCCTGGAGTAAACAGCAAAGTTACTAGTGATATTCTGAATATTCTAATCGAAGAAGAGCTATTAAATCAACATGCTGAAAAGGTTGGAGGAGAAGTTAGCGAAAAAGAAATCGATAACGCAATTCTTTCAATAGAACAAAGAAATAAAATGCCAAAAGGCGGTATGAAAGCGCACATGAAGGCAAGTAATTTAGATATAGAGAGTTTCAGAAAACAAATAAAAGGAGAATTGATTAAACATAATATTGTAAATTCATTATCTCAATCTGTTTCTGTTTCCCCTAATGAAATGGATATAGCTTTAATAAATAGCTATCAAGATTTTGATATTGAGGCTTGGGTGTTTACCTCAAAATCAGGTGATGAAAAATCAAAAGGTAAGATGCAATTACTAAAAAAGCGTTTATCAAGCTGCAACAAGATAGATGACAAACTATTTGCTGACTTTGCTGATGGTGAAAAATTTGATAGAAAACTAACCAAGCTTCCACCAAAAACACAATCTGTAGTTCTTGATACTAAAGTAGGGGCTTCAAGTAATATTTATAAACAAGGAAACTTATTCAAAATGGTTTTAGTCTGTAAAAAAGATTCTGGCGTTTCTAAGAATGATTTAAATAAAATTGAATCATTTTTGTCTAACAAAAAAATGTCAAAAAAGGCAACTAAATTCTTTAAGGACCTAAAAGTAAAATCTAATATAAAAACTATGATGCCTGGATTGTAAAATGTTGCCATCTATAGCAAAGTTAGCTAGTAAACATGGTATTGCTCCTTTAAAGAAGTTCGGTCAAAACTTTATTTTTGATGAAAACTTATGCGATAAAATAGTACAGTATTCCAGCATAAATCAGGATTCTTGCGTTCTTGAAATTGGCCCAGGTCCAGCAGGCTTGACTAGATCAATATTAAAAGCAAAACCTAATAAACTCACTGTAATAGAAACTGACTCCCGGTGTATACCTCTTCTTAAGGAATTACAAGAATCATTTCCTTTTCTTGAAATAAGGCATGAAGATGCACTAAAAACTAGTCTTAAGGAACTTTCAAAAACTAACTTAGATATTATTTCTAACCTTCCATATAATATTGGAAGCCAACTTCTAATTAATTGGCTTGGCAAGATAAAGCATGTAAATAGTATGACTCTTATGCTTCAAAAAGAAGTAGTTGATCGAATAATTTCTAAACCTAATAGCAAATCTTACGGAAGATTATCTGTAATCTGTCAGATTATTTGTAATACTTATAAATGCTTCGATGTTAGTCCAAAGGCATTTTATCCAGAACCAAAAATATGGTCGAGCATAGTTAGGCTAACACCAAAACCTAATCAACCTTCCAAAGAAATTATAAATCAATTAGAGAAGATCACACGGCTTGCTTTCTCTGGAAGAAGAAAAATGATAAAATCTTCTTTAAAGTCATTACATTCAGACATAGATAATATTCTAAAAAAGTCAGGTATAAGCCTGCAACACAGAGCTGAAAATTTATCTCCGGAAGATTATCTAAACATAGCTAAAAATTTTATATAAAATATAAATTATCATGAGCAGAGAATTAGCAGAAAATGATACCTCTTCACCAAACAATGAAGAAGAAAGTGGAGAACCAGCAGCAATTCCACATCAAAACGATTATAATTCTGATCAAGAAGAAACATATCCTCGCCCGATTGGCTCAAATCTTCAAGTCTTAATGCCTAGGAATGTAGTTCCTGCCGAGGAATCTGAAGATTATAGCCCTATAAATCGTGAAATTACTAATGACATTCAACTTGACACTTTTATGGATTTAATTATATCAGACTATTTTAGTGAACAAGGTGGTAATAGCATACTTGCTGAAAATGGTATTAGAATTAAAGAAGATTTTGAAGGAATATTAGTTATAGGAGATACTATAATTGTAATCGATAAAGATTTGGTCGAATCATCTTAGTGATTGCCTTGATATTTTAATCCCATGGTGTGATAAAACTCTGGATTGTCTTCCCAATTCTTACGAGTTTTTACAAAAAGAAATAGATGAACTTTTTGCCCAAGCAATTTTTCAATATTTACTCTTGCCTCTGTTCCTATTTCTTTTATCTTAATTCCCTTTTTGCCAATTATCATATTTTTATGGCTTTCGCGAGAAACAATAATTGCTTGATTAATTTTAACTGAACCATCTGCTTGCTCTTCCCAACTTTCACTTTCAACTGTTAAATTATAAGGTAATTCTTGCTCTAGTTTAAGAAACAACTGCTCTCTTGTTATTTCAGTAGCTAAAAAGCGCGATGGCAAATTTGTAATGTCATCAGCATCATAACCCCAACCAGAAATACCCGCGTTCTCTTTTAAATATTCTAGAAAATCACTAACATTTTTTCCTTTTAACGCTGATATATTAAAAATCCTAGCTTTGGGCGCTACTTTCTGCAAAAAACTAATATTTTCTACTGCATATTTTGTTTTAAGGTCGGTTTTATTTAATAAAAATGTAATGGGTTTTCCTGATTCAGAAATGCGGTGAATTATATCAGTAACTCCTTCATCAATTTTGGCTGATCCATCAATAATTAAGACAATCATATCTGCACTTCCAAGACTAGACCAAGCACAACGAACCATAGCTTTTTCAAGCTTCTTTTTTGGTTCAAAAATACCAGGTGTATCAAATAGAACTAATTGAACATCATCGAACGTAATGATTCCTGTTATGATAGATCTAGTTGTTTGAACCTTCGGAGTAACAATTGATATTTTCTCTCCAATAATATGGTTTAAGAGCGTAGATTTACCAGCATTGGGTTTTCCCACTATACATACTGATAGAGATTTTTTAATATTCTCAGACATTAACTATCTCTCAGATTCCAAAAGCTTTAACAATTTCCTTGCAGCGTCTTTTTCCGCATCTTTTATAGATTTTCCTTCGCCTAGTTTAGACTTACTATTTGATGAGACTTTAACGGTAAATAAAGGTGCATGTACAGGACCTTCTTGATTTATAAGCTCGTATTTAGGAATATTTAGCTTTTTCTTTTGCAGGAATTCTTGCAAATATGTTTTAGGATCAGCAGCACTAAAATCAATATTATCTACTGACTCTTTCCATAATCTTCCGACAATTTTGCGAACATTTTCAACGTTGCTGTCTAGATATATGGCTGCAAGCAATGCCTCCATGGCGTTTTCTATATTATTAGGATTATTTCTTCCTCCAGAGTTTTCTTCGCCTGGCGTAATTATTAAATATTTGGACAAATCTATTGTACTAGCAATTTTTACTAATGTACCACTTGAAACTACGTGAGCTTTTATTTTAGCTAAATTACCTTCTTCATATCCTGTATATTTATTAAAAATCATTTCTGTAACAAGAAATCCTAGAATTGAGTCTCCTAAAAGCTCAAGCCTCTCGTAATCTCTTATAGTGTTATCTATTTGTTTCATAGAAGGGTGTGTTAAAGCTTCTATGAGAAAATTAAAATCATTGAATTTATAATCCAATTTTTTCTCGAGTAAATTTAATTCTTCCTTAGAAAATTTATTTATCATGATTATTTTTTGAAATATACAAGCTGCTAGATATTCTGTTAAATCTTATTGATGAAATCCAATCGCCTATTCTTGCAATTTGTTCAAAAAAGCTAGAAGATGAATCCCAAAGAGGTATTTTTGTTGAGAATAAAATAAACCTACCTTTGGCAATAAAGTTTCTTGGATCAACAGTTTGAAGTTGATATCTACTATCACCAGAATTATCTCTATTATCTCCTAGGAAAAAATATCTACCTTTTTCAACAATCTTTGGTCCGTAATTACTAATATCTACATCAAAAATCATCGGTTGGTCTTTTAACTTATAAGAAAAGTAACTCACATTATTTGGCAAAGTCTCACGAAATTTTATATATTCTATATTATCTTCGCTAGTATATATACCAACTTCCACTCTCTCTATTGGAGAATCATTAATATATATTAGATCATTTTTTATTTCAATTTTGTCTCCTGGAAGCCCTATTAACCTTTTAATATATCTCTGTTCCATATTATGTGGAGGACGCATAATTATCACATCCCCTCTTTCTGGTGGGTAATCAAAGATTCTACCTTCAAAAATATCAGGATTAAAAGGTATAGAATATATACTATACCCATAATCATATTTTGTAGAAAACATATAATCTCCTTCCAGGATTGTAGCTCTCATAGATCCTGTTGGAACATAAAATAATTCAATACAAAAGGTCCTAACTGCCAACGCTAATAATATTACTAAAATTAGTGATTTTACTTCGGATTTTGTAGAATTATGTGTATTTGATCGAATAGATTCAGTTTCATTCACTTTTAATTGTTCCAATATGCTATATTAAAATGCTTTTCCGGGCTATAATATAACTCTTAAAGAAAATTAAATCTATATAATTATGCTTCTTAATAGTAATTTCTCTTCTCCTAATTTTTTAAAAAGAAGTCAGAAGATTGAATATGTTATCTTACATTTTACGGAAATGCCATTTAAAGAAGCTCTTGCTAGGCTTTGTGACACATCAAGCGAAGTTAGTGCTCATTATTTAATAAAGGAAAATGGTGAAATATTTCAACTAGTAAAAGATGAAAATGTAGCATGGCATGCAGGAAAAAGTTCATGGCATAAAAAAGATAAGTTAAACCAAAATTCTATCGGCATCGAACTCGACAATTTAGGAAATAAGGACTTTACTAAAGATCAAATGGATTCATGCATTGAGTTGTGTAAAGATTTAGCCCCAAAATACAATATTCCAAAAGAAAATTTTATTGGTCACTCAGATGTAGCGCCAGAAAGAAAAATAGATCCGGGAATATTCTTTAACTGGAAACTACTTTCTGAGCAAGGTTTTGGAATGTGGCATGAAGTTGAACCTATGTCTATGAATATAAACTTATACGAATTTGGTGTAATTGGAAAAAATATTGGCAATATCCAAAGTAAATTTAGAAAACTTGGATATAACATAGACATAACAGAAATTTTTGATAAACAAACAAATTTCGTTATCAGGGCATTTCAATCTAAGTTTTGTCCTCAAATCATAAAAGATCTAGGTTTAGAACATTACAATAACTTTGAATCTAAATATATTTGGGATTCTCACTCAGATAATGTACTAAATGATCTAGTAAAATCTATGTCTTAAAGAATTAATACATATTACCACAAATAGCATCTAGTTTTGGAATACTTTGATGCTGATTAGCTTTGCTCGCAATAACTAAATCAAACTATTCAAAAGGTTTAACTATAACCATAGTAACAGCAAGTATCATCAAAATAGTTGGCACTTCATTTGCCATTCTGTAAAACTTTTCTGAATGATTATTTTCACCTTTAGCAAAATCTTTCACCCATTTAGCACAAAATCCATGCATAATAGTCAAACCAAGAACCGCTAGCATTTTAATATGAAACCATATTCCTAATGCAACAACACCATAAACATAAGCAGTAAGCAAACCAAAAATATATGTTAATAGCATCGCTGGTGTCATAATTATTTTTAACAACCTTCTTTCCATGATTTGAAAAGTTTTATCCATCTCTGAGCCTAATTCTACCTTCGAATGATACACGAAAAGTCTTGGCAAATAAAATATTGCTGCCATCCAAGATATAACTGAAATTACATGAATAGTTTTATACCAAATAAAATAATCTTCCATTTTTCTACTTACCTTTATTTTTAGTTTTTACACGGACATTTTGTATAACTTCCCGGACAAATTCTCTTCATTTCATCAGAATATAAAAAGCTAGATTCAGAATTACTTGCACTAACAACCATATTCTTTAGTGAGTCAACAAAGTGATTATTAACGCTCAAAGTTGGAACCCTAACGTAATTCATTGAGTATTTATCAGCTATTTCCTTATATTCTATATCAAGTTCTACTAAAGTCTCAGAATGTTCACTGACAAAAGCTACAGGAACTATCATCAATTCTTTTTGCTCCTTACCAGCTTTTTCTATTTCATCTTCTGTATTAGGCCCAATCCATTCAAGCGGGCCAACTCTGCTTTGATAAGATATCCTATAATCAATTCCAGAAAAAGGCAATTGATCAATTATGCCCTGCACTGTGTTTTCTACCTGCCACTGATACGGATCACCTGATTCTATAATCTTTTTAGGCAACCCATGAGCAGAAAATAAAATTCTATAATTATCCTTATCTTCTATTTTTTCAAGCGACTTGGTAATTAAATCAACATGGCTTTGTATAAAATTTTTATTTCTTGGGTAACAGCAAATAGTTTTGTATAAAATATTGGGTAATTTCTTTTGAATTTTATTGGAAAAATCCTCAATTGAAGAAAGAGTAGTAGTTGTAGAAAATTGTGGATAAAGTGGAAGTAAAATCACCTCTTCCGGCCCATAATTCGTAATATCTTCAACTACTTTATCTGACATTGGATGCCAATGCCTCATACATATAAAAACCCTGCAATCTGATTTTAAAGAACTTTTTAAGGATTTTTCTAAAAAATCAGCTTGAGCTTTTGTTTCATCTAGAATTGGCGATTTATCTCCCAAATAAGAATATATTTCTTGAGCTGTTTTTTCTCTCCTTGAAGAAATAAGCCATGCAATAAAATAACGCAAAAATTTTGGAAGAGTAATTATATATTTATCATTAAAAAGATTAAATAGAAAAGGCTTTACCGCCTTCTTACTATCCGGTCCCCCTAAATTGAAAAGAACTATTGCTGTTTTTTTATTTTTTGAACTCTCTGACATAATTTACTAAATATTCTACATTTTTAGGATCAGTATTTGGTATAATTCCATGTCCTAAGTTGAAAATGAAATTATCATCTTCTACTGTATATAATATTTCGTCAACTGCATTTTTAATTTTTTCTCTATTCGTAAGTAAAATAACTGGATCAAAATTACCTTGAACAACAATATTTCTTTGCCATTTTTTCATTTGAGATACTGGTGTAAATTGATCAACACCAACTGCGGCGATATTTGTATTTTTTATATAATTATCATAATTATATCCTGAACCCCTTGGAAATCCTATTACTGGTACATTTGGATATTTCTTATTTAATTCTGTTACTATTTTTTTCGTAGGTTTGATTACAAATTCTTCATAATTAAATCCATTCAACATTCCAGACCATGAATCAAAAAGCTGAACTATTTCAGCACCCGCTTCAATTTGATTAGATAAATATTCAATAGTTTTATCAGAAATAATATCAAATAACTTTAAAGCAGTTGCGTGATTATTATATAAAAATCTTTTACTTACTGAAAAATCTTGTTTCCCTTTTCCCTCAAGCATGTAGCTAATTACTGTCCATGGGCTTCCAGCAAAACCAATTAAAGATACGTTCTTTGGCAAAGAATGTCTGACGTTGCTTACAGTATCATAAATATTTTCTATTTTATTAGAAAAACTGTCATATAATTTTAGTAAATCTTTTTCAGATTCAAATTTTGCTAAGACAGGTCCTTCTCCTTTTTTAAATGCAACATCCCAACCTAGTGCGTGAGGAAGAACCAAAATGTCTGAAAAAATTATTGCAGCATCAAAACCAAACCTATCTATAGGCTGTAGTGTTACTTTAGTAGCTTTTTTTGAGTCATAACAAAGTTCCAAAAAATCATTTACTGTAGATCTTACTTCCATATATTCAGGTAAATATCTTCCAGCTTGTCTCATTAACCAAATAGGAATTTCCTTATTTTCTTTTTGAAAAACTTTTATAAGATTGCTCATAACTTTTCGATACTAATATAATAATATAAAAGTAATATATATTATAGTTTGTTGTAAGTATAGTGGATAATATGAATTAAGAGTTATCCACTGTCTTATCAACATATATATTGTTAGTTTATTATTGATTTAATTTTGAATTCCAAAAATTATTCAACTTATTCACAGATTAAATTATACAGTTGACAGATTTGTGTATAAATATGGGGTAAATTGAGGATAAGTAGGGGTGATTCATACTATACTCAATTTATGCACAATTTATTATACATAGGGCTTTTGTGATCTATATTAGTAGATTTATCTTTAAAATAAAGGTAGTAATAGATATTTAGACCAATAATGTTATCCACAAAGTAAATGTGTAAAAAATGAAAAAACTAACTGTTCACTTAGTTTCCGAGTCTTCGGGGCAAACTGTAAAACATGCTGCAAATACTGCTTTAGCAAAATTTAGTGATGTAGAAGTAAAAAAATATCATTGGCCTATGACTAGAAACCTAAAGATGCTTGATGAGGTTTTTGAGAAGGTTAAGGCTAAACCAGGTGTTATTTTGTATACAGTTTCAGACGAGGGTCTTCGTGATGCTTTAAAAAAGTTTTGTTTTGAAATGAAAATACCTTGTGTATCTGTTGTAAGTAAAATTGTTAAAGAAATTGCAGAGTATATAGGTGAAAGTGCTGATAGTGGGGTTGGTTACACTAATAAATTCGATGAGACATATTTTGATAAAGTTGATGCTATTGAATATTCTCTTCGTCATGATGATGGTCAGATATTAGATGATCTCGAGGAGGCTGATATAATTTTAATTGGTCCATCAAGAACATCAAAAACTCCGACTTCTGTATATTTATCTTATAACGGATTTAAGACAGCTAATATTCCTTTGGTTAGTGGATGCCCATTTCCAGATATATTGCCCAAAATGAATAATCCAGTAATATTTGGATTGATTATTAATCCTGGCAGATTAGTTGAAATTAGGGAAAGTAGAATGAATTTACTGCAAGTTACCGAAAATTCTAACTATACTGATATAAAGACAATTCAAGATGAATGTAGACAAGTAAAGAGAATATGTTATGAAAATAATTGGAAAGTAATAGATGTTTCTATGAGATCAATTGAGGAGACTGCAGCAATTATAATGAAAGCATATTACGATCAGAAAAAGGGAATAAAATAATGAAAAACATTGCTATCACTGGAAGTTTTGCTTCTGGTAAGAGTTTTGTACTAAATTGTGTTAAAAACATGGGTTATATGGTTTTTTCCTGCGATGATTTTATTCGTGAAGCTTATAAAGACATAAAGTTACAAGATATAGTTGTAGGCAAGATAGAAGGGTTAGAGATTTTCGATAAAAAGAGGCTATCTAAAATTATATATGATAATCCACAATCTAGGAAAGAGCTTGAATCTATAATTCATCCAATTGTTAGATCTGGAATAAAAGAGTTTGAGGAAATAAATAAAAATCAAAAATTTATATTTACAGAAGTACCACTATTATTCGAATCAAATTTTGATGAATATTTTTCTTATTCAATTTGTGTATATTGCTCGGAAGAAACTAGATGGCAAAGAGCAAACGAAAGGGGGGTAAGTAATATTGATCTATATAATAAGATAAAATCAGTACAGTTTGATCAAGAGGAGAAAAAAAGGAGATCAGATTTTGTGATAAATAGCGATACTAACCAAAGAGAAATAGAAAAATCATTAGAGAAAATAATAAAGAAAATAGCATGAATATTAGGGAAATAGTTCTAGATACTGAAACAACAGGTTTAAATCCTCAGGATGGTCATCGAATAGTAGAAATTGGTGCCCTAGAAATGGTTAATAAGGTTCTAACAGGGAAGAAGTTTCATTTTTATATCAATCCAGAAAGAGATATGCCAAGTGAAGCTTACAGAATACATGGTATTTCATCAGAGTTTCTCAAAGATAAACCTGTTTTTAAAGAAATAGCGAAGGAATTTTTAGATTTTATAGAAGATGGAAAATTAGTTATACATAATGCTCCATTTGATATTAAGTTTTTAAATTATGAATTGTCCTTGGTTAATTTACCTTCTCTTGAGTTGTCTGAAGCAATAGATACACTAATTATCGCAAGAAAGAATTATCCTGGAGCTAGAGTTAATCTTGATGCGCTTTGTCGAAGATTTAAGATAGATAATTCTTCAAGAGATTTTCATGGAGCCTTACTAGATGCAGCCTTGCTTGCCGAGGTATATGTCGAACTTACTGGTGGTAGACAGACAAGTTTTGTAATAGGAAATAGAGAATCGAATGAGATTCAAAATGATGTGGTTAATGTTATGGCAGAAGGTAATAAACTAGTGGTATATCCAACTGAAGAAGAATTGAAAAAGCATCAAGAATTTATGGAAAAGTTTATAAAGAAATAATTGATATAAGAGATGGAATTAAAAAAGCAATTAAGACAAAAATTTTTAGATTTAAGAAAATCATATAAGGATTTGAGTCATAGTATAGAAAATGAAACTATTGTTAAAAACACACAAGAAGTTATTGATTCGATTTCTTTTAAAAGAAATAAGCAAACAAAAATCATTAAAAAAACTGATGTTCTGGACAAAAACAAAACTGTTGGTTTATATTGGCCTATGCAAGGTGAAGTTGACATAATGAAATTAGCTGTTAAATTTCCATCAAAAGCTGCTTTACCTAAGATTAAAGGAACTAAGATGTATTACGTCAAATATGGTTATAATTCCAAGATGGAAAAGAGTTCTTTTAGTAAGTTGATGCAGCCTCAAAATGAAAATAAAGTGGAGCCAAATATTATAGTGATACCCGGTTTGTCTCTCAGTATAAATGGGGGTAGATTAGGATTTGGAGCTGGATATTATGATAGATATATTAGTAAAAAGAGATCGAGAAAAGATATTATAAAGATTGGGGTTTGTTTTCACAGAGATTTAAGTGAATATTTACCAAAAGAATCTCATGATTTAACGCTTGACTATGTTATTACAGATAAAGTTATTATTGAAATATGATGTTTACAGTTTTTGATATTATTATTTTAACAATTCTATTTGCTTCATCAATAATGGGGCTCTATAGGGGGATGATTTATATAACTATAAATCTTTTAGGTTTTATTGCTTCAATTTTTGCAGCGATATTCTTATATTCATATGTTAGAATAATATTCTCAGGTTATATAGCTAATGACCTTGTAACCTCAATAGGAAGCGGAGTTGTTTCTTATATTTTTTCTTTGATAGTTTTTACATTTCTATCATCAAAAATTATCTTTCTTTTTAAAGAAGTTAGCCAAGGTATATTTGACAGGTTCCTAGGTTTTATCTTAGGTGTGGTAAGAGGTGGATTAATTTCTTTGTTGCTATTTAGTGTCGTTGCAGTCTTCACAGCCGGTACATATTCTGGTGCTGAGAAAGCTGAAGATATTATATATAATCTTGAAAAGGATAAGTACCCGAAATGGCTAAAAGATTCCGTTACAACTCCACATTTAGAAACAACATTAAAAAATTCAATTAGATATATTCCAAAAGATTTATTGGATTCAATAGATATATCAAAAGAAGATAAGGACATAAATCAAATTGATGAAATAAAAAAGAAAAAACACGGTGAAGTTAGGTCTGTATTAGAGATTCCTATGGATAAAACTTTAGAAAAAGGTATTGATGAGCTTCTTCCAGATGATGAGGATAATACTGAAAAATAATAGTTTTAAAGGTAATACAAGGATAAATGTTTATCCTAAAGAAGATAAGTATCTATAAAAGAATGTCAAACGTTGGTTGATTTGTAGTGCAAAAATATACTTTAAAAGAACACTTAGTTGAAATAAAAAAAAGAATCCTAGTTGTTTTTGCTTTTTTTATAGCTGCTGCTCTGCTTTGTTATAGTTTTCGAGAAGAAATATTTGAATTATTTTTAACTCCTCTTGTTGATCTTTCAGAAAAAGAAGGAAGAAAAATAATATATACAGGTCTTGCGGAAGCTTTTTTTTCTTATATAAAACTATCTATTTTTTCAGCTTTTTCTATTATTATTCCTGTAATTTGCTATCAGATTTATTCTTTCATGGCTCCTGGACTTTTGGCAAATGAAAAAAAGCTAGTTACATTAATCTTATCTTTTTCACCAATTCTATTCTACATAGGAGGTTTCTTTGTTTTTTATTTTGTTATGCCAAGAGCTTGGGAGTTTTTCTTGAGCTATGAAAATAGTTCAATTGATATTCCGCTTGTTTTGGAAGCAAGAATAAGTGAATACTTAGATTTAGTTATACAATTTACTTTTGCATTTGGAATGGCTTTTCAGCTACCTGTAGTAATGGTAATATTAGGATCGCTAGGATTAGTTGGGCCAGATTCATTAAGACGCAAAAGAAGAATTTCTATTGTTATTATTTTTATAGTGGCTGCAATATTCACACCTCCAGACGTGATTAGTCAGATAGCTCTTGCAATACCACTACTTTTATTATATGAACTTTCAATTATATTATGTAAACTAGTTGAAAAAAAGAGGTCTTAAAAAATGTTAGATATCAAATGGATAAGAGATAATAAAGAAGAATTTGATAGTCTTTTACAGAAAAGAGGAGTTAAAATTAATTCTGATGAATTATTAGCTCTAGATGAAGAAAAAAGACAGCTAACAACTCTAATTCAACAATTTCAGCAATCGAGAAATGCTAAATCAAAAAAATTAGGTAGCCTTAAGGGAAGAAAGGGCAGAGAGTTTGATGAAACTAAGCGTGATGTTGAGCATATTAATGAAAAACTATCTGAATTATCAAAGCAATTAGGTGATAGCGATAGATATAAGGAAATAATGGATAATATTCCTAACCTTCCTGTTGATGAAGTACCTTATGGTACTGATGAATCAATGAATAAATTGATTCGGGAACATGGAGAGCCAAAGGAGTTGGCAAATGCAAAAGATCATTATGAGCTTGGCAAAAATCTAGGTATGATTGATTTTGAGCAGACGGCAAAAATCTCTGGTAGCAGATTTGTTACTTTAAAAGGAAAATTAGCTAAACTTGAAAGAGCTATAATAAGTTTCATGATAGATGTGCACACTGAAGATTACGGTTGCATGGAAATTTCCCCTCCTGTTTTGGTAAGACCAGATGCCATGTATAATGTTGGGCAGTTGCCGAAATTTAGTGAAGATTCATATCTTACGGATGGAGAAAACTATAGATTGATACCAACTGGTGAGGTGCCGCTTACAAATCTTGTTGCAAACTCTATTCAAAAAAGAGAAGACTTGCCTCAGAGATATGTGGCATATACTGAATGTTTTAGATCTGAAGCAGGTAGTGCAGGTAAAGACACAAAAGGAATGTTTAGAAATCATCAATTTGGTAAAGTTGAGCTTGTTTCTATAACAACTGAAGAGGAATCTGATGCGGAGCAAGAGCGCATGCTATCTGCTGCTGAGGAGGTTTTAAAACGTCTAGAAATTCCATATAGAGTAATGATACTTTGTACTGGTGATATGGGTTTTTCAGCCAGAAGAACTTATGATTTAGAGGTTTGGCTTCCTGGACAAAATAAATACAGAGAAATATCAAGTGTATCTAATTGTGGTGATTTTCAAGCTAGAAGAATGAAAGCTAGATATAAAGATTTTGGTGATAACCAAACTAAATTTGTTCATACTCTGAACGGATCAGGACTAGCTGTTGGTAGAACAATTATTGCAATTCTAGAAAATTATCAAAATGAAGATGGTTCTATAACAATTCCATCTGTTCTTGTTCCATATATGGGCGGAGATACTAAAATAGAAAAAATTAGTAGTTAAATGTCCCTAGATATTCATTTTATATCAGATATAGTTGGTATTATCGGCGTTGGTTTGGTGATAATGGCATTTTTTCTGATTCAACTAGAGAAAATTACATCAAGCTCTTCAATATATCTATATTCGAACTTTTTTGGAGCGATAATGTTGCTTTTTTCTCTATATTATCACTGGAATTTGGCTTCTGTTATAATTGAAATATTATGGTTACTGATTTCAACTTATGGAATTGTTAAATTCAAAATATTAAACAAAATCTCATAAGTAACTTCATGGTATGAAATCTAAAATGATTTTTATGCCGAGTTAAGGAAAATAGTATAATTTCTGTAACAGTAAATCAACTTTAGCTTTAATTAAGTATGAGTATAAGGGTATTGCATTGTACCTTTTTACTCAATAGGCTAATTTAAATATCGAGCACATTCTTTTTTTGATAATATTTGCAATTATTCCATATGAATTTCATTAGATTATTTCTTGTTATATTCCTTATAATTCAGCCATTAAAAATATATGCTGTTGAACAAGAAAAAGTTATAGAGTGTCCCGAAACTATAGATAAGAATGTTTTAAAAAATGGTTGGTATTTATGGGAGCCATACCAATATAATAAAGTTTCCGCAGGTGGTTTTAGCCTAACTGGAATGGATATTAAACTTGTAAAGAGATAGTCTGAAAAAGTTGGTATTGAAATGCAATATGACCAAGTTGAATGGGGTCAACATCAATTAGATCTTCGTGATGGAAAAAGAGATATTGCAGCAGGTGCCACATACACAAAAGCTAGATCTGAATATGTGTATTTCTCTGAACCATATCGTTATGAAGAAAATTCTCTTTTTATGATGATAGATAGTATAAAGGACCTTGATTTTGAATCTGTATCTGAATTTTTAGTGCAAATTCGTTTGCAGAATTTTAATCTAGGGGTGACGAAGGGTTTCATTTATGCGGATCCACAAATTAATTTGTTTATTAATGATTCTACTAATAGAGATATTATCCGAGAATATCAGAATGATGTAGATGCATTGCATGCTCTCATTAAGGGTGATATTGATGGATTTATTTCTGATCGTGTTGTCGGAGCTGCTGCGATTTTGAATAGCAAAGCGACTGCTAAAATTCGTGAAATTCAACTCCACGTAAAAACGCCAATTCACCTAATGTTTAACCCGAACTATGGATAACAAAAAAGCTGCATAGTAGTTGGTATTGGGGTATTCTGGCTTTTTTAAACAACTAAAGAGTACCCCAATGAATATAGACTACGATACTTTGTTCTGCTTTGTCGATGATTTTTATAAAGGATTTGAAAATTGGTACAAAAAGTCTCTTCTTACTAGCGGTTTAAGAAAACGTAATAGACCAAGCAGTATGAGCTTATCGGAGATAATAACAATCTTAATAGCTTTCCATCAATCTGGTATGGCTTGCTTTAAATATTTTTACTTAGAACTTATGAGAAATAACAGAAATTTATTCAATTACTTAGTCCATTATGATCGCTTTATATCATTGATAAAGCTAGCCTTTCCTGCTGTATTATGCATGTTAAAATCCCTTGAGGGTAAGATAACTGAATACATGTTTATCGACTCTACTCCAATGGTTGTATGCCATAGGCTGCGAGAGAAACGTCATAAAGTTTTTAAAGACTTAGCTGGAAAAGGTAAGACTTCAACTGGTTGGTTCTTTGGCTTTAAGTTGCACTTTATTTTTAATAGTCACGGAGAAATTGTACGCATGCATGTTACTAGCGGGAATGTAGATGACAGGTCTCCAGTAAAGCAAATGCTAAAAGATATCTCTTGCAAACTTATTGGTGATAAAGGTTATATCTCCAAAAAATTATTCACTGAATTATTTGAACAGGGTACAACTTTAATCACTAAAATCAGAAAAAATATGAAGAATTGTCTAATGGATATAAATGATAAAATGATGTTAATGAAACGTCCATTTATAGAAACAATCTTCTCATCTATAAAGTCGTTAAACACCTTGATACATAGTAGACATAGATCTCCAATAAATGCATTTTGTCACTTATTTGCTGGACTAATAAACTATCAGCTTCGTACTGATAAGCCATCTTTAGAACAATTTATAAAATGAAATCGCTTATCCACAGTTCGGGTAATGTTTAGTAAGAAATCTGTTCCGCTTGATATTGTTGATAGATACAATCAAGCTATTAAAGAATTTTCTGATAGTGACGAATATAAAGATGTTGTAAAGACTTATCTTTACCCTGTAATGTTGCTTCAAACAATTGATTCACAATGGTTTTATTTCATTGGTGTAGTAGGAACTCTGGCATTTGCCATCTCTGGTATTGCTATCGCTGCAAAAGACAATGCAACATTATTCGGAACATTTTTATTTGCAATGTTACCATCTGTTGGGGGTGGAATCATGCGAGATGTCCTGATTAATAGAGAAGAAGTGGGGTTATTTTTAACTCCTTCATATATGTATTATATTTTGATTGTAGTTTTAGTCGGGTTTTCATCTATAAGGCTTCTTGAATATTATAATAAAAAGGCAAATGAAGATGATGTGATAATGAAATTCTGGGATAATATCTTGGTTCTTGGTGATGCGCTTGGTCAATCTGCTTTCATTGTAACGGGTGTGTCTATAGCAATCATGGCCAGGATTGAACCTATTGAGTTATGGGGCCCATTTTTTGCTTTTTTAACAGCAAATGGGGGTGGAATACTTCGTGATCTACTCAGAAAAAAACACTATATCATCTGTTTAAATGGTGCGATAAATGCAGAAGTTTCAATAATATGGGGTCTTCTCTTTAGTTTATATCTAGATATTAACTCACATAATCCAGATCCAACCGGCATAAGAAATGCGGTTATAGTTATCGCTGCTGGTGCTTTTATCACCAGAATGGGTGCATATTATTTTAAAGTGCCTAATATAAAATTTAGAGCAGATATAGTTGAAATAACAAACCCTGAAGCACTTGATGTTGATGACGAGATACACAATATTGAAGAACAGAAAGAGCTTGAAAAGAAGAAAGAAGAAGAGGAAGAGGCAATAGAAGCTAAGGAACAAAAAAGTAGAAATAATAATGACTATATTGATTTAGAAAAGTCAAAGCCAGTAGTAGATCAACCAAAGGAGCAAACGGTTTTAGAGGAAGAGCTACCTGAACTGGAAGAACCTCCAAGAGATCCAGTAAAACCTCAAGAGCCAACAAAGAATATAAAAGAGGATGTATCCGAAGAAGTAAAGAAAGATGATGAAGATGAGGGGCCAAAGGAGCCACCAAAACTTTAGATTTAGACTTAAAAGCCGATAATTTACTCTTAGTCTTCTGGTTGAATTTTTATTCAAGCTAAGTTTGTTTAAGCCGTACTTTACCCTTCATAACCTTTATGTTATAATCTTATTAATTAAAATAGATAAATTAATAATAATGGGAAAACTTGAAGTTTTAACGGCGCCTGATCCAAGACTAACTAAAAAAGCAAAACCAATTGAGTCGGTGAATGATAATGTTCGCAAATTTATGGATGATATGCTTGAAACTATGTACGATGATCATGGTGTTGGTCTTGCTGCAAATCAGGTTGGAGTGCTTCAAAGAGTTATAGTGATGGATTTGCAGGAAGATGATGACAAGGAAAGGCCAAAGGGTTTTTATCCTCTTTTCTTAGCTAATCCAGAAATAATAGAGACATCTGGGGATATCGTTGAAGCTGATGAAGCTTGTATGTCTGTGCCAGGTCAGAGGATTCCTGTTGCAAGACCTGAGAGAGTAAAAGTTAGATTTTTAAATTATAACAATGAAATTCAGGAAATAGAAACAGGTGGTTGGCTTGCTCGTGCTTTTCAACATGAAATCGATCATCTAGATGGTAAATTAACATTTGATTACCTATCCAAGTTAAAGAAGGATGTTGTTCTTAGAAAGCTTGTGAAAATCAAAAGATTATCAGCTTAGAAAATTATTATTTCGTAGATTATAGAGACATATTGGTGAATATTATTTTCATGGGAACTCCTGAATTTGCTGTTCCTGCACTTCAAAATTTAATTTCTTCAAAAGAACATAACGTTGTTGCTGTTTTCTCCCAAAGGCCAAAAGCTAAGGGTAGAGGCATGAAGATCACTAAGTCTCCTATACATCAATTAGCAGAGTCTCATCAAATTTCAGTACATACTCCAACTACTTTGAGAAAAGCGGAGTCGCTTGAATTAATAGATTCTATATCGGCAGATATTATAGTTGTTGTAGCATATGGATTTATTATTCCTAAAGATATACTGGAGTCCAAGAAGTATGGTTGTTTAAATATTCATCCTTCTAAGCTTCCTAAATACAGAGGTGCTGCTCCGCTTCAGAGAACGATTATTGAAGGAGAAAAAGAATCGGCTGTTTGTATTATGCAGATGGATGAAGGATTGGATACTGGTGATATAATTTTACAGGAAGATTTTGCTTTAGATCCAAGAATTACTCTGCAGGAGTTGCACGATAAATGTGCCCAGATTGGTGGAGACTTACTGCTTAAAACGCTTGATGATATTGAGACGCTTCCGAGAATTAAGCAGGCTGCTAATGGCCAGACCTATGCTCACAAGTTAACCAAGGAAGAAAGTAGAATAAATTGGCGTGATTCCGCCTTTAAAATAGATTGTATGATACGCGGTATGAATCCTTGGCCGGGTGTTTATTTTGAGTTTGAAAATAAAAAAATAAAAATTTTAGAAGCAGAATATTCAAATATTGATCATAATTATGAAGCTGGTCAGATTATTAATAAATCTTTTGATATTGCATCTGAAAAAGGTATTTTGCATGTGAAATCTGTAAAACCTGAAGGTAAACCTAAAATGTCTTCTGAAGACTATCTTAATGGTAATAGTAATATTATTGTGGGATCAACAATATTTTCTTAATTTTTTAAATCTTTTTAGTGAAAATTCCCTATTCAAAACACACATTCAAAGTGTTTTGACTTAATTTGATAAATTCTTTGACATGTTAAAATATTTAAACTAGATTTTGAAAAAATAATAAGTATGTTAACTGTTAATATATATGTATTTGTTTATATTTAGTTAATTATTGTGATTGTGAATTTAGTTTGGAGATTGTTTTGTCAGTTTCGGTATCGACAGTAAGAGTAGTTAATGAAGGCCCAATATCAAATAGTTCTGCAGTTAGCAGGGGTAGAGGAATTAGTACTTCTGATATTTTTCTTAATGGCCATAAAATTAGAATTTCTGGAGGCCTTCGAGATATTGCAAGACAAATAAACAGATTTAAAGCAGGAACAGGTGTTACTGCTGAAATTCATATATCAGCAAAGGGTAAAGAAAGGTTAGTATTAAAAACTAATAAATCAAAAGTATCGATAATAGACAAATCTGGTGCATTAGCTGAATATTTTAATGCTGGTAAGATGGGGATTGGAGCAGATAAATTAATAGAGATTACTGGTACAAGTAAAAGAAATACTCCAGAATTTGTATATTCTAGGTATGGAACTAAACAAGCTGATAACTCATTACATAGAAAACTTTCAGGACATAATATAGAATATCTTGGATCTTTAAATAAACCTGCTCCTGCTGCGCAAATTTTGCAAGTTGATGAAGGTGAAGTACCAGACCTCTTACCTGAGGTTGAGCAAGAAGTAGATATTGGTCCAACGGATGAAGAACTAAGGATTATTAGAGAAGCTAAAATTAAAGCTGAGCTACTTAGAGCCTTGAATGAAGCTATTGAAAATGTTGCAATTGAGGTTGTACATCTGCTTGCTAACAAAAGTAAAACTATTACTAATAAGCAATCAGATCTTATGGCTTTAATTCAAAAGAAGTTAGTTAAATCAGGTTTAGGTGAAACGTATTTAAGAAGAAAAGGCAACGAACTAGGATTAGAAATTGCTAATGCAATATATTCTAAGAAAAGCGCTTTCACATATTCAACATATAGTTTAACACAAACAAAAATAAATGCTGCTATTGCTTCCGCAATTAGAACAACTAAAGTAAATGAGATAAAAGATCTTGCAGGAGCTATTGTAGAGTCTTTTAAAAGTGCTAATTATAAAGTTTCTAATTCAAATGCAAGAAGGGTTAAAGGTTCTATAGAGGCTGGATTATCGAATAATAAGCATATTACTTTTGAAGATTTTTATTTTGATAACAAACGTATAGGGAAATGGATTTCATCTGAACTACAAGAAAGAGCTGCTAATCAAGAAGAAATAGTAAAAGGAAAGCTAGTTTTAAGCACTATAAATGCTGAACCCTTCTCCAATGTTATATCAAAAATGACTAAACAGAATTATCAAACTGTTTAACAGAAATTAAATTTCCTTAATAATCGCTTGAATATTAACGTAAATTAATATATACTATTGTTATATAAATAATTTATGTTAATAATATATGGCTACATCAATATCAAATATTTCACTTTCTGTAACAACTAAAGTTACTACAACTAGTTTTGTGAGCAATAAAAAGGTGTTTGCAAACGGTGAAATTATGCTTAATGGCAAGAGAGTTAATATTGGTGGTAGTTTGGAATCAGCTAAAAGAAAGATTAATCAAATATCTAAATTTACTGGTATTAGAGCTGAGATTAAAAATAATGGTAACAAGCAAAGGCTGGTTTTAGTTTCGTTTGGAAATAACGTAAATATTAATGATCCAAAAAAATTATTATTGAATTTATATAAATCCGGAAAAATCAATAATAGTGATGACAGTTTTATTCAGGTTATAAATAAAAATAAACACTCTGTTAAAATAAACTATACGACTACTGGATCTAATTCTAAAGAAAATAATCTACTAAAAAATGCTTTTAACGGTTCGGATAATATAAAATATATCAAGAATTCTGCAGGATTAGTTAATCCACTTAACGCTATAAATGAGATAAATCCTATACATGAGGATAATGAAGAGAATCATATGCAAGTTCCAGAAGCTGTTGAACAAGATTTAGGCTACGATCAGTTCGATGATTACATGTATGAAGGTGCAGGGTTTGATTTTTCATTTTCAGCTACAGATATTTTATGGGGAATGGCTTCTGTCGCGTACGAAGTTGCTAAAGAGACAATTGACTATGGGTATAATACAGCTAGTTCGTATCTATTTAAGGATGACTAATAAAAATTCAAATAACTGATTTACACTTTTAATAATCTGATATAGTTTTCTTCTAGTGATATTTCTTATAGGAGAAAATTATGTCAGATAGAGTGTTCTTTACAAATCTAGGTCCACATAAATTATCGCATATTGCAAAAATAGTAGGATGTGAGATTGATTCTGCTCATGAAGAGGTGCTGATTAGTGATATAAGGCCGCTAGAAGATGCAGATGAAAAATCGCTTACATTTCTAACAAACAAAAAATACATATCAGAATTCCGTTCTTGCAGTGCTGCAGCATGTCTTGTTCCACTAGACTTTAATGAAGACATAGATTCAAATATAATTTTACTAAAAACTAGTAATCCTTACCATAGCTACTCGGTGATTTTGGATATGTTTTACAAGCCTGGGAAATCTATTCAGCCATCTATTTCACCTACTGCATATATTTCACCTAGTGCAAAAATCGGTAAAAACTGCTACATAGGGCATAATGTTGTAATTGAACAAGATGCAGAGATAGGTGATGATTGTGTAATTGAATCAGGTAGTTTTATAGATTACAAGGTCAAAATAGGAAATAGAGCTAGAATTGATGCAAATGTATCAATTAGTTACTCAGTAATTGGCGATGATTTTATTGCTCTTTCTGGTGCACGAATTGGACAAGATGGTTTTGGCTTTTCAACAGAAAAAGGGGTCCATAAAAAAATATATCATACGGGCCGTGTTTTGATTGGTAATAACGTAGAAGTTGGTGCTAATTCTACAATTGATCGAGGATCAATGCATGATACAGTTATTGAAGATTTATGTCGGATTGATAATTTAGTTCAAATAGGTCATAATGCGCATATTAAGAAAGGCGCAATTCTAGTTGCACAAGTTGGTGTTGCTGGTAGTAGTAAGATTGGCTCTTATTGTGCTCTTGGAGGTCAAGTTGGCGTTGCCGGGCATATTACTATTACAGACGGCGTACAAATTGCTGGCCAAGGTGGTGTAATTCAGGATATAAAAGAGCCTGGAATTATGGGCGGAACTCCAGCTGTACCAATAAGAGATTGGCACAAACAAACAATAATGATGAAAAAACTAATTAAAGGCAAAGTAAGATGACACAGGAAAAAATTGATATAAATGAGATAATGTCAATAATCCCACATAGATATCCATTTTTATTAATTGATAGAGTGGTTGAAATAGAATTAAAAAAGTCAATTATTGGAATTAAAAATGTAACAGCGAATGAACCTCAATTTACTGGACATTTTCCAACCCGACCTGTGATGCCAGGCGTTTTAATTATTGAAGCAATGGCTCAGCTTTCAGCTGTTTTAGTTGCAAAATCTATGGAAAGTACAGATGATAAGGAAGTATTTTTTATGTCAATTGATGAATCAAAATTTCGTAAAGTTGTAGAGCCTGGTGATACACTTAAAATGTTTGCTGAGATTATTCAAAATAGAGGTCCGGTTTGGAAATTTAAGGCTCGTGCTGAAGTTGATGGAAAAGTGGCGGCAGAAGGTGTATTTACTGCTATGGTAAAAGATAAATAAGAATAATTATATGATTCATAAAACCGCAATAATAGGTGATAAAGTTAAGCTTGGGAAAGATGTTAAAATTGGCCCATTTTGTGTTATTGGTGATGGAGCAATTATAGGCGATAATGTTGAGCTAAAATCACATGTAGTAATGGAAGGTAGGGTAACAATTGGCGAAGGTACAAAAATATATCCATTTGCTTCTTTATGTTATCCACAAACTTTAAAATATAATGGCGAAGACTCTGAGATAGTAATCGGTAAAAATAACACTATTCGTGAGTATGTAACTATCCAGCATGGAACAGCTGGAGATAAGATGATAACTAGTATTGGTGACAATTGCCTTTTTATGGTTGGTGTTCATATTGCGCATAATTGCTTAGTTGGAAATAATGTGATCTTTGCAAATTATGCAAGTCTTGCTGGGCATGTTGAAGTTGGTGATTTCGCAATTTTAGGTGGCTTGTCTGCAGTGCAGCAATTTTGTAGAGTTGGTCCTCATACTATGGTTGGAGGAATTTCTGCAGTTGTAAGAGACTTAGTGCCTTATGGCTTAGCATCAAGTGATAGGGCTCACTTAGAGGGATTAAACCTAGTGGGTATGAATAGAAGAGGTTTTGATAAAAAACAATCTATTGAGGCAAGCAAAGTTGTAAAAGAAATATTTGATGAAAACTCAGATATAGTTTTTAATAAAAGAATAGAGCGTGCAAAAGAAAAATATCCTGAAAATAAGGTCATTCAGGAAATTATAGACTTTTTGCAGAAGGACGATTCTAGAACTTTTTGTAGGTATAAATAAATATAATGACTTTCCCCGTGCTCGGAATTATTGCAGGAAATGGCGATTTGCCAGATGAGATTGCAAATATTTATGTTGCTAATGGAGGAAGCTGCTTTGTAGCTTCAATCGATAAGGATAGAAGTTATAATGGAGTTCCATGTAAAATTTTCACTCTTGGTTGTGTTGGTGCAATTCTAGAGTATTTTGAAGAAAATAAAGTTGAAAATGTTATTATTGTTGGAGGCGTTCAGCGCCCAGATCTTAAGTCATTAAAGGTTGATTGGGGTGGCACTGCATTGATTGCAAATATTATGAAACAGAAGATACTTGGAGATGATAATGTCCTAACAATAGTTATGGATCATATAACTAAGAAAGGATTTAACGTGATTTCTCCATTAGATATTTTAGCGGTGAATAATAAAAACTTGATTTCCACAAAGAAAAAGCCATCAAAAAACGATAGTTTAGATATAGAGTTTGGTGCAGCTATCTTAAAGAATTTAGGTAAACTAGATGTAGGACAATCTGTTATAGTTTGTGACAGTTATACGCTTGGGATAGAAGCAGCAGAAGGGACCGATAATTTAATTCGTAGATGCGATTTGCTCCGAAAAAAAGATAAAGGTGGTGTACTGGTTAAAATGTCTAAATTAGCACAAGATATGAGATTGGATGTACCTGTAATAGGTCCAGATACAATTTTTTGTTTAGCTAAGCATGGTTTTAGCGGTCTTGCGATTGAAACGAAGGGTGTAATTGTTATTAAACCTGAAGAGACACAAAAGCTTTTAGAAGAAAATAATTTGTTTCTAGAGTATATATAGTTTGGATGCTTTAACTTAGTTCTTTCTTGCTCTGAATACTTATTATTTAGATAGTTTTTGCATTATATCTATTAGGTTTTTTTGTTCTATATCTGTTAATCTGCCAAAAAATTCTTCATCAATTTTTTCAATGGCGGGTACAAGTTTTTGTATAAGTAGCTTCCCTTCTTTTGTTAAAAACACTAATTTTACTCTTGTGTCTAGTGCATTTTCTTTCCGAGTAATCAATTCTTTTACAGATAATTTTTTCAAAGATTTGGATACCGTCATCTTATCTAGTTTTGACATATTAATAATATCAGTTTGCGTAATATCTGTTTGCTTACCATTAAACCAAAGTAAAATGGCCATAATTACAAATTGAGAATGAGAAATTTCGTATGATTCAAGAAATTCTTTGATATTCCTTTGCCAACTGACGCTTGTTTGCCAGAGTAAAAAACCAGGGCTATCTTCTGGAGCATCAAAACCAAATGGTGGATTAGTCATAAATTTTTATTTTTTTATAACATAGTTGAACTAAACTATCCACTTCATTAGGCACAGTATCTGCTACATTTTTTGCTACTAATTTTATCCAAAGCCACCTTAATGGCCCTGTAACAACTACTTTATTTGATAAAAGAACGCCATTATCTTTTGTCTCCACACTATTGGTATTATACATTTTGGCGCCGAGAAAAGTGGTGCAATCTGTAAAATTTCGACCATTATTAACTTCTTTCAAGGTAACTTTAACAGCCTTAACTCCTTTTGGTTTTAGAATAAAATGAGTACCTGTTTTAAATTCCCCTTCTAGCTTGCAATAGTCTAGATCAGTATGCCACTTTGGCCAATTATCAATATCAGTCCAGGTTTTCCATATATCCTCTAGCTTAATGTTTGGATAAAATTTACTATATTCTCTTGTCCACATAATCTATATCTAATTAATATGCTATACATATAGTATGTATGTTTACTATTAGTATAGCTCTATGTCAACAGGGTTTTTTATAGATTAATACTTGGATAGGTTATTTAACTTAAAAAGATATTAAGATAGTACTTATTTCTTTGACTGATCTAAAATTAAGATAAGAAACACCTTACTTTTTAGGATAAGTATATTAAGATGAGAGAAGTTTAAAAATAAGGAGTTTAAATTATGGTTATATCACCAAAACCAAATTTACAGCTTGTCTACGTATCTGACATAGAGTATTCAACGACTTTCTATAAGAATCTTTTTAAAACTGATCCAGTTTTTACAAGCCCTAGATACGTAGCATTTTCAGCTGGAGGTGAAGCGTTATTTGCTATTTGGAGCGGAGCTACTTCTCCTGATATTGATGCACCGATATTTTCAGAAGTAGGTATAATGCTTCCAACTAATGATGATGTAGATCAGCTTTATAACCAGTGGAAAGATGATAATGGGATAAAAATATTGCAGCCTCCAACTACAGAAGTTTTTGGCCGTACGTTCCTTGTTCAAGATCCAGATGGTCACATTATCCGAGTGTCTCCGGTTGATTAGAGAGTTGGTGGCAGCTAGATGGTTTATGATACTATAGATAAGATCTAGAACTAGTTGTTTTTTTGATCCAATATTAAAGATGATAGATCGATAAACATGTGTAGTAGGTTTTTAGAAATTATATAATCTCGTAGTTGAGATTTACAAATGCAATCGCATTTATAAGAGATGTTTGCAATATTTGTTTGAACAGTTCTATATGATATGTCTAAACATGCTGCGATTTTTTTGGCCTGGAAGCCAAGTAACCACAGGCTAAGAACTTCTACTTCCCTTGGAGTTAAATAATATTTTTTATATAGTTTAACTGAGCTTAATATACCTACGAGAATGTTTTTATTCTTTCTAATAGTTTCTTGTTGAGGATATTCTTCTTGAACTAAGAAATAGCCTAATTGCTTATAAATATTCATTAGATCAATTTGGCACATATAATTTGTAATCATTCCATTATTGAATGTCCACATAGTTTTTCCAGGATAGAAAACGCTTTTGCCGGTTGGTTCTAAGTTTTGGAATTCACCGTGTTGAGTCCCCTCCCCTGTCCAATCTACGATAATAACATTATTATAAAATTCAATATCTTTAAATTCTATATTTAAATCTGGAAAGGCGTCTCTCCAAGATCTCCAAATATTATCGACAAATTCAACATTGTTTATACTAAGTTCATTTCTTATGGGGCTAAGAATAGAAAAATGATCAAAAAAATTACCTTCCCTTAATACTAAAGAATCTTTGTAATTCCAGTAAGAATCCATTATATCCTTGATCAGGTTAGACTGACGAATTTGACTCTTGCTTAGTACCATTTTTTATTTTAAAGCTTAGTTGAAAGATGGAGGTAATGGAAATAATGCAGGCAATGCATAATAGATAAGAAGAGCTTGCTATTCCAGGATATTCTGTTTCTAAAAAATACATAGTAGAAGGAACTATTCCTCCTACGAAACTAAACGCTAAATTATAACAAATAGAACCAGCCGTATAAGCAATGCTCTTTGGAAAAATGCCAGATACAATACTTAGCATCGGTGACATATAAAATGCCATGATTATTCCTGAAATTATTGCAGCACATGCAGAAGATACAAATACTGCAGAAAACATATTAAATACTAGTATTGGGGAAGCAATTATTGCTAATAGAAGTACATATTTAATTAGTTTAATCGGATTAGTTTTGCAAGTTATCCATCCTGATATTGGTAAAAAAAACATATATGTGAATAGAGCATAATTGGCTAAATTATATGCAACTTGCTGATCTGCCAATGATATTTTTGCTAGATATATTTTTACTCCAATACAAAAATAGTAAAAATAAGCTCCTAAAGTTGCTACTAGTCCTACGAATATTAGGCAGTCTTTTAGGTGATTATTGTATATTCCTTTTAATATAGTAGTTATTTTCCTTGTTTGCTGTGAATAGTGGATATTATTGTTAATCTCGTAGCTATCTAGTACTTTTAGCCTAAGAGAGAAGCAGAATAATCCTGCAGTGCTGGCAATTAAAAACGGATATCTCCATGATTCGTATGGTAAATTAATGCTAATATCACTTAATAAATTTGTGCAATATAGAGAGACGATCCATCCAAGCAGACCAAGAGAAGTAATCAAAGATAGGAATAAAGGGGTTTGTGAAAAATTATTTGTCTCGCTAGCAAGTAAAATTATACCAAATGACTCTCCCCCTAGTGAAATTCCTTGTAATATTCTGAACAATATTAGTAACAAAGTAGATATTAATCCTACTTGATTGTATGTAGGTAGAAAGAAAATAATGAAGTTTATCGCGCTAAGTAAGAGTATGCTTGATAAAAGCGCGAGTTTTCTTCCATGCACATCTCCTATATAACCAAATATTATTGCTCCGATTGGTCTTGCCAAATAGGTAATACTAACCATCAAAAATCCCTGTATATAAGGCGCAAAACTTTTAGTTTCTGGGAAAAAAGCATTTGTTAGTTGTGGGAGCATGAAAACAAAAATTCCAAGGTCAAAATATTCCACGAAGTTACTTATCCCTAATATTGAAATTCTTTTATAGCTAGTTATTAGATTTTTTTGCCCCATAATGCTACTTAAAATTACACTCCTTTTTACCATAGTTTATAAATTAAAATTAAAAAATACAACTATAAATTGACGGTGTGCTAAGGGGTGGTAATGAGTATTTGTACTCCACATATAGAATAAACTAAGTACTTTATACATATTAACAGGCTCAAGTTTATTAATTACTCTATAAAGGTAAATTCAACTTTTAGTTAAGGGGTGGTATGTGGATAAAGTTTAATAAATTTTTTTGGATAAAAGGGGTTAGTGCAATATATGTGGGCAAAAAGAGAATCTTATTCAAGGATAAATACTTTGCCGGCAAAGAGTCGTCTTATAAAGAAATTAAAAAACGTCTATTAGCGGAGTAATATTAAAATAATGAAAAGGTAATATAAAATGTAATTTGTAAGATAAATGTAGAATTATTTCAAAAAATATAAAATAGGAGGCCTTTGTTTATTTTGACCTCCTATTTTATATAATAAAGGTTTTCTTATGGAGCCTTTGTAGTAGCAGATGAAGCGCGTCTTGCAACTTCCTTAGTTACGTCGCTTACATGTCTTGGTGCGTGGCTTTCAATTGCTACACCTTTATTGTGCAGCTTCTTATCATGACTATGACCATGACTACTACCATAATTTCCGGAACAGCCTACCAGTAGTGTTAGCGCTGCGATTAGAGTTACAACTTTTTTCATAATATATCTCCTGTAATGATTTAATAAGTATTATTAAGTTCACTATATGGTATGGTGATATAAGTCTATTGTCAACATTGTTGGAAAAAGGCAATTTAATATGCTATAAAATTCTTATAAGTCATAATTATCTATACTTCGAAAGTATTCTTATGTTAAAAAATGATTTTACAATATTATAATTTGTTGAGCTTAGTTATGTTAAGAAATTTTCTACTGCTTATATTTACAACTTTTTTACTATATGCTTGCTCACCAGAAGAAAATATAGATGATTCTCCAGCGAAGGAGCAGATAAAAGAATATAGTAAAAAGCTTGAAGATTGTAAGGATAGTGTTGCTGAAAAAAAATCTGAGCAAGAAGCTGAAAAAGCTAAAGCAGCATTAAAAAAGCAAGTATTTGGAAGAGGTTTCACGGCTGAGCCTGACGATATTGTGCTTGGAAATAATAATTCGAAGTTAGTTTTAGTTGAATATTTTTCGCCTACATGTCCGCATTGTGTAAACTATCATAAGCGCATATTCCCAGAAATTAAGAAGAAATTTATTGATACCGGAAGGATACAATACATTATGCGAGAATTTATTGGTAATAAGCAGGATTTAGATGCAACTGTCCTAGCAAGATGTTCTGATGATCAGGATATTTACTTTAAATTTATGAATATAATTTTAGAACAGCAGGACAACTGGGCATACAGTAAGAACTACAGAGAAATTTTGACTAATATTGGAGTAATGGGTGGGGTTTCAGCTGAGCAATATGCCATGTGTTTAAATGATGAATCTAAAATCAAAGGCCTGATAGAAAATACCAAACTTGTAGCAAAAGAACCACGCTTTATTGGCACTCCTACATTTTTCATTAATGGAAAGCAATTCACAAAACCATATACTGTTGAGGAATTGTCGAGTGCTATAAATTCAGTACTTAGGGGTAATGAAGAAGGATAAATTTGGTAATATTCAACAGAGAATAGATAAATTTAAGAATAAAAAATCTACTTCCGATAAAGTTGTTCATAATAGTAACAAAGCATTTAATATTGCGGTTGAAATGGTTGCTGGAGCAATTGTTGGTTTAATAATGGGGATGTTTTTTGATAATTTGTTTGATTCGAAACCCATCTTCCTTATAATCTGTATAATACTTGCAATGGTTGCAGCTTTTAGGTCAATTTGGAAAAAGAATATTAATTAGCAATGTCACATAGTCCATTAGATCAGTTTAAAGTTAAAGAAATAGTTGATATAGAGCTATTTGGCTACGATATAAGCGTAACTAATTCGTCTCTATTCATGATGATTGCAGGTGCTTTTATATTTCTATATTTTACATTTGCCTTTAAAGGTAAAAAACTTATACCAACTAGATTACAGCTCAGTGGAGAGCTGATTTATGGAATGATTTCGAATATGCTGCAGCAAAATGTTGGCTCAGGAGGTCGTAAGTTTGTTCCACTCATTTTCACGTTGTTTATGTTTATTTTAACGTGTAATTTGCTTGGGATGATTCCATACGGATTCACGGTTACTAGCCATATTTCTGTCACTTTTGCGATGGCAATGATGATTTTTCTTTTGGTTACATTGCTTGGTTTATATTTACATGGATTGCATTTTTTCTCTTTGTTTTTGCCAGCAGGTACCCCCTGGTGGCTTGCGCCTTTGATGGTAGTAATAGAATTATTTGCCTATTTAGCAAGACCAGTTAGCTTGTCTCTTCGTTTGGCTGCGAATATGGTAGCAGGCCATGTATTATTAAAAGTGATGGCAGGTTTTGTAGTTTCAATGGCTATATATTTGAAAATTTTACCTATACCATTTATTGTTGTTTTAATAGGATTTGAAATATTTGTTGCGGTATTGCAGGCATATATATTTACGATATTGTCATGTGTATATCTCAACGATGCGATTAATCTTCACTAAAATTTTTTGGTTGAAGGTTTTGTTGAGTTTTCTACCGGGGAATTTGGATGGTAAAAACTCGAAATATTGTTAACTTCTAATGGAGAAAAATTATGGAAGGAATGGCTTTAAAATTTATTGGTGCTGGCCTTATGGCATTTGGTATGCTTGGTGCAGCAATTGGAGTGGGTAATATATTTGGTTCACTCTTAAATTCAATAGCGCGTAACCCATCAGCTAGTGATCAGCTACAGAGAATGGCATTCATTGGCGCCGGTCTTGCAGAGGCGATGGGGCTTTTCTCATTCGTTATTGCGATGCTATTAATTTTTACTTAAAAAATAATAATAGTGAAACGATATTATGCCTCAGTTTGATGTATCTTCATTTAGCTCTCAGTTGTTTTGGCTAGCGGTTGTATTTGCTGCACTCTACTTTATTGTCAGCAAGTTTATTGCCCCAAAAGCAGAATCTATCCTAACAGCTAGAAATCGTTTTATGGAAGAGAATATTAGCTATGCCGAAGATTATAAAAAGAAAGCAAAAACGCTTGATATTGAAAAGCAAGAAAAACTTGCAGAGGTTAATGCAAGGGTTGAAGAAATGCAGCAAAGAGCAATGAAATTGCTTGAATCTCATTTTAGTAAGCAGAGGGAAGAGCTATCTTCAACTCTTGATCACAAAAAGAAAACTGCTATGGCTGAAATTGAAAAATATGTTGATAAGTTTCATGCAGACGAGCCAAATTCGTGTGTAAGTTTGGCCGCGTTCATTATTGAGAAAATTACAGATAAGCCAGCGGATAAAAAGCTGCTTAAGGAAATACATTCGAGGGCATAATGATACATTTTTTTGATGAAAGCTTTGTAATTGCTTTATGTTTTGTTTTCTTTATATATCTTGCATACCGTCCTGTAAAAAAAGCAATAGTTGCGTCTCTTGATGTAAGGATTGATGAAATTAAAACAAAATTAGCTGAGACTGAAGAGCTTAAAAAAGACGCAAAGCTCCTTTTAGACGAAATAAAGCAAGAAATGCAAGTTTTTGAAGAAAGAAAAAAATCCATATTGGAAAGTGCGGACACTAGTACTCAGAGGCTAGTTGAAAATAGAACAAAAGAAATGGAATTGATGCTAGCACGAAAGAAAGATTCGGCAATTAAATCTATTGATAATCAAAAAGAAAGAGCTAGCGACCAAATGCGTGCTGAATTTACTGATGCAGTTCTAAAGACGGTCAGAACATATCTCATAGAAACCAAGAATAATTCTGTTTCTGATGAGGAAATAATCTCACATCTTTTGAAGAAGTAATTTGAGTTTGTTAGGTGTTAGAAATAATCATATGAAAACCCTTTTTAAATTCAGTGTACTACTCTTTCAAGAATTTTATAAAATCAGATGCGTCAATTAAATTATATTTCGAAACATCGAACGTATTTGGAAATTTAGTTACTTTAGGGGACTCTGATATTTTCATTATTGCTTCAATGCAAACTTCAAGATCATATTTGCCTTGCTGTTTAGCGCAATAATTGCTTGCATTTTTAATTGTCAGATTATACATATCGGAAGCAATAATAGGCTTAGAATTATATAGTGAAGCAAAAAAGCTATTCTTAATTATATCTGAATTATTATAGAAAAAATTAGATTTACTAAAATCTGTTCCTGTTAATTTTGTTTTTAAGAATGATGAATTGATTATGGATGTTTTGTCAAAGTTTGAACGATGTAAATCACAAGACTCAAAACTTGAGTTTAGCATTATAGAACCATTAAACTCAGTATCCGTTAATATAACCTTTTTGAAATAACTTTTATTAATACGTGTATTAGAAAAATTTGAATCTGTAAAATCAAGATAAAAATTGGGTTCTGGATATTTTTTATTATAATGATCTTCTTCTATATAGTTATTAGTTACTTTTACTTGTTTGCCTAATATAAGTCCTTGAAATGTCAAGCCTGTAAGTTTATCCCTGTTTTGCTATACTATTTCATTAATTCTATAAATATGCTCTCCGCTTAATTCTTCTTGTCCAAATAATGATAGATAAATGGAGTATGGTGAAAATAAATCTGGTTTGACGGGGATATGGATATTTTGTATGTAAGGAAGTTTGTTCCAAACTGAATTATTATTACTTTTATCCAATTGAACTATTACCCACTCTATCTTTTTTTCTAGTCTAGATAGCTCATCTGTATAGATATTGTCTGCATGAGAGTAGATGCTATAATAAATACCAAAAATTGTTACACAAAATAAAAATATTCTCCAACAGCTTTTTGCTAAATTTTTCATCCTAGGGTTTGATAATACTGTTTTATTTGTTCATACTTGTTTTTCTAAGTCAAATCAGTAAAAGTTCCGTAAATTCTTGTAACCTGGTGGAGCCAGGCGGAATCGAACCGCCGACCTTTTGAATGCCATTCAAACGCTCTACCGACTGAGCTATGACCCCATATAGGTTTACTAGATCTGGTTTATGGTTAATTTATGTTTAGTTTAACCAAGATAAGAACTATAAGTTTGTGGTCATGAGTATATAAAATTTTAGCTTTTTTGCAAGAACATATATGCTATATTGCTAGGGTATTTGAACTAGTTGTTTTTGTAATGGAAAAGAAAAAATTTAATAAATTTAATAGGACATTTGCTCGTAGAATAGGTAAAACTTTGTCGGATTTGAATAAATCCGTTTTAGAAAATGATTTACCAAAAGTAATTTATAGTCCGGAAAAGCTAGAGGGAACAAAATACGAGAAAGTATTTTTTGAAATTGGTTACGGTATGGGCGAACATTTTATTAACCAGTTAAAATCTAATCCAGAACACCTATATGTCGGAGCAGAAGTTTATTTAAATGGCGTTGCTAATGTTTTGAAAAAGCTTCAAGATTATGATGGCGATAATTATATGTTGTGGCCAGATGATCTAGATGCAATGCTTGAGCAGATGCCTGATAGATCTTTGGATGGGATATATGTTTTATTTCCAGATCCTTGGCATAAAAGAAAATATCTCAAAAAAAGATTATTTAACGTAGAAAGGTTGGCTTTATTCAAGCAGAAGCTAAAAAATGGAGGGTTTATTTCGTTTGCATCTGATATAGATGATTATTTTGATTCTGCTAAGTCAATTTTGGAAAATGATGAGGAATTTAAAATTACTGTAGACGATTTCTTGATTCCGCATGCTGGATATATTCAAACAAAATATCATACAAAAGCAATTAGAGAAGGCCGGGTTGCACAATTTATTTCTGCTACTTACGAATTTTAATAGTAATCGGAGCTTGCAATTTAAAGTTGCAAATTTTAGAATGTGAGGCAAGTAAGCAAGTAGGTATTATCGAAGGGCCTGATTCATCAGTTTAGCTATAATTAGAAATGAGGTTGTTGATTTTAAAATATAATCTTTGTATGATCTGACGATAAACTTAAATAGTTTGTTAAATTAAAAAAGAGTATTTCTATGAACCCATATATTGGTCAAGAGGCACATGACTTTACTGCAAAAACAGTAATGCCTGATAATGTTATTGAAGATAAATTTAATCTAAAAAAATATCTAAATGGTGAAAAAGGAGTTTTATTCTTTTATCCTCTAGATTTTACGTTTGTTTGCCCATCAGAAATTATTGCATTTAATAATAGAATTGGTGAATTTGCGGCGAGAAAAGTAAAACTTATAGGTGTTAGTATTGATTCGCATTTTTCACATCATGCCTGGAAAGCTATGCCTGTAAATAAAGGTGGTATTGGTAATATCCAATTTCCATTAGTTTCTGATTTAAATAAAGAGATTTCAACAGCATATAATGTTCTTAATGAGGATAGTGTTTCATACAGAGCTACTTTCTTAATTGATGAGCATTTTAATGTAAGACATTATGTAGTTAATGATCTGCCGCTTGGAAGAAATGTTGATGAAACGCTTAGAATGGTTGATGCTCTTGACCACCATAATGAGTTTGGTGAAGTGTGTCCTGCAGGGTGGCAAAAAGGCGATCAAGGAATGAAAGCAACTCAGCAAGGTGTTTCTGATTATTTGACTTCAAATGCAGAAAGTCTATAAATTTTAATAGTGTAAGGGGCTAAAACTGATGCTTAAAACATTGCTCGCTAGGGAAAAACCCCCTGCATATTCGCAATAAACAATCGATATCTTGCGTCTTATTCGTAGCCAAAATGTTGGGCCGAAAACTTTTTCTAATCTTATTAAATTATTTGGATCAGCCGGTGTTGCGCTTGAGAATATTGAAGAATTTTCAGTAAAAGGTGGCAGAGCTAAGCCAATAAAGCCATATTCTACCAGTGATGCTGAAAAAGAAATTGAAGCTTTGGAAAAGAATAAATCTTTTTTGCTTACATACAAGGATATAAAATATTCTGATTTACTTATGCAAATTCATGATTTTCCGCCAGTTATCACATACAAAGGCAATATTGAATTGTTGAGTAATGAGACTATTGCGATCGTTGGAGCAAGAAACAGTTCTATTAATAGCAGAACATTTGCAAAAAAAATATCTAAGGAGCTTATTTCAGAAGGATATGTTACAGTTTCTGGACTAGCTAGGGGAATTGATACGGCAGTTCACGAAGCAGATACGAGTAAGACCATAGCAGTAGTAGCTGGGGGTATTGATTATATATATCCACCTGAGAATAAAAAGCTATACGAAAAGATTGCAGATCAGGGGCTTATAATAGCAGAACTTCCTGTTGGATCAAAACCGCTTAGTCAGCACTTTCCTCAGAGAAATAGAATTATTTCTGGCTTATCTCTTGCTACAATTGTAATTGAAGCGGGATTAAAATCTGGTTCATTAATAACAGCAAATTTTGCGCTTGAGCAAAACAGAGATGTTTTCGCTGTTCCAGGTTTTCCAATGGACCCTAGATGCATGGGAAGTAATAAGTTAATTAAAGACGGTGCATACTTGCTTGAATCAAGCAAAGATATTACAGCTAATGTAACTTCAGTAAAGAAATTAAAAAAGTCTTTTGAAGATTCGCAAAACTGTAGTAATAATTTCAGAGCTTCTTCTCATGGAGGAAGTGTTAACATTAAAGATACGGATAGAGATGTTATAATCAGTTTACTTTCATCTTCCCCAGTTACGTATGAATCGATTGCAGATGAGACAAACTTTTCTCTTCCAGTGATTTATACAATCTGCTTAGAATTAGAGCTAGCTGGAAGAATTATTAGGCATCCAGGGAATAAAATATCATTAATATATTAGAATTTATATGAAACTTGTAATTGTAGAGTCGCCAGCAAAGGCAAAAACCATTAATAAATACTTAGGCAGTGATTTTAAGGTTATTGCATCTTTTGGTCATATTCGTGATTTGCCATCAAAAAATGGTTCGGTGCTTCCTGAAAAAGATTTTTCGATGAAATATGAAATTTCTGATAAATCTAGTAAATATGTGAATGAGATTTTAAAATCTGCAAAACAAGCTGATGAAGTTTATCTAGCAACGGATCCGGATCGTGAAGGTGAAGCAATTTCTTGGCATGTTGTTGAAGTGCTAAAAAATAAAAAGATCATTACTGAAGATTCAAAATTTAAACGTATTGCATTTAATGAAATTACTAAAAAGGCTGTTTTAGATGCGGTTGCTGCTCCTAGAGATTTAGATAGTAATTTGGTCAATGCACAGCAGGCAAGGCGTGCTTTGGATTACTTAGTTGGTTTTACTCTATCCCCAATTTTATGGCGCAAGTTACCTGGTTGTAAATCAGCTGGACGTGTTCAATCTGTTGCTTTGCGATTGATTTGTGAGCGTGAGGATGAAATTGAGCGTTTCAAAAGCCAAGAATATTGGGATATTATGCTTGATGTGCTAAATAGTAAAGGAAAGCCTTTTATAGCAAAATTATCTCATATTGACGGTAAGAAGCTTGAGAAATTTTCCATTGCAAATAAGGATGCGGCCTCTGCTATAGTTGACAGGCTCAAAGAAAAGCAGCTCAGCATTGATTCAATTACTAAAAAGCAGCAGAAAAGAAATCCAGCAGCACCATTTATTACTTCTTCGCTGCAGCAGGAAGCTTCAAGAAAGCTTGGTTTTGGTGCTAAAAAAACTATGCAGATTGCCCAAAAACTATATGAGGGCGTAGATATTGGTGGTGAAACAGTTGGTCTTATTACATATATGAGAACTGATGGAGTAACCTTATCAGGTGATGCGATCACTGGTATCAGGTCGCTAATTAATCAGCTTTACGGAGATAAATATTTACCAAAGAGTCCGCGTGCATATAAATCAAAATCGAAAAATGCTCAAGAGGCTCACGAGGCAATTCGCCCTACTGATATTACTCTAACTCCTGAGAAATGTTCGAGCAATTTAGATAAAGATCAGTTAAAACTATATGATTTAATCTGGAAGCGCACCATGGCTTGTCAGATGGAGAGCGTTGTTGTCGATATGGTTGGAGCTGATCTTGTTTCAGATGATAAGGCATTTATAGCTAGAGCAACTGGATCAACCATTACTTTTGATGGTTTCTATAAAATTTATCAAGAAGGCAGAGATGATAGTGAAGAGGAGAAGAATAAAACGCTTCCGCCGCTTTATGAAGGTGAAAAAATTGATACTAAGAAGATTAATCCTCAGCAGCATTTCACAGAACCACCACCAAGATTTTCTGAAGCAAGTTTGGTTAAGCGCTTAGAGGAGCTTGGTATTGGTCGCCCCTCAACTTATGCAACTATTATATCGGTTCTTCAAGATAGAAATTATGTTAGGGTTGAAAAAAAGAGATTTTTCCCTAACGATTTAGGGCGCTTAGTTACAGCGTTTCTTGTTGGTTTTTTTCAACAGTATGTTGAGTATGATTTTACTGCAGATTTAGAAGATGATCTTGATAAGGTAGCAGAAGGTGGACTTGGATGGAAAAATTTACTTGGTAATTTCTGGACTGGATTTAATCAAAATGTGGATAAAGTGAGTGATCAAAAGATTGCCGATGTTATTGATTATGTTGAAAAATCTCTTGAGTTCCATTTGTATGGCGAGGAAGGATCAGAAGAATATAAAAAGAATAAGAAATGTCCTGCTTGCTCCGATGGTAAATTAAGCCTTAAACTTGGAAAATATGGCGCATTTTTAGCATGTAGCAACTATCCAGACTGTACATTTAAGAAGCAGGTTTCAAAAAGTGATAATGATCTAACAGATGCCGGACAATCATTTACGGACAATACAAAATCGCTTGGACAGAATACAGATGGAGAGGATATATTTTTAAAGAAAGGGCCGTATGGCTGGTATGTCCAAGTCGGAGAAGCAAAATCAAAGAAGGAAAAGCCTAAGCGTAGCCCAGTTCCAGCAGGAATTAATCCAGAGACTCTTACAATAGACGTAGCTCTTAAACTTCTGGATTTGCCACTGACTATTGGTAAACACCCTGAAACAAATGAAGAAATACTTATGGGAATTGGTAAGTTTGGTCCATATTTAAAGCACCAAAATAAGTTTACTTCAATTCCAAAATCAATTGATCCGTTTACAGTAAAGCTTGATCAAGCTACAGAGATTATTGCGGCTAAAAAAGAAAAGGCAAAAAATAAATAATCCTGCCAGTAAATAATTTTTTGTACTGACAGGAAAATTTAATATTAAGCAACCAATTTTTTAGGTGCTTCTAAAGCATTAGAATTGAATCTTGCAATAGATTTAAACTTCTGAGAAGTTTTCTTTAATGCTGGGTTTTTCAAAATATCTCCTATACTCTGAGTTTTGATATCCCCAAGAATAATTGTTGATATTTGTGAACTTTTACCAAAAGTATATACTTCTCCATTGCTAGATATGAAGAATGCATTTCTAGCACGATCTTCAATTGCACGATCATAAATTTTAATATCTTCATATTTGTTTTTTATAGTATGAACTGCATTTTCAAACTTAGTAGTTTCTAAAATCATCTGGTCGGCTAATTTATCTCCAGATCTTAAAGGCCACCATTGATATATAGACCATGTTTGAACTGATTTATGCTTTTCTACTATTTGTGCAATACCATCTAAAGCATCAACATTTCTTTTGCTTACAGTCGTATTGAGCCTTATTGGAACACTAAACGCGTCGGCCAGTGATAAGCTATATAGAAGCTTATCTAACAAATCTTTCTTCCCTCTTCTGAAAGTTTCGATCGTTTTTTGGTCAGTCCCATCAACGGGAACACCGATATAAGCAACTAAATCTTTCAAATTATATAAAAGATGAGGGTTCAGATTATACGTTACTGTATCAATACCAATTTTTAATCCCTTGCCTTTTGCGTATTTACAAAACTCAACTAAATCTGGCCAAAGTAGTGGATCTCCTCCTGATATTATGAGCTCTGTTGTTCCAGCATCTGCAATTTTATCCAATATTTCCTTGCATTGATTAATATCAAAAACATCTGAATTAAAAATATTATAACAACCACGGCAAGTTAATGGACATCTGTTAAATACCCCCCAATTCACTCTTGTGATAGTAGTTTTTGTAGGCTGAGGTCTCAGCATATCAATTACAGTTTCTTTCACTTCACTATATTCCTCAAGAATTTCTTCATTCTTGATCGAGTCAAACAACTCAAATGCTCTTTCTAGCTTTTCTCGATTTGGTAGTTTCTGCATTAACAAAGTTGCAGATTGAGCTTTTAATTTATCGTTGTTTGGGCTGATTTTTAGAGCATTAGATAATTTCTCTTCTAAAGCAGTTAGCTTATCTACTGTGAAGTTTTCAAAATTTGTTCTATCTACAAACTCCTTATCTAGGTCAGTCTCTGCGTTATTATATTTTTCATTCCTCATTTTAATCCAATCAGTTGGCAAAATTTGTAGGGGCTCAAGTTTAATTTGAGGATTTTCTATATTCTTTTTTGCAAGTATCTCTAAGTTATTGCTAAAAGAATAGGATATTCCTTCTGTACCTTTTGTTCTATACAATAAGTAGCCAATTGGTGAAGTATCTGCATAGCTACGGAATATCTTGTAAAGACCATCTTTTTGGCTGATTTCCATTAAATCTTCAGAATCCATTATTGCTATTGCTTCTCTAATTACAGTTCTTTGATTTTCACTTAGCATTCCAGGAGTGATTCTGTATGCGTGGTCGCTATTTAATACTCCTGCTTCAAAATCTGCTACCTTATTTAATTGTAAAACCAGGTTTACTTCTTCAAAGGTTATTTTCTCTATAAATTGAATGTTTTTCATTTTCCTTCTCCAAATTTATTATTTCAGTTCGTGGAGTGACAAATGCGTCCTCAGTTGCAAAATATGCCTGGTTAAGGAAAATTAAGATATTCGGTAAAAGACCATAATTATGCGATTAAGTGATATGCACGTAGTAATAGAAGAGGGTGAGTGACGCCATATATCTAGAGTAAGAAATTATTTACGAAAATATTTGCATAGAAAATGAAGTTTAAGTAGTAATTGCTTAGAAGTTTTGAAAAAAAAGTAAAAATATTAATTAATACAGATATGAGTTATATCAGTTTTTAATTATTAGCCTAACATCTACTAATCCTTGCTTTTTAATCTGAAATTGAGTAGTTTCATAACTTGAGTTTAAATACATAGAGACATTATTAGTGTCAGATTTATTTGGCTTTGGTGCTGCGGAAAAACCTAGTGCCAAAGATAATTCTTATACAGCTAGCGATATCGAGGTCCTAGAGGGTCTTGAGCCTGTTCGCATGCGCCCTGGTATGTATATTGGGGGTACAGATGAATCGGCGATGCATCATCTTGTTTCAGAAGTTCTTGATAATTCAATGGATGAAGCGGTTGCTGGTTTTGCTTCTAAAATAACCATAGAGATGTATGCTGATGGATCTATCTCAATTGGAGATAATGGCCGGGGTATACCAGTTGATAACCATCCTAAATTTCCTAAAAAATCAGCTTTAGAAGTTATCTTAACTACTCTACATTCGGGAGGTAAGTTTTCCGATAAAGCATACCAAACATCTGGTGGTTTGCATGGGGTTGGTATTTCAGTTGTAAATGCGTTGTCAGAGAATCTGACAGTTGAGGTTTTCAGAAGCGGTACTTCCTATACTCAAAAATATTCTAAAGGAATACCTCAGACAAAGTTAGAAAAAGCTTCGGCTCTTAAAAAACTAAAAGGAACAAAAATTACCTTTAGTCCTGATTATAGCATCTTTGATAAATCAATTTCTTTGAAACCTAAAAAGATTTATGATTTAGCTAAGTCAAAAGCTTATTTGTATAAAGGAGTTGAGATCCATTGGGTTTGTGCTCCGGATCTTGTGAAATCTGAAGATGTTCCAACTAGTGACGTAATACATTTTCCCAATGGTTTAAAGGATTATTTAGATTCTAAACTAGATAAAAATAAGATTATAGGTGGAGAGATTTTTTCGGGTAGCGCTGAAATAAAATCAGAACATATCAAAATTGAATGGGCCATGTGTTGGCATGAGAATGTTGATTTTGTAAAATCTTACTGTAATACAATTCCAACTCCTCAGGGCGGAACACATGAGCAAGGTACAAGAGCTGCTTTATCGCGTGGTGTTAAGATTTACGGCGAAATGACTGGATTAAAAAAAGTATCACAAGTAACTGCTGATGATATTTTAGAATCAGCTTGTGTTATGCTTTCTGTTTTTATTAAAGAACCAGTGTTTCAAGGGCAAACTAAAGAAAAGCTGGTTTCAAGAGGGATTGCAAAACACGTAGAAAATAGCATTAAGGATCATTTTGATCATTGGCTCAGTGGTAATAAAAAATCCTCGGATAGTTTAATTCAGCATTTTATTAATAATGCAGAATATAGGTTAAGTCGTAAAAATGAGCGAAGTGTAAATCGTAAGACTGCAATACAAAAATTAAGGTTACCAGGCAAGCTTGCGGATTGTAGTAAGACTAGTTCAGAAGGAACTGAATTATTCTTAGTTGAGGGTGATTCAGCTGGCGGATCTGCAAAGCAGGCAAGAGATCGCCAGACACAAGCTATTTTGCCACTTCGCGGTAAAATTTTAAATGTTGCTAATGCAGCTTCCGGTAAAATTGCCGCAAATCAAGAAATACAAGATCTAGAAGTTGCATTAAATTGTGGGTCACTGGGTAATTACCGTGAAGGAAACTTACGTTATGAGAAAGTAGTGATTATGACAGATGCTGATGTTGATGGCGCTCATATCGCATCATTATTGATGACATTCTTTTACCTGCGTATGAGAAAATTAATAGAGAATGGGCATCTATATTTAGCGAGACCACCTCTATATAGACTAGTGCAAGGGTCAAAAACACACTATGCTGCTGATGAAGAACAAAAGGATAAAATATTTGAAGAACTGTCAAAAGATCGTAAAAAAATTGAAGTTGGAAGATTTAAAGGTCTTGGAGAAATGACGCCAAAACAGTTGAAAGAGACCACAATGGATCCAAAAACTCGTATGATGTATAAAGTAAGTGTGGCTGACTTTGAAAATATAGATACAATAGTTGATAATTTAATGGGCAAGAAACCGGAAAAAAGGTTTCAGTTTATTCAAGAACGGGTACTTGCTCAAGACAAAAATGAGATTGAGTTATATGTATAATTTTATTACTAAGCATATTCTGTTTAAATTATTCTTGGCTGTGCAATTTGCATTGCTATTTAGTGTTGTTAATTCTGCGTATGCTAAGGAAGAACAAGAAGATAAACACCCAAATAGCTACTATTTTAGACAGTTTCAAGATGTATTCCAAAGAATTGAAAAAACATATATTCAGGATCCAAAGCGTCAAGAGATGACAAATGAAGCGATAAACGGGATGCTTAGATCTCTAGATCCTTATTCTGGCTATTTTACAGATGATGATTTTGATTTTTTTGTAAATCAAACCGATGGAGAGTTCGGTGGTATTGGTGTTGAGATAATACCAGATAGTGGAGCAATTAAAGTAATTACGCCAATTGACGATCTTCCAGCGTATGAAGCAGGGATTAGAGCTGGCGACTATATAGTAGGTGTTAATGGCCAGCTGGTTTCTAACCTTGGTTTTAATAAAGCTGTTCAAGAAATGCGTGGTGAGCCTGGAACAAAACTAAATCTTCTCGTAGTAAAAGAAGAAGAAAATAAAACCGAAGAAATCGAGTTAAAACGTGAAATTGTTAAAATCAAACCAATTAAATATGAGATTGAAGAGGAAGATTTCGGTGGGGTTGGTTATGTAAGAATTGTAGCTTTTAATCACCAAACTAGTACAGATTTGAAAAAAGCTATTGCTGATATTGAGAAAAAATTAAAAGCTAAAAAGAAAAATCTAAAAGGCATTATCCTTGATGTGAGAAGTAATCCTGGTGGTTTATTTGACGAAGCAACAGCTGTTAGTGAATATTTCATAGATCATGGGGTGATTGTTTCAGTTAAAGGAAGAAATAGCAGTGATGATACGGTTACTTCTGCTGGAAGGTTTGTTGCAAAAGCTCCAAAAGTTCCACTAGTTGTTTTGATTAATTCAGGTACTGCTTCGGCAGCAGAAATCGTTGCTGGTGCACTGCAAGATCATGGAAGAGCAGTTATAGTTGGTACTACGTCTTATGGTAAGGGACTAGTGCAAGTATTTACTCAAATTGGTAAGCGTAAAGCGGTGAAACTAACAACAGCGAAATACTATACACCTAGCGGTAGATCAATTAATGCGAAAGGTATTGAACCAGATATATATATTGAGAATGCAAAGGTAGAATTTTCAGAAAAAGAAGATAACGAAAAGTCATTTACTAGTTCATCAATAAAAAGTTATCTGAAAAAATATAACAATGATGAAAAAACTGAAGAGGTATCGGATGTAAAAGAGCATAAGATGTCTCAAAAGTACAAAGATGATTATCAATATGCTAGAGCATATGATTTGATTAGAGGTTTGATTATTAATCATTCAAAATAGATAATTCATGATAAAAGATACGCAACTTAGAGCTAAAATTAAGAGATATTTAATAGGATTAAATATAGTCCTAGGTGTCGTATTGTTTTCGCTAATAGTATACTGGGTAGCTTCCGTTCGCCCGAGTCAAATTGATCAGGCAATTCAGCTTGGACAGTATAGATTTTATACGATGGATGATTTACCTGCAGGCGATAACCAAATAAAACCAGATTATATTGGTTTGCAAAGAGCTGTAGCTGATACTGCGGAAGAGATAAGCCAAGTGGAACAAGAATTAGCTGCTATTGATTCCGAGCCACCTGATGTTGATTTTTCTGACACTAGTGATTTACTTGCAGATACTAATAAATTATTAGAAAAAACAAATCAACTTTTAACCGCCAAGAACTCTTCAGAATCAAGAAAACCTAAAAAGAAGAGACAATATACAGGTGCTCCTAAAATATCAATTATTGTCACTAATTTGGGTCTAAATCGTCGTTCAACTGAGCTTGCTTTAACGTTACCAAAGCAGTGTGGTTTAGGATTCTTACCATATACGAAAAGTTTAAAACCTTTGCTGCATAGAGCGCAAGGAAATGGACATGAGATATATTTATATTTGCCTCTGCAGACTAGTAAATCTCATGATAATCCTGGAAGATATGCGTTGATGAATAATTTAGCTCAAGAGGAAAATTCTCTGCGTCTAAATGTTATATTAAATTCTCATGCTAGATATGATGGCGTTTATTCTAGCTATAAAGAAGTTTTTACTGATAACGTGCGTGCATCAGAAATGGTTTTCGATCATCTTGATGACAAAAACTTAATTTTTATATTGGGTAAAGGGGTTGGCTATCCAGTTCCTGATCATATAAAGTCACATGATAATATTTTACCAACAAATATAATCATTGATGAAGAACCTGATAAAGAGTCAATTTCAGCTCAGCTAAATGAATTAATTAGAGTAGCTGAAGAAGAAGGGGTAGCTCTTGGATACGCCCAAGGTTTTACACTGACAATTGAAATGATAAGAAAATGGGCACCGGCATTGAAAGGTAAGGGAATAAAACTTGTACCTGTATCGGAACTGTTAAAGGAGTATAATTCATGAGTTCAAAAGCAGCAAAAATTGATGTTAGTGAATTACCTTTTCGTCAAGGTGTTGGTATGATGATTCTTGATAAGAATGATAGGATATTTGTTGGAAAGCGAATTGATTCAAAAGTAAATGGCTGGCAGATGCCTCAAGGAGGAATTGATCTAGGAGAAACTCCAAGTAGTGCAGCTCTTCGTGAGATGCAAGAAGAAATAGGTTCGGGCAGTGGTGAGATTATAGCTGAAAGTAAGAAATGGTATAGCTATCGAGTGCCAAATTTTTTAATTCCGAAATTATGGGATGGAAAATATTGTGGACAAAGACAGAAATGGTTTTTAATACGTTTTACCGGTAAGGATTCTGACATCAATATTAATACAGAACATCCAGAATTTGATCAATGGAAGTGGGTAGATTTTGACCAGCTTCTTGTAGATATTATTCCGTTTAAACTAAAGCTATATCAGCAAGTGATCGAAGAGTTTAGATCATTATTGCAGAAGGGATAATAATTAAGCGCTTTATAGATCTTTTATTATTTCATCAATTGAATTACAGATTATCCTTAGGTCTTTTTCTCTAGAAAGGCTGTGATTTCCATCTTTTATTAGTTTAATGGAAATATTATCATGAGATATTTTAGAAAATACTCTCATAGAAATACTTGAAGGAACATCAATATCTTGCTGCCCATGAATTAGATGTACTGGGCATTTTATATTTATTTTATCTTTGTTTAGTAGTAAGTTCTTGCGTCCATCTTTGATTAAATCAAAACTAATCGGATACACATGTCCACAGTTTGGATCTGTTCCTCCTACGTCACAAATACCTTCAGTATTCATTTTTTGTTTTTGATCCTCAGTTAGTTTATCCCATATAAGTTCTTCAGAAAAATCTGGGGCAGATGATATGCCAACCATGCCAATAATGTCATTTGGGCGTTTTATAGATGCTAGGAGCGTTATCCAAGCCCCCATACTAGATCCAACCAGAAGAACTGGATGTTTGGCTAATTTATCAATTATAAAGTTTAAGCCTTCTTGCCAATCGCTTATAGTTTGTCTAGAGAATTCTCCGGAAGATTGTCCATGACCATAATTATCAAACCTTACAAAATTATAGTCATTCACCTTGCAGTGTTCTTCAAGCCACATTGCTTTGCTTCCATTCATATCAGACATCAATCCATGATGAAAAATGATAAAAGGCGCTTTCTTTTTTGCAGTTTTATATTTATTATATGCTAAAAACTTTTCTTTATTATCGGTATATAGAATATCCATGATTTAGAAACTTCATATGAATGATTGATTATGTCTACAGATAAAAAATACCAGAAAAAAACTATTCTGCAAGTTGTGCCTGCCTTAATTTCCGGTGGGGTTGAAAGAGGAACCTTAGAGATAGCAAAAAATATTGCAAGGGTTGGTCATAACTCAATCGTTATTTCGGCGGGTGGTCCAATGGTCGAGTCTCTTGAGGATAGTGGGTCGGAGCATATTACACTAAATGTAGCCAGTAAGAATCCAGTAACGATTTGGAAAAATGCACGAAAGTTAGCTAACATTATTCGTAGTAGAAATATAGACATAGTGCATGCAAGATCAAGAGCTCCTGCTTGGAGTTGCTATATGGCAGCTAAAGCTACAAACGTAAAATTAATAACTACTTTTCACGGTATTTATAACTTCAAAAATTTTCTTAAAAAATTCTATAATAGTGTGATGACAGAAGGCCGCAATGTTATAGCTGTTTCAAATTTTGTAAAAAAACATATTGTAGATAATTATAAAGTTGATCCAAATAAGATTACAGTGATTCACAGGGGAGTAAATCATAATGAATTTTCTAAAAAGAAATTATCTGAAGATAAGTTAAATCAATATAGAGAAAAATATAGAGTTCCAGCTGATACACCGGTTCTTTTACTGCCTTCAAGAATGACACGTTGGAAAGGACATATGGTGTTAATTGATGCGCTAGAAAAAATAAAGCATTTGAATTTTTATTGTATCATGGCTGGTGACTTAGCTAAGCATCCGACATATGTTTCGCGTATTAAAGAAAAGATCCATCAATACAAGTTGCAAAGTCATATTCAATTATTTGGTAATGAACCAGATATTATAAGTTTATATGGTATTTCGGATATTGTTCTCTCAACTTCTATAGAGCCAGAAGCTTTTGGCCGAACAATTATTGAAGCTCAGGCTATGGAAAAAATAGTTATAGCTACCAATATTGGTGGTGCATGTGAGACTATTCAGGATGGATTAAATGGTTTTCACGTGGAACCTAATGTTAGTATTGCACTTGCACAAAAGATAGAGCATTGTCTGTCTCTTATTGGCTCTGAGCAAGAAAAGAACATGACAATGAATGCAAGAAAAACCGCTTCAGAAAATTTCTCTCTTGAAAAAATGCTTAAAAATACACTTGCGATATATAATCATATAGATTGATTTATATATAAAACTGTATGAAGCAAGAGGGCGTAAATGAAAATACTATTTGCACATCCAAATTTTCCTGGTCAATTTAAGCATTTGGCAAGACACTTTGCTAAAAAAAGTAAATATGAAGTTGTATTTATTACAACTCATTATAACAAGCAAGCTCCAGAAGGCGTCAAGGTAATATTATCCAAGCCCAATACTCCACCAAAAAACAGTAATTCACATCAATATTTAAAAAGTTTTGAAAAATCTGCTTATGCTGCTCAAAGCATGTGGAGAATTTGTAATAAATTAAAGGAATCGGGCTTTACTCCAGATGTAATCTATGCTCATCCAGGTTGGGGAGATGGTATACTTTTAAAAGATATATTTCCTGATGTGCCGTTTATTGCTTATATGGAGTTTTACTATAAGGCATTTGGAGCAGATGTGCATTTTCATCCGAATTCAGTTGTAAATCCAGATCGTGTGGCTAGGATAAGATTTAAAAATGCTACCAATTTACTGAATCTTGAGGCTTGTGATTGGGCTATTAGCCCTACTCATTGGCAAACAAGTTTGCATCCACATGAATTTCATCACAAATTTTCAGTAATACATGAAGGAATTGATACTGATCTTTTAAAGCCGGTAAAAGTTAAAGCAGATATTGAATTGCCTGATGGGAGTAAATTACCAAAAGATACTGAAATAGTTACCTATGTTGCCAGGAATTTTGAGCCATATCGCGGTTTTGAGCAAGTTATGCAGTCCATAGAGATATTAATGAAGCAAAGACCTAAAACACATTTTTTGATGATAGGTAATGATGGGGTAAGCTATGGAGCCAAGCTAGCAAATGGCAAGACTTATAGGGAAAAGATGCAGGAAGAACTTAATTTAGATGAATCAAGACTGCATTGGTATGGTAAGTTACCTTTTGATAAATATACAGCTCTATTAAGCCATTCTATGGCTCATATATATATGACAGTTCCATTTGTTTTATCTTGGTCAGTTTTAGAAGCAATGTCTATCGGTTGTCCTTTAGTTGCATCAAAAACATCGCCACTATTTGAAGTGATAAAAGATAATGAGAATGCGCTATTTGCTGATTTTTTTGATTCAGAAGATATTGCCCAAAAAGTATCAAAGCTGCTCGATGATGAGTCTTTGCGTAAGAAAATTAGTAAAAATGGCCGTAAAACTATAATTCAGAAATATAGTATAAAGAAAATTTTGCCAACTTATGAAAAGCTGATAACAAGTATAGCAAGTGGTAAAATTAATAAAGATATTGTAAAGCGCCTAAAGCCAAAAGCAATAGCAGCGAGCGTAGAGTAATTAATAATCTACACGCATGCCAACAATAAGTGTATTTACTTATTACAATCAGGGTTTTCACTTGAATTAACTCCTTTGAAAATTTTTTGCAAGTTTATAATTTACATTTTTTAAGATATATGACGGTGCTATTTTTTATATAAATTAACAGTTTGTTAAACATTTAGTTGACGAAGATTAATTTTTGAATTATTAATTTAATTTAAAGTATATTAAATTAGAGTTTAAAAATGAAAGAAGATAAGAGACTAGATAGGGTTGACTTGGAATTTAGGAAATTAATGGTATTAAATAGGCTAATTTTGAGCAATAAGGTTGATGAAGTTCAACGAATAGTAAAAGAATTAGTGGATGCAGGTGAGAGTTTTTATCATATAGACTTAGACGTCAGTCCTTTACAGAATGCTGCGTCGGCGTTAGCTAGAAATAAATATGATACTCGGATTTTAAAAATTTTAATAGATAATGGCGCTGATGTTAATGCTGGTCATGATTCTGAGATGGATTCTTGGGCGTTTATAGGATGTAGCGAAATACTTGGCTACGTATGGGATCATGTATTTCCTTGTTACGAAGCAGCAAAAATTATTATAGATAGTCCAACTTTTAAGATTGAAGATCTTAAGTCTAAGGGGAATTTAGGGATTAAACAATATGAAAAAATAAAAGCAAAGATGCTTTTTGAGGAGAAGGTTTTGGCTGATCTTGAGGTGCTTAAGGCTGCTTGTACGGAGATTAATCCTGAATCTATTATGCCAAGTTTTATTCCAAAAACACAAGTTGATGCAATGCTGGCATACTATTCACAAGGGTATAAAGCAAAAGTAACTAAGGAAATGCAAGTTGAGGACATTAAGTTTTTTGATGATCTTGCTGGGCAGGTTGTTGAATCGCTTAATCAATATACTAAATATGGCTGGCATCAACTAATCGAAGTAGCAAAGGAATTTGTAGTAGTGGCTAGTTCAGATGATGGTGAAGACCAAGTATACACTTTATCAAAGGATCTAAGGGGACTTATTGGTGAAGAAGTCACTGGTGATTTTTTTGAGCCAGGAATAGATGGATAATTCTACAGATATTACTGCTTGTATAAATTAAAAAACACCCTAATATTTCGTGATAACCACCTGAAATAGCAGGGTGTTTTTTTTGGCTTCGTCAAGATAATTTGTACAGAGAATAAATGTATAATAATCTTGAATTTTAAGCAGTAAGAGGTCTTTGAGAGGCTTATTCTAGAAATATATAAACCAGATATAACTTTAAACTATTCAGATTATACAATTGGTCAATCTTGACAATCGTTCTATATTTTCTCTAACTAACTTGCAGTTTCAAGCTTAGGTGAAAATCTTGATAATAGGTAAATACACTTTATTGATGGTATGCGTGGAGCTTACTAATTATTCCACGCTTGCCATAATTATTACCTATTAAAAATGACCATCAACTTCGTCAATAGTTTTCGCACTTTCCCCACTGAGCTGACTGCTCTCGTCTGTATGTAGCTCTGTTAAGAAAATGCCATCATGTATTTCAGCCAAAGTTGTCTCTGGTGCCGCAATACAGTGTAAAACTTTATTTACTTTAAATTTTGCATCTGGTCTGATGATCGTTTTACCAACTGTAATTTCTCCTTCTAGGGCAACCATTCTGGAAAATGTTTCAAAAGCTTCGGTTAAGAATTTTACAACAGAAGTATCCTTACTTAGAAGTCGAATATAACCATCAAATGCAGATAAATCTGACATATTACTAAGAGGGATATGTGTACAACCAGAAACCTTCGCCATTTCTGTGAAAAATTGGTGATTACTGTCTCCTAGTTCTAAGGTAAATATCTGTAAATTATCAACCACATCTGTTGCACTCCCAGCAGTATAAATTACATCTGACTGTTTAATAATACCTGATGCGTTATCACGACCATCTGTAAATAAGATACTAGCAAAATGAGTATAAATGCCAGAGCTTGCTAATTTCATTATATATTCTAA
>CBDBTV010000005.1:0-72396 GCA_965211855.1 Rickettsiaceae bacterium
GAAAATCGTAAAAACTACTCAAGGGTTTTTGCTACTTTTTTTAGCAATTTAATTACAAAATAATTTTTATATAGGGATTTAAATTTGAATTGATACGAATTTTAAGAAACGATGGGTATATATAATACATGAGTGACGATTAAATGAAATAGAAAACAAATCTAAAACACTATAAGATGTAATTTATACATGAACTAATATTGATGAATAATTTTACATGGTTGAGCAAAATAATATTAAACTGATATCTCCTTATTTAGCTACAATGCAAAAAGCCGCACTTGCCGCTGGTAAAGTTGTTATGGAAGGATTTAATAATATCAATGATTCTGAATGCTCACAAAAATCAGATAGCCCAAATGATATTCTAACTATCTACGATAAAAAAGCCCAAGATATCATAATTTCAGAACTAAATAATGATTATCCTGATTTTAAAATTATCGCCGAAGAAAACCCAACATCAGTACCAAAAGGCTGGAATAATGGCTATACTTGGGTAATTGACCCTATAGATGGCACTCTTAGCTATCGCTACGGTCAAAAAGAGTTTGCAATCTCAATTGGACTATTAAAAGATAAAACTCCCATTGCTGGACTAATCTACGCTCCCGCCAGACAAGAACTATATTATGCTGCACAAAGTAAAGGTACATATCTCAATGGTAATAAAATATCCATTAGAAATACCCCAATTACTAAAAACCCACTATTTTACTTTGGTCTAAATGGCATAACCAATCCTCAACTGTACGCTGACCTACAACCAATTGCAGCGCAGATAGGCCAATTTGGCGGATCAGCTGCTCTTAATATGGCTTACCTCGCTACTGGGATGATCGATGGCTTATTAATCACTAAAGTTAGCATTTGGGATATCGTAGCTGGATGCTGTTTAATCTCCGAAGCAGGAGGAATTATTTATGAACCAAATGGTAAACGTAACTATCTTTCACCCACCACCTCGGCTTGCAATATAGTTGCTGGCTCTGATTTTGCCACAGAAAATATCCTAGGACACCTTCCTAAGCTAAAAACCAACGATGTACAGTTCGGTTTATCAGGATAGTCTATAATATTATAAAATATCCTAAGCTTTTATAGTTCTTATTATTGATGTTTTTTATAGCATCATTTGTTGCTTTAATATAAACATGCTCAGCATGTAAATTGTTAGTAAAGATCTTTAATATTTTTTGCAATTCACTTAAAGTTTGTTGTTTGCTGTTTTTATGCCAATTTAAAAGGGTGATGTTTCCAATTACTGCTGCTGTTTTAACATTATCTTTACCATAAAACTCTTGTAAAAACGGTAATGCTTTTAATAAATATTCTTTAGCTTGCTTATTTTTACCTTGAATACGATAAACATTACCTAAATTGGCAAAGGCTGTTCTAGTAAATATATGATCTTTTTTATAACTAGCTAATAAAGTTTTAAGATTATGTTCATAAGCACGCTGCGCCTTATCATAATTATTCAGATAACAATGCAAAGCGCCAAGACCATCTAAAATATTAACTACCTTAATATGACGCTCTCCATAATGCTTAGTACGAATAGTAAACGTTCGATTAAATGCCTTTAATGATTCTGAATACATGCCAGATCTTAAATAAATCCAACCTACACTACGAAGTACGGTGCCAGTTAGAATATGATCTACACCAAACTGTTTTTCTACTATGCTGAGGGACTTTTCTAAAGAGGATTTACCTAATTTATAGTCGCCATAATTAGTATAAATCCAACCCAAATCATTTAACACCTTTGCCGTCTCAAGATGATCTTTACCATATTTAGCTTCACTTATTTTAGCTGCTTTTGCGGAATATTTAATTGCATCTTGATAATTACCCATACGAACATTAACCCAGCCAATATGATATAATGTTACTATTGATTCTTTACAATTGTGTCCGTATTTCTTATTTAAAATAGGTAGTGCTTCTAATAAGGAATTTCTTGCAATAGCAAAGTTGCCAATGCGAATATGAGTTCTCGCATACTGTAATAGTGCATCAGCAGTTTTTACATCATCTTTGCCGTAGTGTTTACGGGTAATTTGTAATATCTCATCAGCATAGGCAAGACGCTTATCATAACCGCCTAATACATCATAACTATCACATAATATTTTTAATAAATCGATAATTTCTATTGGTTTAACTAAGTCTTTAAGTTTTAAAATAATACTTTCTATATGCGGTAAGAGTTGTTTAATTAACTCTATATCATCTTTAGTTTTGTCGCCTTTTGGATAAACCTTCTTAATTGCTTCCGCTCCAGAACGTAAAATATTTAATCGCTCTTGTGATGATTGTTTTTGACCAACACGGTTATGTACTAAACGATGAATAGATAAATTAGTTGGATATAGAGTTATTAATGAATAATTACGTAATACAGATACTACTTCATTAAATTTAATTTCTGAATCATGACCCGTATTATTATATAAAAATTGTATCAGTAGTTTACGAGGTATATGTTCTGGATAACACGCGGAAATAAAATTAAGCAATCTATCAGCTAATTTACCATTTTGCTTGGATTTGATGTTTTTTATACTCATATCCCAAGTGACATATACAGATTCATGCATGTCACCAGATGGCATGGTTTTACTAGTCAGCATCTTTTCTTTGTTGGTGCGATAAAGATTAAGATACTTTTGCATGGATATTTTGTTTTCGTTGATGTAACTTCCTGCTTGTGAAATCGCAAGAGGTAAATTACCCAATTCATCCAATAATTCTTTTGCTAGTTTTATGTATAAACTATCGTGTTTGATATTATTAGGTACTAAATTGCTCAATAAAGACAACGCCTCTCCATCTCGCATTGTACCAAGTTCTATCGCATGAGGAATTTTATAGTTTCTGGAAGTTATAATTATATGCCCCTTACTTGGCATATAATTGTTTAAAAAACTCATATCAGGAACATTATCATAAACTAATAATAATTTCTTATGGCTAGCTAGCCACTGCTTTACTTTCTTTATTTTATTATTATCTGACATTCCCTCAGAGAATAATTTATAATACCCACCAAGTTCTATATATTCAGATTTTAATAAATCTTCACTTTCTGCACTAAACCAGGCTCTAAAATCATATTCCTTTTGAATATCATTAATAATACCATTAGCTAAAGTAGTTTTGCCAATACCACCTAATCCATGTAAGCCAGCTAAAACAACAGTTTGTTTACTGCTATCACCAAACAATTGCCAGATTGTATTGTTTAAAGCTTTCCTATTAACAAAATGATTAAATAATTTAGGTAAATTCCAACTGTTAACTGGAATCAAAGGCAAAGGCTGCTTTAACTGTTTAGTAAGACTAGTTGTTGTAGGAGTATCTTGTTTATGCACTATGATAGCCAATAATGCTGTAACAAATAACATTCCTGCAAGGATATAAATAAACCTCTTGTTTGGTGTAGTGTGTATATCTTCTCCTTTAAGTACTAAATCAGGATTACGGTATGGTTTTTGATTTTTATCAATATATTTATTGTAATGATTAATTATAGCATTACGGTAATTTGCATGATCTATAACGTCAATAATTTGCTCTTTTGAAGCAACTTTAAGTTTAGCTCTTATATTATGGACATGGTTTTCGACAGTGCGATGGGATAATTCTAATAATATACCTATCTGTTTTACCCGCTGACCGCAAATAATACAGGAGATGATGTCAATTTCTCTTGGAGTTAGTTTAATTTTTATTCCAGAAATAATTATAGTACTTAAACTATTATAACTATCTTCTTTTGACATCCATACTCCTGTTTTATTTTATATTAAGAGAATGCCATCACGCATCCTTTAAAAATCTATCTTTGCTGTGATGTATTAGTTTTTATTCTGTTCGTTCATAAACTAAATATTCTAAGCCCCATGCCGTAACACTTGCTTGTGATTGCTCACCTTCTCGATGGTATGGCTTGAATTTATTTGTTTTTAATGCGCGATTAGAAGCTTCATTAGTAGCAATTGCTAATGCACGAAGTGGAATATTTTTATTAACATTTGCTCTAAACCAATCAATAATAGTTTTTGCATAGGCATTTCCAATACCTTGACCTTGATATTTTGGTAAAATAGCAACAAAAGGCTCAGTTCTAATTGGCTCTAAACTATCTTCTGGTTGCAAACCACCTCTTCCAACTGGATTGCCATTTTCATCATAGATAATCCAGCAAATAGTAAAGGTTTCGGGGTTATAGGTATAATCTTTTTGTAAGAGCTCTTTTAAGCCAGCACTATAGGCAACATTTCGGCCTTTGACTAATTCTTTATTCCAAGGTTTACCATGGCGCATAGTTTCATAGACGCCTTTAGTAGTAAGTAAATGTTGAATGAAGTTAATTTGATGAAGTTCATTGTTAAATGGTTGCATCGTAAATAATTTTGACCCTACAGTAAATGTAAGAACTAGACTTTTTATTGCAAACATATTTATTCCTAAGTAATTACCTTTAAACTGTAGACAATAAAACAAGTAATCGCAACCTTTTGCTAAAAAGGGACAAATTATTTTTTACTAACTTTTATGTTTTATGACTTGTTTGGCAATTACACTGAGTTACAATATCCTGATAGCGAGGCACACAAATGAATAAACTAACATTAGCTATACTACTGATATGTAATTTTTATGTAGTAAATCTACAAGGAACAACAAACATGAATGAAAAACATTCGATAGGAATATTCCTCTTGCCTCATTTACCTGATAATGCTGCTATCAGTACTTTTATGCATAACATCTCTTTAGATCTTACTACTCAGGAAATAAGTTTTGCAAAAGATGCAAATATTCCGCATATAACTTTGTTTCAGCTCTTGGTTGATAAAAAGGGATTAGAAAACATCAAAATAGCTACCAGCATGATGTCTAAAATGTTTAAGATTGTAAAATTAAAACTAGGAAAAACTGCTTATGTTCATCCTATAAATCATATATTCTGGGATGTATCCTTAAATAAATCATTACAAAAAATGTATGACTATGTTTTTAACAACAAATTTTATCAATATCGTACTGAAGGATTAATTAAACCAATAGAAAATGCCAAGCATCTATTACAAGAGGAGCATCATAAGCTTATCGAAAAGTATGGCATTTGCTTTAGTACACCAGAGACAGGTTTTAATCCTCATTTTACTTTAGCTTACAATATTGCTAAAAACGCCCATATCAAAGCAAGTACAATTATTGCAAGGCATAAACCACGAATAAGAGAAATTGTGTTTGATCGAATTGGCATTGGTATTATTGGCAACTACGGCAATGTAGAATCTATTTTGGCAACTTATGATTTGCAAAGATAATACTATGCTCTCCTTCCAACGCACCATGAGATTATTAGCTGTTGTCTTACTAATCGTAAACAAATCTTTTGGCTATGAACCATTGTTTGACAGCAACACATTAGTTAATTCTCCTTATGAATGTTTAGCTAAACAAAAGATTTTAGTGTTTCCAGAGGATGGTAAGAAGAAAATTGTTCAAACAATCGCAACAGCAAAAAAGTCATTGAAGATTATGGCCTATAACATCAGTGATCCTGATATTATTCGTGCTATCAATACTAAAGCAAAGAGTATTCCTGTAACAATCATATTATCTAATAATAGGTATTCCCACGAGATGACAGAGGGAAATGCTAATAGAATTAATTTGAACAACAAAGTTCAAGTAAAAACCAATCCTCAGCACCTGAATCAGATGCATGCTAAGATAATGATAATTGATGACAGAGTAGCATTTGTTGGAACAGGTAACTGGGATAGCGAATCTTTGGTTGGTAGTAATTTACTGCATAGTTCAGGCGCAAGGGATTTTGCAGTAATGGTTACTAATCAGAACATAGTGTCACTGCTAAAAGATATTTTTGATGCAGATTTTTATAATAAGAGAAAACACTTTAATCATCAGCAAATAGTTGTTGCCCCCGATAATCAGCGTACAAAGTTATTGGAACTGATTGCAAGTGCAAAGCATTCTATTCATATTTACCAGCAAAGTATTCAAGATAGAGGAATTGTTAAAGCTTTAATTAGAGCCATACAAGATGGCGTAAAAGTAAAAGTTTTAATGCAACCTTACCCGTTTAATAAAAAATTCGACTATAATGTTGAACATCAAAAATTACTTACACAATCTGGTGCAGAAATATATCTTAGCAATAAATATTACATTCATGCTAAGGTAATGGTTATAGATCAGGCAACAAACAATCGCAAAATGTACATAGGCTCCTGTAACTTTTATAGCCCCTCTATAGATGAAGGAAGAGAAATAGGAATAATAGTAAATGACAGAGATTCTGTCGCAAAAATTATACAAACGTTTGCAAATGATTTAGAAAACTCAAATAGATTTATAATACAACAATGACTCAATTTAGATTAACAGCAAATGCTGCAAAAACTTTAAGAGCAAAAACACTTCAAGAGCCAACAACAGTAGTTGTGCCGTATGATGACTGGTATGTGGACGTCAAAACCATCCGCAGAAAAAAACTAATTATATTTATGCACGTACCATCAAGAATGGTAGTAGCTCTTCCAATTTCTTGTTTAATGGGTCTAGGTAACTGGAAATATGGTTTTGCTAATTTTTTAAGTCAGCTATTAACAGAGCAACATTATAATAAATATGAAATTATCTCCAAAGAAATTCATAGTTTTATAACCGAATCTCCTGTAATATTTACTAAAACTAATTGTGGTTCGGTAAACTCTCATATTCAGCAGTTTAGCTTCGTGCTGGAATACATGTCAGATTTCCCGAAAAAAATTGATCTAAATGTTTGCTATGAATGTTGTCACAAATGGACCAGAAATTTAGTATCTATTGATAAATCAAAAAATTATCACCATCCAATAGAGCTGTTTGACAAGTTAATTGGATTTGATAACAAATATTTTGATGAGATCTCCGATTCAGGATTTGTGCATTAACTTTTTTATATAATTATTTATCTGAAAAAGATAGTTGTTTTCGATAAAATCCGTTGCAAATGCTGTTTTGCCATGGATGGTTAATTTGCTGGCAATTATCTCAAATTTAGCATCTTTAAACCAAGAAAGATAACAACCATAGCCAAATCTGTTAATTATAAATAATCTTGTTTTTGCTATATTTCCGTCAAAATTATTTTGTTCCGCTTGCTCTGATAAGGCTGTAATATCTTGTTGTTCTTGTTTTTGTAGTTTTTGCTTGGTTTGTTGTTGTTGATTTTGCTCATGGAGCGTTACTCTATCCCCCGTGGAAAAGTCTCCGTTTTGGATTTTTTGAATAGTAGATGATTGCAACAACCAATCTATTCTAGCCTTAAAGCTTGTAACCTCACCCATCAAAAACCTAGATGAGGAAATTTTACGACAATATTGGCGGAATAGATCGTAATTTGCTTCAAAATAATAGTTAAAAGCATGTAACAACTGTTTCGCTATATATTTACTTTTCCCAGTATCTTTAAATTCTCCTACTTCCTCTAACCAGATAGTTTTTAATTTTTCTATTTTTTTATAATCTTTTTCTTTTTTTATTTGTGTAGTTAGGATTTGTTGTTGTTCGGTTTCTAAATCAGAAACATCAACAATGTTACTAGATGAAGTAATTATTTGTTTATTATTAATATTATTATTTAATTTATTATATATATTATCTACGTGCGGGAAGGACTGGTAATTTTTGCCGTTCCTGGAACGGTAATTAAAAGCAGTTTGCTCCCCTACTTTGTCTTTGTAGCCTTGTTTTTTTATTGAATTATTTGTTGTTGGAAAAAGTTTTGCTTTAAGTTTGATAGAAAAAGATTTTACCAGAGCATCGTTTCGTACAAAAAAGGTTTGGTTGAGTTTTCTGTCGTAGTAAGCTGAATATAATTTACCTTGGAAAGGATCATCTTGTTTAAGAAATTCTGATTTAGAATTGTACCAAGTCCCGAATAATTTAAACACGGTTTTAAAAGTTTTACGTTTAATGCCAGTTTCTTCAAGCCAAGAATCCCCTACTTTGTACAAAGCATGTTCACAAGGCTCTAAAAATTTATAGAATTTATATTCTGATCTAGCAAACCAATACTCAAGTCTATCAATAATGATAGAGGATTTACCATGACCAAAGTGATTGTTAATAGTTGGGTTAAATTTGATAAAGTAATCCTGTTTGGACCTTACAGGGGGTGCCTGTCCCATTATTATTCTCCTCTTTTGAGGTCACTAAACAAGCAAGAACCATTGACAAATCGCAAAAAAAATGCGAGTATGAGAGTAGGTTTGAGAGGTCGCTGGCTTGTTGTCAGTGACTTTTTTTATATCTATTAATAAATCTAGCACAACTGGAGAACTGGCACAAGATAAATTCACTCAAAATCTAAAAATAAAGCAATTTGAGGTAAAATCGGTTGTGTCCTGTGTTTAGTAAACATTTACTATACATATACTAAACATTTACTAAACAAATAGGTTATACATCGAACTTTTTATTTTCTTTTAGGCTAGTAATAAAAGACTACTAAATTTTATTGTTGAAAAATAAGGGACGAAAAGCTTTTATTTAGATAAATTACAACAACTAAATCAATATAGGGTATATACAAAATTGTTACGTTTAGTAAACATTTACTATACATATACTAAACATTTACTAAACATTATCCTCTTCCTCAAAAAAAGAATTATTAATTGTATATATGGCAAATCCACCTTTTCCTGGCTTATTAAAGTGTGTTTTTAGCGCATTTTTCCTTTTTAATCTAGTAAGTGATGAATAAATAACCTCTTGCTTCTCAATTTTTGTATTTTCTTGAATTTGATTAATTGTTATAGGTGGAGTGAGGTATTTTGACGTGTTTTCCTTATTTGCCGTTCCACATAAATACAGTAATATTTTCTTTTGGTGTCCATGATACATATCAATGTTTTTAAGTATTTTTTTTGTAACAGTCCATTTATCTTTTTTTTCTGGCGTAATAGTAGTGTCTTGTTTGTTAGTGTCATAATCCCAAGGTCTATAATTCGTCTTTTCAAATTTTTTTTTTGTTTTTTTTGGTTTATTGCTTTCTTTTAAATATTCATCAATAGATCCCATAATTAATTAGCCTTTCTTAAATACTGTAATAATTCCGTGGTAAATAGATCAATATCTTCCTTAGCATCGTTCTTTATAGTATTTTGAAAGAGTGTTTTACCTGAATAAATAGCATTAGGGATTTCCTGATGAATACCTATAAAATTTTTAAACATATAGTTTTTTAACGTACTATCATTAATAAGTGTTTCTAAAACCTCATCTGATAATGCGGTCCGTTTGTCGAACTTATTAAGTATAATCTTTGTGAGAATAGATTTATCATAGCTTTTACAAAGCGTATCTATTTCATTTAATGATATATTAAGTCCAGTCAAACTAAACTGTTCAGGACTTACAGGCATAACCACTACATCAGAAATTAATGTTGCTGCGGATACTGATTGTCCAATCGATGGAGGGCAGTCAATTACAATTAAGTCATATTCTTTTCTTATGGGATATATTATGTCGTAATACACCTTATTAAGATTTTTTTTACCTAACATGAGAACATTATCTAGAACAGCATTCTCTATTCTACTGGGTATAATGTCTAGACCATCGGCAATGTTTATCACAGAATCATTAATAGAAGCTTTTTCATTTACAATATCTATTAGAACGGGATGATTTCTGCATTCTACCTGAAGAGATTGTGTCATGTTCCCTTGTTGATCTAAATCTAGACAAAGCACATTTAACCCGTATAAAGAGGCGCGTATAGCCAAATTAGTAGCTAAAGATGTTTTCCCTGTTCCACCTTTAACAATTTGAAACGAGATAACGGAGCTAGGTATCATAAATTTTTTAAATATTTCTTTAGCAGCATTGTGTCCAAAACAGATTTGATTATTATATTTAAAAGAAGGTAAGTTTTTGGCTTGAATTTGTTTTCTTATGGCGTTGCCTGATACGCCCAGTATTCTACCAGCTTCAGTAACTGTCATTTTAGGTTTATTTATATTTTCTTTATATGTCATATCGCTAAGCTTGATAAATGTTTACTAAACATATAGTAAACATTTACTAAACATTGTCAAGAAAGAATGACGAATAAAATGCATGATGATACATATAGTGTATAAAATAAAATGAATTAATCTGTACAAAATTAGTAAATGTTTACTAAACATATAGTAAACATTTACTAAACAATCTTTATCATAGTAAAATATTTAATATAGTTCAAAAAACGATTGATATACGAACATTATGATTTTAGAGAAGATTTCTCTAGAAAAATATTGAAAAACTGTTCATAAAACAGTACAAAAACAAAAGTGTTCATAAATGCGCTGTTTTTAGGTTTTTAGTATGCAATTGTTGATTAATCACATTATTTCACATATACTCACATATTAGTTTGGTGATATTATGAATTGGGAAAATTTTAGATTACAAAAACGACTGTTTTTTAAAGAAGAGAGAACAGCAGAAATTTATTCAATTATTTCTGATATAGATAGTATTAAAAAAAGTTGGCAAATAACAAATAGATTGTTACCAATAACAATTGACCGTTTAACTAATTCTGTAATTGTCACATCATCAGGTTCTTCTAATAGGATAGAGGGGAATGTACTTTCTGACACTGAAGTAGAGAATTTATATAAGAATTTACATATAAGAAAGTTTAAAAGCAGGGATGAGGAAGAAATAGCAGGTTATCTTGAATCTATAGAATATATATTTAATGATTATAACGAAATTAAATTAACAGAATCATTTATATTGCAGCTTCATAATTCTGTGCTTCGTTACAGTAAGAGAGATTTAGGGCATAAGGGAAATTATAAGAAAAGTTCCAATAGAGTAGAAGCAAAGGATAGCTCTGGTAATGTAGTAGGGGTAATATTTGATCCTACACCACCATATTTGGTGAAAAAAGAAATGGAAGAGTTGTTAGGGTGGTATAATTGGTCTTCAACTAATAATATAAAACATCCATTAATCTTAATAGCTAACTTTATATTTGAATATTTAGCAATACATCCGTTTTATGATGGTAATGGCAGAACAGCCAGATTGCTAACTAATCTACTTTTTCTTAAGAATGATTATCAGTTTGCTAAAATAGTATCACATGAACAGTTAATAGAATCCAGTAAAGAAAAGTATTATTTGTCATTAAATAAGACACAGCAAACCTGGAAAACAGATAAGGAGGATATATCTCATTGGTTGTTATATTTTTTAGAAACAGTAAGAGAACAGTCGCAAAAATCATTAACATTATTAGAAGGTGATAATTTAGAATATTTATTATCATCAAAGCAATTAGCATTATGGCAATGGGTCGAGCAAAACAATGTTGAATTTAGTAGGTTTGATGCTATTAAGGCATTAGGCTTTCCTGCTAGAACTACAGAATCGATTATCAAAAAGCTATTAGATTTAAACTGTGTTGAGAGATTAGGTCAAGGCAGAGCTACAAGATATAGGATTAAGAAGAGGTAACATAAAATGGCAATGAAATTTGGTTATGCCCGAGTATCTAAAGGCGATCAGAATTTAGAAAACCAAGTAAAGAAATTAGAAGAAGTAGGCTGTGATGAAATTTTCCAAGAGAAGATATCGGGTACAAAGGATGATCGTCCAGAATTAGACAAACTGATGAATAAGCTCCGTAAGGGAGATACAGTATGTGTAGTAAGATTTGATCGTTTAGGCAGAAGAATGATTAAGCTTGTTGAGTTAATCAAAGAATTTCAGAGTAGGGGGGTTGAGTTTGTGTCGCTACAAGATAATGTTGATACAACAACTCCTATTGGAATGTTATTATTTAATATTTGTGCTGCATTTTCAGAGATGGAGCGAGAGCTAATAAAAGAGCGAGTATTAGCTGGATTGGAGATTGCAAAGTCAAATGGTAGAGTAGGAGGTAGACCCACTGTACTAACCAAAGAAAAAGAAGAGATGATTGAAGCTCTAAAATCATCTGGTAAATTATCAGTGACTCATATATGCAGAACAGCTGATATAGGAAGAACTACATATTATAATTATATAAAAACATGCAGTAGCTGATATTACTATTTTTTATTGATATGTGCTTTAAGATATTTACTTGCGGAGAATGTTACTCTTATTTTCTGAGGAACATCATAGGTTTTGTTTGTTTTTGGATGTGTGATTTGCCTAGCTTTTATTGTGGAGGTTCCAAATTTACCAAATCCATGAAATGTAATAGAATCATTATTTGCAAGAAGTTTTTTAATTGAGTGCAAGGCTGTATCTATTATGAGATCTACTTTTTCTTGTGAGGTATCAGTTTTATTGGCTACTTCTCTAATAAAGTCTCTGTGTTTCATAGGTAATATTCTTTTTATGGCAGTATCTGATTGATAAAATTCATATATGTCAACAATAAAGATGATTGATCGAAGATTTATGATTGACTATAAAAATATAGATTGCTAAGGTTTATTATATTCCTTCATGGCATCGGCGTGATTAATTGTAATAAAAAACTAAATATAACAAAAAGCCTTTCTGTCTATTTATTATTAACAGCATTATCTATAAACAACCTATCTGGCACATTTGTTGGAGAGGCAGTTGAGGTAATAAAAGCTGTAAAGAAAGTATTACCAAAAGAGTTAGTAGAAGATTGGCGAACTTCTTATAATCATTATGCAAAATGCTTATCTGCAGCAAGGTTTGATCCAGTATCTATGGATTTCGCAATTCCTGGTCATTATGTATCTATTCATCAGGTAATGATGGGTGAGCTTGAAGAGCAAGCTGTATCTATCACGGAAAAGAAACGTAAAGGATTGCGCAAGAAACATACATCAGCAAAAGAAGTATTTAAAATTCAGTTATCTGGCGTAGGGGGCAGTGGTAAGACCACCTTTGCCAGAAGTCTTGCTAGTAGTGTAAAAGATAACTATTCAGTTGTATGGGAATTAAATGGTGAGAGTGAAGAAAGTTTTTATCATTCAGTAGGATTATTAACACAAAGGTTATTACAAAGTCCTTATTTACGTAAACAGTATAATAAAAGAATAGCTCATGAAACTGATTATCGTAAAAAGCAAGTAAAGAGTTTAGCTTTTTTACAAGGATTGTTAAAAACCAGAAAACATCCATGGATGTTAATAGTTGATAATGTTAGTACTGGTAGTGATATATTTAATCATTTAGATTTAATAAATTATAATTTATATGGTAGAGGAGTATTATTAGTCACTACAACTGATGATCATGATTATCCTGGTTATGCCAGACAAGCAATACCGCAATTAACCTTACCAGAGAGTTTTAATTTATATTCAGCAGTAGCAGAATATTCTGATTCAGAAGAAGTTCTTCATCCAGTATTTGCAAAAATACCACCATATCCTCTTGATATTACATTATCTGCAGCATATATGCACAAGCTTGGCTTAACTCCTGAGCAGTATTTAATGACTTTAGAAACCTCATCTCATGATTTAGCAGAAGACATGGCGGTATTATCGAGAAGCCATGGAGCTGGAGGATTAACTAGACAACATATGACTATCAAAGCAATAGAGGATGTGTGTAGTTCCGCACCAGATCATGGAGCTACTATATTATTTTATATGAGTTTATTTGATCATGCAGATGTTCCTCATAGCTTGATAAGAGAGTTTATCCAAGATATCTCAGATAAGAGAGTAAGTTATTTAGGAATATTATCTGCATTAGAAAAGCAACATCTAATAGAACACAATAGAGAAGATAGTACTTTTAGAATTCATAAATCTATAAGTGATTTATTTTTAAATCATATATACACACAGATGGATGATGATCAAAGATCAATAGTTATTGCTGAAATAGCAGGAAGATTTAGCACAAGACTATTAAATATAAATGCTACAAAGGATATATTAGCTATAGAAGAAGAACTCACACGAGCTAGCTATATGTTAAGAAGATTAAATTTAGTTGCTACTGAAATTGCTCATCTATTATTGCCACTATATAGTCAATTAGGATCTAGTTATAGATTGCTAGGAGATTACACTAAATCAGAGCAATACTGTAATAAAGTATTAGCAACGGAAATAACAGATGAATCTACAAAAAGACATATACATGGATTAGCGTTATTTAATCTTGGTAAGGTAAGATTTAGCAAAGAAGATTATTCTGAAGCAGAAGAACTATACCAGCAAGTATTAGTTTTATATGAACAAGAGTATGGCAAAGAAAGTATAGAAGTTGCCACTGTATTAGATGATTTAGGTGTTTGCCATGAGATTAAAGAGCAAGTAGCTGAAGCAAAAGATTTACATGAGCAATCTCTTGCAATAAAACAGAAGTTATGCCCTACAGAAGATCCTGTAGCAATAGCTGATAGTTATCATAATTTGGGCAATGTATCATTTATGGAAGGTAACTATGATCAGGCAAAAGAATATTATGCAAAATGTTTAGCTATATATAACAGAGATATAGAACAAAATAGTATTAAGATCGCAGAGACAGAGAATAATTTAGGAGTATTAGCTCAATCAGTAATAGAAGATTATAATGAAGCATTTGTACATTACAGTAGAGCATTAAAAACTCTTGAAGATCATTATGGTGAGGATCATATAAAGACTTTTAATACAATATTTAATATAGGAAGGTTGTTAGTAGAACAAGAAAAACTTACTGAAGCATTAGAGTATTTTAGCAAAGGGCTTTCTATTAAAGAAGAGCTGTTTGGTAAATATTCAGGAAAGTCAAGAGAACTATTGGAAGATATAATAGAAGTTTATGAGGATTTAGGGGATACAGAGCAATTAAGTATTTATCGTGAGTATTTAGCAAAATGTAAGTAAATAAATTAAGTAATTTTAAATAACAAGTAATTAAATAAGATTAAGGACAATAGAATGATGAATTTTATATATAGCGTGGTTATAGCATTAATATTAGATGGTTTTAATGTAATTGCTTCGTATGAAGAGTTATATATAGATGAAGATAACATAGCAGAAATCCTTGCTGATGGAGCTTCAACACATTCTACTAAAATAGAGATTGGATCTGAAGAACTATTAAACCCACATGATTATTCTAGGATAGTTAAAAAATACGAGTGTATGAAAGAATTAAACTTATCATCAATAGGAAAAATAGTTGATTTTACATTTTTGAGATTTTCACCGAGGAGATTAAGAAATATAAAATTTTCTGATCGAGTATCCAGACACTATGGTTTGTCTTCTGCTGAATTGAGTGCATCGTTATTAGCTTCATTAAAATTGCCACCGGTATTTACCAGTCTGTCTAATCCAGGTAGTTCAGTTACTAAACCCATGAGAGAAAAAACTGGAGTTGGATGCACTTTTGAGCGTTTTCCTGTTCTGGAACACAGTATGATTGTACCAAAGAAGAGAAGAAAAGCTAGGAAGGTTGACGGTAGGGTAAGGGTAGATAGTTTAACAGATGTTACCCATAGAGCGCAAGGGGTAGTTAACTTTAGAGTTAGATCTGCTGGTAAGAGAGCTTCTGGCACATTAATAGGCAAAAATATGGTTTTAACAGCCGCTCATAATGTATATGACATTGAAAGAGGGGAAGAGCATAGAGCGTTACAATTTGCTGCAGGTTTTGATGGAAAGGAATATAAATATGGGGTTCAAGAAGTAGAGGAAATTTATTACCCGACGGCTTATGCAGAAGGTGATGATAGTGAAGATTATGCTTTGCTAATTTTAGATGAAAGTATTGGTGTTTCTACAGGTTATTTAGGTTTAAGTGTTTTGGGAGATGCAGAGTTACTAGATAAAGAATTGCATGTAACTGGTTATCCTGGAGAGGCAGAAGATAAGAGTTTAGATTATCAGTTATGTACGATGTCTGGTCGTACGGAAGCTGAATTAGTTAGTGATCATTTTGTAGGGTATTATATTGATACATCTGCTGGTCAGAGTGGAAGTGCTGTTTGGTTTAAAGGAAGGGATGGTAATGACTATGTTGCAGCTGTACATGTACGGGCATCAGCAACTGAGAATTATAATGAAGGAGTTAGAATAACTAAAAGTAGGTTATTTCAGATTAATGAGTGGATTAGGCAATATAATCAGACACAATTAGGTGAACAATATGATGGTTGGTTAAAGGCAACATTTGGAGCTAAGCGTGCGAGAAGTTTATATGAATGTAGTGTTGATCAATCTCCATTTGCACAAAAACTATTAGATCAGCTATCTGGAGTTGGATCTGGCATGAGCACTCCAGTGACCTCAACTAGAGTATTGCCTACAAGAGGCTTTGCAGGAACTGCATCATCTGGAGTGGGTAGTACAGCAGGCTCTCCATTATCTACAAGAAACCCAGATAGTTCAGCTAGTGCTGCTGGTACACCAACAGCTGTGGCAGATGATTTAGATCACGAATTAGCTATGTTACGAGCGCAAGCTGAAGAACGTAATAGAAAAAAAGCAGAAGAGGAAGCAAGGCTAGTTAAAGAAGAAGAGATTGCGAAATTGCGTGCAGAATTAAATGCTGAACGTGAAGAAGAAGTAAGAAAAGTGGCTGAAGCACTTCGTCAGCAACAAGAAGCGGAACGTAGAAAGGCAGAACAAGAAAAAAAGGCTAAAGAAGCTGAAATAGCCAGGCTCAGAGCGGAAGCAAAAGCTGAAGAAGAAAGACAATTAGAAGTTAGAAGACAATCTCAATTACAAGAACAAAAACGCAAAGAAGAAACTGTAAAGCAAGCTAGAGAGCTTGAGGCAAAAAAATTACAGGAGGAAAAACTAAGAAAATCAAGAGAAGCTGCTGAAAAAAGAGCTGAAGACGCTAGAGAGAAAAGAAGATCAGAGTTATCAACTCCAAAGGCAAGAAGTTTTTCTACGCAATTTGAGTTAGATAAGTATGAAGCTGGGCAAGGCAATGCAGAAGCTATGTATAGGCTAGGATCATCTTTTTATAATGGATCTGGTATAGAGAAGAATGTAGAGGAGGGATTACGCTGGATTAGATCTTCATCTTCTAAAGGACATGCGCTTGCAAGGGATTTTATTGAGCGTTATGAAGCTGAACAAGCTGAGAGAGAAGTTGCATTAAAGGCATTAGAGCAAAGTAGAAGCCCAGATTTAGCAACAATTAAGTTAAATGCCAAGCGTGGCGATTTAGAAAGTATGTACAAGTTGGGTATTGCATATTTTAACGGTGAAGGAGTAGATAAAAATATAGAAGAATCATGGCGACTTTTAAATGCAGCAGCATTGAAAGGACATAAATTATCAAGAGAATTTGTTATTAAGATCGAAAGTGAATACTCTTCAGAAAAAAGAACAGATCCAGTACCTGGTGTCTTGCAGTCGCTCCCTTATAATGTAGAGTTAATAAAAGGTTTTGCTGATGATTTCAAAGATTTAATAAGCGGATTGCGCCCTCATCAAGGCTGTAATCCTGGTGAAGCAGCATTATCGGTATATAATTCTGTATCCAGGTCTTATGGCAATATGAATAGCCATGTTATGTATATGAAAGGATGTTTATATGAATATGGAGCGCGTGGGTTTTTAAAAGACGAAGCTACCGCAATACATTGGTATTGTGAAGCACAGAAAAAAGGTAGTAAACATGCTGCTAAAGCTTTAGAAAGATTGAAATTGCAGCACCAGAAAAAAACTAAAGAACAAGAATTAAAAAGTGAGCAAGCGGAGAGATTGAGAAGATCAAGAGAGGCTGCTGAGAAAAGAGCAGCATCTGCTTCACTTAGGCTAACAGATGATGTGAGTGCATCGGAAGTTTTACAATCAGTAGCATCGGCTGCTGAATCAATATCAACCAAAAACCCCTGTGATGATGTATGTTCTACAGATTGTGTGCCATGTTTTCGATTAGGACAATATAGTAATATTATGATTTTAGATATTTCAATAAAAGAAAAGAATGATATTATTGCAGTAATAGCAGATTTAGCTATTTCAGAACAACAAGAAATCCAAGAAATGCTAGGGTTTTTAGCTCCTCATGAAAAAACCTCCTTAGATACACTGGCTTTTTTCTTAAGGACTGTCCCGCATGATGACAGAACTATGGTGGTTAATAAATTGTTCCAGTTATTTAATTCTAAGAATTGTGCAGGTAGTGTATTTGATTTTTGCCACAAGATACTAGGGCTTTATAAAGGAGTAGGAATGGGAACAGTTAAAAAACCTTGTATTATTGTTAAATTTGTTGATTTTGTTTGTAAGGGGTCACCAGAAATGGATTTGTTGCGTCAAAAATATGGAGGTAATCATTATGAGGTCCTGTGGTATTTATTTAATGTACCTCTTGAAAAAAGAGAGGAGGCAACTAAAAAGGCTATAAAAGCTTTAAGGTTTGTTAGAAAAGATTATAATAATGCTGAAAAGATAACAGATATTTTATGGAAATTTCGTTAGTAATGGAGATTTAACATAATAGGGTGTTATACGATTTAGATTGAGTATTTTTACTCTATTTGGTATTATTTCTTATATGTTATAGGTGAATTAATTGTGTAACTTCCAAAGAATAATTTCTTGCTGTTTAATTGCTTTATTATTTAATTTAAATTCTATAGTCCATTCCTGTGATGATGATGGGTTGCAAGGTGGTGGAAGAGCATCTGCTGCTCGTTCACCACAAAAAGTAAGATTTGTTAAAAGAGCGGACACTTCATATTCTGAAGATGGTACATTATTAACCCATGTACCAACCTTTGATACAACTTTTAAAATATTATTTGGTAAGGAGGATGAGCAATCAAAAGCAAGAACTATTAGCTTATTGAATGATCTATTATTTGAAGGAAATAATATTATAGAAACTATAAATTTATTGCCTAATGAGGAAGTAAACGCAGATGCCAGAACAATAATATTTGATGTTAAATGTAGAGTTGAAGAAAGTGCTGATCCAAGATTGATGGCTTTAGGTACAACATTTATTATAGAAATGCAGAAACGTAGTCAAACAGACTTTGATAAGAGGATAGTAACATATATAGCTAATCAAACATGGGGGCAATGGGTATCATTATCAAAGGAGAATAGGGGCTTAGATAAAACTCCAACAACAGTAATACAATATGGTCAAGTAAAACCAGTATGGACGGTAGCTTTCTTAGATTTCAATATGTTTAAAGATACAAAATATTTTAGGCATTGGTGGATAATGGATCCAGAGAACACTCATGATGAATCTTCCAATCCCATAGCAGCAACTAACATGCTGAAATGGAGTTTTGTGGAATTACCTAAAGTCCGCAAATCATTCGCTAAAAATTTTAATCACGAACATGAATTAAACAGCTGGTTATATTATTTAAGTAGAAGAGTCGGCGATGTTGCTGATTATTCAGAATTTACAGATTTTAATATAGTTAAGGGAGCATGTGATAGATTGGCACATTTAGAGTTGAGTGAGAGAGAAAGATTGCAAAGAGATATAGATGCAACAGCTGTTACAACATCTGCAATGCAAGCAGTGGCAGAAGAAAGTAAGGCAGAAGGTAAAGCAGAAGGTAAAGCAGAAGGTGATATATCTAGAACTATTACTACAGCATTTAATCAGTGGAATGATCCAGATATTTCAACATGGAATATTGATAAAAAAACTAGATTCTGTTTGTCAGCAGATAGCCTGACAGAAGATCACAAACGACAATTTGTACACATGGTTGAGGAGAATAAAGCCTTAGATCAAATATTAATGGCACTTTTACCAGATACTGATGAACAAGATGATGACGATGACGAGAATATGTAAGTAAAACCGCTGTAAACCGCGACAGTAGCCATATTTGACATTTTCAATTGATTTTGGCACTTATACATCAGCAATAAAGCAGTTGAGAATTTTTGTCCTAATTGGTATTATAGATGAAAATACTGAGATAAATATTTTAATGACTTATCAGAAAATTATTTGTAATATTTTTGTAATATTTTCAATTCTTTTTAATACTATTGCATATTCTTGCGATGCTGAAGATTTTCAAGGTGGTAGAATATCTGCACATGTACCACATTATATCTCACCAATGGAGGATGTAGCTTTTGAAAGATTAATGGAGGTTAATTTAGATAATTTAGAAGAAAAACGCCAAGTAATATCATTATTAAAAGCCTTAAGTGGCGTACAGATAACAGATATAGAAGAATTTAAAACACAAGCACATACAAGTACTATGCAAGATAGGAGAGCACAAAGAGAACATCGTAAGAAATATGGTTTTATGGATTATATGTGCAAGACACCTGAGGGATATCAGTTAATTGAAGTACAAGTAAGACCTGAAGAGGAATGGGATAGAAGAGCTGTATTTTATGCAGCAAGAACATATATACAAGGAGTAACATCTGGAGTAAGTTTTGCTGAGCTGAAAGATGTTGTCGCAATAAATATACTAGGTTTTAGAAAAAAGCCTAGATTACCAGTTGGTAAATATAAAAGAGATTTTAGACTGCACGATGTTGAGAATGCAGAATTATTTGAAGACTACATAGATGCGTTTAGAATTATACAGTATGAAGTACCGCAGATAACCCCAGAATTACTTGAGCGATTGCCAAGTGATCCTTATAATGGAGGTGAGAAAGAATGGTGGTCATTATTTACAATGAAAAGAAGAGAAGAGCATTCTAGATTACCATCATCTGTTGCGGGTATAGTAAAAGAAGCAGCAAGTCGTTTAGAGCAATCAACTTGGACAGAAGAACAGAAAGAGGCGCATGCAACACTTGTTCGTCAAGAAGAATTAGATGAAAAAGCATTGGAAGAGCGAGAAGCAAAAGGTAAAATAGAAGGTAAAATAGAAGGTGATATAGCAAGGGCAATCACTACAGCATTTAATCAGTGGAATGATCCGGATATTTCAACATGGAATATTGATAAAAAAACTAGATTCTGTTTGTCAGCAGATAGCCTGACAGAAGATAACAAACAGCAATTTGTTCAAATGATGAATCAGGATAAATCCTTAGAGGAAATACTAGCATCTTTTTTTCCAGTCACTGACGAAATGGGTATGTAAGATGAATGTGACGATGACGAGAATATGTAAGTAAAACCGCTGTAAACCGCGACAGTAGGTATATTTGACATTTTCAATTGATTTTGGCACTTATACATCAGCAATAAAGCAGTTGAGAATTTTTGTCCTAATTGGTATTATAGATGAAAATACTGAGATAAATATTTTAATGACTTATCAGAAAATTATTTGTAATATTTTTGTAATATTTTCAATTCTTTTTAATACTATTGCATATTCTTGCGATGCTGAAGATTTTCAAGGTGGTAGAATATCTGCACATGTACCACATTATATCTCACCAATGGAGGATGTAGCTTTTGAAAGATTAATGGAGGTTAATTTAGATAATTTAGAAGAAAAACGCCAAGTAATATCATTATTAAAAGCCTTAAGTGGCGTACAGATAACAGATATAGAAGAATTTAAAACACAAGCACATACAAGTACTATGCAAGATAGGAGAGCACAAAGAGAACATCGTAAGAAATATGGTTTTATGGATTATATGTGCAAGACACCTGAGGGATATCAGTTAATTGAAGTACAAGTAAGACCTGAAGAGGAATGGGATAGAAGAGCTGTATTTTATGCAGCAAGAACATATATACAAGGAGTAACATCTGGAGTAAGTTTTGCTGAGCTGAAAGATGTTGTCGCAATAAATATACTAGGTTTTAGAAAAAAGCCTAGATTACCAGTTGGTAAATATAAAAGAGATTTTAGACTGCACGATGTTGAGAATGCAGAATTATTTGAAGACTACATAGATGCGTTTAGAATTATACAGTATGAAGTACCGCAGATAACCCCAGAATTACTTGAGCGATTGCCAAGTGATCCTTATAATGGAGGTGAGAAAGAATGGTGGTCATTATTTACAATGAAAAGAAGAGAAGAGCATTCTAGATTACCATCATCTGTTGCGGGTATAGTAAAAGAAGCAGCAAGTCGTTTAGAGCAATCAACTTGGACAGAAGAACAGAAAGAGGCGCATGCAACACTTGTTCGTCAAGAAGAATTAGATGAAAAAGCATTGGAAGAGCGAGAAGCAAAAGGTAAAATAGAAGGTGATATAGCAAGGGCAATCACTACAGCATTTAATCAGTGGAATGATCCGGATATTTCAACATGGAATATTGATAAAAAAACTAGATTCTGTTTGTCAGCAGATAGCCTGACAGAAGATAACAAACAGCAATTTGTTCAAATGATGAATCAGGATAAATCCTTAGAGGAAATACTAGCATCTTTTTTTCCAGTCACTGACGAAATGGGTATGTAAGATGAATGTGACGATGACGAGAATATGTAAGTAAAACCGCTGTAAACCGCGACAGTAGCCATATTTGACATTTTCAATTGATTTTGGCACTTATACATCAGCAATAAAGCAGTTGAGAATTTTTGTCCTAATTGGTATTATAGATGAAAATACTGAGGTAAATATTTTAATGACTTATCAGAAAATTATTTGTAATATTTTTGTAATATTTTCAATTCTTTTTAATACTATTGCATATTCTTGCGATGCTGAAGATTTTCAAGGTGGTAGAATATCTGCACATGTACCACATTATATCTCACCAATGGAGGATGTAGCTTTTGAAAGATTAATGGAGGTTAATTTAGATAATTTAGAAGAAAAACGCCAAGTAATATCATTATTAAAAGCCTTAAGTGGCGTACAGATAACAGATATAGAAGAATTTAAAACACAAGCACATACAAGTACTATGCAAGATAGGAGAGCACAAAGAGAACATCGTAAGAAATATGGTTTTATGGATTATATGTGCAAGACACCTGAGGGATATCAGTTAATTGAAGTACAAGTAAGACCTGAAGAGGAATGGGATAGAAGAGCTGTATTTTATGCAGCAAGAACATATATACAAGGAGTAACATCTGGAGTAAGTTTTGCTGAGCTGAAAGATGTTGTCGCAATAAATATACTAGGTTTTAGAAAAAAGCCTAGATTACCAGTTGGTAAATATAAAAGAGATTTTAGACTGCACGATGTTGAGAATGCAGAATTATTTGAAGACTACATAGATGCGTTTAGAATTATACAGTATGAAGTACCACAGATAACCCCAGAATTACTTGAGCGATTGCCAAGTGATCCTTATAATGGAGGTGAGAAAGAATGGTGGTCATTATTTACAATGAAAAGAAGAGAAGAGCATTCTAGATTACCATCATCTGTTGCGGGTATAGTAAAAGAAGCAGCAAGTCGTTTAGAGCAATCAACTTGGACAGAAGAACAGAAAGAGGCGCATGCAACACTTGTTCGTCAAGAAGAATTAGATGAAAAAGCATTGGAAGAGCGAGAAGCAAAAGGTAAAATAGAAGGTAAAATAGAAGGTAAAATAGAAGGTAAAATAGAAGGTAAAATAGAAGGTAAAATAGAAGGTAAAATAGAAGGTAAAATAGAAGGTGATATAGCAAGGGCAATCACTACAGCATTTAATCAGTGGAATGATCCGGATATTTCAACATGGAATATTGATAAAAAAACTAGATTCTGTTTGTCAGCAGATAGCCTGACAGAAGATAACAAACAGCAATTTGTTCAAATGATGAATCGGGATAAATCCTTAGAGGAAATACTAGCATCTTTTTTTCCAGTCACTGACGAAATGGGTATGTAAGATGAATGTGACGATGACGAGAATATGTAAGTAAAACCGCTGTAAACCGCGACAGTAGCCATATTTGACATTTTCAATTGATTTTGGCACTTATACATCAGCAATAAAGCAGTTGAGAATTTTTGTCCTAATTGGTATTATAGATGAAAATACTGAGGTAAATATTTTAATGACTTATCAGAAAATTATTTGTAATATTTTTGTAATATTTTCAATTCTTTTTAATACTATTGCATATTCTTGCGATGCTGAAGATTTTCAAGGTGGTAGAATATCTGCACATGTACCACATTATATCTCACCAATGGAGGATGTAGCTTTTGAAAGATTAATGGAGGTTAATTTAGATAATTTAGAAGAAAAACGCCAAGTAATATCATTATTAAAAGCCTTAAGTGGCGTACAGATAACAGATATAGAAGAATTTAAAACACAAGCACATACAAGTACTATGCAAGATAGGAGAGCACAAAGAGAACATCGTAAGAAATATGGTTTTATGGATTATATGTGCAAGACACCTGAGGGATATCAGTTAATTGAAGTACAAGTAAGACCTGAAGAGGAATGGGATAGAAGAGCTGTATTTTATGCAGCAAGAACATATATACAAGGAGTAACATCTGGAGTAAGTTTTGCTGAGCTGAAAGATGTTGTCGCAATAAATATACTAGGTTTTAGAAAAAAGCCTAGATTACCAGTTGGTAAATATAAAAGAGATTTTAGACTGCACGATGTTGAGAATGCAGAATTATTTGAAGACTACATAGATGCGTTTAGAATTATACAGTATGAAGTACCGCAGATAACCCCAGAATTACTTGAGCGATTGCCAAGTGATCCTTATAATGGAGGTGAGAAAGAATGGTGGTCATTATTTACAATGAAAAGAAGAGAAGAGCATTCTAGATTACCATCATCTGTTGCGGGTATAGTAAAAGAAGCAGCAATTCGTTTAGAGCAATCAACTTGGACAGAAGAACAGAAAGAGGCGCATGCAACACTTGTTCGTCAAGAAGAATTAGATGAAAAAGCATTGGAAGAGCGAGAAGCAAAAGGTAAAATAGAAGGTAAAATAGAAGGTAAAATAGAAGGTAAAATAGAAGGTAAAATAGAAGGTAAAATAGAAGGTAAAATAGAAGGTAAAATAGAAGGTAAAATAGAAGGTAAAATAGAAGGTAAAATAGAAGGTAAAATAGAAGGTAAAATAGAAGGTGATATAGCAAGGGCAATCACTACAGCATTTAATCAGTGGAATGATCCGGATATTTCAACATGGAATATTGATAAAAAAACTAGATTCTGTTTGTCAGCAGATAGCCTGACAGAAGATAACAAACAGCAATTTGTTCAAATGATGAATCGGGATAAATCCTTAGAGGAAATACTAGCATCTTTTTTTCCAGTCACTGACGAAATGGGTATGTAAGATGAATGTGACGATGACGAGAATATGTAAGTAAAACCGCTGTAAACCGCGACAGTAGCCATATTTGACATTTTCAATTGATTTTGGCACTTATACATCAGCAATAAAGCAGTTGAGAATTTTTGTCCTAATTGGTATTATAGATGAAAATACTGAGATAAATATTTTAATGACTTATCAGAAAATTATTTGTAATATTTTTGTAATATTTTCAATTCTTTTTAATACTATTGCATATTCTTGCGATGCTGAAGATTTTCAAGGTGGTAGAATATCTGCACATGTACCACATTATATCTCACCAATGGAGGATGTAGCTTTTGAAAGATTAATGGAGGTTAATTTAGATAATTTAGAAGAAAAACGCCAAGTAATATCATTATTAAAAGCCTTAAGTGGCGTACAGATCACAGATATAGAAGAATTTAAAACACAAGCACATACAAGTACTATGCAAGATAGGAGAGCACAAAGAGAACATCGTAAGAAATATGGTTTTATGGATTATATGTGCAAGACACCTGAGGGATATCAGTTAATTGAAGTACAAGTAAGACCTGAAGAGGAATGGGATAGAAGAGCTGTATTTTATGCAGCAAGAACATATATACAAGGAGTAACATCTGGAGTAAGTTTTGCTGAGCTGAAAGATGTTGTCGCAATAAATATACTAGGTTTTAGAAAAAAGCCTAGATTACCAGTTGGTAAATATAAAAGAGATTTTAGACTGCACGATGTTGAGAATGCAGAATTATTTGAAGACTACATAGATGCGTTTAGAATTATACAGTATGAAGTACCACAGATAACCCCAGAATTACTTGAGCGATTGCCAAGTGATCCTTATAATGGAGGTGAGAAAGAATGGTGGTCATTATTTACAATGAAAAGAAGAGAAGAGCATTCTAGATTACCATCATCTGTTGCGGGTATAGTAAAAGAAGCAGCAAGTCGTTTAGAGCAATCAACTTGGACAGAAGAACAGAAAGAGGCGCATGCAACACTTGTTCGTCAAGAAGAATTAGATGAAAAAGCATTGGAAGAGCGAGAAGCAAAAGGTAAAATAGAAGGTAAAATAGAAGGTAAAATAGAAGGTAAAATAGAAGGTAAAATAGAAGGTAAAATAGAAGGTGATATAGCAAGGGCAATCACTACAGCATTTAATCAGTGGAATGATCCGGATATTTCAACATGGAATATTGATAAAAAAACTAGATTCTGTTTGTCAGCAGATAGCCTGACAGAAGATAACAAACAGCAATTTGTTCAAATGATGAATCGGGATAAATCCTTAGAGGAAATACTAGCATCTTTTTTTCCAGTCACTGACGAAATGGGTATGTAAGATGAATGTGACGATGACGAGAATATGTAAGTAAAACCGCTGTAAACCGCGACAGTAGGTATATTTGACATTTTCAATTGATTTTGGCACTTATACATCAGCAATAAAGCAGTTGAGAATTTTTGTCCTAATTGGTATTATAGATGAAAATACTGAGGTAAATATTTTAATGACTTATCAGAAAATTATTTGTAATATTTTTGTAATATTTTCAATTCTTTTTAATACTATTGCATATTCTTGCGATGCTGAAGATTTTCAAGGTGGTAGAATATCTGCACATGTACCACATTATATCTCACCAATGGAGGATGTAGCTTTTGAAAGATTAATGGAGGTTAATTTAGATAATTTAGAAGAAAAACGCCAAGTAATATCATTATTAAAAGCCTTAAGTGGCGTACAGATAACAGATATAGAAGAATTTAAAACACAAGCACATACAAGTACTATGCAAGATAGGAGAGCACAAAGAGAACATCGTAAGAAATATGGTTTTATGGATTATATGTGCAAGACACCTGAGGGATATCAGTTAATTGAAGTACAAGTAAGACCTGAAGAGGAATGGGATAGAAGAGCTGTATTTTATGCAGCAAGAACATATATACAAGGAGTAACATCTGGAGTAAGTTTTGCTGAGCTGAAAGATGTTGTCGCAATAAATATACTAGGTTTTAGAAAAAAGCCTAGATTACCAGTTGGTAAATATAAAAGAGATTTTAGACTGCACGATGTTGAGAATGCAGAATTATTTGAAGACTACATAGATGCGTTTAGAATTATACAGTATGAAGTACCGCAGATAACCCCAGAATTACTTGAGCGATTGCCAAGTGATCCTTATAATGGAGGTGAGAAAGAATGGTGGTCATTATTTACAATGAAAAGAAGAGAAGAGCATTCTAGATTACCATCATCTGTTGCGGGTATAGTAAAAGAAGCAGCAATTCGTTTAGAGCAATCAACTTGGACAGAAGAACAGAAAGAGGCGCATGCAACACTTGTTCGTCAAGAAGAATTAGATGAAAAAGCATTGGAAGAGCGAGAAGCAAAAGGTAAAATAGAAGGTAAAATAGAAGGTAAAATAGAAGGTAAAATAGAAGGTAAAATAGAAGGTAAAATAGAAGGTAAAATAGAAGGTAAAATAGAAGGTAAAATAGAAGGTAAAATAGAAGGTAAAATAGAAGGTAAAATAGAAGGTGATATAGCAAGGGCAATCACTACAGCATTTAATCAGTGGAATGATCCGGATATTTCAACATGGAATATTGATAAAAAAACTAGATTCTGTTTGTCAGCAGATAGCCTGACAGAAGATAACAAACAGCAATTTGTTCAAATGATGAATCAGGATAAATCCTTAGAGGAAATACTAGCATCTTTTTTTCCAGTCACTGACGAAATGGGTATGTAAGATGAATGTGACGATGACGAGAATATGTAAGTAAAACCGCTGTAAACCGCGACAGTAGCCATATTTGACATTTTCAATTGATTTTGGCACTTATACATCAGCAATAAAGCAGTTGAGAATTTTTGTCCTAATTGGTATTATAGATGAAAATACTGAGGTAAATATTTTAATGACTTATCAGAAAATTATTTGTAATATTTTTGTAATATTTTCAATTCTTTTTAATACTATTGCATATTCTTGCGATGCTGAAGATTTTCAAGGTGGTAGAATATCTGCACATGTACCACATTATATCTCACCAATGGAGGATGTAGCTTTTGAAAGATTAATGGAGGTTAATTTAGATAATTTAGAAGAAAAACGCCAAGTAATATCATTATTAAAAGCCTTAAGTGGCGTACAGATAACAGATATAGAAGAATTTAAAACACAAGCACATACAAGTACTATGCAAGATAGGAGAGCACAAAGAGAACATCGTAAGAAATATGGTTTTATGGATTATATGTGCAAGACACCTGAGGGATATCAGTTAATTGAAGTACAAGTAAGACCTGAAGAGGAATGGGATAGAAGAGCTGTATTTTATGCAGCAAGAACATATATACAAGGAGTAACATCTGGAGTAAGTTTTGCTGAGCTGAAAGATGTTGTCGCAATAAATATACTAGGTTTTAGAAAAAAGCCTAGATTACCAGTTGGTAAATATAAAAGAGATTTTAGACTGCACGATGTTGAGAATGCAGAATTATTTGAAGACTACATAGATGCGTTTAGAATTATACAGTATGAAGTACCGCAGATAACCCCAGAATTACTTGAGCGATTGCCAAGTGATCCTTATAATGGAGGTGAGAAAGAATGGTGGTCATTATTTACAATGAAAAGAAGAGAAGAGCATTCTAGATTACCATCATCTGTTGCGGGTATAGTAAAAGAAGCAGCAATTCGTTTAGAGCAATCAACTTGGACAGAAGAACAGAAAGAGGCGCATGCAACACTTGTTCGTCAAGAAGAATTAGATGAAAAAGCATTGGAAGAGCGAGAAGCAAAAGGTAAAATAGAAGGTAAAATAGAAGGTAAAATAGAAGGTAAAATAGAAGGTAAAATAGAAGGTAAAATAGAAGGTAAAATAGAAGGTAAAATAGAAGGTAAAATAGAAGGTAAAATAAATAGAAGGTGATATAGCAAGGGCAATCACTACAGCATTTAATCAGTGGAATGATCCGGATATTTCAACATGGAATATTGATAAAAAAACTAGATTCTGTTTGTCAGCAGATAGCCTGACAGAAGATAACAAACAGCAATTTGTTCAAATGATGAATCAGGATAAATCCTTAGAGGAAATACTAGCATCTTTTTTTCCAGTCACTGACGAAATGGGTATGTAAGATGAATGTGACGATGACGAGAATATGTAAGTAAAACCGCTGTAAACCGCGACAGTAGCCATATTTGACATTTTCAATTGATTTTGGCACTTATACATCAGCAATAAAGCAGTTGAGAATTTTTGTCCTAATTGGTATTATAGATGAAAATACTGAGATAAATATTTTAATGACTTATCAGAAAATTATTTGTAATATTTTTGTAATATTTTCAATTCTTTTTAATACTATTGCATATTCTTGCGATGCTGAAGATTTTCAAGGTGGTAGAATATCTGCACATGTACCACATTATATCTCACCAATGGAGGATGTAGCTTTTGAAAGATTAATGGAGGTTAATTTAGATAATTTAGAAGAAAAACGCCAAGTAATATCATTATTAAAAGCCTTAAGTGGCGTACAGATAACAGATATAGAAGAATTTAAAACACAAGCACATACAAGTACTATGCAAGATAGGAGAGCACAAAGAGAACATCGTAAGAAATATGGTTTTATGGATTATATGTGCAAGACACCTGAGGGATATCAGTTAATTGAAGTACAAGTAAGACCTGAAGAGGAATGGGATAGAAGAGCTGTATTTTATGCAGCAAGAACATATATACAAGGAGTAACATCTGGAGTAAGTTTTGCTGAGCTGAAAGATGTTGTCGCAATAAATATACTAGGTTTTAGAAAAAAGCCTAGATTACCAGTTGGTAAATATAAAAGAGATTTTAGACTGCACGATGTTGAGAATGCAGAATTATTTGAAGACTACATAGATGCGTTTAGAATTATACAGTATGAAGTACCACAGATAACCCCAGAATTACTTGAGCGATTGCCAAGTGATCCTTATAATGGAGGTGAGAAAGAATGGTGGTCATTATTTACAATGAAAAGAAGAGAAGAGCATTCTAGATTACCATCATCTGTTGCGGGTATAGTAAAAGAAGCAGCAAGTCGTTTAGAGCAATCAACTTGGACAGAAGAACAGAAAGAGGCGCATGCAACACTTGTTCGTCAAGAAGAATTAGATGAAAAAGCATTGGAAGAGCGAGAAGCAAAAGGTAAAATAGAAGGTAAAATAGAAGGTAAAATAGAAGGTAAAATAGAAGGTAAAATAGAAGGTAAAATAGAAGGTAAAATAGAAGGTAAAATAGAAGGTAAAATAGAAGGTGATATAGCAAGGGCAATCACTACAGCATTTAATCAGTGGAATGATCCGGATATTTCAACATGGAATATTGATAAAAAAACTAGATTCTGTTTGTCAGCAGATAGCCTGACAGAAGATAACAAACAGCAATTTGTTCAAATGATGAATCGGGATAAATCCTTAGAGGAAATACTAGCATCTTTTTTTCCAGTCACTGACGAAATGGGTATGTAAGATGAATGTGACGATGACGAGAATATGTAAGTAAAACCGCTGTAAACCGCGACAGTAGCCATATTTGACATTTTCAATTGATTTTGGCACTTATACATCAGCAATAAAGCAGTTGAGAATTTTTGTCCTAATTGGTATTATAGATGAAAATACTGAGATAAATATTTTAATGACTTATCAGAAAATTATTTGTAATATTTTTGTAATATTTTCAATTCTTTTTAATACTATTGCATATTCTTGCGATGCTGAAGATTTTCAAGGTGGTAGAATATCTGCACATGTACCACATTATATCTCACCAATGGAGGATGTAGCTTTTGAAAGATTAATGGAGGTTAATTTAGATAATTTAGAAGAAAAACGCCAAGTAATATCATTATTAAAAGCCTTAAGTGGCGTACAGATCACAGATATAGAAGAATTTAAAACACAAGCACATACAAGTACTATGCAAGATAGGAGAGCACAAAGAGAACATCGTAAGAAATATGGTTTTATGGATTATATGTGCAAGACACCTGAGGGATATCAGTTAATTGAAGTACAAGTAAGACCTGAAGAGGAATGGGATAGAAGAGCTGTATTTTATGCAGCAAGAACATATATACAAGGAGTAACATCTGGAGTAAGTTTTGCTGAGCTGAAAGATGTTGTCGCAATAAATATACTAGGTTTTAGAAAAAAGCCTAGATTACCAGTTGGTAAATATAAAAGAGATTTTAGACTGCACGATGTTGAGAATGCAGAATTATTTGAAGACTACATAGATGCGTTTAGAATTATACAGTATGAAGTACCACAGATAACCCCAGAATTACTTGAGCGATTGCCAAGTGATCCTTATAATGGAGGTGAGAAAGAATGGTGGTCATTATTTACAATGAAAAGAAGAGAAGAGCATTCTAGATTACCATCATCTGTTGCGGGTATAGTAAAAGAAGCAGCAAGTCGTTTAGAGCAATCAACTTGGACAGAAGAACAGAAAGAGGCGCATGCAACACTTGTTCGTCAAGAAGAATTAGATGAAAAAGCATTGGAAGAGCGAGAAGCAAAAGGTAAAATAGAAGGTAAAATAGAAGGTAAAATAGAAGGTAAAATAGAAGGTAAAATAGAAGGTAAAATAGAAGGTAAAATAGAAGGTGATATAGCAAGGGCAATCACTACAGCATTTAATCAGTGGAATGATCCGGATATTTCAACATGGAATATTGATAAAAAAACTAGATTCTGTTTGTCAGCAGATAGCCTGACAGAAGATAACAAACAGCAATTTGTTCAAATGATGAATCGGGATAAATCCTTAGAGGAAATACTAGCATCTTTTTTTCCAGTCACCGACGAAATGGGTATGTAAGATGAATGTGACGATGACGAGAATATGTAAGTAAAACCGCTGTAAACCGCGACAGTAGCCATATTTGACATTTTCAATTGATTTTGGCACTTATACATCAGCAATAAAGCAGTTGAGAATTTTTGTCCTAATTGGTATTATAGATGAAAATACTGAGGTAAATATTTTAATGACTTATCAGAAAATTATTTGTAATATTTTTGTAATATTTTCAATTCTTTTTAATACTATTGCATATTCTTGCGATGCTGAAGATTTTCAAGGTGGTAGAATATCTGCACATGTACCACATTATATCTCACCAATGGAGGATGTAGCTTTTGAAAGATTAATGGAGGTTAATTTAGATAATTTAGAAGAAAAACGCCAAGTAATATCATTATTAAAAGCCTTAAGTGGCGTACAGATCACAGATATAGAAGAATTTAAAACACAAGCACATACAAGTACTATGCAAGATAGGAGAGCACAAAGAGAACATCGTAAGAAATATGGTTTTATGGATTATATGTGCAAGACACCTGAGGGATATCAGTTAATTGAAGTACAAGTAAGACCTGAAGAGGAATGGGATAGAAGAGCTGTATTTTATGCAGCAAGAACATATATACAAGGAGTAACATCTGGAGTAAGTTTTGCTGAGCTGAAAGATGTTGTCGCAATAAATATACTAGGTTTTAGAAAAAAGCCTAGATTACCAGTTGGTAAATATAAAAGAGATTTTAGACTGCACGATGTTGAGAATGCAGAATTATTTGAAGACTACATAGATGCGTTTAGAATTATACAGTATGAAGTACCACAGATAACCCCAGAATTACTTGAGCGATTGCCAAGTGATCCTTATAATGGAGGTGAGAAAGAATGGTGGTCATTATTTACAATGAAAAGAAGAGAAGAGCATTCTAGATTACCATCATCTGTTGCGGGTATAGTAAAAGAAGCAGCAAGTCGTTTAGAGCAATCAACTTGGACAGAAGAACAGAAAGAGGCGCATGCAACACTTGTTCGTCAAGAAGAATTAGATGAAAAAGCATTGGAAGAGCGAGAAGCAAAAGGTAAAATAGAAGGTAAAATAGAAGGTAAAATAGAAGGTAAAATAGAAGGTAAAATAGAAGGTGATATAGCAAGGGCAATCACTACAGCATTTAATCAGTGGAATGATCCGGATATTTCAACATGGAATATTGATAAAAAAACTAGATTCTGTTTGTCAGCAGATAGCCTGACAGAAGATAACAAACAGCAATTTGTTCAAATGATGAATCGGGATAAATCCTTAGAGGAAATACTAGCATCTTTTTTTCCAGTCACTGACGAAATGGGTATGTAAGATGAATGTGACGATGACGAGAATATGTAAGTAAAACCGCTGTAAACCGCGACAGTAGGTATATTTGACATTTTCAATTGATTTTGGCACTTATACATCAGCAATAAAGCAGTTGAGAATTTTTGTCCTAATTGGTATTATAGATGAAAATACTGAGATAAATATTTTAATGACTTATCAGAAAATTATTTGTAATATTTTTGTAATATTTTCAATTCTTTTTAATACTATTGCATATTCTTGCGATGCTGAAGATTTTCAAGGTGGTAGAATATCTGCACATGTACCACATTATATCTCACCAATGGAGGATGTAGCTTTTGAAAGATTAATGGAGGTTAATTTAGATAATTTAGAAGAAAAACGCCAAGTAATATCATTATTAAAAGCCTTAAGTGGCGTACAGATAACAGATATAGAAGAATTTAAAACACAAGCACATACAAGTACTATGCAAGATAGGAGAGCACAAAGAGAACATCGTAAGAAATATGGTTTTATGGATTATATGTGCAAGACACCTGAGGGATATCAGTTAATTGAAGTACAAGTAAGACCTGAAGAGGAATGGGATAGAAGAGCTGTATTTTATGCAGCAAGAACATATATACAAGGAGTAACATCTGGAGTAAGTTTTGCTGAGCTGAAAGATGTTGTCGCAATAAATATACTAGGTTTTAGAAAAAAGCCTAGATTACCAGTTGGTAAATATAAAAGAGATTTTAGACTGCACGATGTTGAGAATGCAGAATTATTTGAAGACTACATAGATGCGTTTAGAATTATACAGTATGAAGTACCACAGATAACCCCAGAATTACTTGAGCGATTGCCAAGTGATCCTTATAATGGAGGTGAGAAAGAATGGTGGTCATTATTTACAATGAAAAGAAGAGAAGAGCATTCTAGATTACCATCATCTGTTGCGGGTATAGTAAAAGAAGCAGCAAGTCGTTTAGAGCAATCAACTTGGACAGAAGAACAGAAAGAGGCGCATGCAACACTTGTTCGTCAAGAAGAATTAGATGAAAAAGCATTGGAAGAGCGAGAAGCAAAAGGTAAAATAGAAGGTAAAATAGAAGGTAAAATAGAAGGTAAAATAGAAGGTGATATAGCAAGGGCAATCACTACAGCATTTAATCAGTGGAATGATCCGGATATTTCAACATGGAATATTGATAAAAAAACTAGATTCTGTTTGTCAGCAGATAGCCTGACAGAAGATAACAAACAGCAATTTGTTCAAATGATGAATCAGGATAAATCCTTAGAGGAAATACTAGCATCTTTTTTTCCAGTCACTGACGAAATGGGTATGTAAGATGAATGTGACGATGACGAGAATATGTAAGTAAAACCGCTGTAAACCGCGACAGTAGCCATATTTGACATTTTCAATTGATTTTGGCACTTATACATCAGCAATAAAGCAGTTGAGAATTTTTGTCCTAATTGGTATTATAGATGAAAATACTGAGGTAAATATTTTAATGACTTATCAGAAAATTATTTGTAATATTTTTGTAATATTTTCAATTCTTTTTAATACTATTGCATATTCTTGCGATGCTGAAGATTTTCAAGGTGGTAGAATATCTGCACATGTACCACATTATATCTCACCAATGGAGGATGTAGCTTTTGAAAGATTAATGGAGGTTAATTTAGATAATTTAGAAGAAAAACGCCAAGTAATATCATTATTAAAAGCCTTAAGTGGCGTACAGATAACAGATATAGAAGAATTTAAAACACAAGCACATACAAGTACTATGCAAGATAGGAGAGCACAAAGAGAACATCGTAAGAAATATGGTTTTATGGATTATATGTGCAAGACACCTGAGGGATATCAGTTAATTGAAGTACAAGTAAGACCTGAAGAGGAATGGGATAGAAGAGCTGTATTTTATGCAGCAAGAACATATATACAAGGAGTAACATCTGGAGTAAGTTTTGCTGAGCTGAAAGATGTTGTCGCAATAAATATACTAGGTTTTAGAAAAAAGCCTAGATTACCAGTTGGTAAATATAAAAGAGATTTTAGACTGCACGATGTTGAGAATGCAGAATTATTTGAAGACTACATAGATGCGTTTAGAATTATACAGTATGAAGTACCGCAGATAACCCCAGAATTACTTGAGCGATTGCCAAGTGATCCTTATAATGGAGGTGAGAAAGAATGGTGGTCATTATTTACAATGAAAAGAAGAGAAGAGCATTCTAGATTACCATCATCTGTTGCGGGTATAGTAAAAGAAGCAGCAATTCGTTTAGAGCAATCAACTTGGACAGAAGAACAGAAAGAGGCGCATGCAACACTTGTTCGTCAAGAAGAATTAGATGAAAAAGCATTGGAAGAGCGAGAAGCAAAAGGTAAAATAGAAGGTAAAATAGAAGGTAAAATAGAAGGTAAAATAGAAGGTAAAATAGAAGGTAAAATAGAAGGTAAAATAGAAGGTAAAATAGAAGGTAAAATAGAAGGTAAAATAGAAGGTAAAATAGAAGGTGATATAGCAAGGGCAATCACTACAGCATTTAATCAGTGGAATGATCCGGATATTTCAACATGGAATATTGATAAAAAAACTAGATTCTGTTTGTCAGCAGATAGCCTGACAGAAGATAACAAACAGCAATTTGTTCAAATGATGAATCAGGATAAATCCTTAGAGGAAATACTAGCATCTTTTTTTCCAGTCACTGACGAAATGGGTATGTAAGATGAATGTGACGATGACGAGAATATGTAAGTAAAACCGCTGTAAACCGCGACAGTAGCCATATTTGACATTTTCAATTGATTTTGGCACTTATACATCAGCAATAAAGCAGTTGAGAATTTTTGTCCTAATTGGTATTATAGATGAAAATACTGAGATAAATATTTTAATGACTTATCAGAAAATTATTTGTAATATTTTTGTAATATTTTCAATTCTTTTTAATACTATTGCATATTCTTGCGATGCTGAAGATTTTCAAGGTGGTAGAATATCTGCACATGTACCACATTATATCTCACCAATGGAGGATGTAGCTTTTGAAAGATTAATGGAGGTTAATTTAGATAATTTAGAAGAAAAACGCCAAGTAATATCATTATTAAAAGCCTTAAGTGGCGTACAGATAACAGATATAGAAGAATTTAAAACACAAGCACATACAAGTACTATGCAAGATAGGAGAGCACAAAGAGAACATCGTAAGAAATATGGTTTTATGGATTATATGTGCAAGACACCTGAGGGATATCAGTTAATTGAAGTACAAGTAAGACCTGAAGAGGAATGGGATAGAAGAGCTGTATTTTATGCAGCAAGAACATATATACAAGGAGTAACATCTGGAGTAAGTTTTGCTGAGCTGAAAGATGTTGTCGCAATAAATATACTAGGTTTTAGAAAAAAGCCTAGATTACCAGTTGGTAAATATAAAAGAGATTTTAGACTGCACGATGTTGAGAATGCAGAATTATTTGAAGACTACATAGATGCGTTTAGAATTATACAGTATGAAGTACCGCAGATAACCCCAGAATTACTTGAGCGATTGCCAAGTGATCCTTATAATGGAGGTGAGAAAGAATGGTGGTCATTATTTACAATGAAAAGAAGAGAAGAGCATTCTAGATTACCATCATCTGTTGCGGGTATAGTAAAAGAAGCAGCAAGTCGTTTAGAGCAATCAACTTGGACAGAAGAACAGAAAGAGGCGCATGCAACACTTGTTCGTCAAGAAGAATTAGATGAAAAAGCATTGGAAGAGCGAGAAGCAAAAGGTAAAATAGAAGGTAAAATAGAAGGTAAAATAGAAGGTGATATAGCAAGGGCAATCACTACAGCATTTAATCAGTGGAATGATCCGGATATTTCAACATGGAATATTGATAAAAAAACTAGATTCTGTTTGTCAGCAGATAGCCTGACAGAAGATAACAAACAGCAATTTGTTCAAATGATGAATCAGGATAAATCCTTAGAGGAAATACTAGCATCTTTTTTTCCAGTCACTGACGAAATGGGTATGTAAGATGAATGTGACGATGACGAGAATATGTAAGTAAAACCGCTGTAAACCGCGACAGTAGGTATATTTGACATGATTTTGGAATTGAGCAAACGTTGATTTTACTGACATGTGATTGTCAAATATAGATGTATAAAAGAAATATGTAAAATATACATTAAATATTTGACATTTGTGTTTGATTTGTAATATTGTTTCATAAAATATGTAGAATTATTTTTTATGAAAATTGGATATGCAAGAGTTTCGACAAAACATCAGGGTGAATCATTAGATCGTCAAATTGATTTATTAAAAAAATCTGGATGTAAAAAAGTTTATTCAGAAATGATCAGCGGTGCATCATCCAAAAGAAAAGAATTAATAAACTTACTGAAGAAAATCAACAAAGGCGATATATTAGTAATTACTTCTATTGATAGATTAGGAAGAAGCTTAAAAGATCTAATAAACATAATCAATGAATTACAGGATAAGGGTGTAAAATTCCAGAGTATAAAGGAACAAATGGATACCTCTACGGATACTGGTATGTTAATGTTTAATATGATGGGATCTATAGCTGAGTTTGAGAGAAAGTTAATAAATCGTAGGGTTCTTGACGGAGTTAATAGAGCTAAAGAACAAGGAAAATACAAAGGTCGCCAATATACAGTTGATGCTGATATTCGTAAAGAATACATAGAGATGATGGATAGTGGTAAATATACCATAGGTTATGTAGCAAAGATGGCAAAGGTTTCTAGACAAACATTATATAATTGGAAAACAGATCTGGAATCACAAAACCAGCTACAAGATAAAATTGCCTAAAAGAAAATAAAAGTGATAATATTAAATTAGATAAATTAGGAATTTTAGCAGAGTTTAAATGCTTGATTAATTTTCCTAGAACTCAGGAAAAATTACTTAAATAAACCAATTCGGGAAATTTTTTATGTTCCAAGAATTAAATTATAAAGGTGAATTAAATGATAAATATTATTTGTATTGTATTAGTTAACATATTTACTTTAAATTTAAAAGCATCATTTCCCCCTTTGGAGCCAGATTTTACTTTAGCTAGAACAAGACCAGGACAGGTATATGGTATTCCTACATATGACGCAGCATTTAAATTTGTTCTTAGTGATCCAGAAGTAAGAAAATCATTTTTGACAACATTTATTCCTGGATTAGAAATAGAAAGTTCTGAACGACTAGATGAGCATATGAATCCTGTGAAAAGAGGAAAATTAGCACATGATTTTCTGCATGATAAAAAAACATCAGAACTAATGGAAGATCTAGATGTTGGTGCATGTGTTGTTGGCCAATTGAGCGGAGATGACGAATTTACTCCTTCAGAAAATGCAACAAAGTTGTTTAAAAAATTTGTTGAGAGTTTTGATGATTTACAAGGATCCTTTCCTAGGCAAAAATATAACGGTACTATGGATTTTGTATGTGAATTACCAAATCATTCGAAAGTGTTGGTAGAAATGCAAGTAATATCTCAAGATTATTGGGATGAACGAGCATTAGCTTATGTAGCTAATGCATTTGGAGGGCAATTACGCAAAGGTGATAGTTGGTCAGATTTAAGAAAAGTGATAGGGATTAATATACTTGGAGGAGGTGGTAGAGCAAGTCACTGGCAAGATACTCCAGAGGAATATTTTAGGCATTACAAAGTTCAAGAACAAACAGATAGAACGAGGTGGCGTTATATAGAAGGAATAGAAATATATCAATATTGTTTAGCTAATGTTCCTGAAGGATTAGATGAAGGTCATAAAATATTATCAGATTGGGTAACATTTTTTAGGGAAGCACATACTATGACAGAATCAGAAGTTGAGGAGAGAATAGTTACTCCAGAAGTAAAGGAAGCCTTTAAAAGAGCAGAATTGGAAAAGCTACCATCAGAAGTAAGATCAGCTTATGATGCCCAAGATAATGAATTTGCAAGGTTTAGCAAATATACTAAACAACAGGTTGAAACTGCTGTTAAAAGAGAAGTAACTAAAGCGGTTACTAAAGCGGTTACTAAAGCGGTTACTGAAGCAGTGACAGAAACAGAGAGCAGAGTTAGAGCGGAAGCTGATGCAGAAAAAAAAGAAATGATTCTTGGAATGCATAGTGCTGGAGTTCCTTTAGAAACAATTGCTAAAGGATCAAAACTTGAACTTTCCTATATTCAGCAAATAATAGATGAATCTAGCCTAGCTTCTGGTATAGCAGGTATATCGCTTGCTTGTGCCCAGGAGGCAGGTGATGACGATAGTGATGAGTAATCAACCATATTGACTACTAGTCGATATATTGTTGCCTAGTGTTCGTCCTACCGTTTTCTCCATCTTGATTGTGCGGAATGAATTTAATGTCCATACCAAGAGCTTCAGATACAGAAACAATCGACGCAAAATAAGGATTTCCCTTTTCTGAAAGCATTTTGTACATGCTGTGCTTTGTAAGTTTGGATTCGTCAGCTATTTTAGCAACACCACCATTGGCATCAATTACATCTTTTAAAGCTACAAGCATTGCAGATAAACTGTTAGATTGTAAAATTTCTGTAAGGTATTCAGAAGCAACATTAGGATTTTTTAGATCTTTTAAAAGCTCTGTCCTGTAATCACCGAGATTATTACTCATATCTATTTACCTCTTCTATATAAATCTAAATAATGATTCGCTAATTTTATATCCTTGGTTTGTGTTCCTTTATTACCACCTAAAATTAACAATTTACCATTATCTATATTTGTAAAATAAATTCTATAACCTTTACCTTCATTAATTCTTAATTCAAAAAGTCCATTTCCTAAACTTTTTGAATCACCTAAATGCCCAACTTTTAATAAGGTAATCCTTGCATGAATTTTAGCCTTTGCTCTAAAATCTTTTACCTTACTTAGCCATTCTAAAAATGGTGCAGAGCCATCACTTAAAATAAAATACTTAATTTGTCGTTCTGCGTTATCGGCTTAAATTGCATAAAGGGAGTCATTCTTCCATTTTTTCGTGCAATAATCTATATTGAGCGACAGTGCGTGAAATTGTAGCTTCACTGACATTATATAGCCTAGCCATATCAGCACCTGATTTTCTTCCTGTCATAACATTGGCTTAAATCGTACAAAGAGGTCAATTGTGACATTTTTTATAATGTGATTGATGGTAGCGTATATTATAGAAAATGGTTCTGTTTATTTGTCATTGTAATCATCAAATGGCAAGCAACAAGAGAGACCATGAACTAAATGCATGGTATTTCTAAAGAAGTATTTTTCAGCTTTAATGCTCTCATTTTGAGATAAATTATTTAAAATACTATGAATCATATTTCTCCAATATAATTTATGCATCCCTTTTTTAGCAAAGAATGAAGCATTAACTAAAAACTCTCCTATACCAAATAACCTGCTTTTTTGATTATCTATAGAAAACCAAGTGTTACCAGATTGACGTACTATACAATCTGCAAATGACCCAGATCCTAGTTTGTATTTAAGAACATCTCCTATAATACGAGTACGTTCATATAGATCACCATTATTAAAATATTGTCCGGATAATGATACAAATATTTCTTCCACTTCTGCCAAAGGTAATTTTTCGATATACAGTGACAATATGTAATTAATATGCACCAAATCCGCAATGGGGCGTTTTTCGGAGTATTTCCATCCTATTCCTTGTATAAATGCTGAATGGGTTATAGAGTATATCTTATTTAACCTATCATCAATAACTTGCGTTGTTGTCTTATCCAACAGATTATTTTTCTTTACCTTATATAGTACCGATGCACAGTGCGCTGCTGGATTATAAATAGCTGTCTTAACATTAGGAGAATATAACGGAAATTTCCCCATTGTGGTATTGATCGTCATATTATTTATCCAGTAACACAACCCTAATATTGAATCATTTAATAAACTTAATAAACATGGGGATTGATAAAACATTGATGCCTGCAATAGAGCGAGAGTACATATCGACGATGTAATAAGATATGGTTCATCAGCAGGTCTGTCTAACCAAGAAAAACCAAGCCCCCAAAGAGTATATCCCTTGTATAATATGCTTGCTTTCCTTAATAGTTGCACACTATCATCAACTATTAATTTGAACTTATCTATGTCAATTATTTTGTGCTTTAATAGTTCTGTATATGCTAATAAATACTTGGCTTCCGCCATTGCATGAAAATTCTTATCTTGCGTAATAGTATCCGGACCTGTTTTATTGGCTTGTCCATATTCTGTTAATAGGTCAATGATAATGCTTTTTGTATTTTTACTTGAATCGTACAAATTTACCTAACTTCCATTTTTTCATTTAACAATCTATATTGAGCCACAATGCGTGAGATTGTAGCTTCACTGACATTATATAGCCTAGCCATATCAGCACCTGATTTTCTTCCTGTCATGACGTTATCTACAACATCTTTCTTTTGATCTGGTCTTAGTTTGGGCTTTTGACCTCCAACTCTCCCTTCTGCTCTTGCAGCGTCTAAACCAGCTTTTGTTCGTTCTTTGACCATTTCACGTTCAAACTCAGCAAACGCACCAACCATTTGCATCATCATACGTCCTGAAGCTGTTGTTGTATCAATATTTTCAGTTAAACTTTTGAATCCAGCCTCTTTTTTATTGATTCTATCAATTATTACTAATAAATCTTTTAATGATCTTGATAATCTATCTAGTTTCCAAACTACTACTACGTCGCCTTTTCTGATTTCATTTATCATTTCATGCAGTTTTGGTCTTTCCCATTTTCCGCCAGACGCTTTTTCAGAGAATATTTTTTCTACACCAGATTTTTTAAATGCAGATAATTGTAATTTATTGCTCTGATCTTCGCCTTTTGAGATTCTGCTATAGCCGTAAATCATAATATTGCCACTTTCACTAACGTTCGTTGGTGCAAGTTTTTTTTGAGGACGCAATAATGCGGTTTTTAGCCTTGCACAAACCTATTTCACAATTAAAGTGAATGGTAAGTTATTTTTGCAACAAAATAAACAAAAAAAAGGAGAAATTATGCCTCGAATGAAAATTCTAACTACAAAAGAAAAAAATGCTTTTGATAAACCACCAAAATTTACTGGTGAAGAAAGAAAATATTTTTTTGATCTTCCCATAAAATTAATTAGCACTGCTTTTAATATAAAAGATGAGCAACATAGATTGGTATTTTTAATAATGTGTGGTTATTTCAAATCTAGTAGGAAATTTTTTGCAATTAAGGATTTTTGTAATAACGATATTACTTATATATCTAGAAAGTTTTGCTCAACAACAATTAATAGTATTGATATATCTTCTCTCTCAGATAGCAATATACACAGGTACAAAAGCGATATCTTAAAAGTTTTTCAATATAAGAAATTTGATTTGGGAGCAAAACAAATTGTGCAGAAGGAAATAGCATTTGTATTACGTCATCAGTTGAATACTAAAAAGATATTTTTCCATTGCGTAAAATGTCTATTATCAAATAATATACACCTTCCTAACAGTGCTCAAATTACAAAATATATTTCTATCCAAATCAATAATCATAGCAAATACCATAGTAAAATAGTGAATGATAATTTGTCATTAACAGCTAAAAAATTACTAGATGAACTAATTGTTAAGGATGGTGATTCAACAAATAATAATAACTTAAAATATTATCGTTATAAATTAACATCACTAAAAACTATTTCACAAAAAACTAGACCTTCTGATATTCAAGATAGATCTGAAGATCTTGCTTACACAAAAAATATTTACAATGAAATAAAGCATATCCTACCCAAACTAAAATTAAGTGAAGATGGGATAAAGCACTATGCATATAGTGTTTGTCGATCAAATATTTTTGAATTTAACAAAAGAGCAAATTCAGATAAATATCTCCACATGATATCTTTCATTACAGATCAATATCATTCACTACAAGACAATTTAGCTACAGCACTACTATCCATAATGCAAACCAATGATAGTGCTGTCAATAGGGAATACAGAGATTGGTGTTATGATAACCGAAAGCAAACTAAGAACCTTGTGAAATCTATATTATCTGACCTAGATGATGGATTAAGTGCATTACAAAAAATAGAAGTTATTATTAAAAATGATCAGTTAAATGAAGTGGCTAAAATTAAAGCAATTGAAAAAGTTCTGGAGACAAAATCTTTATATAAAAAGTTATCTGATACAAAACAGAGCTTATCCAGTTCATATAGCGATTTAGAGAACTCGGACTATTTACATACAGTATGGAATGATAGGTCAGCAAAAATTTATAATCGTATATGGCCAATTGTTAAAGTAATTGATTTTACTAGCATTAACGCTAACTGCAATATAGTGAAAGCCATAAATTATTTGAAAAATAACGATGGAAAGGTTGATGATTCTGCTCCAGAGGAGTTTTTACTTGATGAAGAGCGGTCTAGCACTTACAAGGATGGTAAATTCAATGCCAATTTATATAAGACCTTCCTTTTTATTAAAGTGGCTCACGGACTAAAAACTGGTATTCTCAATATTGAAGATTCCACTCAATATAAATCCATAGATCAATATTTAATACCCAAAGATGAATGGAATAACAATAAAGATCAGTTAATTCATGAAGCTGATTTAGATGATGTAAAAGAAATAGATCCGTTATTGAAAAAATTAGATAATAAGCTAAACGCACAGTACGAAGCAGTAAATTTATCAATAACCAACAATACCAATTCATATCTTAAAGTTAAAGAGGATGGTAAATATCATGTACTGACACCAAAGCAAGAAGTAAAGGATGATTTACCCTATATGTCCTTGTTTCCAAAGAACAAGTTTATCCCGTTATCCGAAGTACTATCATCGGTTAACAGTTGGTGTGGATACTTGGGTAAGTTTGTACATTGGCAACAACGATATTCCAAGAATATCGCAGATAATAAAATGCTTTTGGCTGGAATAATTTCTAAAGGGTGTGCTATAGGTACTGGTAAAATGGCTAAAATATCATCTAACCAGATCAAAGAGGGTAAGCTAAATAATGTTGTGAATTGGTTCTTTAGCCAAGGTAATTTACAAGAGGCTAATGACAGTGTTGCTGACTTTATTAGCAAGCTTGATTTATCTAAAATATATCTGAATTCTGATCCTAAAATACATACGTCTAGTGATGGACAGAAATTTGTGGTCAGAAAAGATTCATTGAACGCTAATTATTCCTACAAATACTTTGGTCAAGAGCAAGGAATAAGTGTATATTCATTCATAGATCAACGCAATATACTGTGGCACTCCACAGTATTTAGTGCCGCAGATCGAGAAAGTATGTATGTCATTGATGGATTAATGCACAATGATGTAGTAAAATCAGATATTCATTCAACCGATACTCATGGCTACAGTGAAGCAATTTTTGCTACTTCATATTTGCTTGGCTTTTCATATGCACCAAGGATAAAGAATTTAAAAAAGCAATTACTGTATATATTCAAAGGTGATGGAAAGTTGAATAGAGATGGTTGGTCTATTACTCCTGATAAATATGTTTCTGAGGATAACATTAAGAAGATGTGGGATGATATACTGAGATTTATATGTACTATAAAGCTGAGATACTTCAAGGCTTCTGATATTTTTAGAAGGTTAAACTCTTACTCCGAAGAATCAGAACTATACAAAGGACTGAAGGCATTTGGACAAGTCATAAAATCAATGTTTATCCTAGATTACATTAGCGATGTGAAATTACGTCAGTCTATCGAAAAACAGCTTAACAAAGTAGAGTTATCTAACAGGTTTACCAGAGCTATTGCCGTTGGTGATCCTAGAGGATACAACTATGGCGATAAATATGAACAGGAAATAGCTGAATCTTGCAATAGACTTATTAAAAACTGTATAATTGCTTGGAATTATGTCTATCTAACCAATAAGCTAAATAGCTTAAAAGCTGATGGTGAAAAATATGACGCTCTAATTGAATATATAAAAATCCATTCTGTAGTATCGTGGGGTCATTTTAATATGTTGGGAGAATATGATTTCTCAGATGATAAGTTAAGAGATTCCATGGGGCTAAAACTCTACAGAAATATTGCGGTATAAAAGGTAGAAAAATTGGAGTATTAAAAATGTGGGTATCTATTGCTAATAAAATGGTTTAGCGACTTAAAATGGAAGAATGACTCCCTTTATGCAATTTAACCCGTTATCCATAAAGCTATGTTATCCCAAGAGATAACGTTTGTCAACAAAAATTACAAAATAAGTGCTTTACTTAATTCAGTTTAGTTACCAAGATGCCGAATTAAATTAACCTCACAGTATCTTACAATTATATTTAGCAATTTTAAAATCAATTTATTATGCACTCATAAGATTTAATAAATCTTTTTCACTCATTTTTCCAGCAATTCCTTGACCTTCTAATAAGTTATTAGCTAAATCTCTTTTATTTTTATGCATATATATTATCTTATCTTCAATCGTGTCCTTCATTACTAATCTGTAAATAGTAACAGCTCTATCTTGCCCTATCCTATGCGCACGATCTGAAGCTTGATCCTCAACCGCTGGATTCCACCAAGGGTCAAGATGAATAACATAATCAGCAGCTGTTAAATTTAACCCACTTCCACCAGCTTTTAAGCTTAATAAAAACACATCCCCTTTACCAGACTGAAACTCCTCAACAGATTTCTTTCTTTTGGCTTGATTGGTAGAACCATCTATATATTGATAAGATATATTTTCTTGTTCGATCAAATCCTTAACCTTTGTTAAAAATCCTACATATTGACTAAATACCAGTACCTTATGACCATTGTCTATTATATTATTTAAAGTATTTATAAAATACTTTAACTTACTATTTTGAATATTGATATTACTATCAACCAAACTACTATCACAGCAAGCTAACCTTAATTTAGTAATTTCTGCTAATATTGCAATTCTATCATTACCAGCTTCTGCAATCTTATCTATAGCCTTTTCACGTACTGCATTGTAAAATGCTAACTCTTCCATTGAAGGTTCAATATGAATAGTTTGCTCTATCTTAGGCGGCAGTTCTGTTAAAACTTCAGATTTTAATCTACGCAAAATATAAGGTTTAACAATTTCTTTTAATGTAGCGATTTTACCTTTATTTTTACCACTCTCAATAGGATTAGCAAAATTATTAGTAAATTCCCTTAAATTACCTAAAATACCAGGATTAATAAAATTAAAGATACTCCATAATTCTCCTAAATGATTTTCAATAGGGGTTCCAGTTAAAGCTATTCTAACCTTACCTTTAAGAGACATAACAGATTTCCAACGCTTAGTACCTGGATTCTTAATAGCTTGTGCTTCATCTATTATAATAGTTTGCCAATTAACTTTAGATATCAAATCCTCATTGTGCTGCAAAAAACCATAACTACAGATTACAACATCCATTTTATTATAATCCCTTTGAGATTTTTTACGTGAATACATAGAATAAACATTCAGACTAGGTGCAAATTTAGCTAACTCTTCTTGCCAATTAAAACATAAACTAGTAGGGGCAATAACCAATGTTGCACCCTTTGATGCTTGTTCTAATATCAAAGCTATAGATTGTATAGTTTTACCAAGACCCATATCATCTGCTAAACAAGCTCCAATCTCCCAGTTAGCTAAGGTTGATAAGTACTTGAATCCATCAATTTGATAATCTCTTAATTCTGCTTGCAAAGTAGATGGCACTTGTGGATTATGCGTGTTCATCTTTTTAATTTTCTTAAGATGATTCTCCCAACCCTTATCTACTGTTACATTGTCAATACTAGTCGCTATATCCTGTAAAATACTTGAATTTAAATTATATACTTTACCACTGGATGATGCATCAGATAACATTTGCAAACGCTTTCGCATTGCTACAGTCAATTCAATAAATTCACCATTATTCATTTGAACGAATCTTGAAGGACTGTGATCAAGCAATTCGAGCAGTGTTCTAATCTCTATGGTTTTATCAGCTGCTACTTGTACTTCTCCATCATATTCAAACCAATTGTGTTTGCTTTTAATATTTAAGTTAAGACTAGCAGAATTAAGTTTATTACTAATGTGATATGTTTGACCTTTTGGCCATTCTATATTGATTTTATCTTCTAGCTTTAATTCTTCTAACCTAGATATAGTCTCTAAAATATCCTCAGGAGAATTTATTGCAAACTGATAATCGTCTACTTGATATGAATTTATACTAGGACACGATTTAATAAATGCATCCACATTACTTTTTTCTAAAGACAAATCACGTTTAGTTCGTATTTTAGATTCTTTACCGTCGTCATTAATGATAGCAATCATATCTTGTCTACCATTGCCTGCTTTACAATATCCACCATGTTCTTTAAATGGCTTCATCCAAATATTTAGCTGTATATCTAAATCCACGGGAAGTAATTGTATTAGTGGAGTAGCATCAGATTCTACAATAGGAATATCAACATCATCTATGCCAGAATGTATTTTGATTTCCTTTTTAGCATTCTTGATTAGCATTACTACTCTATCTTTTGCCTTACTAGGTAACTTAATACCTCTTGATGTTATAAGCTTTGCAATCTCTATATAGTCTGAACTAAAATCAATATATCTAAATTTATTACTTCCTTCCTGTTCTAGAGTAAAGCCTGCTCTAGTTGGAGTATGGGAAAGAGATATTTTAAATTCACTCCCTTTGGGCTCTATATAAATCTCTGGATCTGTAGCAATTAGTGATAAGTGAACACTATTATTATTAGCATGAAATACAACAGGATGATCTACTAAACTTCTAATAGATCCTTTTTTATCAAATTCAAAATCACTACTAGACGATCCATTTAAATAAGAATACTTGGTACTTAAATAATCTAAAACTCTATTATCCTGTTTAGTTAAATAATCAAACTCACTTCGCTCGTGATATAGTCGCTTTAAGCTTACCAACCTTCCTTTGCTCCAACCTGTTTTTCCTAAATTTTGTTCATAGGGTTGAATCTCGTAAGTATTTGGATTTAGTAGCCACGCAAGACGCCTGTCTTGAATAATGTTATCTTCCTCTGAACTATCTGCTATAGCTGAAGGAGGCAATAAAAAACGCTCAATATTGTTTAATTTATGTTCCCAAGATTCTTTAACTTTAATAAGATCAAAAAATTTAAAATCAAGGAGATTCTTAGTCTGATAAGAATTATCATTACGCTGCAATAGCTCCTCACATATATGAGCTGCTAATAATTGTCCCGTAGCAATGCTATTCTTTAAAATGTTTTCTACACTACCAATTCTATTTGCAAATGATTCAAGATCGATTATATAGTATGCAAGTTCAACAAATGCTCCATAAAAATAAAAATCATTACCTCTAATCTCTATATTAGGCAGTCTCATCAATGCCGCTTTTTTATCGCCCTGTTGTAAAAGTAGCAGAGCTTTAACAACATCAAATAATCTTGCATTATGATTCTTATCATTATTTTGTGCTATAAAAGATAAACAGTCTGATACTTCTTGAATGTTTTCTTTGTGATAAAGCAGTAATAATAAATATAGCACACCATATATATCTATAAAAACCCAACTTTTTTTACGCCGTTTTTTTCTTATAGCAGTTAAAGCTGAACGAAAATGTTGATAAGATGAATCATACTTACCAGCAAAAAAATCTTCCACCGCATCCGCAAGCATCGGTGGAATTTTCATAGAACGCATCTGTTCTATAGCTTTTGGTATATTGCCTGAGAAAATATTGATAAAAACAAGAGAGCTATCTACAGGTTCATACCCACTTCTTAACGAATTATTATTCTGGTAAAATTTTATAAAGTTATTGTAGTCTATAGATTTTCTAGAACAGCAGAATGCAGAACTTAATTTAACATAAGTAAATAACGCTTGTATCTTAGGTGTCCTAGTGGCAAGCCAATCCATATCTATGTTGTTACTAAAAAAATAACTATCAATAACGTCTAATACTTTATTAGGGCTTAATTTAAATAACTTGTCAAATCTGCTTGAATCATGATTATAAAGAGCAATATTAAGTAAATTAAACATGTCAACAGAATCAACATATCTAATGCCATAACGCTCTATGACATCTAAATCATTAAGTTCGTTAGCTAGCATTATATTATTTCTGGATCTAGGATTAGCTGAAGAGGAAGCTGCTACACATATTGCATGATTAATTTCTGGATAAACTTTACTATGATGATACTTAAAGTAACCATACTGTTGTAAGTCACTACAAATATCAGCTAGTTTGATTTCTGCTTGTTTTTTAGATGAAGCATAATTAAATTCTTTACTGCTTAAAATATCAACCAAATCTAAACTATGAAATACCGTCCCACATAAAGCATGAATTTCTAGAACCTGTTTATGGGAATTACTTAGAGTTTCATATAAATCTAATAGTTTTGCAATTTTCTTCTGAGATAACTTACTCATCATATACGATCTTCTATATATTAATTCTAGTTACTTCATTACATACAGAGCCATTTAAGTGATATTGTGATGAATTGTTATATTTGCTTAACATTTTTGCCGCTCTTATTTTTTTACTAATTATCATCATGTGCTTCTGGACAGACCAACGTACCACTAGCTATTTGATCCATTACAGGAACTTCTGACTCTGTAGCGGTAGGTACTTGATGTAAACTTTCTATTTCATCAGCCGCAAAAGCCATACTTCTACCTCTTTTATGCCTTCTTTTCGCATTTTTAGTGGAAGTTTCTTCTGTGCTCGTATCAGCAGGTAGTGTAGCGAGATCAGCATCAATTCCCCCAGTGTCAGCTGGACTTTCCTCTTGGGTTTGTGTCATTTGAGTAGAACTATCTTGCTCTGTAGACGCTTCTCCGTCATCAACAGAGCATAAACGCGTTGCTTGCCCTAAATCTGATCTGGTTCTTACTACAGATGATTGCTTTTTAGATGTAACATCATCCATTACATCAAACACAGTAGTGTCAGTACTATCGCTAATTCTTCTATCAAACAAATTATCAGGAGAACCCTTTGCTATTTCATCATCTAATTTCATAGTTCTTTTTGGAGTTGCAAGTTTACTTGCTACAGAAGCAGTAGTAGCTTGTGTATCCTCTGACATAGTGGTTTCTAGTTTGTTAGATCCAGTTCGAGATAATTGCTCTACTGACTCACTAGGAGCGTCAGATGCACTACCTATGCTAAAACAATTAATTGCTACTAAAGAACTTAAAAGTAATTTATTCATGTGAAAGATTATGTTGTTAGAGGCATTATACTCAATATTGCTCTTAGTGGAAATATTTTTGTGCATAAAAATATTATGAAATTATTTTATTAATAGTTGATCCATATGCCATGTGATTTACTGCACTACAAATATTCTATATCCGTTAGCTCTCCATGGGATTAGGGGATTGTTTTACCATTTTCACCCACCTCATCATTCATTAAATAGACTCTCTTGTTCTTATTTACAATCGTCTATCACTGGCGTTTGATCTACAAGAGCTTTCCGACGAGTAAACTCGACTCCCGAAAAAGCTCTTGTATCCCCGCACTTTCCCCAGTGATGTACGACATTGTAAGAACAAGATGTTCTATTTAATTAAACAAACGGAGGAAAATATGAATATATTAAATCAAACAAGTAATTCCAATGAGCCAATGATATACATAGAATTCATTGAATATGGCAAAGGTAAATCACATGGCATATGGATCAACTGTAACCAGGCAATGATTACTATTCAAAAAGAGATCGATAATTATATAGCAAGCTTCCCCAACAAAAATCCAGATAAATGGGTAATAACAAACACAAAAAATTTAGGAGATATGGATCTATCAGAATTAAATCAAGTAAAAACTATATATATGGCTTGTAAACTATATGTAAGATACGGGAATATATTTACAGAATATCTAAAAATGCCAGCATGTGTCTCTACTGATATAAAGATTTGGGATTTTGAAAAAAATTATAAAGGTATCTGGAAATCCCTTGAGCAATATATTGCAAGAGAAATAGATACAAAGCATAATTTTAGTATATGTGGCATAGAAATATCAAATCATGTTGACTATCAAACAATCACTAATGAATTACTAATAAATAAGAAATACTTAGAAGTAACTGCAAATAATAATTATCTTGTCCATATCATTAAAAACCCAGATTTCATACCATTTTAATAAAATAGGAGGAATATAACATGCCAAATTATTGTGAAAACATATTAATGATTAAAGGTTCAGCACCTGAAATACAGTATTTAGTTGATACAGAGCTATCATTTTCAATGATAATGCCCGTACCATCAAATGAGAAAGATATTGTAGGATGGCGAACAGAAAATTGGAGGACAAAGTGGGACCCAGAATTAATAACAGAACCATATGTTGAACCCTGTGGAGAATTGGATACCGAATTGTTTGCAAAATTCAGATTTGATACAGCTTGGTCTCCACCCATAGGTATCTATGATAGATTGGTTGAAAAAGGCTATTGTATAACAGCTTATTTCTTTGAGCCTAGTTGTTGTTTTGCAGGAAAATACAGCAATGGTGAAAAAATACTCATTGATGATATAGAAAATATCCATGAACTAGCACTAACATCTGATACCGCAAAAGAACTCAAACAAGCCTTTGGTTTAGATGAGGATGACGAGTAGGGTAGTAAGAAAAAAATAGTGACCAACGTAATGTTGTTCACTATCTATTCTGTGTTTGAAATAAAAATAAACTATTTATTCATCGCTTCTTTTAGACCACTACCAGCTTTAAAACCTGCAACAGTAGAGGCAGGTATATCGATTTCTTTACCAGTACTAGGATTACGACCTTTTCTAGCCGCTCGTTCACTTGTTTTAAAACTTCCAAAACCTGGAAAGATTATAGAATCTTTATTAGCAAGTAATTTTTGAATATTGTCTAGCACTGCATCTACAGCTTTTCTTGCATCTGTTGATGATAAATCTGCATCAGTTGCTACATTTTTAATAAATTCATCTTTTTTCATGAGAAAAATCCTTTTCGTATATTAGTTTATTACAAACAGTACGTAAAAAGCAACAGTAAGACAATAAATTATTGTTTTCTGGGCTTTTTAGATGTTATTTTCTTATTAATCACATCTAAACGTATCTGTGAGTACTCCTTCTCCTTTAAAGTAACATCACCTGCTTTATTACCAGATAAATCAATACGGTCATTATTAGCAAGTACAGATCTATGATATGCCTTACTACGACAATATTGGATTAAAGCATCTCTAATAGAGGTTTTAGTAAAATCCTTGAGATCTAATTTATCTTTAATGCTTTTGTCTTCAAATATATCATGCTCTATATGTAGCTTTAAAGGTAAAGGATTATTAGGCATAAAACATTTTGAAAACCTTTGCAATAAAAATTCCCAAGCATCTTTACTTTGTTGTTTTTTTAATTCACTAGCTTGTTTATTCATAGCTTCGTGTTTTTCAATATTTTTTTGCTTATCTATTTTAGCTTGTAGTTCTTCTGTTTGAACAGAAGGGGTAATAGATAATGTTTTTCTTTCAGTCATATTATATCATAAAGGTCAATATTTTTAGGCATTGTATCAGATATTTCACATTAGTTTAAGGGAAATACTATCATCAATGATTATTTGATAACTGCTACTTGTTTCTGACTAGATCGGCATACCTATCATATAGCATTTGTGTAGTTGGTTTGTGATTAAGTATTATTGCAATAATTTGAGATCTTTTGTGCTTATTTAATTTATGCATAATACTTCTAAGATGAGTGCCTACCGTTTTATAAGAAACAAGCAAAACTTCTCCAATCCTTTTATCAGATAAGCCTTGAACAAGGCAAGCTAACACATCAAATTCTCTTGGAGTAAAATTAGCTCCTTTAACAGTAATATCTTTATCCATGTTCATCTCCCACCATATCCAATGGCAATTATTTAAAGGATTTATCCAGTAAAAACCATGTATTTAGTTCTATTATATCAGTAAATGTTGCCTTTGCGTAATGAATACGGCCTAAGTCGGATAACATAGTTGCCATAAATATTAAGCTCCAAAAATTAACACTAATATTCTTTACTTAATTATATTATTTTTTTTCAACTAATTTATAATGGGTGCTTCTTCCTTGAGTATTGGATTTTTCTAATATTCCCTTATCCATTAAATCCAAAATATCACGATATGCAGTATCTTGGGAACACTTACATATTTTAGCCCATTTAGTTGTGGTTAAATTACCTGTAAATCCATCAAATAATTTATTTATAATTTTTTTCTGACGAGAGGAAACTATTAGATTATTATGTACATTCCAAAATCTCGACTTTGCTAAAGACTTATTACAAATATTTTCTGCATCATCAATTGCAGTAGCTAGTGATTGTAAAAACCAACGTAGCCATTCTGTTATATCAGAATTACTTTTCTGCGTTTGCTCTAAAATATTGTAATAATTATTTCTATCATTATTAATCTGATTGGACATACTATAAAATCGTTTTGACGATTGTTCTGATCTTGCTAAAAATAAATCTGATATCGCCCTTGCTATCCTACCATTACCATCTTCAAATGGATGAATAGTCACAAACCATAAATGTGCTATTGCAGAATTTAATACGTTATCATTATTGTTAGTGTCATTTAACCATTTAATTAGTAATTTCATTTCAGATGGAACTAATTTTGCTTTTGGTGCTTGAAAATGAACTTTTTCACGGCCAATTCTACCAGAGACAACTTGCATCGGCCCATGCTTATCATTACGCCATTTGCCAACTATTATTTTATATAAGCTATCTCCAGAATTATTAAATAATAAATTATGCCATCTAAACAATCTACTTTTGGTGATTGGCTTATTATAATGTTGCGTAGCATCAACCATTAGATCAACAATACCCTGAGTATCATCATCTATATTTTCTGTGGTTACAAACGTGTCTAACCCTAGTTTTTTAGCAACGGAAGATCTAACATGTTCTAATTTAAGATTTTCTCCTTCGATTTCACTGGATTTTAGGATATCTAGGGATAACATTTTTAAGCTAGTTTCTGTTTGTACAGCAAATCCTAGTTCATTCATTTTACCCAATAAAAAACCTTGCTTGAACTTTATATCATTTAAGAGTTGATTTATTATTGTTTCATCCCAATAAAATTTATACCACTCACTATTTTGGTGAATAAACATTATAACTTTATACCATTAATTTATATAATAATTGTACATGATTTAATAAAGGACCACAATCAATATCCGCACTAAAGGCGGATATAAACAAAACTATTCTCCGCACAAAAGTTTCTGCACCAAAACATTTTTTTGTAATAAAGTTATAGTAAAAGCATGCGATTATTTGATTGTTTGCCAAATATTCTGCTCAAATTCAGCATCAAACTTCTTGCTAATTATTTTATAATTTGTACCTATCCTTGCTTGTGCGTTCAATCTTCTCTTTATGATCTGTCTAAATTTTGTTTTTAATTCAGAAATATTTTCAAATAAAAAAGGTAAATCTCTGAGTTTATATCCCGTCCTTCCATATCGGCATATCAAAGAATAATCCGCAAATAGAGTAGGAGATACTATAATTACATAATCTCGGTGGATATTATTTAGCTGGTTATGAGCTTGTAATTCAACTATGGCATGCATGGCAGTTATGATAAGTGTTTCATGATTCTATTTTTAAAGATAACATTGCCATATATTTTTATTTCCTTACTTTTTGGATAATATTTAACTATGAAGTTGCCTTGCTTGAATATAAGTTTGGTATCCGCTTCATAGATAAGTTTAATATAATTGATTTGTTTTAATTTATTGGCAACATTGTCAATATTATCTGTTTTAATAAAGAATCTGAATTGAGCAGTATATCTGATTAGAATTACTATAGCTAGATACGCTACTATGCTTTGTAGAATGATTGATAAATTACCGCATTCAAATGGATTTATCACAAGGTAAACGACGAAAGCAGTTTGAATAAAATATTTGATATAGAATAGTGAAAATAGATTCATAAAAGTCCTTGCTAGTTTGAAGATTTTCGTAGTAAAAATTATTCATTTTTTGTTGTTAATTGGTACATAGCTGAACCAAATCTGCGGTCAATAGTGCGTAGCACGAGCGAAGCTCGCTTGCTGTTGACAGCAAAAGATTTGAGTAAGCTACCAGAGAACAGCAACAAAAAAGAACTCACAAAATAATTATTTAACATTTTGCCTCATTAGTTTATCTATATTTAACTCTTGTAGAAAATTGTCATAGCTACCAAATAGTTTTTCTACTTGGTTGAGTTTATCTTGTTGCATATTGATAGCGATAACTTTAGCAGTAACGTTAGATGATTGAATATCTTTATATGTTTCATGAAACTCTTTATTACGTTGCAGGAGTAATTTATTCCAAGCAAAAATGTATTGTTGTTTGGTTGTGGATTGTTGAATTTCAGCATCGTATTTTCCAGCAAAATAAAGCCACGGATTTGGTACTTCGATAGCAGTAAGATCATTAGTGTTTCTTTGGAATTTAAAATGCTCCCACCATCTTAATTTGTTATAATCTTCTTCGGAGATATTGTAGAAAGTAATTTTAGTAACAAATGGATGTTTTTTATGCAGTGCCTGTAAGGCGATTAATGATCTTTGCTTCATAGTTATAGTATTCGGTAATACATTTACCGTATTATCAAATTCTCCAAACAATCTTTTTTGTATCTTGGTTTCATTATGGATACCAATGGTAATAGCTACTGTGATAACAATCGCAGAGCAAAGGGCTTTCTTCCAATTAGGAAATACTATCAAAATAGAAATCATTGTTAGCACAAGTAAGATATTGATATCACTGAATATATGACCAAACTTAATAACAAATAAACCATTTGCTAGGAGATATGCTCCTATAGCAAGTAAAATATAATTATATGCTCTTGATATCAAAGATTTTATTAGTCTACCGTCACTTTTATCTTTGAATGTCGCACCTGCAAAAAATCCAACAATAAGATAAACAGCCACTACGATATAGCCAAGGGTGTATGAACACAGTTGTTTTAAAAATACTGGAGCAAATATAGCACCAGAGGCAAATACAAAATATGTTTTACAAAATTCCGTTGCCATAGCCATTAGATTTCGTTGTTTTTCCCTAAAAAGCAACACAGAAAATAATGACATTAGAATTGTTATAGCTAAAACTGCGATGGAAATATGATAGCGATAAAGGTACTCTAAAGAAAACAGTGGTGAGAAAAAAATCTTAGAATCGGAGAACGTAAAAAACATATGACCTCTAATGGATATTACTTTTCAGTGTTGACCTTTGTAAGGGTGTGGTCAATATTTTTTATAACATTTTGCAATTTATCCAGTTCAGCATAACCTTCCCATTCAGCTCTAAGTTTATTCCATCTCAGTCCAGACTCACGAATAATTTTACGAACTTCCACACCTGGTTGGGTAGGGAATTTTAGAGTAATAGGAGTTTTGTTGATATTTTCTTTTTGGAAGGCATCAGCACCTAGAGCTTTAAACTTTTCAACAATGTTAGGGTTAACATCCAGTTCATTTGCTATATGCAATAATGCACCATAAAGTTCGTTAGATTTAAGTTTGTTTAGCTTAGCTTTGATAACTAAACCACCAAGTTCTATTTTATTTCTGGTAGAGGCTTTTTCTAATTGGGCTTTACCTGTTTTAAGTTTGCTTTCAATATATTCTTTTTGTTGGTTCAGTTTAGCTATACGTTTTTGTATTGTATTGATAGTCAACTCTCATTCCTTTTTTTTGAATTGTAAAAGTCGCTTCGCCAAGAAGTGAATAAACTCTACATAAAACAAATTAAGACTATTACAGCATATTTTACCAATATTCACAACAGTAATGATTCAAAAAAGATAAATCTCTTACAAGCAATAATCAATGGATAATGGACTGTATCTTTTCAAGTGATAAAAGAAACAAAATCTATAAACCATACAAAATAAATAAAGAAGATTGCACAAAATAGGAAGTCGGAAAAGAACAAGTTATGACCATCTACTGTTCATACTACTGTTCATACGCAATATGCAAACTAAAGTTTGCGTTTTACAAATGCAGTGCAATGTGTTATAAACACTAGTGTTGTAGTGATTTTTCTATGTAGGTTTATAAATATCGTTTTAATAATAAAAAACGACGCAATTAAAATAGTAAAAACGAAGATTTTGAAATTATAAATATATGAAAAAAACAATATTTTTAGAATCTGAGAGTTTTATAAAAAAGAGAAATTGTAAAACAACGTAATTTGTATAAATTTAGATAGTGAAATAAAAGATGGCAATCCAGTTTGCAAGAATGGAGTTTGGTAGTAGGAGTTCAGGAGCTAATGCATGCCATAAATCATCTTATAACTCACGTGATTCAGTGCGTGATGAGAATACTGGTAGACTATATGATTTCTCAAGTCGCAAAGATTTACTTCATCATGAAATTATGCTTCCAGAAAATGCCAATGAAAAGTTTTTAGATAAACAGTATTTATGGAACGCAATAGAACAGGCGGAAAAAAGAACAAACAGCCAAGTTTACATGGAGTTTGTTTTAGCATTACCAGGCAATAAAGAAGTTAGTAATGAAGATAGAATAGAGCTGACAAGAAGATTTGGTAAGGAGTTATCTGGCAATGGTTTTGTTACTCAAATAGATTTACATTCTCCTCATAAAGACACCGATAAAAATCACCACGCCCATGTAATTTGTCCAACGAGATATTTGACCGAAGATGGAGAATCAATAGGTAAAAAAGCAAGGGATTATGTACCACAAGTTAGAAATGGATATGTGGTAGAGGGCATTAATTATGGGGAAAAGTGGAGAGATATTCAGAACGAATATTTTCGTGAAAAGGGTTATGAAATAAGGGTGGATACTACAGGTATTATTCCGCAAGTTCATATAGGGGCAAAGCGCTTGCGTGATATGGATAATGAGAATGTATATCGCAATGAAGATATTAAATCACAGAACGCTATATTAGCTAAAGATACTGGTTTGGTATTGGAGCAAATCGTTAAGGAGAGGTCTGTATTTAACAGTAGTGATGTAGAGCGGTTTTTATCTAAGCATGCAAGGGGTGTAGATAATAATCTTGTGAAGGAGATTATGAATCTTGGTAATGTGCAACAATTACACGATAAACACACAGGCGAGATTCTTAATAAATATACCACTATTGAGGTTCGTCATCAGGAAGAGCGCTTGTTTAGGTTTTTAGATAAGATTGATAATCCTAGGATTGGTCACCGTGGGGTGATAGATAAGTTTTATGTGTCTTCTGATACTGTAAAAGCTGTAATTGATAATCAGAAGTTTGAGTTAAGCGAAGAGCAAAAAGCTGCGATATCTTATGTAACTAATAGCGATAGTGGATTAAAGATTGTACAGGGTAGAGCTGGCAGTGGTAAAACTGCTGGGGTTATTACTCCTGTTAGGGAAATTTACGAATCGGCTGGATATAATGTTGTTGGTCTTGCTCCTACCAACAAGGTCGTAGAAGATCTTCGGGATTCTGGATTTAGTACAGCTATGAGCTGTCATAAGATGTTGTTTAGAGCAAAGAATGGTTACAAGGATATTGATAGTAATACGGTCGTTATTATTGATGAGGCGGGGATGGTTGATACTCAGGCATGGCTTGAGATGGCTAATGTCTTTAAGAAATCTGGAGCTAAGGTTGTTGCCGTTGGGGATGACAGGCAACTGCAATCTATTGAGCGAGGTGGTGTTAATATTGAAATGACCAACAAATATGGCTCTGTTAGCGTTGAAGAAGTTCATCGTCAGAGGTTTGAATATTCCAAAGAAATTTCACGTTCTATGGCGGATGGCAATTGGAATCAAGCGGTTAGCTTGATGGATAAGCATGAATTAATTACGTGGTCTAAGGACAAAGAATCTGCTCTTGCTCAGTTAGTTACTGATTATAGTCGTGACAGTCTAAAAGAGCCTAATATTGATAGGTTTATCATTGCTCAACGTAATGTTGATGTAGATAAATTAAACAGGGCTATACATGATCTTAGAGTAGAGCGTGGTGAAGTTGGAAAAAATGAGTTTGTTGTTAAAGTAAAAGAAGATTTGTCAGGTGAGTATAATCCTAATGATATCAAGCCAGAAGAAAAAGAGATCAGGTTTGGTGTTGGTGATAGAGTTCAGTTTGTAAAAACCGCTAAAGGATTGCATGTAAACAATGGATCATTTGGCACACTTCGCATGGCAACAGAGGATAAGTTTGTTGTAGCATTGGATAATGGTAAAACAGTAAGTTTTAATCCTCATGAATATGATGGTTTAAGATTAGGTTATGCTGGTACAATTTATCGTGGTCAAGGAAGTACATTTGTTGATATTTATGCATTACATGATTCAGCAACGAATAATCGTAACAGTTATGTGATCATTACCAGAAACAAAGATTTTTGCAAAGTATATGCCAACTATGAGGATACTAAGGATTTAGGGGAATTAGTCAAGCAAATGGCACATTCTGATACAAGGGAAAGTAGTTTAGCATATGCTACTGCACAGGATTTAACTAAGAGTGATGTGGATGGTAGCATTTCTGGAAGGGCGAAAGAGTTCATAGGTGCTATGGGTACTAAGTTAGGGGATATGTTTCATAGTAATGATAAATTCTATGAGCTTGATATTAAGAATATTAATGTTGAATCCATTGAAAAGTCATCGTTTGTGTTTGATGTATCTGATAGGTGTTTGACTGATACGATCAAAATTTTAAATTATGTGTATAGCAATGAGTATAAACAATCTAAGCAATCTGATGATGGTCATGGTAAATCTATTGTTATAGATAAGAAGGAGCAAGATAGAATCTATAGTAAGGCAGTTGATGTTAGTATAATGATCCATGATCATTATGGAGCAACTGGTCTGGGTGTGTCATTAGATAAAATATCTGAGTTTGAAAAATCGATAGAAAATGGATTTAAGGTAGACAGGAAACTCTATGAATTAGAGCTTTCCAGGTTAACGGAGCATGATAGAGAAGTTAAGCAATCTATTCCAGAAAAAGAATTACAGGATGAATCTTTTGCTGAAAGGATGTTGGGGCATTCAGAAACATTATCTAGTAAGAATGTGTCATCTAAAGAATCTGCATCTAGTGAAGCGCACTCAAGCGATATGATATCATATGATGCAAAAGAACGCTCTACGCATATTTGGACGACAGATTCATCTGATAAAGGAACACAAAAGGTAGACAATGCAAAATCAAATTTTGTAGATATTGGTAGTTATTCTGATACTAGCATATCACTAAAAAACACAAAACCATCTGTTACCGATTTTGACATGAAGATTGTTAAATCTGAGGATATGAAGATTGCAAATGGTATCTCTGCATATCGAAGGGTTGGTAAGGACAATTCTGGAATATCATTAAGTAAGCATGAATTAAATAATTTGTGTCGTGATGCGTACAGTAATATTAATGTTGATAGTTTAATCAGATCTATTGGTAATAGAGATTACGTCTTTAATGAAAAAATGAGTAGTGGCTCTCAGCTACGATATGGCTCACTTGGTGAATTAAGTATTAATACAGAAACAGGATTATGGAATAACTTTGCTACGGGAGAAGGTGGTACATTAACATTATTTGTGCAAAATGAGCTAAATGTTGGATTTAAGGGTGCAATGTCTCATATGAGGCAATTTGTAAACAACAGGTCAATATCTGATAGGTTAGGATCATTTTTAGGAGATAGCTCAATTAATATTGACTATCGGGTCAATGCTGAAAGGGTAGAGCAGGGGAGAGCCGAAGAATTAGCAAAATCAGAGCGATTAGCACAACATAAACAAGAAAAAATACTCTCTGCACAAGAAATCTTTAGTAAATCCGTCGCTATTACTGGTACACAAGCAGAAGAGTACCTGCTGTCCAGAAATACGCAGGATATAAACACAGGCACTCCAAGTATTAATATAAGATATTTACCTTCTGGTACCAAGTTTAATTATAATGGTAAGGATACTACTGTTTATAATGGTGCTATGGTAGTTGCATCTCGTGATAATGAGAACAATATAGTTGGTGTGCAGCTTACCTATTTAGAAAATGGTGCAAAGCAAGTTGGTAGAGATGGTATTGTATTAAATAAATTCCAATATGGGGTATTAAAAGATGGTCTTGTGCAAGTAAGTGGTAATTACCAAACACATACTAAACAATTACTAAACAATGATAAAACAACAGACCCAGAATTGCATAAAGGGCTTCATTCTTCCATTTCAGAAAATTCTGATCCTAAATCGTACAAAGGGGTCAATTGTTACATTTCTGATAATGCAGATAGTAAATTGTACAAAGGTACCCTAACTTCCATTTCTGAAAATGAAACTGTTAAAAATACTGGAGTTATGAATTCAGATCTAAAAAATACAAATCGTACAAAGGAAGCTGCTTACCAGGAGCTCAAACTTCCTCATTCAGAAAAGTTAGCAATAGTATGTGAAGGGGTTGAAACTGCATTATCAATAAAAGAAGCAGTAATTACAAAATCAAATAAAGATAATATAGATATATATGCTAGTAATGGGATTAGCAATCTAGCCAATGTAGCAGATCGTGGTTATAGCAAGTTATTAATCTGTGGAGATTATGATGGAGCAGATGCAAAATCTACTGTACAAACGGAAAAAGTAACAGAATCACTAAGGGGAAAAGATATATATGTAGAGGTAGTATACCCAGAGACAGATATTAACAATCCAGATAAGAAATTAGACTTTAACGATGTGCTTAGTTCAGAAAATGGTATTGAGAAAATACAAAATACTGTACTACCAGCAATGGAAAAACTTTCACCAGAATTATTACCAAATATTACGGATAACGATAAAGTTTTTGAGCAAAAAAATATTATTGCAAGTTCCGAAAAAAGTAATAATCTAAAATTAGGATTAACCGAAAACGGGAGCTATAATACAAGGATTAATTCTGATAGTACAGCAGGAGACAGTGTACAAGTAGCTGGGGAGCTAGGAGCAAGACAGGAAACTGACAGCATCAAGCTTTCCAGTGAAAACCAAACATCCTTGGTAACTAACTTTATTCAAGAGTTTATATCCAACAATCTTAATATAGATTTTAGCAAACAATCTGAGTTCTTTAAAAAGTACGACCCTGAAATATCATATATAAATTTTGAGGATGATGATGGTATTGAAGACATGAAAAACGCTACAATGATCACTTACGAGGCATATTATAGTCATAGAAAAGATCATGAGTTCCCGTTTGAAAAACCAGATGATAGGTATATAGATAATCTATCTTCATACTTAATGGATTACCACGAAAAAAGCGGTAATTTTGTTGATCTTGATATTTTTAGGACGTTCCAATATAGATTAAATTATGAACAACAGAGAATACCAGAAATAATGGATAGATTGATTGACAAATGGGATGATCAGCACGGTGACGTAAACGAATTTAAATATCTTCGAGCAGAAACAGTTGCTAACTATATATCTAAAATAGAGAGCAGGATAGTTTCCGAGGAAGCAATAAATGTTTTGCTAACCGAAGGTGAAAAAATGGGTATGTGTCGACAAGATGTAATACCTCAAAGTGAATACGATGAAAATTCAGATAATGAAGCGGCTAGAATATATCGTGAAGCAAGAGTGGTAGAAAAAGACCTATCGTTGCAATTACAGGAGGATTTTAATCTTTCTAAAGAACAGTCGGATATAATAGCTTCCAGTTGTATCAAACATGCTGTTACACATGAGCAAGGAATATCCATAGATCAAATTGAAAGGAATGTGGAGCAGTCGAATTATTTAGCAGAACGTTTTACAGAAATAATGTCAGATAACATTGATGAACTATCTAAGATTGATGCTAAATATCTAGCAGAATATATAGCTAATTATGAACATGAAGGGTTGGAAATACATAGTTATTTTGGTGACGTAAAAGATTATCATGAGGGAATATCTATCCTTGCTACTGAAAACTACGAGTTAAATATAGCCCAATACCAAGAGATGTATGAAGAGCGAAAAGAAATGCAACAGGAAGAAAAGCAAGAATACGAGGATGAATTAGAATATGGTGATGATGAAAGAGGGTTTTAGTCTAATTTGCGGTAATGTTCTGCTCGTGTTCTGTGAGAAGAAAATAAATATTTAAATCGTGTGGTCATTTCAGAAAAAAATGACTGTTCAACCCTTCCATAATTAAAATATAAATCAGCTTGTTTTACAAAATAATCGTGTCTTGCACGTTGTTTTTTAGTAAGATAACGCTCAGGTGAATTTAGCATCATGCCTAATCGACTCCACCCTAGCGGGTTACCTATTACAGCCCTTGCCAATTCAAGCCTGTATAATTTATTTCTTAATTTTATTTTTTCCGCACGGTCTGTTTCTCTTTCAAATTGTTTTTTCGTTTCGACAAGTTGCCCTACATAGCCTAATCTTAATTCTTCAAAAGGTTCTCTATCTTGATATGGTTCTACTATAAATGGTCTACCAGACGTAACTTTATTACCATCTATATCCAAGCCGTCAGGTAACACAATAGGTCTAGATTCTGCTAAAATATATCGTGCAATATAGCTTCTTGCCTCTTCTGCATCAGAAAATGAGGCAGCCAAGTTGTTCATTAATAATATTAATACGGGCAACAATCTTAAAACCATTTATTATACCTCTTTATATTATGGTAGCATCATGCATTATGAAGTTCAATCTCTGTCAACATTATAGTGTTTTTAACCCTTTATTGCTGCAACTCTAGCTTTTCTTTCTTTGCATTAAGTATGCCTCTCATAATATCTAATTTTGTTAATCTTACTCTATTATTTTTACCACACTCATCTTTTAAATAAGTAAAACAGCTGTTGACTAATGATATCGTTGTGCCTGCAAATGCTGGAATAGAATATGTAGGGTCAACCCAGTATGTCAATCCTGCGGCAGTAGCTATGACTGCTGGCATCGCAACTTTTGATATTGCCCTGTGCCACCATCTTTTGTTTTCTGTTCTTGCAGTCCATGTATCTTGCAAATACTCTCCTAATTTTGCAGCGGGTGCAACAACACAAGAACCTATTAAAATTGGTCTAGCATATGCCCTTGACATTGCTGAGCCGTTGATTGCAGATTCATAAATTCCACCACACACTCCAGCTGTTCCTGCAAAAGGTAGATAATCTAACATACCATGATACCACTTTTTATTAGCTAGTTTTGCAATAGGAGTTAGTTGTTGTTTGTAGTTTCTATATAAACCAGTATCTAATCTTCTTAATTCATTTTCTAAATCTGCAAAATCAGTTTGTGATATTTTTTGTGTTTGAAAACGTTCACCGTCTAAAAAATCATCAATTTCTTGAATGCTAATAGAATTAGCCTGATTTAGAATAAAAAATAATGTAAGTATTACCCTTGTCATCATTACCTCATTTAAAAGTTACGTATTCTACCATATTATCGCTATTTTGTCAAAATTACTCATCGTGTTCAATCGTCTTGTGTTCATCTTTAGATAGTTTTGGTTTAGATTTTTTTTCTGTGTTTTTGTTGCTATTTGCTGGTTGTTTTTTCTTGGATTTTTTTTGCGGTTTTATAGACCCGAGAATTGATGTGGTATCTACAGATAAACTTATATCGAATTTCTTTTCTTTAAATGCAGGTTCAATATCTAATAATTCCTTGTATCCCATCTTAAATCTCGTTATTGGGTAATCACCACATGATTTCAAAATACACTCCAGTGATTCCAATGCAGAAATCTCACCAGGATTTACTATGTATTCCATCTTTTTTGCATTATTAATATTAACACCATCTCACCTTGCATCTGCACCATATCCGATGTTTTCACTAGGCTCTATTACCTGTGCTTTCCCTATAGTATCTGCTATATACTTTATAGTCTCAGGTTGATCTTCTCTAAAGAAGAACTTGGTGTTAAACTGACTTAATAGTGACTTTGCTTCATCATGATTATATATATTGTATATCTGATGAATATTCTGAAATCCAGCAACTATACACCCACCATATTTACGAAGAAGCTTCAATGATTCTTCTAATTTAGGGATTCTGTTTAGTGACGAAACCTCATCTATAATGAACCATACTCTGCGATTTGAATCTTCACCAAGGCGCATCAATTCATTTGTTGCTACTGCAAATACAGCAGATATCATTGGCGATAAAGTTGTTAAACAATCGGGGCTAGATGATACAAACATCCAATTGTTCTGCTTAGCATCAGCAATCCATTTCCGAATACTGAAAGTCTTCTTTTTTGAGACATTAAGATACTTTAACCATTGTAAATTTGTCCTAGCATGCGATCTAATATTATCGGTTGTTTTATCTGCTTTTGCACTAGCAATAGTTGTTGCATCCGTTCCCTCAAAAAACTTACAAAATGTTTTAAAATTTGATCTGCTAAATAAGTAATTTAATTCTTCTAATCTATATATTTTATCTTTTTCAGTAATAGATAGTTTCTTCAACGCAGCTGAAAATAACTCACTACCGGCTTTATGGGGTTAAATTGCATAAAGGGAGTCATTCTTCCATTTTAAGTCGCTAAACCATTTTATTAGCAATAGATACCCACATTTTTAATACTCCAATTTTTCTACCTTTTATACCGCAATATTTCTGTAGAGTTTTAGCCCCATGGAATCTCTTAACTTATCATCTGAGAAATCATATTCTCCCAACATATTAAAATGACCCCACGATACTACAGAATGGATTTTTATATATTCAATTAGAGCGTCATATTTTTCACCATCAGCTTTTAAGCTATTTAGCTTATTGGTTAGATAGACATAATTCCAAGCAATTATACAGTTTTTAATAAGTCTATTGCAAGATTCAGCTATTTCCTGTTCATATTTATCGCCATAGTTGTATCCTCTAGGATCACCAACGGCAATAGCTCTGGTAAACCTGTTAGATAACTCTACTTTGTTAAGCTGTTTTTCGATAGACTGACGTAATTTCACATCGCTAATGTAATCTAGGATAAACATTGATTTTATGACTTGTCCAAATGCCTTCAGTCCTTTGTATAGTTCTGATTCTTCGGAGTAAGAGTTTAACCTTCTAAAAATATCAGAAGCCTTGAAGTATCTCAGCTTTATAGTACATATAAATCTCAGTATATCATCCCACATCTTCTTAATGTTATCCTCAGAAACATATTTATCAGGAGTAATAGACCAACCATCTCTATTCAACTTTCCATCACCTTTGAATATATACAGTAATTGCTTTTTTAAATTCTTTATCCTTGGTGCATATGAAAAGCCAAGCAAATATGAAGTAGCAAAAATTGCTTCACTGTAGCCATGAGTATCGGTTGAATGAATATCTGATTTTACTACATCATTGTGCATTAATCCATCAATGACATACATACTTTCTCGATCTGCGGCACTAAATACTGTGGAGTGCCACAGTATATTGCGTTGATCTATGAATGAATATACACTTATTCCTTGCTCTTGACCAAAGTATTTGTAGGAATAATTAGCGTTCAATGAATCTTTTCTGACCACAAATTTCTGTCCATCACTAGACGTATGTATTTTAGGATCAGAATTCAGATATATTTTAGATAAATCAAGCTTGCTAATAAAGTCAGCAACACTGTCATTAGCCTCTTGTAAATTACCTTGGCTAAAGAACCAATTCACAACATTATTTAGCTTACCCTCTTTGATCTGGTTAGATGATATTTTAGCCATTTTACCAGTACCTATAGCACACCCTTTAGAAATTATTCCAGCCAAAAGCATTTTATTATCTGCGATATTCTTGGAATATCGTTGTTGCCAATGTACAAACTTACCCAAGTATCCACACCAACTGTTAACCGATGATAGTACTTCGGATAACGGGATAAACTTGTTCTTTGGAAACAAGGACATATAGGGTAAATCATCCTTTACTTCTTGCTTTGGTGTCAGTACATGATATTTACCATCCTCTTTAACTTTAAGATATGAATTGGTATTGTTGGTTATTGATAAATTTACTGCTTCGTACTGTGCGTTTAGCTTATTATCTAATTTTTTCAATAACGGATCTATTTCTTTTACATCATCTAAATCAGCTTCATGAATTAACTGATCTTTATTGTTATTCCATTCATCTTTGGGTATTAAATATTGATCTATGGATTTATATTGAGTGGAATCTTCAATATTGAGAATACCAGTTTTTAGTCCGTGAGCCACTTTAATAAAAAGGAAGGTCTTATATAAATTGGCATTGAATTTACCATCCTTGTAAGTGCTAGACCGCTCTTCATCAAGTAAAAACTCCTCTGGAGCAGAATCATCAACCTTTCCATCGTTATTTTTCAAATAATTTATGGCTTTCACTATATTGCAGTTAGCGTTAATGCTAGTAAAATCAATTACTTTAACAATTGGCCATATACGATTATAAATTTTTGCTGACCTATCATTCCATACTGTATGTAAATAGTCCGAGTTCTCTAAATCGCTATATGAACTGGATAAGCTCTGTTTTGTATCAGATAACTTTTTATATAAAGATTTTGTCTCCAGAACTTTTTCAATTGCTTTAATTTTAGCCACTTCATTTAACTGATCATTTTTAATAATAACTTCTATTTTTTGTAATGCACTTAATCCATCATCTAGGTCAGATAATATAGATTTCACAAGGTTCTTAGTTTGCTTTCGGTTATCATAACACCAATCTCTGTATTCCCTATTGACAGCACTATCATTGGTTTGCATTATGGATAGTAGTGCTGTAGCTAAATTGTCTTGTAGTGAATGATATTGATCTGTAATGAAAGATATCATGTGGAGATATTTATCTGAATTTGCTCTTTTGTTAAATTCAAAAATATTTGATCGACAAACACTATATGCATAGTGCTTTATCCCATCTTCACTTAATTTTAGTTTGGGTAGGATATGCTTTATTTCATTGTAAATATTTTTTGTGTAAGCAAGATCTTCAGATCTATCTTGAATATCAGAAGGTCTAGTTTTTTGTGAAATAGTTTTTAGTGATGTTAATTTATAACGATAATATTTTAAGTTATTATTATTTGTTGAATCACCATCCTTAACAATTAGTTCATCTAGTAATTTTTTAGCTGTTAATGACAAATTATCATTCACTATTTTACTATGGTATTTGCTATGATTATTGATTTGGATAGAAATATATTTTGTAATTTGAGCACTGTTAGGAAGGTGTATATTATTTGATAATAGACATTTTACGCAATGGAAAAATATCTTTTTAGTATTCAACTGATGACGTAATACAAATGCTATTTCCTTCTGCACAATTTGTTTTGCTCCCAAATCAAATTTCTTATATTGAAAAACTTTTAAGATATCGCTTTTGTACCTGTGTATATTGCTATCTGAGAGAGAAGATATATCAATACTATTAATTGTTGTTGAGCAAAACTTTCTAGATATATAAGTAATATCGTTATTACAAAAATCCTTAATTGCAAAAAATTTCCTACTAGATTTGAAATAACCACACATTATTAAAAATACCAATCTATGTTGCTCATCTTTTATATTAAAAGCAGTGCTAATTAATTTTATGGGAAGATCAAAAAAATATTTTCTTTCTTCACCAGTAAATTTTGGTGGTTTATCAAAAGCATTTTTTTCTTTTGTAGTTAGAATTTTCATTCGAGGCATAATTTCTCCTTTTTTTTGTTTATTTTGTTGCAAAAATAACTTACCATTCACTTTAATTGTGAAATAGGTTTGTGCAAGGCTAAAAACCGCATTATTGCGTCCTCAAAAAAAACTTGCACCAACGAACGTTAGTGAAAGTGGCAATATTATGATTTACGGCTATAGCAGAATCTCAAAAGGCGAAGATCAGAGCAATAAATTACAATTATCTGCATTTAAAAAATCTGGTGTAGAAAAAATATTCTCTGAAAAAGCGTCTGGCGGAAAATGGGAAAGACCAAAACTGCATGAAATGATAAATGAAATCAGAAAAGGCGACGTAGTAGTAGTTTGGAAACTAGATAGATTATCAAGATCATTAAAAGATTTATTAGTAATAATTGATAGAATCAATAAAAAAGAGGCTGGATTCAAAAGTTTAACTGAAAATATTGATACAACAACAGCTTCAGGACGTATGATGATGCAAATGGTTGGTGCGTTTGCTGAGTTTGAACGTGAAATGGTCAAAGAACGAACAAAAGCTGGTTTAGACGCTGCAAGAGCAGAAGGGAGAGTTGGAGGTCAAAAGCCCAAACTAAGACCAGATCAAAAGAAAGATGTTGTAGATAACGTCATGACAGGAAGAAAATCAGGTGCTGATATGGCTAGGCTATATAATGTCAGTGAAGCTACAATCTCACGCATTGTGGCTCAATATAGATTGTTAAATGAAAAAATGGAAGTTAGGTAAATTTGTACGATTCAAGTAAAAATACAAAAAGCATTATCATTGACCTATTAACAGAATATGGACAAGCCAATAAAACAGGTCCGGATACTATTACGCAAGATAAGAATTTTCATGCAATGGCGGAAGCCAAGTATTTATTAGCATATACAGAACTATTAAAGCACAAAATAATTGACATAGATAAGTTCAAATTAATAGTTGATGATAGTGTGCAACTATTAAGGAAAGCAAGCATATTATACAAGGGATATACTCTTTGGGGGCTTGGTTTTTCTTGGTTAGACAGACCTGCTGATGAACCATATCTTATTACATCGTCGATATGTACTCTCGCTCTATTGCAGGCATCAATGTTTTATCAATCCCCATGTTTATTAAGTTTATTAAATGATTCAATATTAGGGTTGTGTTACTGGATAAATAATATGACGATCAATACCACAATGGGGAAATTTCCGTTATATTCTCCTAATGTTAAGACAGCTATTTATAATCCAGCAGCGCACTGTGCATCGGTACTATATAAGGTAAAGAAAAATAATCTGTTGGATAAGACAACAACGCAAGTTATTGATGATAGGTTAAATAAGATATACTCTATAACCCATTCAGCATTTATACAAGGAATAGGATGGAAATACTCCGAAAAACGCCCCATTGCGGATTTGGTGCATATTAATTACATATTGTCACTGTATATCGAAAAATTACCTTTGGCAGAAGTGGAAGAAATATTTGTATCATTATCCGGACAATATTTTAATAATGGTGATCTATATGAACGTACTCGTATTATAGGAGATGTTCTTAAATACAAACTAGGATCTGGGTCATTTGCAGATTGTATAGTACGTCAATCTGGTAACACTTGGTTTTCTATAGATAATCAAAAAAGCAGGTTATTTGGTATAGGAGAGTTTTTAGTTAATGCTTCATTCTTTGCTAAAAAAGGGATGCATAAATTATATTGGAGAAATATGATTCATAGTATTTTAAATAATTTATCTCAAAATGAGAGCATTAAAGCTGAAAAATACTTCTTTAGAAATACCATGCATTTAGTTCATGGTCTCTCTTGTTGCTTGCCATTTGATGATTACAATGACAAATAAACAGAACCATTTTCTATAATATACGCTACCATCAATCACATTATAAAAAATGTCACAATTGACCTCTTTGTACGATTTAAGCCAATGTTATGACAGGAAGAAAATCAGGTGCTGATATGGCTAGGCTATATAATGTCAGTGAAGCTACAATTTCACGCACTGTCGCTCAATATAGATTATTGCACGAAAAAATGGAAGAATGACTCCCTTTATGCAATTTAAGCCGATAACGCAGAACGACAAATTAAGTATTTTATTTTAAGTGATGGCTCTGCACCATTTTTAGAATGGCTAAGTAAGGTAAAAGATTTTAGAGCAAAGGCTAAAATTCATGCAAGGATTACCTTATTAAAAGTTGGGCATTTAGGTGATTCAAAAAGTTTAGGAAATGGACTTTTTGAATTAAGAATTAATGAAGGTAAAGGTTATAGAATTTATTTTACAAATATAGATAATGGTAAATTGTTAATTTTAGGTGGTAATAAAGGAACACAAACCAAGGATATAAAATTAGCGAATCATTATTTAGATTTATATAGAAGAGGTAAATAGATATGAGTAATAATCTCGGTGATTACAGGACAGAGCTTTTAAAAGATCTAAAAAATCCTAATGTTGCTTCTGAATACCTTACAGAAATTTTACAATCTAACAGTTTATCTGCAATGCTTGTAGCTTTAAAAGATGTAATTGATGCCAATGGTGGTGTTGCTAAAATAGCTGACGAATCCAAACTTACAAAGCACAGCATGTACAAAATGCTTTCAGAAAAGGGAAATCCTTATTTTGCGTCGATTGTTTCTGTATCTGAAGCTCTTGGTATGGACATTAAATTCATTCCGCACAATCAAGATGGAGAAAACGGTAGGACGAACACTAGGCAACAATATATCGACTAGTAGTCAATATGGTTGATTACTCATCACTATCGTCATCACCTGCCTCCTGGGCACAAGCAAGCGATATACCTGCTATACCAGAAGCTAGGCTAGATTCATCTATTATTTGCTGAATATAGGAAAGTTCAAGTTTTGATCCTTTAGCAATTGTTTCTAAAGGAACTCCAGCACTATGCATTCCAAGAATCATTTCTTTTTTTTCTGCATCAGCTTCCGCTCTAACTCTGCTCTCTGTTTCTGTCACTGCTTCAGTAACCGCTTTAGTAACCGCTTTAGTAACCGCTTTAGTTACTTCTCTTTTAACAGCAGTTTCAACCTGTTGTTTAGTATATTTGCTAAACCTTGCAAATTCATTATCTTGGGCATCATAAGCTGATCTTACTTCTGATGGTAGCTTTTCCAATTCTGCTCTT
>CBDBTV010000006.1:0-73514 GCA_965211855.1 Rickettsiaceae bacterium
GGATCACTTGTTGAATAATTATCCGAGTTAGAATTCTGATAAGAATCATCTGCAAAATAAAAATCGGCATCACTTTCAACAACTTTGGTACCATCTCTACCTTCTACACTATCCTCAATAGTGAAAGTACCATTACCATTATGCGTAAAGCTATAATCAACACTATTACCACTAAACTGATAACTTTTTACACTATCTACATCAGGAATAGTTATTTTAGGAGGGCCATCAATTTCGACTGAAGCCTTTTCTAATTTGCCATTTACTACTGAGTCATTTTCTATCTCTTCTCTAGATATAACAGTACTATTTTCATCACTCTCCAACACACCAACACTATCTATTGGAGCTAATATTGAATGAGTATCAATGTTATTTGTTGAATTATTACTTAATTCAACATTTAGAGATTCTAAAGTATTTTTATCGACATCTAAATTTTCAAAATTTGCGGATGGTTCATCCACAAAAGTAAGATCATTCGAGTCAATATGATCATCTTTTGTCGCTAGCAATTCTTCTTTTTTCTGATCTTCTTCTGATTCGCTCTCTAGATCAAACTCTTCAACATCTGGCTCCTTGATGTTTTCAAGAAAATCCTCTTGGCCAAAATTCTTTTCATCCGGCTTTTGCATTTCTCGATCATATTGTTCTCCAGGAGCAATTCCTTTTGACCTCAAATCACTATCCTTATCTGCCACTACTTAAATACCCAACCAATCCAAACTACTAGTTATCTTAAGAATACGTATATATATAAATGTAAACTTAATGTTTTGTTGAGTCTATAGTATTTTGAAGCAAAAAAACTATTCCTAACATATATCTTTATAATGAAACCAACAATCCACACTTGGATAATTTAAATTTCAGGATAATTATATAATATTTTAATTATTAAAGGTGGCTGGGACGGGAGGGATCGAACCTCCGACCTACGATACCAAAAACCGTTGCTCTACCGCTGAGCTACGTCCCAATAGAAATGTTCGGAAATTTATAGCAATTTTCGTGAAGTTCGTCAATAAATATGTTTAAAGGAAAAACATTCGGGAAAAATATATGGACTTCTCTACATCTATTTTTTAGTCTTATATCCTGCATTTTCCCAAGCTATAACACCGCCTTCAAGATTAAAAAGATCGAAGTTATAACCTTCTGCAATTAGTTGTTCACATGCTAATCGTGACCTTACACCTGCCCTACAGACCATTATCATTTCTTTACTAAAATCAAACTGATCAATCTCATTTAACAGGCATGATAATGGAATATTAGTAGAATTTTCAATATGACCGCTATTATACTCTGTAGGTTCGCGAACATCTATAATCTGAACCTGCCGTCCAGACTGCATATCTTTTAAGCCTTTAGCATCAACGGAAAGAATCTTTTTCATCAAATTAATATTATTTTTTGTTTAGTTACTATGCAATCACATATTTAATATAATTATAGCTTATACACTATCAATCATTGACTAAGCAAACTTATAGATGATTTAATTTTAATTATAGTGAAATGTATTATGGCAAAATCATCAGAAAATGCTGATATCATCAATGTAATCAAGCAAACTACTAGGAAGGTCGAAGAAGAACATAACCTTAAAACGACGCAAGCTCGCGAAAATAAAATACTTAAAGATATCTCGCCCGCACTTAGTAAGCTTGATCCTGAATACTTAGCACAATATAGTGATGTCATTTCCCATCAACTTGCTAATAGCCTAAGAGAACAAGGTACTTACATGGGGCGTGCAAGGGGTGAACTACGAGTGTCCGAAGCTAATAGAGCGCGAATTGCAGATAATTTACTGAAAGATCATTTGGCCGCTTCGGAAAAATTTGTTTATGATAAAATAAGAGCAGGTATTTACAAACAAGAACTAACAAATACTCAAATTGCCAATAGACTTAATGAATTTGCAAAAGTAACCGGTGCACGAGAGGTATATAGTACTTCAAATATTCCTTCAGATAACGAACTTGTACAAATAAGAAAAGCAAATCAAAAATTATTTGATAATCTTGTTCTGGGTAATGGACCAGAAAGAGCAGTACAAAACGTCGAAATTCCAGAACCTAAAAAAAAGACAGTTGTTCCCAAAAAGCCTGAAATTGTATCTCCTCCAGAACTTTCATCAGTATCTAATCCCATAAGAAAAACGGTTAGTTCATCATCAGAGGCACAATCACCAGCAGTTAAACCAAAACCAGATAATGAACTCGCTGCTAATGAACCTGCAAAACCTAAAATTAGTGATGCAAAAGTAGATGCAACGATAAAAGCATTAAGAGGAGACTTCGTAGGAATAACCGGTTTTATTGCGGGTGAATTTGTGAAAATCGCGAAAGCAAATAATGGGGTTATTGATATTGAAAATCCTACTTTTGCTAAAGCTGCTGATTCACTAATTAATGCTGATCCAAGAATCATCAACTCGGAAGAAAATGTTAAAAAAAGGGGTGGACATAGCGCAGTGCTAAGTTTCACCGGAACAAAGCAAGGAATTGAAGAAAAAATTGACAAACTCATTGCGAAAGGAGCTGACCCAAGTAAATTTACATCACTCAGAGAAGACTTAAGCAATCTGGAAACAGAATTAAGAACTCAAACTTCTAGCTCTCAAGGAATAAAAGAGCTTGTTGGTAAAAAAATGACAAGTGAGCTTATAGCAACCCAAACCGTTCTTTTTATTCATGACGAAAAAGGCGAAATACAGTCAATGCCAATGGTTCAGAAAAAAGACATTATTGCAAAGATTGCTAAAAACGTACATCTTGATAATGCTGCAGTTTCAACAATGCTATCCGGTGAACCAGACGTTCAGAATTTAGTTAAGGGTACTACAAATCGCCTTATTTCGGAAACATTAGGAAAAAAGGATAAGAATTTTTATGTCCTAGATGAATCTAAGTTCACTCCAGAGAATCTTGAAAAACTTAGTAAGTCAGTTGAAAATGCAGTCTCTCAAGCACCATTAGTAAGTGGGATTATAAAGTCAATAGAACAAGAAAGCGGCCTTGAGATAAACGATTCTAGAAAAGCAAAACTACTAAAAAACTTATCCCCAGCTCTTAGCCAGCTTGATCCAGAATATTTAGAACAATACCCGAACTGTGGATAAGCGATTTCATTTTATAAATTGTTCTAAAGATGGCTTATCAGTACGAAGCTGATAGTTTATTAGTCCAGCAAATAAGTGACAAAATGCATTTATTGGAGATCTATGTCTACTATGTATCAAGGTGTTTAACGACTTTATAGATGAGAAGATTGTTTCTATAAATGGACGTTTCATTAACATCATTTTATCATTTATATCCATTAGACAATTCTTCATATTTTTTCTGATTTTAGTGATTAAAGTTGTACCCTGTTCAAATAATTCAGTGAATAATTTTTTGGAGATATAACCTTTATCACCAATAAGTTTGCAAGAGATATCTTTTAGCATTTGCTTTACTGGAGACCTGTCATCTACATTCCCGCTAGTAACATGCATGCGTACAATTTCTCCGTGACTATTAAAAATAAAGTGCAACTTAAAGCCAAAGAACCAACCAGTTGAAGTCTTACCTTTTCCAGCTAAGTCTTTAAAAACTTTATGACGTTTCTCTCGCAGCCTATGGCATACAACCATTGGAGTAGAGTCGATAAACATGTATTCAGTTATCTTACCCTCAAGGGATTTTAACATGCATAATACAGCAGGAAAGGCTAGCTTTATCAATGATATAAAGCGATCATAATGGACTAAGTAATTGAATAAATTTCTGTTATTTCTCATAAGTTCTAAGTAAAAATATTTAAAGCAAGCCATACCAGATTGATGGAAAGCTATTAAGATTGTTATTATCTCCGATAAGCTCATACTGCTTGGTCTATTACGTTTTCTTAAACCGCTAGTAAGAAGAGACTTTTTGTACCAATTTTCAAATCCTTTATAAAAATCATCGACAAAGCAGAACAAAGTATCGTAGTCTATATTCATTGGGGTACTCTTTAGTTGTTTAAAAAAGCCAGAATACCCCAATACCAACTACTATGCAGCTTTTTTGTTATCCATAGTTCGGGTTAGAACAATATAAAGACGTTATTTCTAAAGACCTTGCAAAAGAAATACAAGCGCAAGGATCTAGATGGGGACGCATGAATGGTGAACTGAGAACTTCTACAAAAAGTCAGCAGATGATTGCAAATAATCTACTTGAGAAACATTTAGCTTCTTCAGAAGAATTTGTTACAAAAAAAATATCTGGAACATTCTATAAAAAGCAGCTAACAAATGCACAAATGGCTGATAGACTAAACGAATTTGCAAAAGCGAGCGGCTCGGAGCACGAGTTCAAACCATCAAAAATTCCATCTGATAAAGAGCTTGCACAAATGAGAAAGGCAAATCCAAAACTGTTTGATGAGGTTGTACTTGGCGATAAAGCTAAACCGAAAATACCTGATGATGTAAGACAGAAGCTTTCTGGAAACATGAAGGTTGAAAACAGCAAAAAAGCAGCAGTACACCCAACCGCACGAGGTAAAGTCAACCAAAGTGCTGACAGAGGAATGTAAGTTATTTAGACCTTAGGTCAAGCAGAATCAAACGAAAAAAGTATGTGTAATTTTAGTAGGATGAAAATTATACATCGAGCGCAGCTCTATAAAGATCAAGTATCGCCTCTTGCTCGGCCAAAGAGTCCTTATCAAGTTTTTTTAGTTTCATCACTTGTTTCATGACTTTCGTATCAAAACCATTTGCCTTTGCTTCATCAAACACCTGTTTTATATCATCTGCAATATCGGCTTTATCACTTTCTAGCCTTTCTATTCTGCTCACATACTGTTTTAGCTGATCAGCAGCAATTACTTCACTCATTGGTTATTCTCCATAATCACATTAATGCATATATTTTATATACTTTTATAAAACAATATTCAAAAAAAACTAGAAAAAACTTGCATGGTTTAAATAGTATCTGCATACTGAACCGTAAGTTTAACATACTGAAGCTCTAGAAAGGAGGGCTAACACAATGATGACAAGTAATACGGGAGAATTTGCACTTACCCTTTTTGTGATCTTGCTTCAAATTCTTCTATTTTATAAAGTAATTAGCTATAAAAAAGTACTTGATAACAAGAATGTACAATTAATACAATTCCACTTAGATACGAAATTCCTATGTAAAGGTCTTATTGATAGTTTGAGTATATCTGACTCTGTGACTTTCTGTAACGCTCTAATCAAAAAAATTAAAGAATACTATAATTTAGAAGATATCATAATCATAGACTCTCTTAGTATGATGGATGGAGAAAATAACACCGCTGCTCGGAGCGAAATAGTAAATTTTATTCAGAATAATATAAAGCAGATTACAAAAAATCTACATGATCATAAACTTACTAAAGTCAGTATTGATAACTCTCAAATGCAATATGTGCTATATCTTTCAAGACTAATGGGAAAAGACGAAGGTGATGGACTTATTGTTTGTGTTGAAAACACTCCAGCATTACTAAATAAAAATGAAAAAACTAGCCTAGAAAACTGTATCAATTTACTCAAAACCAGATTAATATACGAATAAGTTTTGAAAATAATTGAAAAAACAGATTATAAAAATGCAAACACCTCTTGGAAAACCAACTGAATATAAAAGCCAATATGACAACAGTTTATTAGTTCCAATTCCTAGATCTCTCGGCAGAAATGAAATAAAACTTCCGAAAAAATTACCATTTAATGGTGTAGATTTTTGGAATTGCTATGAGGTTTCATGGCTAGATTTAAAGGGCAAACCGCATGTCAGAATACTAGAATTTGAAGTTCCTGCTACTTCAGAATTTCTTATAGAATCAAAATCTTTAAAACTATATCTTAACTCATTTAACAACACAAAGTTTGAGAACGAAAATAAAGTATATGACATAATTCAAAAAGATCTAAGTGCAACTGCTCAAGAAAATGTAACAATAAAACTTTCTACTTTAAGCGACTATAACCGGAAAGAAATCCGTCAATTCAAAGGAAAATCAATTGATAATTTAGACGTAGAAATCTTAGATTATCAAGTAAACCCCAACTTATTAAAACTATGCGATAGCAACGAACATGTTGAGGAAATAATTTTCTCAGACTTATTAAAATCTAATTGCCTAATTACAAACCAACCAGATTGGGCTTCAGTCCAGATAAAATATAAAGGAAATAAAATTGACCACAAATCTTTACTACAATATATAGTATCTTTTAGAAATCATAACGAATTTCACGAACAATGTGTTGAGCATATGTTTAACGATATAATGAGTATATGTAAACCCGAATCTCTCACAATTTATGCAAAATACACCAGAAGAGGTGGAATCGATATTAACCCAATGAGAACAACTAAAAATATAGGGAAATCTGAAAATTATAAGATTCGTGATATAAGACAGTAATATAAATTTGTATTGTCTTACTAGATTGAATTATGAGAGATATTTATAATAACTTATACTGGGTAGCGTCAAATTCATCAGCAAATTAATAAATACTACGTATTATCCTAACTACTTCAAACCATCCCAGCGATGTATTGCAGATGCATCGATATTAAATAAATCTAGAATTCTTGCTAGAGAGTGCGTGATTAGATCATCTATAGTACTCGGATTATTATAAAAAGCTGGAACTGCAGGCGCGATTGCAACCCCACACCTTGCTAATTTAAGCATATTTTCCAAATGTATTGAGTGAAGAGGAGTCTCTCTAATCATCAAGACAAGTTTTTTCTGCTCTTTCATTATTACACTTGCTGATCTTATAAGCAGATTTTCTTCATAACCATTTGCGATTGCAGAAAGAGATTTCATACTACATGGTAAAACAACCATACCATCAGTTTGAAATGATCCGCTAGAAATCCTTGCTCCAATATCAGCCGGATTATAAACAAAATCAGCAAGTTTTTTTACAGAATCAATAGAATAATCGGTCTCACATTTTATTGCTAGATTTGCCGATTTTGAAATTACTAAATGTGTTTCAATCTTAAGCTTTTTAAGCATCTCTAAAAAACGAATAGCGTATATAACACCTGATGCTCCAGAGACACCAATTATTAATTTTTTGACCATAAAAATTTACAATTTAATTTTTTTAAAAAAACTATTTTCAAACAAATTTTATTCTAATATTCTATCAATAAGTATGCAATTTATTTGGCTGCTTATCAAACAACAAAATTTCGGAGGTCTATCAATGAAATCCCACATCAACTCTCTAAAACAAAAACACTCTCAATTAGAAATCTCTATCAAATCCGCTAATGATAATCACCTTGACGACATTACAATTAACACTCTTAAAAAGCAAAAACTTTTACTAAAAGAAAAAATATCGAGGCTTGAACAACAAGTATAATATAGTCTTTTCAAATACAATAAATAGTTTTAAAGTAATAAAATGAATATTTATTTCATTTAGTGCTTGATATTTCTAGCCTTTTTTGTATTTTATGTATGTATAAATTACTATTTTCAGTAATTATATTTTTGTAAGAGCGGGTGTAGCTCAGGGGTAGAGCGCTACCTTGCCAAGGTCGAAGTCGAGAGTTCGAATCTCTTCACCCGCTCCATTTTCATTTAGTGAACATTAGAGGTACCACTTATGTTCAAGAATCTAAACTACGTTGCAGTATTTGCTCTTATTATATACCCAATAATTCTAATTTGCCTTGGTGTTTCGTACGCCCTAATAAACTCCGCTGGATGGTTTGAACTAATATTATTCCTAACCGGATACTATATGGCAAATATATCTGTTGGTCTTGGACTTCATAGATTATGGTCACATGATGCATATAAAACAAACAAGTATGTTGAGTTTGTACTAGCCGTTTTATCAGCTGGAACTCTACAAGGTCCAGCTTTATCTTGGGCTTCAAACCACTTTGATCATCATACCTATACTGATACCGAGAAAGACCCACATACTCCGCAAAAATATAAAAGCAGATTCATGGGTTTTCTTTGGTCTCATATGGGATGGATGCTTGTTGGTGAAGGAAGCTACAAATCAATTAACCGCGTCACTATGGTCAAGCTTGGTAGGAATAAAATTCTAAGATGGCAACTTAAATATTATTGGCACATTGCGATAGCCATGAACACTATTGTACCTGCTTTTGTTGGTTTTGTTTTTGGTGGTACTGCTCTTGCAGCCTATGCTGGATTTGTATTTATTGGACTTGGTAGAGCTTTGCAACAACAAGCCACGTTCTTTGTAAACTCACTATGCCATTTTGTTGGAACGCAAAAATACACAAATGGAACATCAAGAGATATATGGTGGCTAGCATTTATGTTACTTGGTGAAAACTGGCACAACTTCCATCACGCATTCCCTTCAGATTATCGCAATGGAGCGAAATGGTATCAAGCTGATGTGCATAAGTGGCTTATCTACCTTATGAGCAAATGTGGACTAGCCTGGGGATTAAAGAGAACTGCAAAAGTAAGAGTAGATGCTAAAATAACTCAAACAATGGATCAGTTAATTGATCTTAAGAAACAAAAAATTGCCTTAATGCAAAAGACTTTAAATGAACTCAACTCTATGTGCGCAGAAAAATTCTCCGAACTAGAAAACTCATCTATTGAAGTTAAAAAGAAATTTTGGAAGTCTTTATCTGTTGCGCAATACAGAGTAAATAAGCTTAAATTCCAACTACACGAGCACGTTAAAAACTACGAAAACCCTTCTGACAAAATTATTAACGCGCTAAATAAAAAGATGAAAAGAGCTGAACTTGCAATGCAAAAGCTTTACTCAGAAATTGAGAAGATTAGATCGCTTGTTTAAGATAAAGCCCGAAATTTTTATTAAGTAGATTAACTCTTATGGAAAATAAAAATTTGTCGGGCAATTCTTTTGTATATTTTTTAAAGAATATCTATAGCTATTTTTTACAAACCGTAAAATTTTTTAAACTAAACTTAGATTTTGTTTTCCCTTTAGTTCTTATATCTTCGTTCATTGAATCACTTAGTATAATACTACTACAACTCACACCCCTTTCTTCACAACTTCATACTATAGTTTCAATATTACAAAGTATCTTCTTATTTTTATTATCAGTTATATTTGATATAGTTTTTATTAAATACCTTCAAAGAGATGGGTTTTTCGTATTTCACAAAGCAAAATCAGACATTTCAAAGCTTTTTCTACCAGTAGCAATAGTTAAAATACTTTGTGCTATATATATTACTGTAGGCATGCTACTTTTTATAATACCTGGAATTATATTAAGCCTCCGTTATATGTTAATAATGTATCATGCGATTTGCTTTGAAGAAAACTTCCACCAAGCAAAAGACAATAGCACTATGCTGATGTATGGATATAAATGGTATTTCTTATGTTTTGAAATAATAATTCTTATATTATTTGCTCTAATATATATTATAATCTACACTCAAAATAGCACTACAGAATTTGATTACAGTTCGGTCGTTAGCGCTATAAAACTGGACCACAGCCCCTCCTTAATTTTCATCGCAATTGAAAGGATACTTTCTTACACCATTGAAATTACAAATGCGACAGTAATATATCTATTCTGGAAAGATCGGGTTAAGAATTCGAATACACAAGAAGAATACTAACTATTTTCTACCTGATGACCTAACACTTTGCTGATAATCGTAGCGCTTGCCGCATTTAATCCTATTATCTCAACCTTAATATTATTTTTCTTTAGCTTATCAGAAATTTTATTCAAAGCATCAACGGCTGACACATCCCAGAAATGCGCATCAGAAAGGTCAATCACAACGATTGATATATTCTCTTTATAGTCAAAGACAGAAACAAAACTGTCAGCTGATGCAAAAAACACTTGGCCAATAATTTTGTATACTCTCTTAGTCCCACAATCAAGCAAGCAGGACTCAACTGTAAATGAATGCGATACTTTATAGGCAAAGAACATCACACTAAGAAGCACTCCAACGAAAACCCCTTGGGCCAAATCATGAGTCACTACTACAACTAGAACCGTAACAAATATAACTAGATTTGATGTAATAGGTGTTGATCTAAAATCTTTTATAGATGACCAGTTAAATGTACTTATTGAAACCATGATCATAATCGCAACTAGAACTGCCACTGGTATTTGTTTCACAAAATCATTCGCTGCTAAAATCAGGAAAATCAAAAAACACCCAGCAAATAATGTTGATAATCTGGATCTGCCACCAGATTCTACATTGATAATTGACTGACCAATTAATGCACATCCTGCCATCCCACCAAAAAAGCCAGCTATGATATTTGCAATACCTTGCCCTCGGCATTCCCTATTTTTATCACTATCAGTATCAGTAAGATCGTCAATAATCACTGATGTCATAAGAGTCTCAAGCAAACCAACTACTGCAAGCGTTGCAGAATAAGGAAAAATGATTTTAAGAGTTTCAAGGTTAAAAGGAATATCTGGAATCATTAAAACAGGCAACATTGAAGGAAGCTCTCCCATATCACCTATTGTCTTTAAATCAAGATCCATCATCAACGAAACCGCTGTTAGAATAATAATACTAACTAATGTCGATGGTATGACTTGCGTAATTTTGGGAAATAAGTAAATAATAAGCAAACCGAACCCTACCATCATATACATCTGTAATCCTGCATCCTGAAAAGCAGGAAGTTGTGCCAAGAATATTAAAATAGCAAGTGCATTAACAAAACCAGTAGTAACTGACCTAGAAACAAATCTTAATAAAAAGCTAAATCTCATATGCCCTGCTATATATTGTAGAACTCCAGTTAATACTGAAGCTGCAAGCAAGTACTGCAAACCATGATCTTTTACTAATGTTACCATAAGAACAGCCATAGCTCCTGCTGTTGATGAAATCATACCTGGGCGCCCACCAAAAAAAGCTATAGATATTGCAATACAAAATGAACCATAAAATCCAATCTTAGGATCAACTCCTGCAATAATTGAAAATGCTATTGTCTCAGGTATTAGCGCAAGCGCAACAACTGTCCCTGCAAGTACATCACCTTTAACATTACTAAACCAGTCAGATTTAATCTTCGAAATAGACATATAGATAAATATTAATATATTACCATTAATTAACTTAATCGTTATTTTAACGTTGACATATTAACTTATCTTTTATATAAAAGCAAGGAAGATTTACTTTCAAGTGAATCAATAATTGTCACTTTATCTAGTTATAATTAGCAGTCTTATATAGAAATTAAGTTTCAATGTTACCAAAAATTTAGAAGGCTTATCAAAACATCTCTTTAACTTTGTCTAATCATAGAAAAGAGACAAAACTGCATCTCTGGGTATATTAATATGCACAAATATAGTTATTAATTTTTAATAAAAAGTAAAACTTATGAGTAAAGAAAGAAATTCAAAAATTGAGAATTTACAAGCTAAACTAGCTTTTAAGATTTTTCAACAAATAATAGGTAAAATAGTTAGTTTAAAAATAGAACTTACTAGTGATGTAAACGCAAAGAAAATATTCTTAAAGAAAGTACAATCAGCTAATGCTAAATACAACATAAAGATTAGTGATATATTATTCAGTATAAAAGAAAATAAAGCATTTTTAGAAAAAACCCTAGAGGGAATAGATTTATTATTCAAAGATGCAAGAAAATTTTTATCAGAAAATAAAATTGATTCTTCAAACATAACTGCACTAGATTTTGTAAAATCAAATCCCTTAAAATATACCGAGATAGAATCCACTCGTCAGGTTATAACTATATTACAACCTAAATACTCGTACACATCAAACAAACTCATGAAAAACAGCGGAATACAAATTGTAGAGAATCTTGATGCAAAGTATGACAAAATCGCAGCATGGCAACATGACTGCCATTGGTATTTATTAATAAACGACAAGGAAGGTAAACTAATAATTGATGTACGCTCTGGGGAAAAAAGTAAATTAGAGATTGGGGACAATAACCAAGGATATAAACTCCTAAACCTAGATATTCAAACTCCTCTGAGCAAAGTATTAATGGTTCACGGTATTTGTGGAAAAATATGCATTGCACTTTATAAATCTTTAATTAAGATCAAAGCTGATAATTTAAAATTATATGTATCAAAATTTCAGTCCTTGATTAAAAATAATTCAGACTCTTTCAAAGCCTTTTCTGGAAAGATTACAAAATTAGTAAGTGATGACTCACCAATCGAGTACGAAGTAATAAGGAAAGACGAAATCAATAATATTTTAGCAATTGATTATGTAACCCCTGATTTGGATAATGCTTTCAAGATGTTTAAAGATCCAGTAGAAACTAACTTATCTGGTGAGACACCTGACACTGAATAACTAATTGTATAATTTAAAAACAAGCCATAAATTCATTCAAACTTTACATGGATTTGTTAAAAGAGTCTCATTTTGAATATATTATCACTTAGACAAAATTTGAGTTTATAAAATAATTACAAAATCAAACTCTATCTGCAACGGATGAAATAATAGGAAGCTCAAGATTGGAATTGCTTAGATATGTTTTAAGCAATCTTGCAGAGGAAATTCCTTCTACAAGTACGGGATATTTCTTCAAATATTCTTGAGAATAAGAATTATTATGGAAGTCAAAGCCGAATCTTGTATTTCTGGATGTTTTTGAGTAGCTAGTTAATACTAAATCACCGACAACAGCAGGCAATGATAGGGATTCAGGATTGCCACCTAGAGTTCCAGCTATTGCTTTTATTTCACTTAAGCCCATGCTGATCAACCAAGCTCTTGCATTCTCACCATGACCTTCAGCTTCCATCATACCACTTCTAATAGCTACAATATTTTTTACCAATGCTGCTATTTGAACTGTGATTATATCATCCGTAATACTAACTTCTAATTTATCAGTAGATAGCGTGCTTGCAACCTCTCTAGCCAAATCCACATCTTTCGAAGAGATAGTCACAGAAGCAAATTTATCTTGCGCTACTTCTTTTGCAAAATTTGGTCCTGAAATAAAGCCAAAAGAATTTTTAAACATAGATTCTATTCGCTCTGAAAAAAGCTGCAGAGGATTCTCACACATACCCTTTGTAGCAATTAGAAAAACCGTTTTATCTGAAACTCCAGCAGCCTTTAAATCCTCAAGAGTTTCGACAAATGCAAATGATGGCACGGCAATTATTATTATATCACTATCTATTGTATCTTGAATATTCAGTGTAGCCTTTAACCCATCTGGCAGTCGAGTATCACCTAAAAAACGAGAATTTGTATGCTGAATATTTATTTCATCTGCCGCTTCTTGCTCTATAGTATGTACTAAACAATTACCAACAGCACGTGTTGCAAGGCATGCAAGAGCCGATCCCCAACTTCCACCACCAAGCACTGATATTTTTTTATTAGCAGACATATTTTATACCTTAAATCTAAGCAATTTTTGCCGACATATACTCTGGAGAAACTGATACAAGCTTAGCGTCAACCACCTGTCCCGAAACAAACTCTCCTTCCAATTTTACTGGAATAAAATTTTCAGCATGTGCCATGTTATTTTTCTCAACTAATAGCTCAACTCTACGACCTAGATTTTCATTAAAAAATTTATTCAACTCTTTCACACCTTCTCCACGTAAAATAGCAGCTCTTTCTTTTCTAATATGCATAGGAACTTGCGGCATTCTAGCTGCCGGAGTTCCAGAGCGTTCTGAATATGGAAATACGTGTAAATACTGGATTCCGGCTTCAGAAATTAATCTTCTCGTATTTTCAAACATCTCATCAGTCTCTGTTGGAAATCCTGCAATAATATCAGCACCAAACGAAACCTCAGGCCTTATTTTACGTAAATTATGACAAAATTCAATCACCTGCTCACGATTATGCCTACGTTTCATACGCTTTAGAATCATATTGTCACCCGCTTGAAGACTGATATGAAAATGTGGCATTAGTCTCTCATTATGAGCCATCAAATCAAATAAATCATCATCAATTTCTGCAACATCAATTGACGATAGTCGCAATCTTTTAAGTTCTGGAACTAAAGATAATAATCGTCTAATCATCTGTGCAAAAGTTGGCTCTCCTGGCAAATCTGCGCCGTAAGCAGTAACATCAACACCAGTCAAAACTATTTCCCTATAGCCCTTTGTATGCAGCATACGTACTTGCTCTACAATAACACCAATTGGAACTGACCTACTATTGCCTCTTCCATATGGGATCATACAAAAGGTACATCTATGGTCACAACCATTCTGGACTTGAATAAAGGCTCTAGCTTTGCCATCAAAGCTAGTTACCATATGATTTGCAGTTTCCTTAACCGACATGATATCATTGACTATCACTCTTTCGGAATCTAATTGATAATATTTATCAGAAAGCTTTTCTTCATTACCAATAACTTTATCAACTTCCGGCATCTTAGCAAACATTTCCGGATTGTTTTGAGCAGCACAACCAGTTACAATTATTTTTTTACTTGGATCATTTTTACGAAGCTTTCTAATTGCTTGTCTTGCTTGTTTTTCTGCTTGTTTTGTCACTGCACATGTATTAAAAACAGCAACATTATCATTACCAGATTTTGCTAAATTATTTTTGATAATTTCGCTCTCATAAATATTTAAACGACAGCCAAATGTGACTACTTCTTGATTATTTGCCATATAAATAATCTCCAGTAAAGACGTAGCTAGCCGGGCCGCTCATTAAAACACTATCATTTTGCTTTTGCATATTTAATGAGCCAAGCTTAAAAGCTATTTCTACCTCACTACTAACAAATCCTAGTTTATTTGCAGCTGCAAAAGTTGCGATAGCACCGCTTCCACACGCATAAGTAAAACCAGCACCTCGTTCCCAAACTTTTAAATGAATCTTATTATCATCAATCCTTGCAAAATTAACATTTACTCCATCAGGAAATAGCTCATTCTCTTGAAAATTACTGCCAATTATTCCCATATCTTTTTTTGAAAGTTTTGAAAAAATTACCAGATGGGGATTCGCAACATCAACACAAATCATCTCTTTAGGCTCAATCATATAGCGTTCTGCGAGCGACCATAAATCAGCACTATCTGGCATCCATTTACTTTCAAATGATGGAGGTCCCATATCAACTTTTATTGTTTCTTCATCAATGTACTCACCAGAAACCACTCTCCCATCAACATCAAGTTTTATGTTTCTGGCTCCGGTCTGATCAAACAATAACCTAGTTAAGCACCTAGATGCATTTCCGCAAGCTTTTGCTCCAGAACCATCCTGATTATAAATCACCATGTTTATTTTATCAGGATTTTGCTGATACACGATGAACTGATCACAGCCAATACCAAGCTCTCTATCAGAAATCTCTTGCACAAAACTATTAATATCACAGTTTTTAGGCATATGACTTTCATTGATAATGACAAAATCATTACCTAGACCGTGCATTTTAACAAAAGGAATTTTCTGAGTCATGTTGTACAATAATTAACTTGATAGTGAGTATTTTTTATGCAGGCGCCAATGCACTACAAAAAACAAAGCTGCAACAAAAAGCCATGTCATACAACTAATTATAGTGCTAAAAGCCTCTCTTTTTCGACTTTCAATGTAGCCTTCTTTTTCTGAAGTACGTTTCTCCATAATTTCTTCAGAACTAGAAGAATCCCATTCATTCTTTTTGTCTGAATTATATTGCGTTTTATACTCAATATACTTTTCATTTGACGAAAACTTATCAAACGAGCTTGCAAATTTATATTCTGTTAAAGCGATCTCAGTTACGCTATTAAACGCTACACCTAGTGTAATCATAAGTGTAATAGTAGCTACCAGACATATAATCAGACAATATATTTGTGTTAAGTTTTTTAACATTTTATCAGCCCCTGATTTGTAATTTGTTAGCTATTATATACGATTTTGCACAAAATTTGTAGCAAATAAATCAGAATTTATATAAGTTGAAACATTGAAAATTGAAAACATCTAATACAATGAATCAAGAAATTTTATCAATACTAGGAAAACTAATCAGCTATAAATCAGTTACTCCCAAAGGGGCAGATGCTATCAAGTATGTAAGCGAGATACTTAAGCCTCTTGGATTTAAGTGCGAGGTAAAATGCTTTGGAGAAGGCGAGGAAGAAGTAACCAATTTATATGCGGTTTACGGAAGGAATAAACCAAATATATGTTTTGCTGGACATTTAGATGTTGTACCTGCGATGCATGAAGAATTATGGAACGCAAACCCATACGAGATGAAAATAGTAGATGATATAGTCTACGGAAGAGGAGCTGTCGATATGAAAGGCGCTGTTGCTTGCGCTTTAGCAGCAGTTATTCAATTTTTAAAAAGTAATAAACCAAATGGATCTATTAGCTTTTTACTAACAACAGATGAAGAAGGTGAAGCAAAATACGGCACTAAAATGATGCTGGAGCATATTAAAAACCAAAAACCCTCTATTGATTTTTGTATCCTTGGTGAACCAACAACCATGCAAAATATCGGTGATATAATCAAAATAGGCCGAAGAGGAAGCGTAAATTTTGATCTAACAATTAATGGTAAACAAGGCCATGCTGCCTACCCCGAAAAAGCTATCAACCCACTACCAATTATGGTCAATATTCTAAAAGAAATAAATGATGAGATATTCGACAACGGGAGTGAGTTCTTTCAAAGCACGAATCTTGAATTGACATCCATCGATACTGGAAATAAAGTAACTAATATTATCCCTGAATCTGTAAACGCAAAATTTAATATACGTTTCAATGACATGCAAAATGCCAGTGATTTAAATATTAGGATAACAAAAATCGTCTCAAAATATAGTGATAATTACGATATAAAACATAGAAGTTCTTCGTCTCCTTTTATCCAGGAGTATTCAAAAAATATGCAAGACTTTGCCAGCATTGTTGAAGAGGAATGCAAAATCAAGCCAACGATTGAAACTGGTGGCGGAACTTCTGATGCCAGATTTATCCATTCATATGCTGAAGTTGTAGAATTTGGATTAAATTGTAATCTTGCTCATAAAATCAATGAACATACGAAAATTTCTGATTTACAAACACTTTATAATGTGTATTATAACACTCTAGTTAAGTTCCTATAGATATAGATTTTATATAGGAATTATTGCTAAAATGCGGATATGGCGGAACTGGTAGACGCGCTAGATTTAGGTTCTAGTGCCGCAAGGCGTGGGGGTTCAAGTCCCTTTATCCGCACCAATCTCTAATGATAATGATTTCCTTGTTTGAAAATCCTTGAATTTAGACTTGGTTAAAGGCAATTTTAACTATCAAATAATGTACAAATTTTCAAAACGCAAGGTTCCATATTATGAAGATAGCAGAGCTGAAAAACGATAAAACTGAATTTCATGCAAAAGTAACAATCCCAGCAAAAGAAATTACGGGTGAAGTTGATAAAGAACTACAAGATATTGCTAAAACAGCCAAAATGGATGGTTTTAGAGTAGGTAAAGTTCCAGCGCATATCTTAAAGAAGAAATATGGCTCTTCAATCAAAGCTGATATTATGAGAAAAAAAATCAACTCTTCAGTTGATGAGATTGTAGAGAAAAACAAGCTAAATGTTGCAATGGATCCAGCAATAGAAGATCTTAAAGATGAAGATGGTAAAGATCTAGAATTTACAGTAAAATTTGATCTACTGCCAGAAATAAAACTTCCTGAATTCAAAAAGATATCTGTTGAAAAACCGATCTTGGAAGTAGCTGATAAAGACGTTGACGAGCAAATTGATAGAATCGCAAATTTCTCAAAAACTTATGACAAAGAATCTAAAGGCAAAGCTGCTAGTGGTGATCAGCTTACAATTGATGCTGTAGGATATGTTGATGGAAAAGCTTTTGACGGTGGAAAACTCGATGACCATAAGCTTGTGCTTGGCAGTAATGCTTTCATAACAGGCTTTGAAGATCAGCTAATTGGCAGCAAAACCGGTGATGATGTAAAAGTGAAAGTAACTTTCCCTGAAGAATATCATGCAAAAGACTTGGCAGGTAAGCCTTCTGAATTCAAAGTTAAAGTTAAAGCTGTGCACAAGCCAAGCACTCCAAAAATCGATGACGAGTTTGCCAAAAAATTCAAATGTGATACAGTTGCAAAACTAAAAGAACAAATCAAAGAAAATTTCTCAACAAGCTATGAAGAGCCAATTCACGTTATGATGAAAATGAATCTTTTTGATAAGCTTGAAGGAATGTTAAAATTTGATGTACCTAAATCTTTGATCGAAAGAGAAGTTAGCATCTTAGAGAAGCAAAGCGATCAATTCGCAGATCCTGAAATCGTCAAAAAATCAGACAAAGAAAAAGCCGAGTATTTTGAAAAGTTAGCATCAAGAAGAGTTAGAATAGGATTAGTTCTTGCAGAATATGTAAAACAGAAAAATCTAAAAATAACTGAAGATGATGTGCGCCAAGCAATTATTGCACAAGCAAGAAATTACCCTGGCCAAGAACAGCAAGTCATTGAATTTTATCAAAAAGATCGTCAGGCCCTAGAAGCTCTGAAAGGACCTATACTTGAAGAAAAAGGCGTGAAAGAAATTTTTGATAATGAAATCATCATAAATGAAAAAACTTACAGCAAAGATAAGCTAGAGAAACTCCTTGATAAAGAAGTTAAATAATAGATACTAGCTAATTGGCATAAATCTTGCTTGATATCATACCTATATCTGTAGTTTGGATTTTTAAACTAGAAATAGGTATGAACTTAGATCAGATATTAAAAACCTGCAAAAGTAATTTATTAAATTATTCAACAAAGGTCATTTAAATCTGATTTATTTACTGACTGTTTGTTAGAAAAAAGCAGAAAAATATATATAAACTGCTTCTACCAAACTCAAGAAAACTAGATTAAATTAATTGTTTTGTAAGTAAGATCTAAATTATGACACTAACGCTTGGAAATGACCTAACAGGAACCACAGCACGCGAAGTTGGAGAAGCTAGTCGTAGACTAAAATCACTTGGCGATAGCATGGTCACTGGTGACGACAAAGGTGTCGAAGTAGTAGATGGATTTTTAGGAAGCTCACTACGAGATACAGAAATTATCCTTGGCGCAGTTGCACAAACAACTTCATATGCAACAAACATAGTTTCAATCACTGAACAATATTTAGATACAATAGCATCATTCCTACAAAAAGGTCTTATTACCATTGCAACTGTTAGCTCACTATCTACTGATAAAGTAGCAGTTCTACAAAAAAATATTAATGATATAAGAGCTCAAATTGATCTATTGATATCTTCTGCAAGTTTTGATGGAAGAGCTCTACTTAGCGGCCAAGCTCAAAACATTGACGTACAAGTAGGATTAAATATTGTTGATAAATTAAACATTAGCGTAAGAAATATTAGTAGTAATAATTTATATAGAACATCAATAAATAGGGCACTAAATGAGTGGATTGCGGCCGACCCTACTGGCGCAAGATCAAATAGACACGCAACTCAAGCAGAATTCCAGCAAGCAATTAATAATAACGAAAATTTAATTTTTGCAAACGTAGATCCTTTATATCCAACAACAGGAACCGGTCCTATTGTAAATATGAATAATCTTGTAAATAATTCACTGGTAAATGCTCTAGCAGCAGTGAAATTATCTCATCCAAAATTATTTAGCAATTCCGATATAATGCTACCATTACTTGCTGATTACCTACAGACAAATAATGGAATTACAATAGAACAAGCTGCTGGCCATCAAATTGTAGCCGCATTTGACAATGACGCTAATACTCTCATTGAATTTTTTAGCTTTCTTAATCAAACAGATACTAAAATTAATACTATAAAAGATAGAACTATTGCACTTGATGTATTTACTTCGGCTATCAATGAAATCAGAGCTGAACAAGCGAATCTTCGCAATCAAAAAACAAATTTATTTGAAGCAGTTGACGCCTTGCGCGCGACAATAAACGTTACTCAGAAAGCTTCTGACTCATACTTAAAGACTGATTATGTTTTGTCTGCTCAGCAATATTCTGAGCTAATTAGGACAATAGTTGCCTCTATCACTGCACTTCAAGCTGCAAATAAAATCCCTGAAGCTGCACAAAGATTAGTTGATGCCCTTGCTAGGTAAAGTGTTTATGCGCTTAGCAATATAAAAACACTTATTTCCACAAATGACTGTAAATTTTCTGGGTAGCCCCACGCTGGCGCTCGCTATGACGGTGCTTTGGTTTATTACCTAACTCTGTGAAATCGTATAACAACCCACAAAATCATGCAAATAGTAGTATTTCTGATAAATCATAGACATTTCCTCGTCATAGCGAGCGCCAGAAATTACCATATACAAAATACCCTTTTACGAGACTCAGTGGATCGTCACTCTAATTCATGCTATGACTAAAATAACTTGTTAATAACTACTGAATTAGCTGACAAACAACAAATCAAATATGTTAACTTATCTTTTCAATTTTTATTTGATTTAGAGACTTACCTTTCAATACTTCTGATAAGGTATTTGCAAACCTCCAGACATCATAAAAACCATTATATAAAGGCATTGGAGATACTCTAATTACATTTGGTTTCTTGAAATCTGCAATAACTCCTCTTTCAACAAGTTTACTGAACAACTCTTCTGAATCTTTTTTAATTAAAAGAGATATTTGACACCCTCTTTTATTTATATCTCTTGGAGTTATAATCTCAATTATATCTGAGTCAATATAGTCTATGAGATACTCTAGATAAGAAGTAAGTCTAATTGATTTTTCTCTGTATGCAGCGATTCCTACCTCATCAAATAATTTTAATGATGCTTGCAAAGGAGCCATACTAAAAATAGGTGGTTCACTTGGCTGCCAAGAGTCTGCACTATCTACTGGTAAAAAATTCTTTTGCTTCTCAGGTGACATACGAGCCTTTGGATCGCTTCCCCACCAACCGGCGAATCTATGTAATTCCGGATTTTTTACATGTATTTTATTTACAAATAATCCTCCCACAACACCCGGTCCTCCTGACATATATTTGTAATTACACCAAGCTGCAAAATCTACATCCCATTTATGCAATTTTAACGGAATATTACCAACCGAATGCGCTAAATTAAGGCCAACTACAGAGCCATTATTATGCGCTAGCTTGGTTAGGTTTTCTATATCAATAACCTGACCTGTTAAATGATTAACACTACTTACTAATATCAACGCAATACTATCTTTATTTTCTTCAAATTTTTCAACAAAATCATCAATTGTCAATTCTTTTACATCAGGCGCTTTCTCAACTATTACCAACCCATCATCAGGATCAATACCATGAAATTTCAGTTGGCTTTTAATAATATATAAGTCTGAAATATAAACTGGCGATTCGATCATAATTTTATATCTATCCTTAGTTGGTCTATAAAATGAAACCATCGCCAAATGCAAGTTTGTAGATAGAGTATTCATCAATACTATTTCTTCCGGATGAGCACCAAGTAATTTTGCAAAACCACTTCTAAATTTCTCATGATATATATTCCAAGGATTTTTTTTTCTTATATCTGCCCTTTACACCTAATTTTTCCCAGTCTTTTATCTCATCAAGCATATATTCTCTAGCACTAAAGGGAGCTAAACCCATAACATGACCATTCAAGTAAACTACTGGATTATCGTTATCGTCAACTGGTATTGCAAATTTTTCTTTATATGCCTGTAGCGGATCAGTTGAATCAAGAGCTATTGCACCTTTTTCATCAATTGAGAATAGTTCTGTGATATCTGAACTTAAATTAGCAATAACTACTATAGGAGAAAAGAAAATGACCAATAGAAAAATGCTTAAAAAACCCTTAATTTTCATACAAAATTTCAGCATATATTAAAATATCAAGAAAGCAATATAGAAGTTGTTAAGTAAATTGCAAGCACAAACTAGTATTATCTAGAGCTAAAGATCTGATATTTATTAATTTAGACAATTATATTACAATAAATATAATTTTTTTAATAAATATGCAATTCATATAATCCATTATACAATATTGATAATCAATTAATTAGATGATTCGATATATAATTATACGTATTTTCACCTAGCCGCAAACTATATGAATATCTCTTCTTTTTAGTCTAGCATTCAATCTTTCTATTAAAGACTTTTATAAATACAAATTATAATTGCTTGTCTATGTAATTATTTCTTGGAGAATTAATTAATTCATCTATTCTAGTTAGTATGATGAAAACACCGATTTCTGATGTATAATCTCAGATAATGAGCTAACAAAATAATATATGAAAAACTATCATTCAAGAGAATTTCATCAAATTGCTAGCTCAAAAACTTATTTTGATAACTCTATCTTTTAATATTTAGACTTATGAATAAACTTCCTACTAAGCTCTTACCTTTCTTCTGGCATTTTATTAAAAAGCAGCCTGTTAGCTTTGCTATTTTCTTTATAGCTCCATGTTCGCAAGTGCTCGAAGTGACTGCTATTCCATATGCACTGAAGCTTATAATAGATGCTATAGAGGTAAATCTAGATTCAAGACATTTAATATTTGAAGCTATAACACCAGCATTATGGTTAATTGGAATTTCATGGCTAAGTTTGGTTGTCATTGCAAGATCTCAAGAATGGTGGCAAGCATATACTATTCCACTATTTCAGGCACAGGTAAGAATGTCTGTAATTAACCATATGCTCAATCATTCTTATAGTTATTTTACCAATAGATTGTCTGGTAAAATTGCAGCTAAAATTAATGATTTACCAAGGGCTTTAGACCATATTAGACTAAATATTTGCTGGAATATTGTTACTACATTTGCAGTGTCAATTACTTCGCTTATAGTTATCTATTTCATCAAACCCATCTTTGCACTTATTTTTCTTACCTGGATCATTTTACATTGCACTATTGCATATATATGTAGCGGCTTGCTTTCGAAAACGCCTCGGCTCGCTTTCATAGAAAAAAGCGGCTCAAATTAAATGACTTTATAAATTAACTCTGGCTCACTTTATTTGACTTTATCCAGATGGCAAGTTTTGTTTTGCAAACTTATATTATTGTAATTTTCATTATAATCTTATTCAAGACTAAATAATTAGAAATAAACGCTCATTATTCAAATAATAAAAATTAAAATAAACTCTTTGCTAATTAAATAATTAATATTATATAATTATAGCAAGAATTGGGTTTTTATTTAATAATGACTTTTAGAGATATTTTTATGAATAAAACAGTAGCATATTTACGTGTTTCCACTATTGATCAAGATTTGGAAAAAAATAAAGCCGATATTTTGCATTTAGCAAATGAAAAAAACTTTGGCAAAGTACATTTTGTAGAAGAAACTGTTTCAGGAAAAATTACTTGGCAAGCCTTTGGCTACAATTTCCGAGTTGCAGCGTTTAGAGATTGATAAATTAATTGCTGAAAGCTTGCACAAGGCAACACTTTTAGGAAAGGTTCAAGAATATTTTAAATTAAAATTGGTAATTAATGATATGAGGAGTTCATAGAATGAATAATGAAATAATGCAGTTTTTTGGCTTAAACAAGCATTTTTATAATGTATCATTTTTAGAAACAAGTATTATAAAAAAGCAGGTTGATAATATTAAATACGCAAGTCATATTGGTGGCATTGTTGCATTAACTGGTATGGTTGGTACAGGTAAAACAACACTTCTATGGCAGATTCAACAGCAACTACGTGAGGAAAAGACTGTAGTCGTGAGTCGCTCTCTTTCAACAGATAAGAAACGAGTGAATATTAGCACTTTGTATACGGCATTATTTTTTGATTTAGTTAAAGATAAGAATTTTAAAATACCAAACCAAGCAGAGCAACGAGAACGTAAACTACTGGGGTTGGTAAAAAAACAAGATAAACCAATAGTGCTTTTTATAGACGAAGCGCATGATTTAGCTAGCCAGACTCTTATTTCGTTAAAAAGACTTATTGAACTTGTGTATAGTAGTGGTAGTATTTTAACGGTTATAATGGCTGGACATCCTAAGCTTAGCAATGATTTAAGTCGTCCCACTATGGAAGAAATTGGAGCCCGCACTCAAATTTTCCAATTAAATCATTGGATAGAGAATAAGGAGCACTATGTTAAGTGGTTATTTAAGCAATGTTGTCAAAAAGATATAAAATTAGTCGACATTATCAGTATAGAAGCAATGGAATTACTGGTGAATAGTTTAGTAACTCCATTACAAATAAATCATTATTTAACCAGAGCATTGGAGCAAGCTTATCTATCAGGAACAAAGCAAATTACACCCGAAGTTATTGAATCAATACTTGTGCCAGATTTTAATGGAATAGCTGCTAAACTTGCACGTAATGGCTATAATTTACAGGCTTTGTGTGAAATACTCAATGCACGCCCTAGTGAAGTAAAATCTTATCTACTTGGTAAGCTAGATACCAGCAAACTTGTAGAATTTAACAAAGAAATTAATAAGCTTGGAGTAATTTAGAAAAACTTAAATTTGGCTTTTACCTAATTTGGTATAAAATCAAATAAAGTGAGCCCAATTAAACAATAGAATCAATTAATTTGAGCCGAAAGATTTTCAGCGTCAATTAATTCGAGCCAGAGTTAATTTATAAAGTCATTTAATTTGAGCCACTTTTTTCTACGAAAGCGAGCCGAGCTGTTTTTGAAATCAAGCCGCTACACATACCCAACTAAATTCAAGTGCGGTGATGCTAGGGGCGTTGGCTGTACTATGTTATCAGAAATAGATAGGCAAATAACCAGTGGTCAGATTGAAGAAGCTTATAAGGATAAGAGAAGATGCCGTGGTAGAAAGTGTTATAGCAATAAGGGGCAAGAGGTAGATGTACCAAAGTTAAAGGCCAGTCATAACACTAAAATTCTAACTCGTGCTGATGATGAGGATGTGTATGAGTATGAGGACAGTGGATACCTTTACATTAGGGATTAGGAAATGAGGTTAATGTGCAGTTATTAGAAAATGTTTCAAATAAAACGGCTAAATATTTTGGTTTTGATGAAGTATTTACCGCGCATAGTGCTAAGCTGAATAGGTCATTAATAGAATCTGCTAGCAATGGAGCAAGTAGTTTATCTGATTATATATATTATCGTTATTTTGATAAAGAAGATGAGTTGTTTTTTCTAGATGGTGGGGTATGCGGTTTTATGCTGGAGATTCAACCTATTGTTGGTGTTGATGAATCATTAATTAAGAATCTAGATTATTTCTTTAATAAGGAGCTGCCATATGATAGTTTCATGCAGTTTTTTCTATTAGCCTCATCGGACGTAGAACCAATATTAAAAGATTGGGCAGGCAGTCGTACTAACCCGCATCCAACATTACAAAAGATTACGCAAAAAAATACTAAATTTATACAAAGAATGGCGGGTAGATATGGTGATTATGATGGAAGGCTAGCACGTGATTTTAAGATATATATAAGCTTTAGTAGATTTTGTAATTTTAAGCCAAAAGAGCTTAAGGAAATTGCTTTTTTCAAAAGGATTCTAATAAAAAAATTAGAGACTATAAAACTTGGTCCCAAGACTTGTAGTGATGTTGATTTAATTAAGCTGCTAAAAGAGTTTTTTGAGTTTTCTCCTGGTAAGACAAGTAATTATAAAAGCAGAGATAGGAAGGTTACTTTAAATGAACAAGTTATATCTGCTGGAGTTAATTTTCATTTAGAAGATAATGGTTTTACTAATACTAGCTCTAAAGTGATTACCAGGAGTTATTCTCCAAAGGAATTACCAGAGGAGGGGTCTTTGCTGGCAATGATTAATTTACTTGGTTGTTCTCGGCAAGAGAATGTGGGTATTCCTGCTCGTTTTGCCATAAGTTATACAGTAGCAACAACTATTGACAAGCCTGGCCAAGAAGGTATGCAGGCAAGGGGTAGAAAAGTCATTGAAGCAGCAGAAAGTTGGCGTGGACGTGGTAATAGAAGTATGCAAAGGGATGCAGAAGAATGGAGAGATTTAAATGACCGCGCTAAGACCCGCGAAAGATTTCTAACTGAGAGTTTTCAAGTGATGATAAGTAGCCCTAGTGAATTAATCGAGGAATGTGAAGCTGCTCTGTTTGGTATGTATAATAGTTTGGATTGGAAGCTCAGTAGAAATGATAAGTTACATTTGCCAGTAATACTTAGTTGTTTGCCAATGCAGCAATCATTATATTGGTCTGCTCTTTCTCTGCATAAACAAGTTAAAATATGTATGAGTGATGAAGTTACAGCAAAGTTACCTATTCATGCTGAATGGAAAGGAGTACCGGAGCCAGGAATATTACTTTTTGGTAGGAGAGGGCAGTTGTTTCATTGGAATCCATTTTATAGGATCTCATCTGGTAATTATAATGTTTGTGTATTTGGTCCATCTGGTGGTGGTAAGTCTGTTTTTTTAAACGTAATGGCAACTAGTATGATGGCACAAAATGCCAGGGTTTTTATTTTGGATATTGGTAAATCATTTGCAGATGTTGCAAATCTACTAAATGGTGAAATAGTACAGTTTGGTAGAGAAGTAAAATTAGCACTAAATCCTTTTGCTGGTTTTAATGCATCTATGAGTAGTGATGATTTTAATGATCTAGTAAAATGCGCTAAGGAACTACTTATTATTATGTGCGGCGTTGATAGTGATAGGGGAGCAGCGGAGCTTGAGAAAGCGATAAAAGATAGCGTACAAAAATCTAATTATAAATTAGATATTAATGGATTTGCTGCAGCTTTAGAGCAATCAAAATCTCAGTTATTACAAGGGTATGCAGCAACTCTTTATTCTTATACCAAAGAGGGGATATACGGAAAATATTTTAGTGGTGCAAGGAGTGCAAGTTTTAAAGAGCAAATCACAATTTTTGAATTTGAAGAAATAAAGAAAGATAAGAAATTATTGGCAATTATTTTGCAGATTCTTTTGATGGAAATAACTAATCAGTTTTTTACTGGAGATAGAAGTCAGAGATTCATGATTATTGTTGATGAGGCATGGATGTTACTTGATTATGCAGCTGGTTTTTTTGCTGAGTTTGCCAGAACTGTTAGGAAGTATGGTGGTAGTTTAGTTACTTGTGTACAGAACTTTAATGATTTGCAGGAAACAAAATCAAGAAGAGATATTTTAGAGAATAGTACATGGACAGTGATGCTTAAGCAGGATGAGAAGGGGCTAGGTGCATTTAAAGAATCAGAAGCATTTAAAGATATATTGCCACTAATAAAATCAATAAGTTTAGTTCCGGGTAAATATTCTGAAATGTTACTCAGCGCAACTGGAGTAAATGTTGTTGGTAGGTTGGTACTTGATGAGTATTCCAATGCCTTATATTCAACTGATAGTGCAGATTATAACTATCTTATGAGGGCCCAAGAGGAGGGGCTTACACTTGATGTTGCAATAGAAAAGTTAGCTCAAGAGAAAAGTGCAAGAGGATAATGTGACAATAGAAGGAGAAAAGATAATGCAGCAGCTGGTAAAACCTTTAAGTATGTTACTTATAGGTATGATATTTGGAGCATTTATATCAATGTTTATGATCAATTTGAATTCAGATATAGAAATACTTTATATATCACAGGATGAGTTAATTGATCTAGAGAAGGGTAGAATTGAGAAAATAAAAAACAGTCAAGATCTAGAGCTATTTAATGGCAAAGTAGAGAGGTCTATTGGTTTAATTGAAGATATAGCAAAATCCTATGATAGGGGGAGTAGTAGAGTAGTATTTAGTCGTGGTCCAGTAAATGGTAAGAATGTGCGCTCTATATCGCAAGAGGTACATACTAAGTTATTGGAAGCACTATCTGATGAACTGCAAGAGACAGAAGGTAAAGCAGATGAAAAAAGCTAGATATATATCAGCACTTTTATTGTTAGTTACAAGCTCTATTGCAATGTCCAAAGATTTTGGCATTAAAGGGCATGTTTATGAAATAGAGGAACAACCATTTTTGCAGATGATAGATGAGCGTTTACAAAAGGTGGATATGGAAAAAGAAAAGCAGAAAATTCAATCCTTAGCCAAGGATAGAGTAGAAAATCCAAGAACAGTAGATGGGATTAGTAGTGCTAAAAAAGATAGGAGTTTTTACTGGGACCCAACATATATAGTGAAGAAAAATATAATATTGCCATGTGGGAAATTGCTCTACAAAGCGGGAACAAAGGTGAATCCATTAGATCATATGGATTTTGATAGAAGATTATTTGTTATTGATGCTAGGAATGGGGCGCAAGTGGATTGGCTTAAGAGTAAATTAAAGGAAAATCTAGAAACAAATAAAATAAAAAAGGCAAGTAATCAAGAAGAGTTCCAGAAGTTAGAAGACAGAATAATATTAGTTGCTGGTAAACCATTTGATTTAGCTGACGAGTTAAAAGAAGAGGGTATTGATATGACGGTATATTTTGATCAAATGGGAGAGATTACAGGTAGATTTGGTATTAAATATACTCCTGCTCTTGCTTATCAGGAAGATAAAAGAATAAGAATTGATCAATTTAATTTAGGAGAGAAGTAATTATGAGCAAGCAAAAAACTAGAACTTTGCAAGAAAGAATAGAGCAGTTAGAGGAACAAAAGAATAAGCTAATAGCTGGAAGAAAGGAGGAAGTCGCTAATGCAGTGTTAAAAGCTGGTGGAATATCGATAGATAGTCGTTTACTTATGGGGTTTGTAGCATTTGCTGTAGATAAGTCAAACAAGAATAGCCCTATACTTGCTCAGATGCTGGAGTTATCAAAGAAAGTAAAAATACCCAGCAAAAGAGCGCAATAGTTTGCGTAATCAAATATGGAGAATAATTAGGAAGATGGAATATTTTACGAAGCAAATAAAGAAAGAAAAGATACTTGATCGTAAAAGTGATGCTAGGAAAAAGATACAGCTCGGTGGTTTACTTGTGAAAGCTGGATTAGACCATATGCATCCAAAAGATGCATATATATTGTACGGCATGTTACTTGATTGCAAGCGTGCATTAGAGATTAAGCCAGAGGTTAGAGAGAGATGGGCAAAGCTTGGAAAAGAATTATTAATAGGAGAGGTAGAATGAGTTTTGTATTCAAAGAAAAGTTTACATTTTTTATAGATTAAATTTATTGATATGCTACAATATATCTAGCTAATCTAGATAGAAAAGAGGTTATTATGCATAAATGGAAATTACATGAAGCAAAAAATAAATTAAGTAGTTTAATTGATATAGTAGTACATGGAAAAGCCCAGTGTATTACAAGGAGAGGAGAAGAGGCTGTAGTAGTTATTAGTATGGAAGAATATAAGAAGCTAAAAAAGCCGAAACCAAGTTTAAAGGATTTTATATCCAAAGGGCCTAGATTCGATGATTTAGAGGTTAATAGAGTTAGTGGGAAGGCAAGGAGTGTTGATTTATGAAATATCTTTTAGATACAAATATTATCTCTGAACTTAAGAAGAAAACTCCAGATCAAAATGTAGTGAATTGGTTTGAAGGAATAGATACTGACGAATTGTATTTAAGTTGTATTACAATAGGAGAGCTTAAGAGTGGGGCTTTAAAGAAATCTAAAACAGATGTTAAAACTGGCAAGTTATTAATCAAGTGGATTGATGGTTTAATGGCTGATTATGAAGAACAAATTTTAAATATAGATCTAGAAACTTGCGCAATCTGGGCACAGCTATTAAATATTGATTCAACAAATGCTATTGATGGATTAATTGCTGCTCAGTGCTTTCAGTCTAATATGGTATTAGTAACTAGGAATATTAAGCATTTTAACATGTTTGATATTAAATTGTTTAACCCCTTTGAATAAATAGAAAAGAGCTATTATTGAGTAATCAAAATTAAATTATTAAAAATATTATGCAAAAGAAAGAAGGAATAGATCAAATAGCAATTTTTACAAATAAAGATGGAAATGTAAGAGTTGATGTAAAGTTAGAAACAGAGATGGTTTGGCTAACTCAAAGTCAAATAGCAGAATTATTTGAAAAAGAACGTAGTGTAGTAACTAAACATATTCGTAATATTCTAAAAGAAGGAGAGCTTGATGAATCAGTATGTGCAAAATTTGCACATACTAGTTCTGATGGTAAGGTTTATAAAACAAGCTACTATAATCTAGATATGATAATATCTGTTGGATACAGGGTAAATTCTAAGAGGGGTATAGAGTTTCGTCGTTGGGCAAATGAAATATTAAAAGATTATTTGATTAAGGGGTATAGTATTAATAGACAAAAAATCACTGCTGATAAAATTGGGGAATTACAGCAGACAATAGAGTTACTTTCTAATACTCTTATAAACCAAAAACTGGTTGATTCTGAAGGAGAAGAAATCTTATCAGTTATCAAAAACTATGCTAAAACCTGGGATATTCTAATTAAGTATGATGAAGATAGATTAGGAATTCCTAATAACAAACAATCGAATGCAGAATCAATAAAGAAACTTTCATATGATTCTGCTATTTCAGCAATTAAATCTATAAAACAAGAGTTACGTACTAAAGGAGAATCAGTTGAATTATTTGGTAATGAAAAAGATGATTCATTAAAGGGCATATTAGCCAATATTTACCAGACTTTTGATGGAAATGATTTATATCCAAGTTTAGAAGAAAAGGCATCGCATTTAATCTATTTTCTAATAAAAAATCATCCATTTAGTGATGGTAATAAGAGGATAGGAAGTTTTTTATTCTTACTATTTCTACAGAATAACAAAAAGTTTTTATTAAATATACCATCACCTGAAGCATTAACTGTCATAGCGCTATTAATAGCTGAAAGTGATCCAAAACAAAAAGATTTAATAATAAAGTTAGTAATGAACTTAATTGAAAGTGGAGGTGCAATAACTCCATGACAATACAGGTTAAAAACCTGGTTAATGATGTTCATCCGCCAAGATCGTTCTTTATTAACCAGGGGCTATTAAATCAACATTTAATATGTGTGATAATGATAATATTATTACCAATATCAACAAAAGCAAGTGTGCCGTGTTCTGGTAGATTTGTCAATCCAATTTCAGATGTTTGCTGGAGTTGTTTGCTACCTATTTCTATTGGTCCTTTGAGAATTGGTGGCGGGATGGTACCAAGCAAGCGGGATACGTCTAATCCAGGAAGTCCTTTATGTATGTGCATTAAAGGTACACCACCATTACCAGTACCAGGTATAACACTTGGTTTTTGGGAGCCAGTAAGATTAATTGATATTACTCGCACGCCATATTGTATGACAAGCCTTGGTGGTATTCAACTGGGTTCACTTGATGTAAGGAAGATCAGTAGCTATAACAGATCATACGGCAAGAAGATATCGCATAATAGTTTTTATCATGTGCATTATTATGTATATCCTTTGATATATTGGCTTGAGCTTATTACTGATCTTATTTGCTTAGAGCAAAGTACGTTTGATGTTGCTTATTTATCAGAACTAGACCCTACATGGAATGATCATAAATTACAGACATTACTAAATCCTGAGAGTTTTTTATTTGGCAATCCAATTGCGCAGGGCGCATGTGCTGCGGACTGCGTGGCAGCTACAGTAGATAAGCCAAGAGATGAGTTATTTTGGTGCACTGGATGCTGGGGTAATATTTATCCATTTTCAGGAGCAAATTCAGATCATGTAGGGGGAGTACAATCAAGTAGTCTGTATGCATCGCGCATACTTGCAAAGATGCACAGAGTAGGTCTTGCTAAGGAAACTTCTACTACAGATGCAAGTATTGATGGGCAGATATGTAAGAAATCTACTGCACCAAAGATCAAGAAGAGTCAGTACAAACTACAAATGGTATATCCAAGGCCAAGCTCAGGAGCCATAGGATGCTGGCCACTAGGTCTTAGTGATATGACTTATTCATCATTTAAAGAATATCCGTATGACGGACAAGATTGGGGGTACTTGGTATGGCGAAAATCCAACTGTTGTGCGCTTTAATAGCAGCTTTGTTATTTAATTTGATATGCATTTCTGAGCAAGCATTAGCTACAGAATCAGAATTAAGTCATATAGGCAAGGGTATAGATGCAGCTGATTTAGAGTGGGCTAAAGAATTAGGAAAAACTCACAGAGAAGAGTTCTTGAGTAGAATGAGAGCTCGGGCCAAAGAATATTTTGGCGAAGATACGGGAATGGATATGTTAAAGCCGCGTCCTGCTTTGCAGATCTTTGTTAGTAGTTCTATGCCAAAGTCACTTTTAAGAGATTATGCAAAAGAAGCTTCTATTTATGGTGGTGTATTAGTATTTAGAGGCCTTCCGAAGGGAAGTATGATTAAGCTTACAGAGTTAGTACGTGATATTAGTGACGAAGATTATCCAGCTGCAATGCAGATAGATGATGAATCATTTACCATATATGGAGTTGATTCAGTGCCGGCAATTATATTGTCACAAAATGAAGGTTTTGGTCAGATTGAAAGACAAATTCCAAAACACGATAAAATATACGGCAATGTACCGATTCGATATGCATTAGAGAGTTTTGCCAAGAGTGGCAATTTAGCTGATAGAGCAAATGAGATATTAGAGCAAGAGGCAAGTCAATGATTAGATTGCTTTTGGTTATTTGCTTGCTAAGTAGTCCTTCTGTTGTTTTGGCAAGATCTACCAATATCAACGAGGTAACAGATTTATTTGATAGGTCAGTAGAAAGTAAAGATCAATATATAGAAGATTTAGAAGGAATAAGAGCAGGGGGCATAGCAAATATAGAGAAGGGAGAATCGCTGCAACAAATACAGGAAATAGATAAAAGTGAGGCTGAAGCCTCACGCTTGAGTTCTATAAGAGCAGTAGATCTTGATGAGGAAGGTAGAAATGCAAGAAATAGTGAAGAATATAGTTTTTATGATGAGGGTGATTTTGAGCCAGATTTAACCAAGCCAGGTAATAGGGAGCATAAAAGAGATGTAATTGATATTGTAAATGCGACCGCTGAGCTACTTTCTAACCTTACGTCTAAGCTAAAGGAGCTAGGAGTTGATTGTAAGACAGTTAGAGGACCGGTTCAGAGAGATCCTATATATCGTATTGAGGTTAAGAGAGAGGTACAAAATAATACAGAATATGATCAGTTTTTCTGTGAAGAGCCTAGAAACAAATATAACTGCAAAGATTCAGTTTCACTGACATGTAAGAGAATAGGCAAAGGATATGGAGAGTGGGAGCCAAGGACAATTAGATTTAATGGTCATGTGCTACATAACACAAAAATGGATTGGGGATTTGCAATTAAATGGAAATATAAAAGGTGGGGATGGCATATTAGTCCTCATCATCCTAGCTATAAAGCTTTTAGTGGTCCTGAAGCTCAAGTTGATTCAAAGTGGAGAACAAACCCAGCTGCAATTATGGCGGATGCACGTGCCTATATTGCATCGCATCACGGTGTATCTATAGAGCAAATAGGCGAGAATATACAGTTTCCAGCAAGTGGTAGAGGAATTGGCAATATAGGTGGTGTTGGTTGTAGATGGCGTGTTGTTTGGGATGAATATGAGTTTGGTTATAGCTATAGAGATGCATATGACATTTGTGAAGAATGGGAAGAAGATTGGACGGAATCATGCAAATTAAAGTAAAAAATAGCAGCTCTTACAGTTTTTTAGGCATAGTTCATGCAATGATTATGGCTCTAATAATTATTTGTATTTGTTTTGATGCTAAGAGTGGCTCTCGTTTTATATCAAGTTACTCATGCTCTGATGCTGATAAATATTGCATTAGCAGTGGAACAAGAACAATAGATGGTTTTGAAGTAACGCGCGATTGCTGGGATTGGGGATATACTAAGACGTGCAATGTACCAAGTTTAAATGACTGCGCTCAGCATGCTAGATGCTATTCACTTGGGCGGAGAAATTGTCTACTAAAAGATTATTACGGCGCATGTATTAATTGGGAAAAAGAATTTTCTTGTAAGAGATGGGTACCTACTTACTTGGAGAGTAGTCATGTACGTTATGATACTGAAGAAAAAGAAGGGCAAGAGGGTTTAGTATGCAAAGGTATACCATGTATTGATGGTAATTGTATAGATAAGTCATATGAGATGGATGAGGAGATGATGAATTCAGTATCTAAATTATATGCTTTAAGTCAGGGTCAGAGTGATGGATATAATTTTAAGATCTTTGAAGGAGCTGGGCGTCATTGTAGTAAGAAGCCTGTAGGCTATAGCAATTGTTGTAGATTAGAAAAACCAGGTACCGGCTGGGGAAAGGAGATTGGTGCAAAATGCACTAAAGATGAGAATTATCTGATGGAGCAGCGTCAGAAGAATTTATGTGTATATGTAGGCAAAAAAAGCAGTAAAACGCTTGGCGTTACAACAGTTATAAAACATTATTTTTGTTGTTTTAGCAATATTTTAGAAAAAATCATTCAAGTACAGGGAAGGACGCAGCTAGGAATAAACTTTGGTTCTGGTGGTAGTCCAGATTGTAGAGGCTTAACGCTAGAGGAGCTTGAGCGTATAGATTTTAGCTTAATAGATTTTAGTGAGTTTGCCGAGGAGGTACAAAAGCGGATGGTATTACCTAAGGGCGGTGATGTAGAAGAGAGAATACTTGGCTCTCTTCCTAATATTAATCGTTTTGATGAAGATAGACCGGAAAGAGAAGAAAACAAATTAGCTGGAGTTAATCAAACTTTAATAGGGCCTACAGAAGAAGAAATACGCCTTGAAGAAGAGAGATTAGCAAGATTAGAGGAAGAAAGACTTGAGGCCCAGAGGCTAGAGCAGGAGCGTATTGCTAGGGAAGAGGAAGAAAAAAGAATCCGTCTTGCTCAGGAGCAGAGAAGAGAACAACTTAATACTCTAAAGAGACAAAAGGAATTGGAATTAGCAGAAGTTAATTCTGAATTACCGGTGGAAGAAAGACAATCATTATATTATTGGAAGGTTAGCCCAACTAATCAGTACCAATTATCAAAACTGCGAATTTCTTTTTTAAGGAAAAGCAAAACTCGGCTTGAAAAAGAATTACAAGAAATTGAAGCCGAATTTAGTAATGGTATTTTACTTCCAGAACAGCTGATCTCTAAGAGAGAGGCAAAACGATCAGAATTAAAGATTGCTGAAGATGGTCTAGCAAAAGCAAAAAATAGAGCGAGTCCAAATTTACCTTATTACAGTTATTATATTTTAGAGGCACAACTCTATCAACAAGAAGTAGACCGTCTTGAGCAAGACTTAAGAGAAGAGGCGTATTGATGGAAATTAAATTTAGAACAAAATTTGTTATAGAGTTAACAATATTGATATTGCTATCAGGAACAATAAGTAATGCATTTGCTAGAGATATTAGTTTCTACGATGGAGCTAATAAACATAAAGGCTTTTACTGGTTTGAAGAGGAGAAAACTGAGCAAAAAAAGCAAGCAAAAAATCCTACTCTAACTTTTGAATCATTATCCCCTAGTGAAGCTATTAAAAATATGCAAGAGAGAAAGGTAAAATTAGCACAGAGCAGGGCAATAATGATGGAGCTAAGCTACAGAAATGCCCCTAGAGAAGAGATATATAAAGCAGTTAAGAATTACAAAATACTAGAAAAAGAGATGCGCGATAGTGGTATGACACTAGCGAGTGCATGAGAGATGGTTAATTTTACTAATCCAGAGATCATTGACCAAATTAATAATCCAGTAAATGTACCAGCTAATAAAGTTAAAAGAGAATATGAAGGAAGGCAGAAAGCGCTTAAGATTAGAGGGTTTGCTAATAAATATGATCTAGTTTTGTTTGAGAATCCTACTTGTCCATATTGTCAGGCATTTAAGCCGGTATTGGGACATTTTATATCCTTATATGGTTTTAAGTTAGATGTTGTAGGGAATTCACCAGAGCATCAGGAGCTAATTAATATGCTTAACATACAAAAGGCACCAACAATAATAGCAATTAGCAAGGATGGGCAAGATGCTTTTGAATTAGCCCGTAGTTTTTTAAGTTTATCGGAACTTGAGCAGCAAGTGATGTTTGCTACAGAACTTTTAGAAAATAACTACCAATTTGCTATTAGTAGAAAGAGAGGAAAGTAGGTGAGTAGAAATATAAATAATACTTTATTAAAGACATTGATTATGGTTTTACTGCTAATTTTTAATGCGGGACAGGTAAAGGCTTCAGGTCTTGCCAATTTAATGCAATATGCCCAAAGGAATGGCACCATGACTAATATCAATAAGGGGAAAGTAGTCAGTGATCAGCAAGCAGGATATGTTACTGGTGGCTCAATTATCAGTAGAGGTCCAAAACCAGAAACTCTGCGCCCACTTATAGTACAACCACCAGGTTTTGAGTTTGACCCATGTAGTGGTTCTTATGATGCAAGGTTTGGTGGATTTAGTTTTATCCGAGGCGAAGCTTTTAGTCGTTTTATCAAAGCTGTTCCAGGTGCAGCTGGTGCATATGCACTCAAGATGCTGATAAAAGAAGTATGTCCTCAATGTGAGGATATTGCAACTTATTTAGAAACAGTTGCACGTGATATTAATGGTCTATCAGTTGAGCAATGTGCTATGGCAAAATCTATAGCGCAAGGTGGCCTTGCTATGTTAAATAGTGCATCAAAACAGCGTTGTATGATGAAGAGTAATATTTTATCGGCTAGTAGCGATATGTTTGAAGCTACAGAGAATTGTACTGATAATCCTGACCGTTATGGAGAGTCTGGAGATGAAGATCAGTTAAAGAGCTTATTAGGCGATAATTTTAACCTAGTATGGAAAGCACTTAGCCAAGGTGATCATACTGCTAAAACTGGCCTTAAAGAGTTGATGATGAGTATTAGCGGTAGTGTAATTGGCCGTAAGGAAGATAGAGTTATAGCTATTAGTAGTTTGCCCTCATTGGTAGAAAAAGAAGATTTAATAGAGCGTTATATAGGTAAGCCAGGTGGTCAATCAGGAGAGGTAGTAATTTACAGATGTGATGAAAACAAAAAATGTTTAAATCCAGTTGAGCAAAATGATGCATTAAATAGCGATCAGACTTTATACGGTAATGTAACTACTTTACTTGAGAGTATTGTAGAAAAAGTACATGAGAATGAGGGTGAGTTATCTGATGATGAGCAGGCACTGATTGAATTCTCTTCTATACCACTTATTAACATCATAGAGCTAGAGCTTGCGACTAAAACAAAGTCAAGTGCAGCATCACTAGTTGGAATGCACGAGTTTGTAGAAGTAGTTTGCTATGATTTAATTACTAATTATATGCAGAAGATGTTAAATCATGCTAAGTCTTCGGTAGAGATATTAAAGACTGCTCAACTTGACAACACAGCAATAGATAAATTTACCCATAATGTAGATACAGTACGCAGCTATCTTCGAGATAAGCGTTTTGAAGCATTTAAAAAGCTACAAGTAATTACGCAGGTAAAAGAAAGATTAATACAACAACAAGGAGTGTTTGAGCTAGGTTTTAGTCGTTTCATGGATACACGCGGAATCTAGAGAATAAAGGATAAAATTAGCGAGATAATATGAGGCAGATAAAATGGAAATAGATTTAAGCGTATATACATATGGGCATTATATTTCAATGTTTTATATATTAAATGGTATTGCTCTTATTATGAATAGTCCATTTGCAGATAGTTTAATCAAGGCGATGATTACAGTAACCATGGCTTATCATGGATTCCGTATGGCATATGCTGGAGCAGAAGGGCGTTCTAAGGAGCATTTAGTTAAGATATTATCAATGTCTGTAATAGTAGGTGCTCTTCTTATACCAAGAGGCGATATAGATGTCGAGGATAGGATAACTGGTCAGAAGGATAGTGTTTCTAATTTACCTGTTGCATTCATTTTACCAGTAGGAATATTTGAATCTTTTGGCGGTGGTATGACCTCTGGTTTTGATCAAGCTTTTGCACCTGTTGGAAGTTTGCCATTTAAAGATTATGGCATGTTATTTGGCGCACGGCTTATTAATGAGTCACGTAATTGGCGCATAGCTAATCCTGAGTTTGCTGGTAATATGGATGCTTTCTTAAGGAGATGCGTAGTGTTAGAGTTAGGTATGGGTACTAGATTTACGCTTCAAGATTTAATAGAAACAGATAATATATTAAAGTTAGTAAAAACAAAGGCTGGAACTTTTAGGAAAGTCGATCTTAGAGAAGGCAAAAGACGCCATAGAATGAATTGTAGAGAGGCAGCGGATTATTTAGAAACATATTTAGCTGGTGAATTAGATTTTTTAAGTAAGTGTTATCTAAATACTGATTTTGCTCAAGCCGGAGCAAAACATTTAGGTCTTGGCGGCATGGGCCATCACTCTGTTTTAAATAGGCAATTAAAATCAAATATAGAACTTGCTTATGGTAGTACGCTAGGTACTAATATATCAGCAGAAAAGATTATTCAACAAAATATGATGATCAACGCAATTCATGATTATAACAACAAAGCTGATTTATATGGATATACTAGAGCATCAATGCAGCAAGAAAGCAGCTGGATGATAGGTGGAAAGTTGGCGTCTGAATATTTACCTATTGTACTGACAGTATTAAAGGGCCTTATTTATGCATCATTTATTTTTGTAGTGCCGTTTATGATTATAAGTGGTGGTATGGCAAGATATTTGAATTATTTAATAGCCGTTATATCGTTGCAATTATGGGCACCATTAAATGCAATACTCAATCTATTTATTGAACTATATAGTGGTGTTATAGGTGCCAGCATCACTGGTGGTGTCTTAACTTATGCTACATTTAATGAATCGCATGCTGCAATAGATAAGATAGTAACAGTAGCATCAGGTTTGCAATGGGCTATTCCATTACTTGCCTATTCGATAGCAAGAGGAGGTTCACATGCTTTTATTAATCTAGCAAGTAATATTGGGAATACCAGTCAAGGAGCTGCCTCTATGGCAGCAAGTGATGTTACAACAGGAAGTCGTAGCTTAGATAATATCTCAATAGGTAATATGCAAAGGGCTCAGCAATTTGCTCATAAGACAGATTATAACTCATCGTATGCGTCTGGGGCAAGCTCGTATCAACATATGGATGGTACCATGGAAAAGGTTACAGCGGGTGGTCAGACTATACTTACTAGTGGAGCAGGGCAAACAGTTAGTAGTGGTAGTGCAAGGTTTGGAATAGATCAGAGTAAGATTAACCAGATAAATGAAGGTTTTAATAAGAGTCAGAGCTTGGTAGAAAGTGATCAATTATCCTACAACAGCGCCAAGACTTCTACACTGGCTAAAACTTCTAACCTAGTATCCAATCTAGCGCAAAGAGAAACAGCAGGGCATACGCATAATTATGAATCCATGGGAGAGCAAGGTAAGGCGTTGCAGCAGGCTGTTAATCATGCGAAGGAGTTGCATGATCACCAAGGCTATGAATGGACACAGGCAGCAGGGACGAGTGTAAAAGCCTATGTTGATGCAGGTGTTAAGGTACCTGAAGCTGTGCCTTTTGTAAAGGGTTCAGCTGGTGTTGCAGTAGATGCTACTATTGCCGCTAATAACACAAGTAACCAGTCATTATCTGAGAATGAAAGAATTAGCAGGTCTAATGATGCAAGTAAGAACTTTAATAATATAGTAAGGGCTGCATCGAATGAGAATTGGATGAAAGAAAATAGTGTGGATACTAGCTATGCTCAGGATGTCAGAGGCAGTCATGAAGAAATGGAGTCTTTTGCTAGAAATCTATCAATGCATCAAGAGCAGGCAGCAGCATATAGCAAAGCTGCAAATGTGCTAGATAGCATGGGTTCTAGTAGCAATCATGAAATGTACCATGTAGTCGAAGAGCGTCTAATGCAAGATCATAATGTAAGTCAGCAGGATGCACATAGAATGATTGAACAACAAGACCCAAGAGCTGCTAGAGCTTGGGATAATATTGTAAATGAAAAAATAAATAGTATAGCAGGTCCAATTAGTACCTTCAAAGATAACGTGAGCGGCCCAGCAGCTAGTGCTAAAATGCAGCTCTTTGAAAATACGCATGCACATAAAGTAAATGAAGGTTCTATGCAATATGTTGATAAAGCAGCTTTTGAACAAGGGCTAGATAGAAGCAAAATGCAGCAAAATATTACCAATAAAGGTGATGAATTGCAGCAAACCGGCAAGCAGATGCATCAGGAAAATAATAACCAACGTAAATCAATAGAATGGCACAATAAAACATTAGAACATGGAATGCAGAAAAGAGAGGATAAATATGAAGAGGATAGAATAGGGCAAGGTAGAGTTGGAGCTCCAATTGCAGGCGGAATAGCTAATTTCTTAACAGCTGGAAATGCAGGGGATGTAAATGTTGGAGGACCTAATAAAGCTGAACGTATGCTTAAGAATTACCAAGGTGACCAACAAAGAGCTAGTAACGTAAACATTAAAAAGAAATAGGTTATTTTTTATGAAAAATATTACCCGAATACCAGTTATTTATTGGATTATTAATAAGTTGATTTGTACTAAGCAACGATTCTTGGTGTTTACTATGACGACTATTAGAACTATAAGTATTAGCCCCTTCAACGTACCAGGCGTTTTTATGGAAATAAACAGATATAGGAAAATTACGTATTATGCAATATAGAGAAGGAAAAATGCCAAATAAAATTTGGAATAACAATGAGAGTTTAAGATTTGCCGTTGGAAACATTGCAACTATTGCACCAGCTATTAAAGCAGATGTAAATAAAAGCCAAAAAAAGGCTAAGCCAGATTTCCGTATTTTAATACCTTTGCTAGTGGTAAATTCTAATTTTTCTTTATCAAAAGTTAGATGGGAATTATGTTTTGTTAATACAACTGCACTTATAAATGCTAACCAGAACATCATACTACCAAAAGGCTGTGGAATAATAAATCCAGAAGCTAATGCTATAAATAGGATAAACCCAAATACTACGTTCCAAAAATTATCTCTATTAAGTCGAGAAGCAATAAAACCAGTTTGTTTGTTAGCTGAGTTTTGTAGTTCAATAGCTTTATTACGTTTCTCTGTTTTACAGAATGTAGCAAAATCTTCCATGAAAACCTACCGTAATTATTGTTTTAAAACTTATAGCTCTATTGTATCAAACTCAGATCATATTTTAAAACAAATAATATGGAATATTAGGGAGTTTTTAAATAAGTTTTACAAAAATATTGTAAATATATCATCTTTACGTTATTATAATGGTATTACAATTACATATAGGTATAAAGCAATGAGAGATATATTATTAAACGTTAGAACTGATACAGCAACAAAAGAATTATTAAAGGAAGCTGCTGCAATGTTAGGTACGACGGTAACAGGATTTTTATTATCTACTGCAACAAAAGAAGCTCATGAATTAATTAACAATAAACATCACTTTTTTTTAAATAATGAACAATGGAATAAATTCTGTTCAGCTTTAGATGAGAATCCTAAAGAAAATAAAGCATTACAGAAGTTGCTTGGCACTAAAGGGGTATTTGATGAGTAAAAGAATTATGTTCACAGTACCCAGGCTAATTAGCAAATTACATAATAAAACTCAGTTTGATTGTGGCGATACTAATTTAAATATTTTTCTAAAAAAATATGCATTGCAAAATGATAAAAATAATTCTTCAAAGACATATGTATCTACATATAAAAAGACAAAAAATATAATAGGTTATTATACTTTAGCTTATGGTTCTGTATCGCATGCTGAAGCAACAGAAGAAGTTAAAAAAAATATGCCTAAATACCCTATACCAGTCATGATATTAGCACGATTAGCAGTGGATAAAAATTATAAAAACAAAGGTATTGGAGCTGGATTATTAAAGGATGCTATCAGTAGGACTATGCAAGCATCTGAAATAGCAGGACTGAGAGCAATTATTGCTCATGCAAAAGATGAAAATGCTAAAAGTTTTTATATACATCATGGATTTAAAGCTTCATGTTTGGATGATTATCATATGATGCTTGTAATTAAATAATAGGTTAGAGAAATGCTTAATAATTTTATAGGTGGCGGTCAAGTATTCTTGCACAAAGTGCGTATGTTTAAACAGGTAGCTGGTAGTACATTTAAGCTAACTCTGCTTATAGGTATTTGCATGACAGTGTTTTTTAGATTACCTGAATTTAAGAGCTTGGATACAGCAGCAAGCATGACTTATGTCAGAGCTCATATTGCAATGAAATTTCATGAAATAATGCCTAGTCATTCAGGCAATAGAAAATCTCCAACTATTAATGCTTATACTAGCAGAGGTTTGTTTAAGAATAATGTACCAGCTAAAGCTATTATTACATCAAATAAATTTAAATCTTCCTATAGTAATATGGTGGATTTTCTGTTTAGTAGCTTAGTGATGATGTTGTTTATTGCTATCTGTTCTGTAGTGATAGTATTTGGTCTTTGGGCAAGATTTGGAAAATCAGTGCGCTCAGATAAAAAGCAAGAAGGTAGTGGCGTTGTTTTAACTGATAAAGAGGTTACCCGTAAGCTAAAATCTCTTCGTATGTCTAGTGATCTTACAATAGGTAAAATGTCACTGGTTAAGGATATGGAGACTAGGCACTTTTTAGTAACTGGCTCTACAGGCTCTGGTAAAACTAATCTAATACATAATTTACTATCACAAATACAGCAAAAGCAACAACCATCTATTGTAATAGATCAAACTGGAGAAATGATTGCCAGATATTATAATCCTGATCGAGGCGATATTATCTTTAATCCTTTTGATGCTAGGGGTAAAGAATGGGACTTTTGGCAAGATTGTGCAAGCAAAGAAGAACTAGAAAGATTTTCAAAAATATTATTCGGATTTAATAGAAAGAAGTCAAATTTTAAGTCCGACCCGTTTTGGGAACAGTCTGCAGAAATAGTCTTCAACGCTTGTGCTCAATACCAAAGAAAAGTAAATCCCGATATTCAGGCATTGTCGTATTTACTACAACACAGCAAATTAAATTCATTATCACGCAAATTATATGGTACTGAGGCTGCAAGATTTTTAGATAATAATAATCAAATTACTTCTGGCTCTGTATTATCAACGCTTAGTGCAAGTTCTAAGCCTATTAGCTACCTGAAGAACAGTAAAGATAATCTTTTTTCAATAAAAGAATATTTTCAAAATATCGATCAGGGCGCAGAAAACTGGCTTTTTTTAGCAACTAAACCTAGCTCAAGAGAATTAACCGCAAGTCTTATCGCTTGTCTGGCAGAATTGGCACTATGCCAGTTACTAGATATTGGTATTAAAAATGATAGACGGGTTTGGTTTGTTATGGATGAATTAGCTTCTCTTGGCAAGTTACCTGCACTATCTACATTAATGTCTGAAGGACGCAAATATGGTGCTTGTATTATCTGCGGCCTGCAATCTTTAAATCAACTTTATTCTCATTATGGGCAATATGACGGTTCTACAATCTTTGGTCAGTTTGGCACATCTTTCTTTTTTCGCAATACTGAAGACATTATTGCAAGACAAGTAAGCGCGATGTCAGGGAGTATGACTATTACAAGGCAACAGAAAAATACCAGCTTTGGTGCTAATGAATTCAGAGATGGGGTTAGTTACAATGAGCATCAGCAAAAAAAATTATTAATTGAGCCCTCTGATCTAGCCACTTTAACTACCGGTCAATGCTATACATTTTTACCAGAGCCACAAGTTAGATTAGCAAAAATCCAAGTTCCTCAAACCTATTTAAAATCTATAAATCTTAGCTTTATTGCTAGAAATGACCTAGAGGATGATAAAGATGAAGAAGCTGAAAATGTTAGCGACGATTCTCCTGTTAAATCAACTGTTAATCAGCATCCTTCTCCCGAAGAAACCGTTACAACCCCAGTAAGGAAAAAAAAGAGGAAAATATACAAAACAAAGAGCAGAACCACAAAATCAACGGGTCGGACCATGCAACACATGTGATAGTTGGTGACTTTTCTCCAGCTCTTGATGCAGGAGCTTTTTGCAATGTTCCTTTGGAAAAAATTGATTGTCATGCTGGGTTTCTAGAATATGGTCGATAAATTTGATTTTACAACTAAAAGATTTACCCTCGGATATTATTTTGTACCCTTGCTTATATCTTCTAATGCCTTATGCATTACCTGAGATACATAATTATGATATTTAGTGGTTAAAGAATTGAGAGCCCTATGGCTATTATTAGCATTTTTTATTATGCTAGTGATTTCTTTATTTTTTATCTCTGTATTACTCATATACTGAGCTAATTTTTCTACTTTGTTAAACACCTTATTTTCCTGATTCCTGTAAGCATTATGCATTGCATTTAAAAATTGATGACTATGAACATCTGGAGTATGATTGTTATGTATGAATGCAAGGAAGCCCTCCTCTTCTCTTAATGCACTCAATGCTTGATCAACTGTCGTTGCCTTCCTCTTATTTTCTGCTAACTGATTTACATTAGCTTGAAAAGAAGTTTTTTCTCTTAAACCACTTATATAGTTATCCATTTCTTCGTAGCTTTTACCTCTAAAACTTAAGGTCAATTCATGCTTATCTATATTGCCACCTAAATCATTGATATCACTTATTACATGCCTTCTTTCCTGAACAAAAGCATTCGCAATAGAAATTGGATTAACTACTTTCTCTAATTCTTCTGTACCTTGCTCATGATTTATCCTATAAGAATTTATTATATTTGTTTCATCAATTTTAAATTTACTTAAATATTTTATCTTATTCATTTCTGCTTTGCTTAGCTGATAAACATCATTATCTTTAGCAAAATACTCAAGCAATGTTGTAGCACTATGACGTGCTATTGCGCCATTAAATGTCTTTGCTATTTCCTTAGGTCCACCATTTACTTTATCTTGTAGAATATCATTAAAATCACCTTCTTTTTCTGGTCTGACAATTTCAACAAAGGCGCCTTTTTTCACAAGAGCTAGCTTTGCATTTTCTATAGTTTTAGTAGTATTTGAACTTACTCCGTCATTATCTGCTGCAATTATTATTTTTTCTCCTGGCTTTGGCTGATAATTCTTGATATTACTTATACCTAGTGAGCATAGCGTCTTAGTTCCATAAGTTATATTTTTTATATTACTATGCTCACACATCGACTGCTTTATCGATAATCCAGTTTCTAACCCTTCTGCTAGTATTGTGATAGCTCCATGATCTTTTGCTTGCTCTGCACTCAAATTATTATTCACCCCACCAAGATCAACAAAAGAGCCAGCTATCTTTCCAAATGATTTCTTTGGTATAGCAATCTTAGCTTTACCTTTTGTCTTTTTATCAAGAAGAATATGCTGTCCCCCTGTAACTTTACCTTCTGAATCTTTGGTAAATGCTACTAGTGCTGGTAAATATTCCTTTGTGTTCTGATCATATATTCCAGTAGTTTTTATATCTGATGATAATTTGCAGGTAATCCCTCTATGATCTTTTAAATATGTATTTGCTATTGAATTCTCAGAAATAAGCTTAGATTTATCATAGAGTTTGTTTGCATATCTAATTTTAGCATCTTTTTCTTGTATATATTCTTTGGTAGAATCACTATTTGCATGATCATATACTAATTGTAAGCTAGATTTAAAGCTTACAGGATTACTCATGCCCACCCTACTTCTTAAATACTCAGCTGCCTCTTTAAATGAAGTCTTTCTAGTATCTTGTACTAAGGTAAACATATCACCACCTTCGCCCTTTGCAAAGTCATACCAAGTACCAGCTTTTTCGCCTGCTATGCGGACTGCAATCTTTCCATTCTCGCCGTAACGTAGCTCTCTACCATTTGATAGTTTTTTGTTTGGCTCACCTAGTAAATCCCTAGCTAGATACTCTGCCTTAAACTTAATCTCAGATTTTAACTGTTCATACTCCCTTGCCCATTCTTCTTTTTGATCAGCATAATACTTAATTGCTCTTACCCTGTCAGCATTACGGTAAAACCTTGTTTTGGCTGATTCTCTCGCTTGCCAGTTATTTGAACTAGCTGTTTTGTATATAGCATTACCCTCAACTCCAGAATCTTTCAAAACCATGCTATTCAAGACACCATTATGCGCTACTTGAGCTTTTTCTATTGTTTTACTATTACTGATATGCTGATTGTTACCTCCTACTACTAGCTTCTCTTCTTGAATATTTTTACCCTCTAATTCCGCATATGCTCTATCTATTACCTGACTCACGGATTCATACTGATCCTTTGGCTCTTTGTAATTATAATATTCAGATGAAGGTATATATTTATCAGCTAACTTCGTAGCAGTATTTCCTATAAAATCTATAAACTTGTTAATACCTCTAACATATGCTCTACTATCAGTCGCTAGGTCTTTGCCTAGCTCATTATATTTCAGTTCAGATTCAGTTAAATAAGCTAATGAACTACCCGCTTCTGCATCATGCGATAGCTGTCTTATCAAACCTTGTACATTTGCAGTAGATTCTTTATTTGTATAGAGTTTCAACTCTCCTACCATCCGAGACATAGCAACATAACTATTTCTAATGCCCGCAAATCCATTATGATATACAAAAACATCTTTAATAGACGCCCCTTGCGCTTTAAATACTGTAGTTGCATAGCCATGCTTAAAACCTCTATATTCTGATGGATTAAATGATATCTCTCTATAAACCTGCTCTCCTTTTTCACTACCAGTATCAGTACTATCTCTTAACTTAATTGTAAACTGAACACTAGATGTATAAGTGATTTCCGCCAGATCTCCATTGATTAATCCCAGCTCCTTATTAGTTTTAACCCGAACTGTGGATAAGCGATTTCATTTTATAAATTGTTCTAAAGATGGCTTATCAGTACGAAGCTGATAGTTTATTAGTCCAGCAAATAAGTGACAAAATGCATTTATTGGAGATCTATGTCTACTATGTATCAAGGTGTTTAACGACTTTATAGATGAGAAGATTGTTTCTATAAATGGACGTTTCATTAACATCATTTTATCATTTATATCCATTAGACAATTCTTCATATTTTTTCTGATTTTAGTGATTAAAGTTGTACCCTGTTCAAATAATTCAGTGAATAATTTTTTGGAGATATAACCTTTATCACCAATAAGTTTGCAAGAGATATCTTTTAGCATTTGCTTTACTGGAGACCTGTCATCTACATTCCCGCTAGTAACATGCATGCGTACAATTTCTCCGTGACTATTAAAAATAAAGTGCAACTTAAAGCCAAAGAACCAACCAGTTGAAGTCTTACCTTTTCCAGCTAAGTCTTTAAAAACTTTATGACGTTTCTCTCGCAGCCTATGGCATACAACCATTGGAGTAGAGTCGATAAACATGTATTCAGTTATCTTACCCTCAAGGGATTTTAACATGCATAATACAGCAGGAAAGGCTAGCTTTATCAATGATATAAAGCGATCATAATGGACTAAGTAATTGAATAAATTTCTGTTATTTCTCATAAGTTCTAAGTAAAAATATTTAAAGCAAGCCATACCAGATTGATGGAAAGCTATTAAGATTGTTATTATCTCCGATAAGCTCATACTGCTTGGTCTATTACGTTTTCTTAAACCGCTAGTAAGAAGAGACTTTTTGTACCAATTTTCAAATCCTTTATAAAAATCATCGACAAAGCAGAACAAAGTATCGTAGTCTATATTCATTGGGGTACTCTTTAGTTGTTTAAAAAAGCCAGAATACCCCAATACCAACTACTATGCAGCTTTTTTGTTATCCATAGTTCGGGTTAGTTTTAGTAATAAGCACCCTATCACCTTGCATATAATGATTACCAGCAACCGCAAATTCTTCTCCTGTTAAATCTCCTGATAATTTTAAACACTGACGAACTCCATGATTTAATGCTGCAACATCACTGTTTTTTACTGCTAAAATAAGCCTATCTCTAATATTATATTCACTCTTATTCCAGTCTTTAATTAAAGACTCCATTGATGCATGCGAGTTCTCATCCCACTTAATACGATTTTCACTTTCTAATATAGATATTGCAGATTCCACGCGTCCTTCAGACATACTCATAGCAACAGACTTACCCCACTGGCCTGATTGCCTCTGTATGTCTAATATAGTGCTACTTCTATACTTACCGGCAAACACTTCAAACATTCCTCCACGCTGTACAGATGCCAGCTGCCTTTCATCTCCAGCTAATATAACACTACACTTGCGCGTAGCTGCAACTCTCAGCAGCTCCTTATAGTCATCATTGCCAATCATCCCAGCTTCATCTACCACAATCAAACTATGCTTTGGCAGGCTAAAGCGACCATTGGCTAATTTAAAGAGCATTCCTTTTACAGTATCTACGTTCCCAAATCCACATTCAGCAAGACCTAACTTAGCTTTGTGCGTTGGAGCAAGACCTATAACACCAATACCAGACATTGTAGCAATCCTATTAGCTGTGCCAAGCACATGCGACTTACCGACCCCTGCCCTACCCCTGAGTATCCTTAAACCTGAATCGTTAAGTAGAACTTCTCTTAATGCCTTATGCTGCTCTTCTGTTAAATCACCTATAGTACTTGCTACTAGTTCATTCGCAATCCTCTGTATCTTGCCACCACCAGACATCACATTTTCTACATTAGCAACATAACCGGATAAACGCAGTATTTTGTTTTCTTCGTCTCTAATTTCTTTAGTGGTAAAATACCTAGTCTTACTACCCTCTTCCCTATATAATGGTATAATCGATTTATCAGATATAGCATCTTCTACCAATTTTGCTCTCACCTCTCTATCTGGAATATATTTAACGGCTCTGCTAAGGTCCCCTCTAGTAAATACACTCATATGCTTAGTTACTTTTTCTAAAACTCTACTACCAGAATTAAGATATTCTATTTCAGATTCCTTACGCTCTTCATTCCTCCGCGCTGCTTCATTGAATATACTACGCATTCTAACTGGACCTATATGTTCTTGAGGGTTTAAACTGATTGTATCTACTCTGCTTTCCAAACCTAGCTTTTTAAAATAATTGTTTATTACCCTCTTCCCTCGCTCGTGAATTATATCCTCTTCTGGAATAATAAAGCTGCCGTTTTTACCAGATTTAAACTCCGGATTTAAATCCCTTGCTTTTGCCCCTAATCTTTTTCCATCTTCTGTAAATCTACGAGTTCCAACAAGTAAATGTGCGTGCCAATTTTTTTCTCCATCATGAGGCTCATGAATATCAACCTGAACAGCAACACCACTCTTTACCCACCCCACTTCATCAATTATTTCATGAGTAATATTTATTCTATCTTGTAGTGACAACTCCTTATCATCAGGAAGAGCTATTACTATATCTTTTAACAACTGACTGTTTGCTTTTCTTTCTATATGCTCTACAGCATTCATTAATATTTCTGTTTTAGAAAAATCCTTATCTATACCTTGTGGTAACAAGATTTTATGATAAACATTCCCACCTTGTTTCGTAAAATTGAAAATTTCACCTGTTTTTTCATCTACTATTTTACTTCGTGCATTATAGGCACCTTTGCAACAAGTGTTACCTCCACTCTTTCTACTTAATACCTCAATTCTTGCAAACTGTATTGCCATATTTAATATTAAAAACAAAATATAAAAAACTTACTTAAGTTATCAAATCTATTTTTAAAAAGCAAACAAATTATATTTGTATATTGCGTATATCAAAAATAAAAAAAATTATTGTTTGCTATAAACTTGACATTTCTATTACAAAGTATAATAATTAAAAGTACAACTCTACTAAGAATAATATTTTTTATTTGGTCTGGTAGGCATAGGGTATATAATAAATGGATGTATATCAAATATAGTTGATTAGTTTTAATAAAATTAAAAACAAGAATGAAAAACGTAGAAGAACAAAAAAAGAAATTAGAACAAAAGAAACATAGACTTAGTATTGAAGAAACTAAAATTAAATTAAAAGAACGTAAAGCTCGTACTCGTCATTTAATTGAGAATGGTGGACTTATCACAAAAGCTGGATTAGATCATCTTTCTTCTAATGCTTTGTATGGCGCCCTACTCTCTTTAAAAGAACAAATTAATGACAGTCAAGAAATCATAGCTGCTTGGATTGTTAAGGGTGATGCAGCTTTTAATGAAGAACAACAAAAATTCACTCCTGTTATACTAACCTTCGAAAATCAACCTGACAAAGAAATTAGAGGTCAAATTAGATCTCTTGGACTTCGTTGGAATAAGTTTAGAAAAGAATGGTATGGAACGTGTACTGACCTTGATGTTTTAAATGCTGTTATTAAAAACCAACAACATAATCTTGAAATCTTGAATAATATTAATTAAAAATGAGAAATATTATGGAAAAATTCGAATTCATAGAATATACAGCTAAAAGATATGGTATTGATGAATCTATGGCTGAGACTATGATTGATATGTTTGCAGATACTCTGCAAGAACTAGTTTGTTCTGGCACTAATGTTAATATTGATGAAATTGGAGAGTTTAGAAGTATTCTTTTGTTTCCACATGGCATTAATCACCAAAATAAACTTGCTCTTGCCAAACTTACAAGAAGAAGTATTGTAAGTTTTAAACCTAGTGAATATTTAACTAAGGTTATTGCCTAATTTTAATTAAATGCTTCGTTTTAAAAAACAAGAAAGATATTATCACGTATATGAACAACAAAACTTCTTTGGTGGTACTACTGTGATTTCTAGCTGGGGTACATTCGATTCAAAACGTGGTGGTAGCAAAAGTGTATTTTGTGATAACCAGTTAGAAGTAAAGCAGATAATTCAAAACATTAAACATACTAGACTTAAACGTGGATATGTTCCATACTAATTAATAAAAACTGATCAAATAATTAATCACACATGACAAAAAAAGATCATTTAAACATATCTATACTTAAGTTAAATAGTTTTAAAAACAAAGTTGACAAGCCTATCTGTAGCGGCTTGATTTCAAAAACAGCTCGGCTCGCTTTCGTAGAAAAAAGTGGCTCAAATTAAATGACTTTATAAATTAACTCTGGCTCGAATTAATTGACGCTGAAAATCTTTCGGCTCAAATTAATTGATTCTATTGTTTAATTGGGCTCACTTTATTTGATTTTATACCAAATTAGGTAAAAGCCAAATTTAAGTTTTTCTAAATTACTCCAAGCTTATTAATTTCTTTGTTAAATTCTACAAGTTTGCTGGTATCTAGCTTACCAAGTAGATAAGATTTTACTTCACTAGGGCGTGCATTGAGTATTTCACACAAAGCCTGTAAATTATAGCCATTACGTGCAAGTTTAGCAGCTATTCCATTAAAATCTGGCACAAGTATTGATTCAATAACTTCGGGTGTAATTTGCTTTGTTCCTGATAGATAAGCTTGCTCCAATGCTCTGGTTAAATAATGATTTATTTGTAATGGAGTTACTAAACTATTCACCAGTAATTCCATTGCTTCTATACTGATAATGTCGACTAATTTTATATCTTTTTGACAACATTGCTTAAATAACCACTTAACATAGTGCTCCTTATTCTCTATCCAATGATTTAATTGGAAAATTTGAGTGCGGGCTCCAATTTCTTCCATAGTGGGACGACTTAAATCATTGCTAAGCTTAGGATGTCCAGCCATTATAACCGTTAAAATACTACCACTACTATACACAAGTTCAATAAGTCTTTTTAACGAAATAAGAGTCTGGCTAGCTAAATCATGCGCTTCGTCTATAAAAAGCACTATTGGTTTATCTTGTTTTTTTACCAACCCCAGTAGTTTACGTTCTCGTTGCTCTGCTTGGTTTGGTATTTTAAAATTCTTATCTTTAACTAAATCAAAAAATAATGCCGTATACAAAGTGCTAATATTCACTCGTTTCTTATCTGTTGAAAGAGAGCGACTCACGACTACAGTCTTTTCCTCACGTAGTTGCTGTTGAATCTGCCATAGAAGTGTTGTTTTACCTGTACCAACCATACCAGTTAATGCAACAATGCCACCAATATGACTTGCGTATTTAATATTATCAACCTGCTTTTTTATAATACTTGTTTCTAAAAATGATACATTATAAAAATGCTTGTTTAAGCCAAAAAACTGCATTATTTCATTATTCATTCTATGAACTCCTCATATCATTAATTACCAATTTTAATTTAAAATATTCTTGAACCTTTCCTAAAAGTGTTGCCTTGTGCAAGCTTTCAGCAATTAATTTATCAATCTCTAAACGCTGCAACTCGGAAATTGTAGCCAAAGGCTTGCCAAGTAATTTTTCCTGAAACAGTTTCTTCTACAAAATGTACTTTGCCAAAGTTTTTTTCATTTGCTAAATGCAAAATATCGGCTTTATTTTTTTCCAAATCTTGATCAATAGTGGAAACACGTAAATATGCTACTGTTTTATTCATAAAAATATCTCTAAAAGTCATTATTAAATAAAAACCCAATTCTTGCTATAATTATATAATATTAATTATTTAATTAGCAAAGAGTTTATTTTAATTTTTATTATTTGAATAATGAGCGTTTATTTCTAATTATTTAGTCTTGAATAAGATTATAATGAAAATTACAATAATATAAGTTTGCAAAACAAAACTTGCCATCTGGATAAAGTCAAATAAAGTGAGCCCAATTAAACAATAGAATCAATTAATTTGAGCCGAAGAATTTTCAGCGTCAATTAATTCGAGCCGCTTTTTTCTATGAAAGCGAGCCGAGACGTTTTCGAAAGCAAGCCGCTACACTTATCCGGCTTATGTACCTTCAATATAGTACCAAACTCTCCATTAAATATTCCACCCTTGCCAAGGTAATTAGCATTTCTGCTAAAGACTATCTGCTCACCTCTAGATAAGTTCAAATATTGCTTCTCATATTTACCGTCTTTAATAGTAGAACCAACAAGTACCCTGCGTTCTTGACCTTTTAGAATCCCTGCTTCTTTTAATTGTTGGCGTACCTGCTCATTAAGCAAATTCCTTGTTTTATTCTCATATACACCAATTGCTTTAGAACGAGTTGATATTAAATCATCCCTTTCTATAGATTTAACAGTTTCAATATAGGAATTAACAAAATTACGTACTGCTATACTATTAGCCTCAGCTTCATTCTCAGCTACCTTAATAGCTCCTTCCTTCCAATAAATATCAAGTGCCTCTCTAACTCTATACTGACTAAGCAGTTTTGTTTGCCTGTTGATGAGTTTCTTTTTGTTGACGATTTGATTCCCCCAATATTTCTGAGCCGCATATTGATATGGCTTTACCTAAAGCTCCAGACCATCCGACAGGTGATAATTGATTATTATCTCCAACTAATATTACTTTAGCTCCCGCAGACTTTGCTTCAGATACCAGATAATCCCATATTTGCCAGCTCTCCCATAGAAGCCTCATCAATGATCATTATATGTTTACTACTCAACGATGAAGTGCTGTTACCACTACTACTATTATTCTTATATAAATCCTCTTTGTAATAATCACCACGAAGAATTAAATCAAACTTCTTTCCTTGCTCCTCTAACCAAGCTTTTCTCCACTTGCTGATATTCTTACATTCTATGCCTGTTGCTTTTGCAAGCTCTAAACTAGCTGCGCTGCTAGGAGATGCACCAATTACCTTAAACCCCGGATTTCTTATACTGACGCACTATCTCACGCATTGCAGTAGTTTTACCTGCTCCCGGTATTCCCTCTAATACACAAATATCAGAACCATTTAGTACTTTGACAACTGCTTTTCTCTGTTCGGATGATAAAGAAACAGTTTGTTTGGGCTTCTCTAGTTTAAGGGCCGGTTTTATCATTAATATGTTCAACTAAACCTGTTTTAACATCACGTAGTTTTGCATCTATCTTTTCAGACCAGGATAGATGTTCGAGATCACTATCATTGATGTTTAATACATGATTATTTCTACTATGTAATTCTTTAATATTTGCTGTAAATCTTTCCTCAAGCTCTAGACGTTTTGTAGTCGTATACAGAATTCTACCCTTCAAGTCAGCTTCTACTAGTTGAGATATTTCAGGGCATACTAATATCTGATCATACAAGCTAGTAAATGTTGCAGATAGCTCTCCCTTGCATAGATTCAATATCATCCATTTTACTAAAATCTATGCCTTCATATAGGCGTTTCTCTAATTCCGTGGCTATCTGTTCTTTAGTAAATGCCGGTTGATTGACAGCAATAACATCTAAAATAATACTCGGCTTTTCCTTAATTCTTTCTGCATTCTCAGCAGCAATTTGACGATTTACTTCAACTAGTTCACTATTACTAATATTACGGGATGCTCCCTCATGCACTCCTGGCTGAATATCTATATCTTGCTCTTTATATGATTTATCCGTTACTTGTAGATCAAATCCATTTGCAAAATAATGATAGTTTATTTTTTCCGAGGTCATTTCTCTAATCCACTTTGTCCATTTTGGACCTCTCCAATCTAAATTTTTAATGCGTGAGAATTCCATCTCGCCATATCTATTTTCTGCTTATTCTCTTTGACTATGTTGTAAATGCATATGAGAATTATTCTCTTTATCATTATGAATATTTGCATCTACTATCATTCCTAGATCAACTAATTCAGCAACAATATTTTCCAAAAGCGCTATATTTTGTTCCTCAGTAAGTTCATTAGGTAAGGCAATCATAATCTTACCGCCGGTTTCTGAATCACATCTATTTTCTATCTCTTCGCACTTATTCCACAGCTTCTCACGATTAAAAACCCACTCAGGAGCATTAATGGGAGCGTATATTTTTGAAAAAGCTAAACCTGCTTTTTTGCGATAGTCCCAGACAAGCGGTACCGTAATATTGGTTTCCTTATCAGTTGCATATAGAGTCAATTTTGAACGTGAAATATATGCAGCAGAGGCTATAGCATTTTGACCAATTCCTCTTCTTATTGTGCCAACATGTACGCTAAAATGTGCCATCTAGTTCTTCTTAGTTTTTTACAGTTTATTTCTCCTACTTTGAGCGACGAGTTGAAAATTTATTTTCAACTGATAAGTGCGCCTTCGGAATTTGCTTTTAATTTTACTTCAACCATTGTTCTTTTTCAAATTATCCTCTTATGTTGAAATTACAATCATAACAACTGAAAAATATATGCAAGGGATGACTTAATAGAGGGGATAGACATTCCACAATATTGCTTTCTCTGTAACTTCTTTTAGTTATATTTTTGATAATTAAAATTGAAAAAAAGATATAAAGACAAATAAAAAAATATCTTCACATTAAAAAAAGAAGGAACTTAAAGCTCCTTCTTTTAACTTTTTCCTTTTATAATATTAACTTTATTTTGTATCTTCTGATCTTCCTCACATTTAAATTAAAATTACTGTTTTTTTGTTTAAAATAATCATTTCTAATTTTCTTCTAAGATCACCTACAGCTTTACAAGTAATACCCATCCTACCGTACATCGGTACAACATCCAGCTTACCTAGCACGTTCCAAGGATTTGCTACAAAATACTCATTGATTGGTTTTCTATAACCGTTTATTTCAATATATTCTGTCTTTTGCCAAGCAACATTTGTTTGGCGTTTTTGTAAAAATACAATATCCACAGTAACCTTCGCATTACTAAAAATATTTTCCGGTAATCTATAGGCAAACAACATATTTATGCCATCAGCACTGATAATATCTCTTGCATGTTCCTTAACATTATCTAAGAAGAATTGAGGCAAAACCATAGCTATAATTCCGTTATCCTTTAGCAATCTTGCACATTTTGCAACAAAAAAATGATGAATCACTAAGTGATCTAAATCTCTATATTGAATATCTTCTAGTAATTGGCTACCATAAGGCGGGTTGGAAATGATAAGATCATATTTTGATTTACTGTAATTAATGTTTTCAAACCCACTACAGCTAATATTTAATTCAGGGTGTTTTGCAGCTAAAATATGGCTACTTAACAAGTCTGCCTCTACTGCCTCTATATTACTTTTATCTTTAACCTGTTGCGGTATGTGATCTAAGAATACTCCCGTACCGGCTGCCGGTTCCAATATGTTCCCTTCCTTAAAACCTAGACGTATTAACATTGACCAAACAAATTTAACAACAAAATCTGGCGTATAATATGCACTCTTTGTACTATGCTTTAGGGTATTAATTTTTTCATTAGATAAATAACATTTTAATTCCCTATATATGCTGGGATTAAAGATCGCCTCACGAAGGCCACCCCAACCGGTATATTCATTTAATATAGACAATTTTTCTTCTTTGCTTACCGCATCATATCCACCAGCAAGTAATTTAAGTACATTGAGATTTTTCTCAACTCTTTCATTTAATGTTTTTTTCATTTTGACCTCTATAAAATCATTATTTAAAAAGAAGCTACAAAATTTCCTACTAAGATCTAGTCTTGATTAAAAGAAATTATCGTTTATGCCTTATAAACATTGACTATTTTGATATAATGATTTGTATAAAGATTTTGCATATGCAACAATTACTATTCATACGCAAGGGTCTAAATACCCAACAGTAATTATTGTAAGACAGAAGAAAAAGCCATCAGACTGGCGTTTATAACTGAAAGTATGGTTAAAATAATGAAAAGCTATCAATTACATATAAATGTAAAAGATGACATTGAAATTGGTAAGTTAGGGAGATTCTAGTTCCTAAGAGGTAATTATATTTATACTGGATCGGCTAAGAAAAATATTGATACCAGAATAGCAAGGCATAGATATAAATCAAAAGATAAAAAATTATACTGGCATATCGACTTTTTATTAAATAATAAAAATACTGAAATTACAAATGTAGAAAAATCTGATGAATCAGAGTGTATTCTAAATCAAAAAACTATGGGTAACATTATAATTGTTGGATTTGGCAGTTCAGATTGTAAAAATGGGTGTAAATCTCATTTGAAAATAATGCATTATAATAATTTAAAATTAAGGTAGTTGTAATAAAAAGGTCCGTATAGAATGAGAAGTCCTTAACAAAGAGTTAGCATTACTCACAAATGCCCGCATCCATAAGTATTTCATGAAGAAAATTATGGCTACACTTTACGAATCAGAGGTATAATGTGATATTTCCAAATTTTATTAACCATTGCTAGAGATGCTCCAATTTAGAAAACAATAATTTTCTAAAACTTTCTACGATACAAAATATAATATCAAAATTTGAAAAAGCTTAAGTTATTACTAAGTAAATAACCCTTGTTTTGGCTTCAAGGTGGCTGCTCTTCGTTTTTTTACTTCCAAATCATGTAACAATTCCTTTCTTGTTTCTTTACTAAATTCATCCCAACAGAGGTTTATCCTAAATTCGGCAGTTGGATTTAAAAAAGAGATAGAATATGATGATATAAGTCTGTAAACCAAAGGTATAGCTCTGTGTCATCAGGATCAAAAATGATTCACCCAAAAGGTGAGAAGGAAATAGCAAATAAAGTAGGTATATCAGAATTAGTTACAGTTGATAGCTACAAAGGCAAAGTACATATAGATTGGGATGAGAACGCATCAGTCACGCCAAATGGTCAAATGCCATTTTTCACAGAATTTCTAAAAACAGCAGGATTATTTGATAGTTGGGTAGAAGATTGTCCGCTTGTTTATGCGATCAATAACGCATCTCAAAAAAGGGATATTTTAGGAACTTTATTATTATCTGTGCTATCAGGTTACACGCGTTATTCACATATATCAGCGTTGCGTAATGATGGAGTTAACCCACCAATGCTAGGAATGAACAAAGTAGTAAGTGAAGCTTCTGCACGTAGGGCTATACAAAAAATAGAAGAAAAAGCTGGTAATAATTGGTTGGAAAAACATTTAAGAAAATCATATGCACCTCTTTTGAGTATCCCATGGATAATGGATATTGATACAACTACTAAAACTCTGTACGGCAAACAAGAAGGAGCTGAAGTTGGCTATAATCCAAGCAAGCCAGGCAAAGCATCACACAATTATCACACTTACCATATAGCCAATATACGAATGATTTTAGATGCCGAAGTTGAAGATGGCAAATCTGGAGCTGGTTGTTATTCTGCACCAAGATTATGGCAATTACTAGATGAATTGCCTCAAGAATGTTGGCCAGTTTTTATCAGAGGAGATAGTAGTTATGGTAGTGAATCGATAATGAGTGAAGCTGAGAGGCTCTCATTGAGATATCTTTTTAAATTAAAATGCAGCACAAAAGTCAAAAGACTAATTGCAACAATGATGAAAAAAACAACTTGGAAATTTGCAGGTCAAGGTTGGGAGGGAATTGAATCTGAACTAACTTTATCTGGTTGGACAGAATCACGTCGTATTGTGCTACTGAGAAAGAAATTGCCGAAAGATAAAATTGGTATGGTCAAGAAATCAAAAAGAGGTAAGCAATTAGAATTTTTCTCTGCGGAAATAACTACAGATATAACAGCTTATGAGTATCAGATATTAGTTACCAATATGAATGATGATATTGTGACAATGGCTCAGTATTATAGAGATCGTGCTGATTGTGAGAATAATTTTGATGAGTTAAAAAATCAATGGGGATGGTGTGGCTATACTACGCATGACTTGAAGCGTAATCGTTTCATGGCAAAAATTACCGCTCTAATTTATAACTGGTGGACGATATTTACCAGATTAGCAAATCCTGATTCACATTTGGAGGCTATTACCAGTAGACCACTATTACTCAATGCAATTTCTAAACAGACCGCACATGCAGGGCAGACTATAGTTACTATTACCAGTACTCACTGTAAATCCAAGCAAATATCACGAATTCTAACCCAAATATCTAAGTTTTTAAAGTGTATAAAATCTAGTGCGGAGCAGTTGAATGCCGAACAAAGATTTACTAAGATTTTAATGACTGCTTTTCGAAAGTTTTTACCAAAAGAGCGATTACAATATTTTCAAATATTGCCCGAATCAGGATAAAATAAGTTTTTCTAAATTATTTCCAGAAATTCTTCAGCTTTTTTGACACTCCACAATATTCTACTGTCGAATTTAGGTTTATATGCACTTCATATAGAGGGATTTCTATATCTGTTAAAGTTATCCATTCTAAATTTTGTTTAAAATAATGTATAACATCAAATTATTTGATGTATTATATATTGCTCTATTTCATGTTTTAGTTCTTCTGTAAAACCACTTTCGTTTAGAATTTTTTGTTTCTTATCTATTCCTGACTCTTAATTTTACTAAGAACAAATTTTATTAAAGGTATTAGAATATTAACTTTTACTACAAGTTACAAAATAATTATTCAGTATAATAAAAAAAACTTAACAACGAGTTTCTATTTTGCAGGAATAGTAAAATAAAATGTAGAACCATTATCACCATCACTTTCGGCCCAGATTTTGCCTTTATGGAGTTTGATGATTTTCTCACATAAGGCAAGACCTACTCCTCTCCCTTCAGCCGGTGTTCTGGTTTTTGAACTTACGGTGAATTTATCAAATATTTTCATTAGCTCATCTTTTGGAATACCTATGCCTTTATCTGCAATTGCAAATTCTATATTGCCGTCTTCTTTCTTGTGCAAACTTATCTTTATTGACTTACCTTTCCCGTATTTATTCGCATTACTGATTAAGTTATCTATAGCTTGAGTTATATAATATTCGTCACAATAGGCCATTATGTCTTTGTCAATGTCAAATGTAAATTCCTGCTTACTAGTATCATCTGTAAACAATTTTTTATATAAAATTGTCCGGTCTTTTATTAATTGACCCAAATTTAACTGCTTTTTTTCAAGATCATATGATAATGAGGAAAGTTTCGATAAATCTGCAATATTATTTATATAACTCTTCAGCCGATCACCGCCATTAACTATGCCCTTAAGAGATTCTTTGATCTTACCCTCATCTAATGAGTCATAATAGGAATAAAGCACTTCACTCAAGCTAAGAATCGCAGTCATTGGAGTATTGGTTTCATGCGGAACATTACGAATAAATTCATCTTTCATTTCCTTAACTTTTGCAACTTCAGTGCGCATGAGTTTTAATTGATCCCTTAAATAAAGCTCTTTTGCTTCCAGCTTACCCTTCTTTTGCTCAAAATGCTTTTCCAAGAACTCTATACCTTGGGCAAGATTATCAATCTCTCTTTTTGCACATTCATTTTCTCTCTTTAGATCTATTATTTCATGCTTCAAATATTCTGCTTTTTCTTCCGTTGCTTCTTGCTGTTGTTGTTTTGGTTTTAGGAACATAATTAATATACTGCCAACCAACAATAATAAATAAATAATCTTAAATTCTAATGCATATAACCCACTTTGTATTTGAGGCGGCAATAAGTATCTTTCATAAACGAATAAAGTTATACATACCCCAAATACAAGATAAAATAAACTCCAGCGCCAATTAATCAATGACGATATCATTAGAATATTTACCATAAATAATATTAACTGCACTTCAGAAAAATTACTTATTAGGACTATTAGAAAGCTAAAACAAATTAGTACGAAGAATATTATAATATTCCAACATATTGCCATAACATTTGTTTCTTTCCATCTTGATGCCCATAGTGGATAGCCTATAAGTATAGTGGCAGAGCAAAGCGTAAGTGGATAAAAAATATCAATTAAATAACCATATTGTATCTGTAATTCTTTAGAAATAGTATTTATACTAAAAAATGTAGATACCATAATGAATATCCCAAATAGAATTACTAAACCTTCGTTCTTTGGTGTGTTTTTTCTGCATACAGTCAAAAAATTAAATGATATTATTTTTTGCCACAATATTTTAAATTGTCCTTTTTTTTGCCCTTTAGCTTTAGTGCTAATAACCCAACCACCTTTTTGTTTGAGTAGATAATGGCTACCTAAGAAAAATATTAGATTAGCTAGCATTCCAAACATTAGGCTGTCTATATCTGAAAATAAATTCATTATTACTACTGTAATGAATCCAGCACTCATTCCTATTAATACTGATTTATTTGTACTACGAAACCCAAATATTGCAAGTAATAACGGAACTGTAACTATTGGCATATAAAAGCCATAAGTAGATGTAACAATATCAAATAAACGTGTTGAGAATAAACTGATTATTAGTGCAAAAATACCGAGTAGCAAAGATGAAATGCGCACTAACAGTAATTCTTTTTTTCTAGTTAATTTTATTCCTCCGGATTTACAGATATCGTGGACAAGTAATACAGAAGAAGAATTTATATAACTGTCAGCTGTTGACATACACATTGCCATAATTCCGATTATAAATATACCTCTGATTCCACTATACATGTAATTGTCCATCATGTAGGGTATTAAATTATCTGAATTTATATTAGGATTATGTGCTACTAATAAAATCCCAATAATAGTAGTTAGTATTAAGTCCAGAGATATGGTAAAGAACCCGGCAGTTTTAAATGCTTTGCAAATTTGATTCCCACTATTACACATGGAAATTCTTTGAAATATTATTGGGTCTATACCGGGGATTAAAAAAAATAAGGTTAACGATATTGTACTAAGTAAATCTGGATTATCATAACTAAAAAATTTTTTGTAATTAAATGAATCATGTTGAACCAAATTATAAATTACATCATCAAAACCAGTCATAGTTTTCCAAACTAGAAAAACTGTCATTGGTATTACTACACCAAAAGTAAAAAATTGAATTACATCAGTGAAAGTAACTGATTTTATACCTCCAAAAGTGGAGTAAGTAATGACTATTATTCCACTAATTAGTACAGTATATATACTAGAAATACCCAGTAAGCAATTTAATAAAGTTGCAAGTACTGAAAATTGTATGGCAATATTACCTATTGCAGGCATAATTGCCGATATAGCGGTAATCATTCTGACATTTTTATTATATAAACTACCCATAGCATCTGCTACAGATAATTTACCCAAGAATTCAGTTACTCTGGGAGCAATCAAGTAAGCTATTATAAAAAAAGATATTCCGTCGCCAAGACCAGGTATAATAAAGTACAATCCTTCATTATAAGTTTCAGAAACGGTCATAAAAAAACTACTACCACCTAACCACGTTGCAATTATAGTGGCAGATATGGTAGCTGTTGAGAAATTTCTGTTGCCAAGAGCATACTCCTTTATGCTTTTTATATTTCTTCCGCTGTACAAACCAGCAATAATATTTAAAATTAAAAATGCGACAACAATAGTAATATCAACATCAAAGGACATTTAAAATCATTTATATATTAATTAATAATAATATAAGGATAATTAGTAAACTATTCACCCTCCGATTGCAAGAATAGTTTTTTACAGGTTTTCAAAGTACCGGTTAAGTTAATTGCTAAGATGACTTATTATTTTTATTATAATACTTAGAAAATCAAATGGACAGAGCAGATAAAAGTTCTATTTTTTATATTAACTCTTTGAGTATTTCAATTTGCTAGATATCCAATACGATTTAGTTGCTGCTTTCAAAAACTCATCTGGATTTTCTAATATTTCTGTCTCTACTTGATAAAAATTTTTATCATCATTTAACAAATAAACTTTTCTATCTTCTATTTTACCAAAAGTTGCTCCGTTTTTCTGTAAAATTAATTTCTCCTCATATACTAGATACTCTATATCACTTCCCATCGGTTTTAATAAATCTCTGATAATAACTATTATACTTGATTCTTTTTTATTCATTACAATTACTTCTAATTTATAAAATGATAATAAAATTAATTACTCTTTATTATTTGAGTTTGAAGTAGGGATAACAAAAGAAAATGTAGTTCCTCGATCTGAATTATTTACAACTTTTATTGTTCCATTATGTGCTGTAACTATTTGTTTACATAGTGCTAATCCAAGGCCAAAACTAGGAATAGAATTGTTACTGCTATTTGCTTTAACAAAAGGTTCAAATATTGATTCTAGGTTAGATTCTGCAATTCCTATACCTTGATCAATAGTATCCTGGATTATATCTATTAAATTAGTAGGACTAAAATCAAATTGCATTGTTCCAGATTTAAATCTAGAGAGATTAAATAAATCCTCAGATAACAATTTGAGATATTCAGCTGATTCTATGATACTAACAAGATATTGATTTATATTGTCATTAGGCACTTCATTCCAATTCTTACATAAATAATCTGAAAGGAAATGGGTATTATGAACAAAACCATTCAGCTCATGATGTACATAGCTAAGGAATTCATCTTTATTAGTTAATTCTTGTTTTAACTTAGCTATTTGATTATTTAATTCAATGAGATCATCATCATTAGATTTTGTCATAGATTACCTAGTATATTTAATAAAGTCTATGTATAATTAACTTACATAATTATTTGATATATTTATATATGTACAGTAATCAAGATGTACTGTCAACTACTATTGTATAATTATATTTATTTAATAAGTCAAAGATTTTTTAGTAGAAGTAAAAATTATTTATTATTAACCCGAACTATGGATAACAAAAAAGCTGCATAGTAGTTGGTATTGGGGTATTCTGGCTTTTTTAAACAACTAAAGAGTACCCCAATGAATATAGACTACGATACTTTGTTCTGCTTTGTCGATGATTTTTATAAAGGATTTGAAAATTGGTACAAAAAGTCTCTTCTTACTAGCGGTTTAAGAAAACGTAATAGACCAAGCAGTATGAGCTTATCGGAGATAATAACAATCTTAATAGCTTTCCATCAATCTGGTATGGCTTGCTTTAAATATTTTTACTTAGAACTTATGAGAAATAACAGAAATTTATTCAATTACTTAGTCCATTATGATCGCTTTATATCATTGATAAAGCTAGCCTTTCCTGCTGTATTATGCATGTTAAAATCCCTTGAGGGTAAGATAACTGAATACATGTTTATCGACTCTACTCCAATGGTTGTATGCCATAGGCTGCGAGAGAAACGTCATAAAGTTTTTAAAGACTTAGCTGGAAAAGGTAAGACTTCAACTGGTTGGTTCTTTGGCTTTAAGTTGCACTTTATTTTTAATAGTCACGGAGAAATTGTACGCATGCATGTTACTAGCGGGAATGTAGATGACAGGTCTCCAGTAAAGCAAATGCTAAAAGATATCTCTTGCAAACTTATTGGTGATAAAGGTTATATCTCCAAAAAATTATTCACTGAATTATTTGAACAGGGTACAACTTTAATCACTAAAATCAGAAAAAATATGAAGAATTGTCTAATGGATATAAATGATAAAATGATGTTAATGAAACGTCCATTTATAGAAACAATCTTCTCATCTATAAAGTCGTTAAACACCTTGATACATAGTAGACATAGATCTCCAATAAATGCATTTTGTCACTTATTTGCTGGACTAATAAACTATCAGCTTCGTACTGATAAGCCATCTTTAGAACAATTTATAAAATGAAATCGCTTATCCACAGTTCGGGTTAATATGAGGTTTTTCTTAGGTTTTTAATTTTAATACCTATGAACCATTTTAGAAATAAAGGATTGAGGCCTCTGGAGGAAGATAAATAATAACCATTCTGTATTCATGAATTTGTCGAAAACGGTCCACTCGGGTGCGCCATTCTCTATATAAGCTTCTTCGCATTTATTAAGATGGAGAAAAATATATTATTGACAGTTTTGGCAAATATATATATATTGCTTGCAAATCGAACTCATAAATTTAAAGGGTTAATATAATGTCTCGTAGATGCGAATTAACTGGTGTGGCAGTACAGTATGGAAATAATGTATCACACTCTCAAAGAAAAACTAGAAGACGTTTTGAGCCAAATGTACGTAGTGTGATTTACACTAGCGAAGTTACAGGTGAAAAATACAAGCTAAAAGTTGTTGCAAAGACTATGCGTACTATAGAAAAGCTAGGTGGGCTTGATGCATTTATGCTAAAAGCAAAAGCTTCTTCCATGTCTTTAAGAGCAAAAAAGCTAAAAAGAGAAATAACTAAAAAAGTTAGTGGAGCAGCGGCATGAAGAAAGATATACACCCAGCGTATCAAAAGCTGAAAATTAAGATTGGAAAAGACGAGTTCGTTACTGGCTCAACTCTAAAGTCTGGTGAAATTCTTATGGATGTTGACTATAGAAAGCATCCGGCATGGAATAAAGAGGCTGGTAATGTTGTGAATCAGTCTAATAAGAATGTAAGTGACTTTAATAAAAAGTTTGGTGGTCTTTCTTTTGGAATGAAGAAATAGTACTAAATTAGCCAAACAATTATCTTCCCCTAGGCCTTCTCAAGTTTCAAACTTGGGGAGGCTTTTTTATTTCTTACAGCTAAAATCTGGCTCTATTCTTTATTTTGCAATGATTTTTAAGATTAGATTGCTTGATTAATAAATAATCATCAGGTAATGTTCTCAATGGTGGTAAACTTCGCATCTAACCAGTGCAAAATTTATCAACTACTAATAGAACTAATTAAATACATTATTAATTTCTGGGATTTATGAAACAAGCAAGAAAATCTTGGCAGAATACTACGTATTTTGTATTGAGTGCGATTGGTGCAGCTGTGGGGCTTGGTAATATATGGAAATTTCCATACGCAATTGGTGCAAACGGTGGAGGGTACTTTTTATTAGCGTATATTATTTGTGTTTTCTTTTGCGTTTTACCTATCTTAATAGCTGAGCTTGCAATTGGAAAATATAGTAAGAAAAATACAATTGATGCTTTTAAAGATTTATCTAGAAAATATAATCTCTCAAAGTTCTGGAATTATGTTCCGATATTAGGTTTAGTAACAGCTTTATTGATATTATCGTTTTACACAGTAGTTTCTGGGTGGTCGCTATATTATCTAGTAATATCATTAACAGGAAAGCTTTCAAATGTTACAACGGTTGAAAGTGTTGAGATATGGATGAATTTCTCCGGTTCGGCCGAGCTTGTTATTTTGTATCATACAATATTTACGTTTTTGACTGCTTGGTTTGTTTCGAGGGGTATAAATAGTGGTTTAGAGAAACTTAATATAATAACAATGCCTATATTGTTCATATTATTATTCATATTGATTTTTTATGTGGCATTTGAAAATTATGATAGTTTTATAAAGGCTTTGAGGTTTATTTTTTCATTTGACGCTGGTAATGTTGCGACGAGTGATATTTTGCTTAGTGCTTTAGGCCAAGCTTTTTTTTCACTTGCTGTCGGAATTGGCGCAATGATAATGTATGGCTCATATTTAAAGGATGATACAAAATTACTTAGTTCTCACCCGAACTATGGATAACAAAAAAGCTGCATAGTAGTTGGTATTGGGGTATTCTGGCTTTTTTAAACAACTAAAGAGTACCCCAATGAATATAGACTACGATACTTTGTTCTGCTTTGTCGATGATTTTTATAAAGGATTTGAAAATTGGTACAAAAAGTCTCTTCTTACTAGCGGTTTAAGAAAACGTAATAGACCAAGCAGTATGAGCTTATCGGAGATAATAACAATCTTAATAGCTTTCCATCAATCTGGTATGGCTTGCTTTAAATATTTTTACTTAGAACTTATGAGAAATAACAGAAATTTATTCAATTACTTAGTCCATTATGATCGCTTTATATCATTGATAAAGCTAGCCTTTCCTGCTGTATTATGCATGTTAAAATCCCTTGAGGGTAAGATAACTGAATACATGTTTATCGACTCTACTCCAATGGTTGTATGCCATAGGCTGCGAGAGAAACGTCATAAAGTTTTTAAAGACTTAGCTGGAAAAGGTAAGACTTCAACTGGTTGGTTCTTTGGCTTTAAGTTGCACTTTATTTTTAATAGTCACGGAGAAATTGTACGCATGCATGTTACTAGCGGGAATGTAGATGACAGGTCTCCAGTAAAGCAAATGCTAAAAGATATCTCTTGCAAACTTATTGGTGATAAAGGTTATATCTCCAAAAAATTATTCACTGAATTATTTGAACAGGGTACAACTTTAATCACTAAAATCAGAAAAAATATGAAGAATTGTCTAATGGATATAAATGATAAAATGATGTTAATGAAACGTCCATTTATAGAAACAATCTTCTCATCTATAAAGTCGTTAAACACCTTGATACATAGTAGACATAGATCTCCAATAAATGCATTTTGTCACTTATTTGCTGGACTAATAAACTATCAGCTTCGTACTGATAAGCCATCTTTAGAACAATTTATAAAATGAAATCGCTTATCCACAGTTCGGGTTAAAGATAAGAATTTTAAAATACCAAACCAAGCAGAGCAACGAGAACGTAAACTACTGGGGTTGGTAAAAAAACAAGATAAACCAATAGTGCTTTTTATAGACGAAGCGCATGATTTAGCTAGCCAGACTCTTATTTCGTTAAAAAGACTTATTGAACTTGTGTATAGTAGTGGTAGTATTTTAACGGTTATAATGGCTGGACATCCTAAGCTTAGCAATGATTTAAGTCGTCCCACTATGGAAGAAATTGGAGCCCGCACTCAAATTTTCCAATTAAATCATTGGATAGAGAATAAGGAGCACTATGTTAAGTGGTTATTTAAGCAATGTTGTCAAAAAGATATAAAATTAGTCGACATTATCAGTATAGAAGCAATGGAATTACTGGTGAATAGTTTAGTAACTCCATTACAAATAAATCATTATTTAACCAGAGCATTGGAGCAAGCTTATCTATCAGGAACAAAGCAAATTACACCCGAAGTTATTGAATCAATACTTGTGCCAGATTTTAATGGAATAGCTGCTAAACTTGCACGTAATGGCTATAATTTACAGGCTTTGTGTGAAATACTCAATGCACGCCCTAGTGAAGTAAAATCTTATCTACTTGGTAAGCTAGATACCAGCAAACTTGTAGAATTTAACAAAGAAATTAATAAGCTTGGAGTAATTTAGAAAAACTTAAATTTGGCTTTTACCTAATTTGGTATAAAATCAAATAAAGTGAGCCAGGCGACACCATAGAATCAATTAATGTGAGCCGAAGAATTTTCAGCGTCAATTAATTCGAGCCGAAGAATTTTCAGCGTCAATTAATTCGAGCCAGAGTTAATTTATAAAGTCATTTAATTTGAGCCACTTTTTTCTACGAAAGCGAGCCGAGCTGTTTTTGAAATCAAGCCGCTACAACTATCGGACTGCTCAAGCAATTTGAAGTGTTTCATCAAGAACTTAAACAGAAGGATAAGCTACGCAAGAAATATAATAGACCTAGTGATATGTTGAAGGTTAAGCCTAAAAATTAATATTCTTTTTTTACTTCTTCAAGACCTTTTTTAATCCAATCTATACCTATGTTAGATGTTAATATAGTACAATTTTTACCATTCACTTTAACGTAAATTTGTGCATTTGGCGACAGTATATTTTTTGTTTTATAAACATAATAATCGCCTATTGTCTTTAACAAGACTAATCCATTTTTATTAAATAAAAAAGTTATATCTTCTAAATCACAAGAAATAGAAAAAACATTGGTTTCTATTTCTTTATTTTTTAAATTAAAAAAATAAATAACAAAAGTTGATATTACAAAACTACAAGAATAAAAAAATATAGTGTTTGTAGAAATGAATTGAAATAAAATCATCACTACATTGATATACAACGAAAAAAGTAAAGCATTATCAGATAATCTTCTAAATACAATTTCATTTTTTTTCATAATAATCTAATTAAAATCATGTTGGCTTAAATCAAAATTGCTTCCTGTCAATCCGTGGTCATTATCTACATAAGTTCCTTTTATTTCAGTTCCTCCATCTACTGTAAAACCAAATCCTCCTTTATCACTGTCTTTATATTCGTTTCCTAAACTTATACAAGGTTTTAATCCTATTCCAGTTGTAGCTATTGAACATCCCATTAATGCATCTTTAGCAATACAAACTAATTTAGATTTGCCTGATCCTCCACAACTTACCCAACCTTTCATGCCTCCAGTCACGCCTCCTAAAAAACATGCTTCTAGTTGATCTTTAACAGGTGCTGGACATGTATCACCAGCAGAAATTCCAGTTATTCCGTCAGCAAATTCAAGAGTTGTTTCTTTCCCATCTGATTTTATTACCATATCATAAAAATCACCTTTAGAACTTTTAAATACAGCTTGTCCATTATCAGATAATTTTTCAATATTTTCAGTAACAATTAATATTTCTTGAGGAACTTGACCTAAAATATTATTCATATTTTGAAATCCTTCTGGTGTAATTTGATTACTTCCAATATTTAGTAATTTAAGATTTGGATATCTTCCACTTTTTACAGATTGTGCTATATATTCAGCACCATAATCACCTATAAAATTGTTTGATAAATTTATATTTTTAACATATTTTGCAGGTGTTTGATGAGTTCCCATAGTATAAAAAAGATTTTCAACTGCAGCATTACCGAGTCTATTATAACTTAAATCTATTGTTGTTAAATCAAATGCAAAATGTTTCAAGGTTTGTACTAGTACACCAATATCTAAATCTGTTATGTCGCAAAATGGTAAGACAATGCCTTTAGGGTCTTGAAAGCCTGTTACATTTAATTGATAATTTAAATCATTTATTAATCCTTTGATTTGCATGCTAACACCATCAGTATCTTTTTGATGGGTTAATATACTAGGATTAAAACCTAATACTAAACTAGGCTTACTTCCATGCATTTTAATTAAATTACTAGATATATCATTTAGGTATTGCTCTCTTACTGATTCATTAGGAGGAGTATAACTTGTTATATACTTAGGTGCATTTGATGATTTCATAATTAAGTCCTCATTTTCTGATTTTTTATTTGTATTAAATAACTTTGATTTTTTTGAAAACATTATATTATCCTATTAGATTTTATTGCATTATGGTCTAGTATCAAAATCATAATAAAAATACTAGACCTTGATTAATTATTAAACTTTATAAGCTACTTTAGCAAGTATTTCTGCTAATTGTAATGCATCCTATATTCATAATCTTATAACCATTCTTGTATATCTTTTGTTGTTTTATAATTGTCAACACACTTTCTTCAATATCATCAAAGGCATGGCATAAATGTAATATTTCTTCTCTTGGTATAACCACAAACTGCTTTTCAGTAACAGATTTGAGCCATTGTCCTACACTGTGCGCCGAAACCTCTTTCAAACAACTTTCGTATAATTTTAGAATTTCTGTACGTGGAATTTTATAGTTTTGCATAATAAACACCTAGCTAAATTGAGTTGGTACTAGGGAGTTTATACTACTGACACCAGTATCAACTACACTTCACGCCAGAGACGCTTATAGTAGAAGCTCCCTAGCATAAACTAGGTTTTTTATTTTCGTGTCGGTGGTATAAAACACCTATGATTAACATTTATCAGTTATTTAATTCACTTGCAAGTTTTGAAGTAAATTACTTGCTACATTTCCAATCTTACCTTGTTTTTGTTGTTTCTCTTCAAAGCTAAGTTGACCTTCTAAAACAGTATCAGGGTACTTTGAATTATTAATTTTCTTTTTTATTTGTTCTGGCTTTATGTAGTGTTTTTTTGCAAAACCTGTTTTATGATTTATCCTATCAAAAACAATAGTTTTCTTAAATTTAAAGCGAATGGCAGTTACTTTTCTACCCTTTTTTATTTCCTCAAAAGTTAAGTTCATTTTATAATTGTCGTTTATTTTTTTACAGCATGCGCAAAGGTTTTTATTTTAAAATGACTGTATCTTTGTAATTTATTACCAACTGCAAAAATTTCTCTTAACTGATCAACAGATTTTATTAAATAACCAGTTTCTTTAAATTCTTGAATTAACTCATATAAACGAGTGGTATATAAACTACCAAAATTAGCTACTTCCTTTAAATTATATAATATAAATTTTTCCCTCACTTGAGCCAAGTAAGGCATTATTCTATCAGTAAATTCAATTGTTATGTTCCCTTGTTTTTCATTATATTTAGCTGTTGAACATACATTTATTTCCCAAGTTTCATTCAATTCTATTTTCTTTAAAATTATACTTGTCTTCATTAATTTTTTACATGCTTTACGTATAAATTTATAACTATTATCAATATCAATATTAAATAATTCACTATATTCTTTTGCTGTAAGTATGTGTTCTCGTTGTAATTTATCTGTTTGTAGATACTTCCCTTGTTTATCCACTCCTCCTAATTTACTAGTTAAGTGCAAAAACACTAAATAATCATTGTGAGTAAAATCAGCAAAATTCGCATCGTTCAATTTTTTATTCTTATAACTTTTAAGAGTTTTATTTTTATACATAAATACTGATTTATTCTTAAGAATATTTAATTAATAACACTTTTTATAAAAAGTGTCTATATAATAAAAATTTAAGCGGTAAAAAGGTGGCATTTAAGCAAAGTATTACACTTTTATTAACCCCACTCTACCCCAGTCGTCTTATGATATTGAGACACCTCCAAAAATGTCAAAAAAAAACCTATTAATATATACTACGTATAAAGTAATAAGGTTAGTAAAGGGATTGCCTGTGGATAACTCTATAAAAACAAAGCAAATTTTCATTCAATTAAGTAACAAAAATTCCTCACTGAATATTTTTATATACTGTACATACTGCTAGTAATTTTCTTTGCTCGCTTACGCTCACACTAAAAATATAACTAGCTTGGGTTGGAGTGTATGGATTGGTTATTGCTTCAATAACTAGCATTGTTCTTTTTGGCATGGTTTGGTTATTGGTTAGCAAAGATAGAAATTTGCTTATCTTATTGAATCCTACTAGCTTAATTTAGTATTCTTAGGGAAAGTGTAAGTATTATTCTTTTCTTTTGAAACATCTTAAACCTAAGGTAGTAATATGGCACTAATCAAAAATATAGGTGATGAAGCTGGTAAGTTACTCAAGCGAGTAATCAGGCATAAAGACCCTATTGTTGCAGAACTACTGATAAACTGGGGCAAGGTTGTTGGTGTAAAGTTTGCAAGTTCTACCTATCCACTCAAGACAATCAAGTTCAAAGAAAAGAACCAATACAAGAAACTTCTCATTGTAAACGCTAGTAACTCATCACTAGCAATGGAGTTTTCTTTTCAGCAAGATATCATTATTGAGCGTATAGCTGTGTATATGGGATATAAGGCAGTGCATAAAATTCAGGTTAGAACATTGTAAATTCAAATAATATTGAGAAATTATATTTATCTATTATTCTAAAGATTTTATATTAGGGGTGTGGAAATAAATGAATGATAGTTTAGATAATGAACAAATATCTGAAGAAAGGCAAATTTACTTTTCTAAAAAATGTTTATGGACAGTAATTGAATCAACGGCTTTATTACTCAATTTAAACCCAGATAATACAAATAGTTTCTATAAGAAAAATGGTAATGTTAAATCAAAATTTAAAGAATTGAATGAATTAATAGTTGATGCTATTAGAGGTGGAGAAGTAAATTATCTTAAAATCACGAATAGGAATCCAATCAATATACAAGATAAATACATATATAAAATCAAAGTTCCTTCTCTTATGGAGTGGTGTAAAATAAAAGAAATAACCATACCTGAAAAATTAGAACAACTAGTAACGAAGTACAGTATCAAAACAACCGACTGGAAAGAAAAGTGTCAAGAAGCAACCAAGCAATTAACAGCTTTAAAGTATAAATTAAAAGATACTGTTTCTATGGACGATAAAACAGTGAAAACAAATAATGACGTAATAGTTGGAATAGCTATTGCATTTTGCAGTAAGACTGACAACTTCAATGCTAATCAAATTGAAAAGAGAATAAAGTCGTTTAATGGAAAATATCCTGCTAATTGGAAGCCTCCTAGTAAAAATACATATCTGGTGCAAAGGAAATATTAGAAAAATAATATCTTAATTTGTAAAAATTTGACCTAATAAAGATTCTTATAAGCAAGACTATATAACAATAAGCAATTATTCCTTACAAGAAAAATATCATAATTTTTTGACCTAAAATTTGATCTAATTACAACCTCTATCCCTTGTAGAGACTTGCATTTAAGATATAACACCGTATTAATATATTGATATTTTATAATTAAAGGATTATAGTAACTATATATTTTTAGAGAATGTGAAATAAATAGGATTCTCACCTATAATCTCCGTAATAGAGATTATAGGTGAGAATTAAATTTAAGTTAGATTGATGCAGCTAAAAGAGTCTCAAAAATTTAGCAACATCGCAAACCAAAAGAGGTATAGAATACGAAACATACTTTTTGATTAGTATATAACACTATCTAATAAGATAGTGTTAGTCAAGATAAGGAAATAAAAAATCTTATCAAGTTATATCAATTATAATCATCTATAAGTATATCATCTTTGTACAAAAAGGCAAGTTTTATAACTCATAAAAAGTTATAGAAAGGCTTAATCTCTTTGGTTTTGTGTAGTAAGTTTTCTTTTGGCTTCATCGCTATTGCTGTGGAGGTATAAACATGCAAAGCGAAGATC
>CBDBTV010000007.1:0-98599 GCA_965211855.1 Rickettsiaceae bacterium
TACAATATCTGTAAAACTTTTTTTACTCATAATACCTCTGAACTTTGCTGCTATTTTTTTATTTTAACCATACTCACTTTTACTACCATAGGTTGCATTTACTGTCAAATTGATGTACCATGCTTTTTGCAATTTATGTAGAATATTACCAGAGAGGTTTTTTGCTTCACGAAGATAAAAATTCTCCATTTATGTAATTAAACTAGGGAGAAGGTAGATATGGTATTAATAGAATTTCTGAAAGGACTAAAATTCGGTAAATTTTTATTGGTTTTCTTTATATATAGCGGTATAGGAGCTGCTATTGCTGCATTTATTTTAGATCATTACTGGAACAATAATCAAACTCCAGTGCCTATTATGATTCATAGTGATTTAACTGGAGTAGCACCAAAAAAATAAAATTTGATGGATCAAATTCTACTGATCCAGATGGTGATGAACTAAAATTTTCTTGGTGTATAAATGGAGTAGAAATTTCTTCTAATCCCCAATTTGAGTATATATTCAGAAATATTGGAAATTATAATATTACTCTTAACGTTGAAGATAGTGCTGGTCATTTGGCAAAGAAATCAGTTTTTGTAAATATTGGCCACCTAAAATTGCTTCTTCTATAAAAGAAGCTCTTACACATTTCGAGTATAAAGTTGGTTGGAACTCATCTATAAGAAGTGAAGTAAAATATTACCCCATTGATGTCATAAAATTTGTTAATAAACATACTGTCATGTTATATGACTTTAATGGAATTTCAGAAATTCATGCAATATTATTAGAGCATAATAGAAAGATATTCGGTATTTGGAAGGACTCAGAAAATATAGGCGAGCTTTCTATAACATTTAATAAAGACTACAGCGAAGCTACAGGATGGTGGTCGTATGATAATGGAACTGAAAAATATACGATAAAATTGAAGCGTTTAAATGCATCGGATTGACCTAATTCACTTAAAACCAATGGTTGTATACTGCTTGAATTCTAAAATTTTTCGTGCTAGCTTAAATTACAGAATAATAACATAACTATCGAGATATTAAGTATGAAAAAAGTGATATACCCTGAAATAATAATAAATGCAGGTATAGATGAAGGGGAAATTAGACAATTTGACTATACTAATTCAGATATAAGAAAATTAGCTAAAATAATAAAACTTGAAAATGATTTTGCTAATTCACCTCATGCATCTCATCATCTTAAGAAGAAAAGCAGTGTAAATGGCAAAAAACTTAAATTTTCAGATATTACTAATGATGAAGTAGTTATTCTTTCTGAATTTGAAAGTGGAAAAGCAAAATTTCATGCAACACTATGCATATTAAAAATCAGAGAAAATCTATACCATGGCAATTCAATGCTAATAGCCTCTGCTGCAGTTGAAGCAGGTGCTACAGCATGCAATATTAAACCAGATTCTGTAATATTAAATATAGCCAGAAATCTTATGGTAAAAAGCTTAAGCACTCAATCTTCTTTACTTCAAAAAAGTAAAGAAGATAATCCTAATGAATCAATGTATGCAGTACTACTCTTAAACAACTTAGCTCTTATAAACTGTAAAATGGGTAATGTAACTTTAGGACTTGAATTGTATAAGCAGGCATGGTTTCTAGGTAATAATTTTTTCATATCTATAGAAAATATTTCTTTTATGAAAAATATTAAAGAAATATTGGATAAGCATGTTGAAGGATTTACATCCAGTAAAAATTCTGTATGTAAATATATAGCTGATAGAGGCGTAGATAAAGAAGATGATATAACTCTACTAATTAAGGCATCAATACAAAAGCTTATCATAGACTATTGCGATAAATATGTAAAAAGCGGAAAATGGGATAATACAATGCTTAGTTATGGCCTAGGTTCATACTTAACACCAAAATATATTGCAAAAGTACTAAGTAAAAGTTTAGAAAAGGTATCAGATAAAACTGTTGAAGAAGCTCAAATGCTATGTTTTCAACAAATATGTGTTGCAACTAACACTTCAAAAAATACTGTATGCCTAGATAAGTTTGTTGATACCTACCCCACTCTTGTATTAAAAATTCTAAAAACACATCCTGAGTATTGCATTGATGGATGGCTATTTAATCGAGTTAGTAAAAAACTATCTGAAGGTAGTAATGAACTAGAGGATGTTCCAACACTGGTAACCACTATAGATATTTTACTAAACGAATCAGATGACATACCTGAAGAAAGTAAAAACTCTAGCGATAAAGATGTTGAGACCATTGGAGAAATATTTACATAAACTACTGATTTAAAATTGGGAAGTTTATATATTTATAATATAACTGACACAGGCATAAATATTTACTTAACATTAACAAAAAGTTATCTCACGTAATCTTGACTACAATAACTATTGCACTATAGTAGAATTAATTCAGCGGGTTATAAAGAAACAGGTGCTGCTGGAACTCCCCTACTTAACGTGAATAAACAAGCATCGCATAAACTTAACCTTATTGGTGGAGTTAAACTAGCCTCTGCACCATTTATGGCAAATGATGTTACTATTACTCCAGAGGCTCATGCATTTATCAGACATGACGTAATCGGTAAAGGAACAAAAGTAAATGCAAAACTAGCAGGTTTACGCACTTTGACTGAAAAAGCAAAGCTTCAAAGAACTTTCTATAACATCGGCGCTGGAGTAAATGCAGCTTATGGTGCTATGGATTACGGAATTTCTGCAGATGCAAACTTTCCAGAAAAATATGTAGGAGTTCAAGGTACATTAAAAGTTAGAGTAAATTTCTAATACTTGCAAAATTTATAATATTAAGGGAAAGCCTACTCTATTGAGTAGGCTTTTCTTACTTGATGTAGACGAAGCTTGTGTTGACCCAGAGTATCTTTTGGGACATAAAAAAAATACATACAGGAATTCTCCAAAAATACTTACACCAGGGACTTTTATGATATTTGAACCAAATCAAATACATAAAAAAAATTCTATAAACTCCCTATCGGAACTAGAAAAAGAAGTTGATTTATTCTTTAGTGAGAAAACTCAGCGTAAAGGAGAAGATTTTCATAACAAACTAATGAGCAGAATTGATTCTCAATCTTTGACTAATATTCTTAAATCTCTATTAAATGATAAAGAAAGATTAGAAATTGTAGCTAAAAATTCCTATATTCATGTGATGGGATTCGTAAAAATTGTCTTGGTAAATGGTCCTAAGGATCGTAATTATAAAGTTAGGTTACACTTGTGGTGGCCAGACGGGGATTTAGACGAAAAGAAACTAATATTAGAGGATAAACACCTTCATAAATGGAGTTTTGCTTCAAAAATGTTCTCAGGAAGTTTTGAAGATCAATTGTATATTGTCAATGATGTTCGAAGAGATGAAGCCCTCAAATATATGGATTTCATTGAAGACGTCGAAAAATTAAATCTAGAAGACCAAAAAAGAGTATTTGATAGCATAAATGTAATTGAAGCTGCAATGCTTGAAGAAACTAAATTCCAAGACAAGAAATTTAGATGTAGTATTGACAAAGATACCGTATACACTAAAAGAGAAATTATGGCAAAATTTGACCTTAATGAGTCTGATTTTCTTGACATAATTAGAGTGCACGAAAATTATATTACACTACCGAATCTTACAGGTAGTTATGGATTATCTCGTATAGGCCTGAAACACCTAAGTTTCCCTGTAGTATACGAAATAAATGAAGGATATAGCTATTTCCACCATCATTCTATTGGTCATAGATTAGTTTCAGACCCAGATGATATAGTTTCTACTTTTATAATTACAGCCCCACCAATCAATAAAATTAAACCTTCTATATTGATGAGATCTCAAGATGGAGAAGATATTACGAAAGTTGCTCCAATTCTTACCAAAGAGTTACTTGTAAAAAATATTGAAAGATATATAGCATATCTTGAAAAGAAGAAGTAATTATTTCATTAAATTTACTTTCAAAGATGCATTGAAACCAAAATAAAACTTCGAAATTGAAGATTAGTCAATCTTATGTTATAATCCTTGTGTTAAATAGAGTTTTAAGTGTAGGTGATGTATGGAGAAAAATAATAAGAAAAAACAAAAAACAGTTATTGATGAATTATTTCCTGTTTATGCATCTTCTCATCTATCATTTTTTGGAGATAGTCTAGTACATTCTGACCCTCTAAAAGACGCTCAAACAGAAAATGTTGATCCGATGCCAGGATTTGTTGATAATCCTAAATAGATATATTAGTTTAATTTGAACTTTGAACTTGGTGCCGAAAAGAGATGTATTGTATTGCCAAATTCTCTCTTTGAGAAGTTTATTAATCTATTCTAACCCGAACTGTGGATAAGCGATTTCATTTTATAAATTGTTCTAAAGATGGCTTATCAGTACGAAGCTGATAGTTTATTAGTCCAGCAAATAAGTGACAAAATGCATTTATTGGAGATCTATGTCTACTATGTATCAAGGTGTTTAACGACTTTATAGATGAGAAGATTGTTTCTATAAATGGACGTTTCATTAACATCATTTTATCATTTATATCCATTAGACAATTCTTCATATTTTTTCTGATTTTAGTGATTAAAGTTGTACCCTGTTCAAATAATTCAGTGAATAATTTTTTGGAGATATAACCTTTATCACCAATAAGTTTGCAAGAGATATCTTTTAGCATTTGCTTTACTGGAGACCTGTCATCTACATTCCCGCTAGTAACATGCATGCGTACAATTTCTCCGTGACTATTAAAAATAAAGTGCAACTTAAAGCCAAAGAACCAACCAGTTGAAGTCTTACCTTTTCCAGCTAAGTCTTTAAAAACTTTATGACGTTTCTCTCGCAGCCTATGGCATACAACCATTGGAGTAGAGTCGATAAACATGTATTCAGTTATCTTACCCTCAAGGGATTTTAACATGCATAATACAGCAGGAAAGGCTAGCTTTATCAATGATATAAAGCGATCATAATGGACTAAGTAATTGAATAAATTTCTGTTATTTCTCATAAGTTCTAAGTAAAAATATTTAAAGCAAGCCATACCAGATTGATGGAAAGCTATTAAGATTGTTATTATCTCCGATAAGCTCATACTGCTTGGTCTATTACGTTTTCTTAAACCGCTAGTAAGAAGAGACTTTTTGTACCAATTTTCAAATCCTTTATAAAAATCATCGACAAAGCAGAACAAAGTATCGTAGTCTATATTCATTGGGGTACTCTTTAGTTGTTTAAAAAAGCCAGAATACCCCAATACCAACTACTATGCAGCTTTTTTGTTATCCATAGTTCGGGTTATTCTAATAAAACTACCCCCTATTCTAAAAAATATTTTCCTATTTATAGTTAAAATAAAGTATGCAATTAATGATACAAATATTGAATTTAGGCTTACTCCGGCAAAGAAGGGAGAAATACTCCTATTAAGCAGGCAGCTAAAATGCAAATTAATATCATAATAGTTCTGAGGCGCACAGAAAAATTAAACTTGTAATCTAATAAATATATTACAGATGTTATAACTCCAACAAAAAATGGCTCTGCTAAAGCATTTGCTAAAGTTTTACCACGGCCAAAATCATCTATATAAATATAGAGTAGTATCAAAGGAAGCACAGGTATGGTGTAAGCAAGAGAAAATAAAACTGATCTATTTTTTCTACCAAAAATCACTGATCTAATAAAAGAGATAATAAGAGTAATAAAAACTATAGTACCAAATATAGAGAAATATATAGCGTACATTCCTAAAAGTATCTACCAACTGCCAGTTTCGTATGTTTCAAAAGTCATTGGTAAATAAATGAATCCAGCAATAATATAAAAGACTAACGCTATTTTAGTAAGATATTGAAAATTTTTGCCAAATTTTTTAGTCTTCAATATAGCAAAAAAGATAAGATATACCGAAAAATATATTATACAAAAGATAAGACCATTATCAGTAAAGTAAACATATTTAGAAAGTTCTGACATAATCTCATTGACTATTTACTTCTGAGTAAATTTCTCAAGCTTCTCACGAAGTATATCAATTGATACGCCTAGAATATTTGCAGCCTTACTCATATCTCCTAGGCAATAGCCAAGAGTATTAAACACCATTTGCTTCTCTGCGGCTGAGCCAGTTTGCTGATTTATATTTTCTGTGTTTGTCTCTTCTCTCTCCACTATATGAACATCATCAGCTTTGATTGAATCCCCATCAGACATTAGCACAGCACGATGTAAAACATTTTCTAACTCACGAACATTTCCAGGCCACGAGTACGAAGTCATTTTTTCTAAGGCTTCTGATGATAGTGTTTTGGCTGAAAGACCATTATTCTTTATATATTTATCAATAAAATGCTGGCTTAAAATCTCGATATCATCCTTTCTTTCGCTGAGAGCTGGCAGCTCAATATTAATTATATTCAGTCTAAAGAATAGATCTTCTCTAAAATTTCCATTCTCTATTTCTTTTTGAAGATCTCTGTTTGATGTCGCTATAATTCTAAGATCTACTTTTACAGGTGTATTTCCACCTACTCTATCAATTTCTTTTTCTTGTATTGCTCTTAGTAGCTTTGCTTGAAGTCTCATATCCATTTCACTAATCTCATCGAGTAGTAAAGTTCCTCCAGAAGATTCTTCAAACTTACCTATTCTTCTGCTAACAGCTCCAGTAAAAGCCCCTTTTTCATGACCAAATAACTCAGACTCAAGAAGGTTTTCTGGTATTGCTGCACAATTTACCGATACAAATTGTTGATCTTTTCTCTTACTTTTGCTGTGTATATAATTTGAAAAAACTTCTTTACCTGTTCCAGATTGCCCCGTAATTAGAACATTTGCGTCTGACGCAGCTATCTTATCAGCAACAGCTAAAACATTTTTAAGAGGTTCAGAATCACCAATCACCTTAACCGTATCATCAGATAGTGCTGCAAATATTGCTGCTATCAAACGTTCATCAGGAGGAAGTGGTAAAAATTCTTTTGCACCAGATTTGATAGCTAATACTGCTTCTTTTGGTGAACACTGTACTCCATAAGCAATAACAGGAGTTGAAATTTTTTCGTTTTTCATAGCTTTAGTCAACGATTTTATATCAAATTGAACATCAACCAAGACAAGGTCTGCACCTTTTCCTTGGCACAAAAAATCGACACCTTGGTCACAAGATTCAACCATCACGACTTTTGCATTTTTTGATTTTGCAATATCAATAGCTGTTTTTATCTCGCTATTTATGTCTCCGATAATTAATAATCTCATAAAAAATAATGTCTTTTTTAGTTGCTTTAAAACTGACTTTTGATAGATATCACATTAGCTACGCCAACCGGGAACCGATATATCAGCCGATTGATGACCAATGATAGCTATTTTTTTATCTAAGCCCAAGTATTTTTCTTCCCTTAGCTGTGCAATAGCTATTTTCTCGTAACATGAACACACAATCCCAATCTTATTACCATCTAAGTCTGTAATAACAGCACCTTTACTGATAAGTGCAATTTCCGTACCAAAATTCAACTTATAAATCTTTTTTCTTATAACTCCTTGATATTTTGCTCTAGATATTACTTCCTGACCAATGTAACAACCTTTTTTATAATCAATAGCATTAAAATTATCAGCTCCATATTCAATTGGAATAGATTTTTCATATTCAAGATCAATATCACCATCTATAATAGACATGTCATATTTATCAGCTAGATATAAGTTTTTTGGATAGTTCTTACTCTGATCAATATTATCTTGTTTAATAATTGAACGAAAACCTAATTTAGAGCTTCTTGGATCTTGCAGTGAGAATAGAGTATTCTTTACTTGCTCTTTAGAATATAACACAGAAAAATCACTTGAAACATTTTCTAGATCAAGTGCACTCCTAAGCTTGTACATTGAAAGTCTTTTGAGAAATTTATCAGCTGAATCATTATGAATATCTATATAAAATATCTCGTTATTTTCTCTAAAAACGAAAAAATCAAATAAGTAGCGACCTTGATTATTTAATATAAAATTATATGAGTATTGATTTTTTATTATGTCATTGGTTGTCTGACCTTGAAGAAACTTCTCAGCATCTGGTCCGTATATCTTTATGACTGACCTATTTTCTAATAACTCGATCATGGTAATTAATCTCTCATAATTTCATGAAAGATTTTCTCAAGATCAGGCTGCGATACCCTGATGTCTTTGATGTCAACATCAGTACTAGAAATTTGCTTCAATAAATTAGTATAATTATTTTCCTCAGAATTAAGCTGAAAACGTACTTTATTATCAGCAATGATTTCATACTCAAACTCAGAAGAAATATTTAAGTTATCACGTACTACATCATTATTAAATTCAATATCAATATGTCTAGTACCAAGGTCAGAAAGTAAGTTATCTTTTGTATCTTGTTTTATTATTCTTCCTTTATTTATAAAAGCTATTTCGTCACATAGCTCTTGAGCTTCTGCCAGATAGTGTGTTGTAATGATAATTGTCATGCCACCTTTATTCAATTCAACTACATACTCCCATAGCTGGTTTCTAAGTTCAATATCAACACCAGCTGTTGGCTCATCGAGCACTAAAACTTTTGGTGAATGCACCATTGCTTTTGCAATAAGGAATCTCTTCTTCATTCCTCCTGATAGTTGCTGAGGAAAGTTCTTTCTCTTATCCCACAATCCGAGTGCTTTTAGTATTTCTGCGGTTTTGCGCTCACCTTTAGGAACACCATAATAACCAGCTGTAAACTCCAAAGCTTGCTGAATAGGAAAAAAAGTATCATATACAACTTCTTGAGGCACAATACCTATTAAAGATTTAGCTTTCTTAGGATACTCTACTATATCAGTACCCATAATACTAACCTGACCTTTAGTCATCACCACAGTGCCAGCCAAGATATTAATTAATGTAGATTTACCTGCTCCATTTGGCCCAAGTAATCCAAAAATAGAACCTTGCGGAATTTTTAGGTTTAAGTCGTTTAATGCTAAAAAACTACTATCAGCACGCCTTTCTTCATACTTTTTTGTAAGATTTTCTATTAAGATTGCGTCTTGACTCATACTTATATCTTGATTTAATTCTAATTTTCAACCTCAACTCTTTGATGTTGTGATTGATCTATATTATTTGCAGGAGCATCGTGCGCTACTTTCAGAATATTATTTAATTCACCGCTTTCATATAGTTCCCTAACAATATCGCAGCCTCCAATAAACTCACCACCAATGTATAGTTGCGGTATAGTTGGCCAATCGGAATAATCTTTTATACCTTGTCTTATATCATTATTCTCTAAAACATTGATATCCTTGAACTTTAACCCTATTGTTTGTAATATTCCAACTACCATAGCTGAGAATCCACATTGTGGGAAATCCGCAGTTCCTTTCATGAATAGTACAATTTCATTATTGGAAACTTGTTCTTTAATTTGCTCAAAAATTTTGTTTTCACTCATATTTTTGCCTTATTTTTTAATTTACTTATTAAGCACTATATTATACATAATTTATCATATAAAATAAATATGCATTTAGAAATTCATTCTATCCGTAAGAAGTTATGAACAGCAAGACAATTAATCAAATCTTCCAAATTTTTAGTAATAATAATCCTACTCCTAAAACTGAGCTAGAGTTTACTAATAATTTTACTCTTAGCGTTGCTGTTATATTATCTGCACAAGCTACTGATATTTCTGTAAATAAAGCTACAAAAAACTTTTTTCCATCATATGATACTCCTGAAAAAATACTCTCTCTTGGGGAGGATGGTCTAAAGAAATACATAAAAACAATTGGATTATATAATTCAAAAGCAAAAAATGTTATTGCTCTTTGCGAAATTTTAATTGATAAATATAATTCAAATATTCCATCAGAATTTGATGAATTAATAAAATTACCTGGTATTGGAAGAAAAACAGCTAATGTAATACTAAATTGTGCATTTGGAAAACCAACAATGGCAGTAGATACACATGTTCATAGAGTATCTAATAGAATAGGATTTAGCAGTGGAAACACACCAGAAAAAGTAGAAAGGGACTTACTTAAAAAAATACCTAATAAATGGCTTAACCATGGGCATCATTGGCTTATACTGCATGGTAGATATACATGCAAAGCAAGAAAGCCTCAGTGCTTTGAATGCCAGATAACTGAATATTGTAAATACTATAGGGAGAATAATGTATAATAACTATCCAGAAATAAAAGCGCTAAATGATAAACCTACAAAATTGATGGTTTTTTTACATGGTGTTGGATCTGACGGAAATGACCTTATCAGCCTGGTACCTTATATACAAAAATCTCTGAAAGAGTTTCACTTTGTATCTCCACATGGTATTGAAAGCTATGATATGGCTCCATTTGGTCGTCAATGGTTCAGTCTTCAAGATAGAACTCCACAAACAATAATAAAGCTAGCTCAAGATAATGCCCTAAAAGTTCAAGAACAAATTACTCTTAAACAAAAAGAACTTGGTATAGACAATGAAAATACTGTTCTATTTGGATTTTCTCAAGGAACTATGATGGGGGTATACCTTACTCTTACTCAAGAAACACCATTTAAAGCAATGATTGGCTTTTCTGGAAGGTTAATCCCCCCATTATCTTTGAAAAACACTTCTACACCAATATGTATTGTACATGGTATGGATGATGATATTGTTGAAGCTAGTCAAAGTGTAGAACTTGCTGAATATTGTAAGGAAAACAATATTGAACATAAACTATTATTGATCCCTAATCTTACTCACTCTATTGATGGAGAAGGGATGGAGTTTGCATTAAAATTTTTGAATAAACTAAAATAGGAGCTAAAGCTTTATGATAAACCAAAATTTAAGTACTATAGACCCTGAAATAAGTTCAATTGTAACTGATGAAAATAATAGACAAGAAGATTGTATAGAATTAATTGCATCAGAAAATTTTACAAGCCGAGCTGTGATGGAAACTCAAGGCTCTGTCCTAACAAATAAATATGCAGAAGGTTTTCCGGGTAAGAGATATTACTGTGGTTGTGAAGAAGTTGATAAAGCTGAGAATATTGCAAGAGAAAGGTTAAAAGAGCTATTTAACTGCTCATATGCAAATGTACAACCGCACTCTGGATCACAAGCAAACCAAGCAGTTTATCTTGCGCTTCTTAAGCCTGGAGATACTATACTTGCAATGTCATTAGATTGTGGTGGACATTTGACTCATGGAGCAGCACCTAATCAATCTGGAAAATGGTTTAATCCAGTTTTTTATGGTGTTGATAAAGAAAAAAATCATATAGATTTTGCGGAAGTAGAGAGATTGGCTCTAGAACACAAACCAAAGCTTATAATAGCTGGTTTTTCAAGCTATACTCAAGAGTTAGATTTCAAAAAGTTTAGAGAAATAGCGGATAAAGTTGGTGCATATTTAATGGCAGATATTGCTCACATTTCTGGTATTATAGCGGCAGGAGAACACCCTAGCCCATTCCCACATGCACATGTTGCAACATCAACTACTCATAAAACTCTACGTGGACCTAGAGGTGGTATTATTCTTTCAGATGATCCTGAAATTGGTAAATTGATGAACAAAGCTGTGTTCCCTGGCTTGCAAGGTGGACCTCTAATGCATGTGATTGCTGCCAAAGCCGTAGCTTTTAAGGAAGCACTATCTGATGATTATAAGAAATATATAAAACAAGTATTGAAAAACGCTAAAATTTTAGGAAAAACTCTGCAAGATAGAGGATATGATATATTAACTAATGGAACTGTAAACCATATAGTTGTAATAGATCTAAGAAAGTATGGTATAACTGGAAAGCTTGCATCAGAATCTTTAGATCGTGCAGGTATTACTTCTAATAAAAATACGGTACCTTATGATGATACATCTCCATTTATAACATCTGGCGTTCGTCTTGGAACTCCAGCATGCACAACTAGAGGTTTTACTGAAGAAGAATTTGTAATCACCGGAAATTTAATAGCAGATGTTCTTGATGGACTCAAGAAATCAGAAGAAAACAGTAAGGTAGAAGAAGAAGTTTGTATAAAAGTTAGAAATTTAACTAGTAAATTTCCTATTTATCAAAAACATAATTTATAATTTATGAAATGTCCATTTTGTGAATCAAAAAATACCTCTGTAAAAGATTCAAGAGAAACTGATGAATCAAGAGTTATACGTAGAAGGCGCCATTGTAGTAACTGCAATGGCCGTTTTACTACATTCGAACGCATACAATTTAGAGAGCTAGTAGTTATCAAAAGAACAGGAGCAAAAAGACCATTTGATCGTACAAAAATTCTAAAATCAATAGCAACAGCGCTTAGAAAACGTAATTTTACTAATGAAGACATTGAAAAACTATCGGATCGCATTGTCCTTGAGCTTGAGAGTTCAACAACAAAAGAAATTAAATCTAGAGCAATCGGAAAATTGATTATGCAAGAACTAGCAAAAATAGATCCTGTAGCTTATATTAGGTTTGCATCTGTATACAAGGATTTTTCCAATGCTCAGGATTTTGCAAAATTTATTAGTAAAATAAAAAACTAAAGAAAATAACAAAATGAAAATAATATTAATTCCCATAGCCGCATTTTTACTGCAAGGAGCAAATATGAATAATAAGAATGAAAACACCCCGCCAATAGCCGATAAAATTCCTTTTAGCTACGAACATCATGGAGTAAAACTAGAAGATGAGTACGCGTGGCTTAGAGCAGATGGATGGCCAGATAATGTAAAAGATAAAAAAGTATTATCTTATCTAGAGGAAGAGAATAGTTACTATAGAAACTACATAACTCCATTAGAAGATAGAAAAACAGAATTTTTTGAAGAGCTAAAGGGACGTATTAAACTTGAAGATATTTCTACTTATACAAAACGAGATAATTATTATTACTACTCACGCACAGAGGCAGATAAAGACTATCCAATTTACTGTAGAAAAGCTGGATCTACTAGCGCCAAAGAAGAGGTTTTACTTGATGTAAACGAGCTAGCAAAAGGAAAAGAGTTTACTGCTCTTGGAGCTTTCTCAGTTAGCCCAGATCATAAATTATTAGCTTATTCGGTAGATTTTACTGGAGGAGAAAAATATTCTATCAAAATCTATAATTTGGAAACTAAAAAATTCTTAAAAGATGAAATTGATAACACTATTGGAAATGTTGTCTGGCATGAAAAACAAAATGGTTTTTTCTACTCTCCCACTACAGAAAATTGGCGACGTGAAAAAGTAATGTTCCATAAGCTTGGTTTGGATAACAAAGATGATAAACTTATATATCATGAAAAAAATCCATTATATCTTACATCAGCATCTAAAACCTCAAGCAAAGAATATATTCTAATAAATATTGGAGGTCATGATAGTAATGAAGTTTATTACATTGATATGAATGATACAACTTTCACGCCAAAACCACTATCAAAGAGAAAAGACAAGGTTTTAGTTTCAATTGATCATGGAGATGGTTACTTCTATAAAAGCACTAATGATGGAGCTAAGAATTTTCATCTGCTTAGAACTGAATCAAAAGACTATACCATGAATAAAATATGGGATAGCTATATTGAAGAAGAAAAAGATAAGTATCTCTCTAGCTATGATATCACGAAAGATTACTTGTTACTAAACTATAAAGTAAAAGGGTTATCTGAATCTATTGTTAAAAAGCTTAGTGATAATAAAGAGAAATCAATAAAATTTCCTGATGAAGCATATACTGCAAGTCTTTACTCAACAAATTATAAAGAAAACGATATTAGAGTAAATTATGCATCACTTGCAAAACCAAGCACCGTGTATGAATACGACTATGATAAGGATAAATTGAAAACCCTAAAAGTACAGGAAATACCAAGCGGTTTTAGTCCTAAGGAGTATAAGGTTGAGAGATTATATGTTAAAACAGATGGAGTTCAAGTTCCTGTAAGCTTATTCTATAAGAAATCTTTATTCAAAAAAGATGGATCAAATCCTTTATATCTATATGGTTACGGATCATATGGTATCTCAACACCTCCAGCATTTAGAAACTCAGCAGTGTCTCTTGTAAATAGAGGATTTGTCTATGCTATTGCACACATAAGAGGCGGTGATGATTTAGGTCACGATTGGTATGAAGCTGCCAAGTTCCTTACCAAGAAAAGAACATTTAACGATTTCTTAGCATGTGCAGAATTTTTGGTAGATAAAAAATATACCTCAAAAGGTAATATAGTTGTAATGGGTGGCAGCGCAGGAGGTATGCTAATTGGTAATGTAATTAATCAAAAACCAGAGCTATTTAAAGCTGCAATTGCACATGTTCCTTTTGTTGATGTACTTAATACCATGCTGGATGAAGATCTACCTCTTACTCCAGGTGAGTTTAAGGAATGGGGAAATCCAAAAGATAAGGAATATTTTGATTATATCTTAAGCTATTCACCATATGAGAATGTTAGTGTACAAAACTACCCTCACCTGTTCGTAACAGCAGGCCTATCTGACCCAAGAGTAGGTTACTGGGAAGCAGCAAAATGGGTAGCACGTCTTCGTGATAGAAAATTAGATAATAATAAACTTTACCTTAAAACAAATATGGATTTTGGCCATATGGGAGCATCAGGCAGATTTGATTATCTTAAAGAAGCAGCAGAAGATTTAGTATTTATTACAGATATATTTGATATTAAATAGTTGAAGTTAAAGCTAGTTTTGCAAACATTGACAATACATATTCCTATTGATACTAATTAATATTTGAATTAGTATTTTTAGGAGTAGTATTATGAGCAAATCAGCAATAATAAAAATATTTACTATAGGTGCAGCATGTATATCGGCTGCTTTTCTTGGCCATAGTGCATATAAAGGCTACACTTTTGCAGTGACTCCTTCAAAATTTGAACATACAGCTAAGCTATTAAAGTTTAATGGCAACGAAAGAATTTCTGCTAAGGTTGAACAAGAAGCACTACTAAAGGCATTTTACTATGCAGGATATTTTAAACCCGAAAATTTATGGCAAGATATAAATCATCTAGGTTTTGATAATCCCGAAGACGTCTTTTTATCAATAATGGAAGCTGTTGTAAAATCGGGAGCAAATCAGAAAGATCAATCTAAGTTCAATCCAACAATCTTAAGAAAACACTTATTTAATACAGATTCAATATCTGAATCAGATGCTCTAGATTTATTAATGTATATAGGACAACATGCCTTTAATAGAGAGCTAAATCAAGAGAGAAATGAGTTATCTGAACAAACTTGGATGGAACAATATAAAAGCGAATATACAAAAGTTGCCACAGATCTTGGTTTAGTTGAAAGAATTTCACCTTCTAATCTAATGTATGATGAGGCTGTAGTTCTTGGAGCTGCACGTTATACAGTTACTGGCAGAATTTTAGATTATATTCATAATACAAATAATGGTATCGTCATAAAAGGTATTACTACAGCTCTTGCAGGCAAAAGACCATTGTGGGCTGAGATAGACGGAATATCATCTGATGTATACGAACAACTTATTGGTGAATCAAGAGAAGGAAAAAGGATTGAGGATATTAATCTGCATCATGGAACTCTAAGAGAAGTAACTTCTGGTGGTGTTGAGTATATGCCTGCTCTTGCTAGTAAGATAGGAATAGAGATTAATAATGATGAGCAAACAATAATATATAGAACAGAAGATGATATACCTTCTGGATTCAGATCTGGTAGAACTTATTTAAACTATATAGATCCAAAGAAATTTTTAACAGAAACTGATATGGTTTACGATGTCTTAGATACAATATCTAAAGGAAAAATAAAAGTTAGTGACACAGAAAGTTCACCAGATGGTAGCAGGCCCGATACTTCATCTACTGCTAGGGATTACGCTAATTCATTTATTGAAAGAATACGATCAGGACATTTTGGTGGTCAAAAGGAATTTATTATTTACGTCCAAAGCAACCAACCTTATGTCAAGCGTCAAACTCTTGCAGTTCAGAATGAAATTGATAGAGCTATTGAAGAGAGTGGAATTGAAGGTTTAAAAATTATTGCTGAAGGTGTTGGATATGGAGTTGGAGAAATAAGTATAAAAAGATCGCATTCTGAACTTGGCGCTCTTTTATCCGTAGAATACCAAAATGCTCTTAGAGAAAATAACCATATACATACAGAAAGACATTTACGAGATTTACAATTCTCAACTAGAGATAAATCAGAAACATCTGAACAAATGCCAGATTTTTCGGAGATAATATTAGATAGTAAAATACCAATTCTTGGTGCTGTTGAGGATTGGTTTTTTCAACATTATGATGTCGATGAATTATAATCGATAAGATTATAATAGCATGCTATGGTAACCTTTTGAGGCTTAGATTTAAAATAAAAGCCTAAACTCTATTACTTTTACTCTTTTATAGATTTAGCGGCTATCCTTACTCCTCTAATTAAAGTAGCAAATATTAAAGTTAGTACAAGCAAATTCACAGTCAATAACATGATAACTTACCTTATTTAATTACCTATATTTTATTGTAATACATAGATAGTTAATATTAAGTTAAAAGCTTAATAGCTAATTTCAACGTTTGTACAGACTGTTTTTTGGTCTTCTTAAATTATACTTCTTTCCTAGCCATCTCAATCATTAACCTATAATTTAACTTACCAGTTGCAAGAACTGGAAGCTCACCAATTGGTACAATAACCTTAGGTATATAAAGCTCAGATAGCTGCTTTTCTTTACATTTTTTAGAAATTAAATCCCTTTTAAGGCTTTTATTTGTAGTGAAAACAATAATTTGTTCGCCCTTTTTATCATCTTCAATACAAACGGCAGCATAATCAAATACAGAGTCAACAGAAATGAGCATCTCTTCAACAGCAGCAAGAGAAACCATTTCACCAGCAATTTTTGCAAATCGTTTTTCTCTTCCTAAAATTGTTACATACCCTTCATCATCAACTGAGACAATATCTCCAGTGTCATACCACCCTTCTCCAAGTTTCTCTACACTTGTTGACTCTATCACACCTGGCTTATTCGGCCTTATATATCCTTGCATTATATTTGGCCCTTTAACACAAAGCCTGCCTCCTTCTTCTATTCCTTCAACTGGTTGTAAGAAATATTCTATCTGAGGAAGAAGTCTTCCCACTGTACCTGGTTTATCATGCATAGGAGTATTAATTGCTATTCCCGGTGCAGCTTCAGTTACTCCATAGGCTTCAAAAACTCTTATGCCAAATTTATCAAACCAGACTTGTCTTGTTTTAGACTTTAATTTTTCAGCTCCTGCAATCACATATCTCAAAGAATAAAAATCATATGGATGCGCATATGTTGCGTAACCTGTAAGGAAAGTATCTGTACCAAACATAATAGTTGCACCAACATCGTAAACTATCTCAGGTATAATTCTATAGTGCAGAGGCGACGGATAGAAAAAAGTTTTTACTCCAATTAGAGACATAATCAAAGTTCCCGTTAAGCCAAAGCTATGAAATAACGGCAAAGCATTAAATGCACAATCATACGGATTGAAATCTATCCTAGAGGCAACTTGACACCTATTTGCCTGAATATTTCTATGAGATAATGCAACAGCCTTTGGTTTTCCTTCAGTACCAGAGGTAAATAGTATCACAGCTGTATCTAAATCATCTCTTTTTCTACATATAGTTTCGTAATAACTTTGAGGAAAATAAGTTGCTAGTAAGCTCTTAATTTTAGTCCAAAATGTGATATGCTTTCTTAAATCCTCTAGATATATTACAGCAATACCAGCCTCTCTTACTGAATCAACAAGTTCTCCAAGCTCAGCTTTTTTAATAAATTTTCTAGATGTATAAATTGTTTTCACCGTAGCTGTTTGACATGCCGACACAACATTACTTGGTCCCGCTGTAAAATTTATCATAGCCGGAACCCTACCTATTGCTTGTATACCGAAGAAAGTAATAGCACTTCCAACCATTCCAGGCATCATTAGACCAACTTTTTCTCCAGGCTCTGTATCACGTTTAACAAGCTCTGAGACAACAAATGATTTAAGCAAAATATTTTTGTAATTAGCACTATTATTATCAATATCTTGCATAATAGTAGTTTTTTTACCGTAAACTTTTGAGGCATTTATCAGTGATTGGAATAAAGTCTCTTTATAATCAGAGCTTTCAAACATCATCTCGCTCATAATATCGTACAAAGATTGGCCAATTGCTTTTCTTCTTTCCCTATTATCAAGAGTTTTTGGTGCATTAAGTTTTACAGGCGGTAAAATAGTTACTGTTATTTTTCTCCTAAATGAGAGTTTACCTTTCATCAGCTTTCTTACCTTTGAGAAAATAGTAAACTGAGTACCATCTACCCTAATAGGCAAAATTGTTGCATCTGCTTTATCTGCAATCATTCCAGGTCCTTCATATACTTTCATCAAAGAACCTGTAACACTAGTTCTTCCTTCAGGAAAAATAGCTATTTTTTTATCTTTTTTCACCTCTTCAATTAGGCTCTTAATAGCCATAGGATTATTAGGTTCAATTGGATATGTTTTTAGTATTTTAAGAAATGGTCTTACCCACCATTCTTTTGAAATTGTCAAATTAATTGCAAATTGAATTTCTTCAGGAAGATTACAAGCAATTAATGGTGGATCAATATATGATAAATGATTAGCAATAATAACAGTTCGCTTTCCTGCCTTCTTAAAGTTTTCTGCTCCTTTTACTTCAACTCTATATGCTAGATCAAATCCTAAGCGAAAAATAGCTCTCCATAGCTTCATTGGAACTACCCTGCTATTTGGAATAAATTGATAAATATAAATTCCTACAACGATATTAAGCATACTTACCATCAAGATAACTGAAGGTATAGAAAAATCTAAATAAAATAGGAATGATAATAAACCAGTAGAACCAGCCATAAATATTGAATTAATCAAGTTATTTGCAGCAACAATTCTACTCCTATATGCAGGTGAACTATAATATTGCATCACAGCAAACAAAGGTACAACATATATACCTCCAACTGCAGCTATTGCAAAAAGATCAAATAAGATACGCCAATAATGAGATTTACCTAAAAATTCTAATACAGTTTTTAATTGTTCTCTTTCATAGCTAATTCCTGCTATTTTACTAGCAAAATATAAGTCTGTTGCAAAAAATGAAATACCTAAAGCAGCTAAGAATACATATTTAGTTGTAATTTTTGATGAAAAGATTTTATTACACAAAAATGAACCAAAACCTACACCAATAGAAAATGTTGCTAAAAATAAATTAGCAACTCCTTCACTTGCTCCTAGAGTATGTCTTGTTAGTGAAGGAATTTGAGCTAAAATAGCAGTGCCAATAAACCAAAACCAAGAAATGCCTAATATAGAAAGATATACTTGATTCTTGGAAGTCGCATGCTTTAGCATCTTGTATGTTTCTTGCACAATATTCTTATTAATCTTAACATCATGATTAGTATTGTGTGACTTTGGCATAAAAAGGCTTGATATAAATCCCGCTATCGCTACAGAGATGGCGAACATTACAACTAAGCTTGCGTTGAAATTATATACTCCACCGATCATTGCACCAAATAGAATAGATAAAAACGTACCAGCCTCAATAAACCCGTTTGCTCCCAGGAGCTCATCTTTTCTTAATTTATCAGGCAAGACGCTATATTTAATTGGACCAAAGAACGTTGAATGAATACCCATTAAGGCTATACATGAAAAAAGAATAAATAAATTATTCACGTAGAATCCATAAGATGACAATAAAACTATACCTATTTCAATTGCCTTAATTATTTTTACTATGGTTGAGCGTTCATATCTATCAGCTACTTGACCGGCTAAACTTGCAAAAAATATAAAAGGTGCAATAAAAATTACATTTGCAAGCAAAACAAGTATATATGGAGCAACTGTAAGCTCACCTGCAAGCTTAAATGTAACTAATATTATTAGAGCATTCTTAAGTATGCCATCATTAAGACAACCAAAAAACTGAACAAGAAATATTGGTAGAAAACGTCTATCTTTAAATAGATAAAATTGATTTGAATCCATCTACTTCTCCAAGGAAATAATTACTGGCGATACTATAAAATTTAGATAATGATGTCAATTATTCTGCTATCAATTTGCTATAACTTTATTTTAAAGTTACAATTTATTACAAGTTTGATAGGAACCAGACATTTGATCTTACTGTTATCCGCATCAAAGGAAATACAGTCAAGTCATAGGACATAGGATTAAGAAAGTAATGTTATTTTAGGTAAATAGAAGATATGAAGTGATTCTATAAGTAAATTAACTTATATCTTCTTGATTGAAATTTTCATCATATTCTTCAATAAAACGCTCAATTACTTCTCTTTGAGGTTCTCTTTTAATTCTATTATAATTTTCCCAGAATTTCTTAATATATAAATGTAGATCCATATCATTGATCCGAGCACTCTCTGTTAACTCACCAAGCACTACATCATCATTTGGTAAAATCAAAACTTGAGCTTCATTATTAACAAATTGTAGTTGAGTGGAATCAAGCTCAACCGAGCTTCTTCTTACAGATGAGCCATATTTTTTTGAATTATAGTCTTCTGATGTAATTTTAGGAAGTTCAATTTCTTTGGATTTTTTATTAGTAAAAACTCTAGTAAATTTTTCAATACTAGACTCTTGTTTTTTTGGTTCTTCATTTTGACTAGATGCATAATCTGGAGTAGGCAACATCATATCAGAAACTTTATTATCTGGTGATTTAGCATCTGGTGATCCTGCGACTTTTTCTCCATCATCACTTATAGGTAATTTAATGCCATTTTTAGAATCTAGCACATTTCCACTATCTACATTTTCTATGCTAGAAGACTCTTCTTCTGAAGCACTTGAAGTTGTTGTTGGAGATGCAGTCTCTTTCATTGAGTCAGAAGATGTATCTTTCAATGAATCTGAATCACCAGGAGGAATAGGAAGCTGAGGTAAAGGGAAATCATCACTCTTTATATCCTTATCTCCATCCTTCAAAGATTCCTCTAATTTCTGCTCAGATTCAGTATTTTTAGAAATCTCAGGTTTAGATATAGGTGGAATTTGAGTATTTTCAGATTTAATATCATCAAAACCATCTGGTAATTTCAAATCATTTACACCTTCTTCTACCATTTGGTCCATTTTGTTAGATGTATTGGCGTTATTTTGACTGGCAGCTTCAGGAATTCCTGAAAGCATTTTGTCAGCAGAATTTGTCATATCATCCATAGTATCTTTCAAATTCTGCTTTTTATCCATATTATCAGAAGCAATTTCATCTGTAATATCATCTGGCAACTCAGGTAATTTTATAGGACCATCATCTTCAAATCCCTTTGGTATCGATAAAGATTCTGTATCAGAATCATTGTCAAAACCAAATTTCCCATCCAGGTTTTTACTAGTATTATCTATGTTAGTTTCTGTGGTAGTTACTCCAGTATTATCTGAAAATTGAGATGCGTTTTCACCAGCTTCAGAAATATTAGCTTTAATATTTTGAGTCTTTTCAATGTTCTGGGTCACATTATTGTTAGTATCAGCTGATGCTTCATATGGATTATTTTCACCAGACTCTGCTTTTTCATCCTCTTCTTCATCACCAAAACCAAAAAAGTTAAGAATCTTTTGCCACAGTGATATTTCTTCTTTTCCTTGTTGATCAACAACCTCAACTACTTTATCCGTAGGCAGCGCCGGCAAATCTGCATTAGCATTAGTATTAAAAGCAAATAACAACATTATAGAGATAAAAAGTAATAATCTTTGTCCCATTTTTCTGCTCACCTTAAATTATATTCTAAATTAAGTTTTTGGTATAATTCTTTTAAGTTCTTTAGAAACTACCTTTTCAACTATTCTTGGCAAATTATTATCAAGCCAATCTTTAATCAGTGGTCGCATAATTTGATTTACTCTATCATCTAACGAATCCACTCTATCGTCAGTAATTTCAGCATTAACTACAGATTCCGCAAATCTTTTAAACTCAATCTCCGCTTTTTCTTGTGCGTCTGGAGAAATCAAAGCATCTTGGTTATCTGCTGATATATTTCTACTTTGAGAATCTACTTCACTAGTTAGTTCTAGAACAGCCTCTCCTGCAATTTTATCATCTTCAACAATTTGACCGCTAGATTGTTCGTCAACAACAGGACCACGATTTTCAATTATTCCTTTTATAGAACTCAAAATATCTTCGAGTTTACTATCATTTTCATTATCTTTATTAGTATGATCCGACACTATTAGAATCCTACAATTTTACGTTTTACTTTCTTGAATTCAGATTCAGGACTGAAGTAATTCACCTTAAGCTTCATACTTTTTGCAGTTAAGTCCCCTACTAAAGACTTAATTTCATAAGCTGCAACTATCAGAAGCTTTTTTGCTTCAACTCTAGTTTCTCTAGCCTTATTTAGCCTTTCTTCTGTTCTTAAGACATCAACAATAGTCTTAGAACCTAGCATTTCTTCCTGAACCATGCCTTCATATGCAACCTCGGCTGCTTTTACAGCTTCACCTGCTGCTTTAATTCTAAGCTTCGCAGCATCAAGCCTTGACCAACCAGACTTAGCTCTTGCTTTGACTTGCTTTATCACACTATCATGATTTATAGCTGATTTTCTAGTTCTATATTTAGCACGCCTTATATTTGAATATTCAGCACCACCTCTTTCTAATATAGGGACAACCACAGATAAAGTTGAAGTAGTACTTCTATTATTTATATTACTATTTTCTAACTGCTGTGGATTATAGTATGTTCTGCCATTCTGGACTCTAAAAGTTACTCTTGGAAGTAGAGCACCCTTTGCAGCATTCTCAGATGCTTTATTTGAAAAAGTATTATGCATGGCACTATCAATATTTGGATTAACTGCCATTGCCTTTTTTTCCAATTGCTCTAATGAAGATGGTATGTCTGTTGGAACTACTGGAAACTTAATATCAACTGCTGGAACACCAAACACTCTTTCAAAATTTGCTTTTGCAGATTCATACTGGGCATATGCTAGAGCTTGTCCAGCTTCTGCTGTTGCTAGCCCTTCTCTAGCACTTGCTACTTCTGTTTCTGTTGATTCACCAAGCTTAAATTTTTCCTTCATTGCTTCAAGCTGAGTTTTATTTGATCTTACACTAACTTTAGAAATAGCGTATTTTTCTTTAGCTTCTACTGTTGATAAATATATATTTATTTCTTCTAAAAAATTATCCTGTTCTTTAGCATAAAAAGCGCCTCTTGAAGCACGAAAAGCAGATTGAGCGGCTTTTAATCCTGAAACTGATGACCAACCGTTAAAAATCGGTTGCTCTAGTGTAATTGATTGTGTATGGCGCAAACTATCTGAAGTAATTGCATCCCTAGGATCACCTACACTACTTCTTTTAGCTATTTTTGAATCATTAAATTCAGCACCTGCAAATACTCTTGGCATAAATTCAGAAAGAGCGGCTGGAAAAGCTTCGATCTCATTTAAAAAATCTGTTCTACTTGTTTTAAATTGCTCATCATAATCATACCCCTTTGTAAGAGCTTGTTCTAAGGTCATTGCTGAAACATTAGAAGCACTTAAAATTAGCAATGATGTTATTAATTTTTTTTGCATATAATTAAGGCCTGATTAAATTTTAATATTTATACTATTATCCTAGAGTAATACTATGTTATGTAGAATCATTAGTACATTACATGATGCTATTATTAGCAAAATCTTTAAACTTACTGTGTCGCCACAAGCACGAATACTTTAAAACTTGAACAATAATACATATTACTTTATATAAATTAATATATTAGGCTTATATTAGTATCAAGAATTACTTTAATTTGTTGAGGTAGAAGTATATGGCAAAAAACGCAGAAAGAAGTTAGTAAACCTGGAAAAGAAGAATTAATTGAATTAATAATCAAAAATTCAGCAAATATAATTCCATTATTAAAACAAGATATAAAAACTTTATCTTTAGCGCAGTTAAGCCAACTTCATGAAATTAGCAATTTAGAAGTCTCTGCAAAAAAAATGCTAGGTAGCTATGCTAGTACACTAACAAAATTCTCACTTACAGGTTTGGAAATGCTAAATTCCGGACTAAAAGATCTTGACCTAACTGATAAGGATAAGGACATAGTCAATAGCATATTCAAGCAAACTGTTTTAGTCGGAGTAAATGTTGCTTCAAAAAAATTACTAGAACCTTTAGCTGAAAGCAAAGGATTCCTCTATAATAAAATTTTATCAGAGCAGACAGTCGAAGTTCTAGAATCAGTTCTTGAGTTTAAGAAGTCAATTGATAAAATTTACCCTGGACTATCTGACAAAATTATTTCTGCAGCTATCATGGCAGTTACCGCACTTGCATCAGCTTATGCACCGCCAGTTGGCCTTGCTCTTAAAACAACAGGAATATTAAGTAAAGCAGCAGAATATATCAAAACAGATAACCTTGAAAAGACCGTTGAAAAAATGCAAACAGATCTTGGCAAGATTAGAGAAACAAAACAACTTGCAGAAGCTCAAGAACTTGGCACAAAATTATCTAACCTATCAGAAGTTCTTGGGGTATCTTCTGAGTCATTACAAAAATCTGGTATTAATTTAGAAAATATAGAAGCTGTAAAAGAAGAAGTTACAAAACACCAAGAAGCTGCTGATTTTCTTGTAGAAGTATGTAAATATGTTGAAAAACAAGTTCCTAATTCTGCAAAAGAAGTAGAAGAATTATATGATAAAATAAGACAAGAAGCTGTAAAGGATTTGAAATCAAAAGGTGCCTCTGAAGAGCTGATAGCAGATTTTGAAAAAGCATATAAAGATAGTTCAATCAATGCTGAAGTTGTAATAGAGAGCTCACTTACAAAAAGCGCTAAAGCTTTCTCTAAAGTTGTTGCTATGCAAAAAAGCGCTGAAATAATGGAAAAATCACAAAAAAATATAATAAATAATTTATCAAAAAAATATCCAAATGAAAAAGCTGCCATCTCAAGCGCAGCAAATGTAGTTGATAATAATGTCAAAGAGAAAGTTAGAGGAGATCTAAAAGGAATAGCAATAAGGATGACTAAAGGTTCAAAAGCTGGAAATTTAGCAAAAAACCACCTTGGTGTTGGAATGGCTAGCGAACTTATAGTGAAGAGATCTCAAGCAAAAGAAGCAAGCCAAGCGCGTGGTAGGTAAGAATTATTCATATTCTTTCCATTTCCTACTAACTGCAATAAATTGAGGATTTTCAAAATCTTCTTTTGCATATTCTAATACTTTTCCATCAAGTGTAGAAATTTCTCCTCCAGCTGCCCTAATTAGCGCATGACCAGCTGCAATATCCCACTCCATCGTAGGACCAAATTTAGGATAAACATCTCCAGCTCCTTCTGCAATCATACATAATTTTACAGAGCTTGGTACCGCAATAATTTCAGAAAAGTCATTTGTTTTTAGGTATGTAGCTGTCTTTTCATTAAAACTTCTGGAACTTACTATCGCAACAAAACCTTCTTGATCGTGTATATTATTGCCGACAGAATTACCACCAACTTCAATACAAAATTGCTTTTTTTCATCTGTAAAATATAAACGATCTATTGTAGGTTGATATATGAAACCATATAAAGCTCTGGAATTTTCAATTACTGCCATATTGACAGTAAAACTATCTTTATTACTAATGTAGCTTCTTGTTCCATCAATTGGATCAATTAACCAAAAAGTTTCTGACTTATCAAGAATTACTGGCTCTCTTTCTTCACATATCACTGGTATATCCGGAGTAAGTTTTAGCAAATGATCAAAAATAAAAGAACTAATCTCTTTGTCAGCATTAGTAACAGGAGAATCGTCTTCCTTTCTTTCAACTTGCAGACCAGCCTCTCTATAATCTAAAGCCATCCTTCCTGCTTCTTTGATTACTTTTTTTAATTCGTCTACAAGCTGTTTATCCATTTTTCTATCTTTTTATATCATTCAAATTAACCTTAGCAGCATATGTGTTTACAAGCAAATATGCTACCGTCATGGGCCCTACACCTCCAGGCACAGGTGTTATATATTTCACATTCTTTTTTACATTCTCAAAATCAACATCACCCATTAACTCACATTTATCCTCTGATTCAACCCTGCTGATACCTACATCTATTACTATAGCATCTTCATTAAAATAATCGACTGTAAGAAAACCAGGATTTCCAACTGCAGATATAACTATATCTGCTTGTTTTGTAATTGCTTGCAAATTAATTGTTTTTGAGTGACAAATAGTAACACTACAATCTTCTTTTAACAACAAAGCAGCAAGTGGTCGACCCACTATATTTGACCTACCAATAACTACAATATTTTTCCCTGCTAAAACTGGATAGCACGATTTTATTAGTTCTAAGCAACCTCTTGCAGTGCACGGAACAAAACCATGCTCATAAGGAGAATATAGCGATCCCACATTCATCGGATGAAATCCATCAACATCCTTAGAAGGGTCAATTGATTTTACTACCTTTGCTTTGCTTATATTCTTAGGCAATGGAAGCTGTACTATAATTCCTGAAACTTCTTCATCTTGATTTAAACGCTCTATCCTCTTCAAAAGTTCGTTTTCAGTAATATCATCATCAAATTTTTGTAATGTTGTTTCAATTCCAACTTTTGCCGCAGCTTTTATCTTGTTCTGAACGTAGATACTACTAGCTGTATCATTTCCTACTAATATAATTGCTAATTTAGCAGGAGTGGCACCATCAATCCTATCCTTATCAATTTTTGCCTTTAAATCAGCAAGAATCTTATCAGCTATTTTCTTTCCATCAATGATAATTGCTTCTTTAATCACTTCACTTCCCTTATACTGTATCACCTGTTATTCTTGAAATATCAGCACCACAATTAGCTAACTTCTGTTCCAATGATTGATACCCTCTATCTAGGTGATATATTCTTCTTATTTTTGTCTCGCCATTAGCTACAAGTCCAGCAATCACTAATGATACAGAGGCTCTAAGATCACTAGCCATTACCTCTGCACCTTTTAACTCCGGTACTCCATCTACAAGAGCTTTATTTCCATCAATTGTTATATTGGCTCCCATCCTACATAATTCAGGAACATGCATGAATCTATTTTCAAATATATTTTCCTGCACTTCTGATTTTCCATTAGCCAATATCATTAAAGTCATAAATTGCGCTTGTAGATCAGTTGAAAAACCAGGATAAGGTTCAGTAGAAATATTAACAGGCTTTATGTCTCCAGAATGTTTTATTCTGATTCCACCCTCCTCTTCTTCTACATAAACCCCTGATTTTCTCATACAAAAAACTAGGTTTTCTAAAATACTTAATTTAATACCTTTTAGTAAAATATTACCTCTAGTAGCTGCTGCTGCAATCATATACGTTCCAGCCTCAATTCTATCTGGTAAAACGCCATACTCACAACCAGATAATTTCTCTTTTCCTACTATTTTTAGATTAGGTGTTCCAACACCGAATATCTCTGCGCCCATAGAATTTAAACAATGGCACAAATCCGATATCTCTGGCTCCATAGCACAATTTCTAAAGTTTGATTCTCCATCTGCAAGCACGGAGGCTAAAATAGCATTAATAGTCGCACCAACAGACTGTTTTGAAAATTTAAAATTACACCCTTTTAATCTGCCATTAGATTCGGCTATGATATATCCGTTTTCAATGGCAATTGTTGCTCCTAGAGCTTCCATTACAGCCAGGTGTAAGTCCACTTGCCTTGCCCCGATAGCACATCCACCAGGCAAAGAGACTTTCGCTTTACCAAATCTAGCCAATAATGGACCAAGAACCCAAATAGAAGCTCGCATTTTCCTGACTATATCATATGGAGCTACAAAATTCGTTATGTTTTTTGATGATAAAGTTAGCTTGAAAGAATCTTGATTATCTAATATTCCAATTTCTGTACCATGGTTAGATAGTAATTGCTTCATTGTTGAAATATCAGATAGTTTTGGTACATTTGTGAGTATCAAATCTTCATCAGTTAATAGAGAAACTGTCATTAACGGTAAAGAGGCATTCTTTGAACCGCTAATGTATATGTCACCAATGATAGGCTTGCCGCCCTGCATTACAATACTATCCATAAATTAATATATTCTATACTCCAAAATAATAATGAAATAATACTTAAAAATATACTCGTTACCTATGTTGCAAAACGTGGCAAACTAAACAGCAGACAAAATTATATTTTCTTGCACAGCTGAATAGATAACCACGTTTCTTACTCTTATATAACGATTCTAGATCTTTAAAGAAAATTATTTCTTAGCTTCGTTTTCTTCAAGAACTGCACCAAGAATATCACCAAGACTTGCACCGCTGTCTGTAGAACCATATTCTTTAATCGCTTTTTCTCTAACATCAATTTCAAGCGCTTTAACAGAAAGAGCAAGTCTACGATTCGATTTATCAATAGAAATAATTTTTGCATCTACTCTGTCGCCTTCTGCAAATCTGTCAGTTTTCTGCTCTGATCTTTCTGATGAAAGATCGATTTTCTTAATAAACCCTGATGCCTTATCATCAATATTAACTTCAACACCATCGCTATTTGTGCTAACTACAACACATGTGACAACCATGTTTTTCTTGAATTGATCAACTGAACCTTCATATGGATCTTCAGTTAACTGCTTAATACCTAGAGCTACTCTATCTTTTTCAATATCAATGTTTAGAACCTTACACTCAACTTCATCACCTTTATTGAAATTTTTCAATAGTTCAGCACCAGAACTTTCCCAGCTAATGTCTGACTCATGGATCATACCATCAGTATTTGTATCAATAGCTACAAACATACCGAAATCCGTAATATTTCTAATTGGCGCCTTAATAACGCTACCAACAGGATTTTGTTCAGCAAATTTAACCAACGGATTATCTTGGCATTTTTTGATACTCAATGAAATTCTGTGTCTTTCTGTATCTACATCAAGGATAACAAAATCAACTTCTTGACCAATATTTAGAAGCTTCTTAGGATTTTGGTTAGTTTTACCCCAACAAATCTCTGAAGAGTGAACAAGACCTTCAATACCATCTTTAAGCTCAATAAATACACCATAATCAGCAATATTAGTAACCTTACCTGACATAACTTTACCAACTGGGAATTCTTCAGTAATGTTCTCCCATGGGTTTGCATCAAGCTGCTTCATACCAAGAGAAATTCTCTTCGTATCTTCATTATATTTAATTACCATAACTTTAATTTCTTGGCCAAAAGTTAGCACCTCTGAAGGGTGATTGATTCTGCTCCAAGAAATATCTGTAACGTGAAGTAAGCCGTCAACACTGCCAAGATCAACAAACGCACCATAATCAGTAATATTTTTAACAATACCGTCAATAACATCACCTTCTTTGATTTGTGACAGCATTTCGTCTCTTGCTTCTGAGCGTGCTTCTTCAAGAATTGCTTTTCTAGAAACAACAATATTGCCAAGTTTTCTATCCATTTTTAGGATTTGGAAAGGCTGTGGAATATCCATAATAGTTGTAGGATCCTTAATAGGTCTAACGTCTGCTTGACTTCCAGGTAGGAATGCAACAACACCATCAATATCAACCGTAAATCCACCTTTAACTCTCCCAAAGATAGTACCAGTAATATTTTCACCTTTTTCGAATAGTCCTTCAAGCTTAACCCATGACTCCTCACGAATCGCTTTTTCATGACTCAGAACTGTTCCTCTTCTACCTTCAACTTTTTCAACAAACACATCAACGATATCACCTACTTTTGGTAATTCTTGATCTTTTACAAGTTGAAATTCGCTTACTGGAATTCTACCTTCATTTTTAAGCCCAACATCAACAACAATTACTTCAGAACCTGTTTCAACAACCTGTCCTTTAACAACCGAGCCTTCTTTTACATGAGAAGTATCAACCTTCTCAAGCATTTTAGCAAAATCATCTGTTGCTGGTGTTACATCTGCTAATTGGGGAATAAATCTTTTTTTTATGGTCATAATAAATATATAAAAACTAAATAACGCCAAATTTAGTTAAGTCTAAAGTTAACAATCAAATAAACCGTTGGCATTAACACTAAATACTGAAGATTTAGCTGGTTTATCTGTATATAAATTCTTTTATTTTTAAAATTACTTCAGAGGGTTCTAACTTACTTGTATCAATAACAAGCGCATCATCTGCGGCCTTAAGAGGAGCAGCACTTCTATTACTGTCCCTTGCATCCCTTTTTTTTAGTAAATCCAAAACGTCGCCGAGTATACAATCCTTTCCCTCTAATTGCAACTGTTTATATCGGCGCATAGCCCTTACTTCAACATCAGCTGAAATAAAAATTTTCACATCAGCATCTGGAGCAACAACAGTTCCAATATCTCGCCCTTCCATAATTATTCTTGGAGTATCGTTCATCAAGTTAGAGAGGTATTTTGTTAAACTAGTTCTAACGCTATTTATAGTGGATATTTTTGAAGCAAAGTCGCCAATTAACTCGACATTTAAATCTACTCCTTTTACTCGTGATATAATATCCTCATTTTCTGCAGCACGTATTATAGCTTTATTATTATCTGGATCTATAAGATCTTCCATGCACACATATGCTAAGCCACGATAAACAATGCTAGATTGAACATATTTAAGACCAAACTCTTCTGCAAGCATATTTCCAATCAGTCCTTTACCAGAAGCAGAAGGACCATCAAGAGCGATTTTAAAATCCAAATTTTTATTATTAGCCTTTTCTTCTAAACTCATCAATGTCCTCAACTAACTTCAATTTTTATTACTTTCTATGATATTTTCATAAGATTAGCAAAAGAATTCCTTGAATTTCAGGAAAATTACTTGTAAAAATACGTGTACTCAATGATCGGAATTAAAAGATTTGTCTGCGCAGGACAAGCTAAGCAAAATATTCCAAATTAAGGGCGGTTAGCTCAGTTGGTTAGAGCGCTACGTTGACATCGTAGAGGTCGGAAGTTCGAATCTTCTACCGCCCACCATTTATAAACCTGATGAATCAAGGGATTGGAGGTTCTGACATATTTCTTCAAGCAAGACGCGAAATTAAAAAGTTCTACATATGTTCTACACCGCAAATGCATTTTTAGCATATAAAAACACTTTATGTGCATAGTAGATTCTGAGTAATAGACACGCTTTTCAATCAATCTCTAGACCAAGCTCCATTATCACTTCATCCCGTTGGAAATAAATATATCGATGATCTAAGCCATGCATTATCGCTAAATCAAAAGATTCCAGAGCCTCTTCTAGCCTACCTAGAGCTCTAAGGCACTGACCTCTATGATAAAATGACTCTCTAATTATCATTTCCTTGAATCTTTTTTCCTGATGGTGATATTTTATTGCTTTATTAAATGACTTTATAGCTTCTTCGTAACCATTCTTACTACGCATCAAAGCCCAAGCCTTTTCTAAATGCGCCATAGGATGCTGGGGCTCAAGTGCAAGTAATTCATCTGCTGCTGATACTGTCTTTTTCGACTCGGACCTATTAAGAGCAGCATAGTCAAGTTTTTTCTAACTCCCTAATGTTCACTGAATATGGATCTTTCGGGATTTGCTCATTATATTTCTTGGTAACGCGCTCTAAATCCGCCTGAACCTCTGGATTGTCATAACCATCTGTTATTGCTGAACTATAATATATTTTTGCAAATTCCAAATCACCTAAGTGCTCTAAGCATTTGCCCTCATAATACAAACCTTGTGCACGTATAATGGCATCGAATTCATGCTCATACCTATATCTAATACCCACATCAAAGAAATGATAAACCTTTTTCAATGCCTCTCGCGCTTCATGATACTTCCCTAATTCTATAAGTGACTTACCCTTCTCTAAGTTAGCAACAGGATGGTCTGGCTGGATATCTAATAATTTATCCGAAGTCTTGATTATTAACTGACAATCTAAACTCGGCAAAACTAGCTGTAGCTCCGCTTCTAGTTTTTTAATTTTATTGTTATTATCTATTGTTAACTGCCAATTTGAACCAGGCTCTACTGAGCCTAGCTGCTCTTCTAATTTTTTGATTTTATCTTCATTATCTGCCATCGCAGGCATTGATAAGCTAAAAACAAACAACAAAAACAAGGAAAGAATAAATCGCATAAAAAACTTCATGGTATTGGTTAATACTAAGCAAAATATAATTATACCATCAAAAATTCAACCTGTGATTTAATGAAAACTTAGTGAAGAAAAAATATTTGCTAACATCTTCTATAAAAATAGAAAAGGTTCAAACTATGGCAAAACCACTAAAAGAACAAATGGCCGAAATAATAAGAGATACAACTCATAATCTAATAGTTACTGAAGACTCAGAGCTTGATAATGAAATATATTTTGATCGTTTGAAATATTTTATTGGCATGTTAGAAGGTTATAGAAAGGACGCTTATTTAGATGGTATAGAAAAACCAACCAATAGAGCAGAATACATATCAGTACGACAGTTTAATACTTTCAGCGAGGAAAAACAAAAAGAAGAAAGGCGCAAGTACAAAGAGAAGACTGGCAAATGGCCAATTGTTACAGTAGGGATTGTAGCTAATCTTGAAATCGATGGAATACTTGATAGATTTGATCGAATACTAGGAGAGCCTGGTTTAATGCAATTGATTTATAGTGGAAAAGCGAATCTTACAGATGAGCAAGTTGCTATAATATTTAGAGATTGTATCGAAGAACGTTTTTATAGATTGCGTAACATATATAAATCCAGCTGGAATAATTTAAGAGTAAATGAGCAAATAACAATTATAAGCTTATATTTTAATCTCCCAGCTCTTGCTGATGGACGTACAAGTTTTTACAAACACATCAAAAATTACGTAGAAACTGGCGATGTACGATATCTCAAACTAGCTGTCCACGAAGTAGAAAAAAGATCAAATCCTGATAAAAATAATGGAATTCAAAATAGACGCGATGCTGAAGGAGCGCTTCTAGCTTCATACAACTCCCCTACTTATACAAAACCTCACGAATCACTAGATTCTGCAAAATTAACAACAGCTGAGCTTAACAAAACAATAGTTCCATTAAATAATGATTATCCCATCACTGGAATCAATTCAGATTACTTCATATGGCGGACAAAAATGGATAACAACGTTAGAGCAGAACATGCTAAAAAGGAAGGAAAGATCTACAGAAAAGATAACCCACCAGGCAAGTTACCTGGCGAAGATTATAATTGCAGGTGTAATGCAGAAGAAGTTCCTGATTATATTGTTATAAAAGATACGACAACTATAAATAAAGCTTTTGAGTTATATATGTGCACTGGGATAAAATATTCTATTCTATTGCGTACTATCACCACTTGAATCATTATCACCACTAAGCATCACCTCTTCTACTTCGCCTGTATCGATTGCACCCACCATTAGATCCATTATTTCAGGGGTACCTCCGCTATATAGCTTATGCTTAACACTGACAGTTTTATCATAATTCACATTTAAACCAATATTTATGATATCATAACCTTCTGGAATTGGTTTTGCGTAACCTCTTTTATCAATCTGCGCAACAGCTTCACTTGAATCTCCTTCATATTTAAGTTCAATTATTATCGCTTTCTTGCTTTTATCATTGATAATTAAGCAATCTGTTCTACCATTACCCACATAGACTTCTGTACCAAACTGTGTTGCCGAGAGAACTTGCATAGCTGCATGAGATACTATCCCTTGTACTAAGCTTTCATTAGCATGTAAGACATCTTCTGAATCTACTGGCTCTATTTTATCTCTATCCAATTTAACAAAACCTGGTAGTTTTTCTAGAAGTCTACTTAAAGTTTTTCTAATACCTCCAACTGCTATTACATACTCACCCTCTTTTTCTGCATCAAAGACTAATTGTATCTGATCCGTTAATTTTCTAAAGAAAGCAGTATCTATTTTGTATGTAGCTTTATAATGAGTTAATAATCTCTTTGTAAATTCGTCTCTTGCCTCTTTATTCGGTGCTCTATAATATCCTTCTTTTCCACTTGGCGTTAAATATCCAGATGCAAATAAATATGAAAATAATATATCTTGACCATAAGGAGTAATTTCATAACTTGATGAATGACCTAGCATTTCACGAAGCATAATAAAATTACTGACTGAAATCTGCTTATTTAAGTCAAATTCTATCTTACCTCCTTCGGATAATTTCCTAAAGGCGCCTTCAACATTTTGATGTTTGAATAGTGGAGATACAAAACCAAGATTGCCTGATTCTTGCCAGTAATTTTGTAAGACTAATGCACGTATTTGAGAAATATCGACAACCTGACGATAAGTGTCAAAAGTCTCTAAAGCTTTTATTACTGACCACGGATTATATATTAGTTGTCCGAGAACATCATAACCATTATACCAATCTTTTAAGCCATCAGCTAATTCTGTAGGAACATCAAACCTTACCATTAACTCATCCACATCTTCTTGAGTAAAACCATAAAGACCTGCAAATTTTTTATCACTTATACTAAATTCTCCAGGATTATTAAGTCCTGAAAAAATATTAGCTTTAGCTATTCTTAAAATTCCTGTTACTAATGCCTTATCTAAATAAATATTACCTTTAAGAAGAGTCCCCAGTATTTCTCTATGTAATTCTATAATTTTATCTGCTTCACTAAGATTTACATTAAGATTTCTATATGTTTTATTTACACCTGTATCATACTCATCTATTAAGACTATCGGTTTAATGCCAAAGTGAGCGTGAAGGAATTCGCATAAGTCACTCATAATATTAGGCAATTCATCTTCTAAAATATCTCCGCTTTCAAGGAATTTAATGAATCTTTGAAATTTAAACTTATATTTTAAACTATCCCAATTAACTCTGTCACTAGAAGCTAAATATGTGTGTTTAGCAGCTGCGCTATGTATAACTTGCTTTATTTTAGTTAAAGATTTTTCATAGGAATTACCAGATACTCCTTGAAAATCAGCACTGATAACAGGTATAGTTCCTTGCAAACGCATTATATCTGGATATGCAGATACTTTTAGAGGGTCAAGGAGCCTAGAGGTACCGTCAATTCCTAATGATTCACCACCTGTAAATAAAACAGGGTTTTTTCTTTCTTTAAATGGAAGAGGTTCTCCTGCTTCATCTACTTCAATATCATAAAAATGCTCTATAGTGCTTAAATTAGTAGATTTTTGGAATCTTCTTGGAAATGTATTTACACATACTTTATAACCACTATTTTCAAAAGCAGCAATAAATTCTGTCTTATCTACATAATCATCTCCAAATCTTAACTCTCTAAAATCACTGCTACCAATAGTAAATTTAAAAGCTTTAGGCTTCTCTGGTTCCTTTGATATATCTAAGCCATCTTCACTATCTACTGTAACATCTTCTTTTTTCCATTTTTTAGAGCTCGTATGATAGTTTCTTATTTGAAAATTTAGCGGAAATTTTGTATACGTCGTTTCACTATGAGAATTTAACCAATATCTTTTTATTGAATATGTTTCTGCGTGCCTACTGTCACTAACTCTTTTTTCAGCCAATTCAGCATATTTATCAGATTCAGTATTAGAATCTTTAATTTCAAACCTATCACTTACTTTGGGATCTAGGTTCCAAAATGCGGAAGCAAACTTAAATATTCCATCAACAGGTGCAAACTTATACCAAGCTGATTTTACAGCATAGTCTAATTTATCTGATACATCTTTTTTCTTTAAAAGCCCCAAACCTTCCTTCTCATATCCTTATCCTCGCTAGTTGTAATATATTCAACTACCTTTCCCAGAATATAAAATTAGAAATATCTCAAGATGAGAGAAATTTAATCAAGACATAGATCAACTTATATTTACCCGAACTATGGATAACAAAAAAGCTGCATAGTAGTTGGTATTGGGGTATTCTGGCTTTTTTAAACAACTAAAGAGTACCCCAATGAATATAGACTACGATACTTTGTTCTGCTTTGTCGATGATTTTTATAAAGGATTTGAAAATTGGTACAAAAAGTCTCTTCTTACTAGCGGTTTAAGAAAACGTAATAGACCAAGCAGTATGAGCTTATCGGAGATAATAACAATCTTAATAGCTTTCCATCAATCTGGTATGGCTTGCTTTAAATATTTTTACTTAGAACTTATGAGAAATAACAGAAATTTATTCAATTACTTAGTCCATTATGATCGCTTTATATCATTGATAAAGCTAGCCTTTCCTGCTGTATTATGCATGTTAAAATCCCTTGAGGGTAAGATAACTGAATACATGTTTATCGACTCTACTCCAATGGTTGTATGCCATAGGCTGCGAGAGAAACGTCATAAAGTTTTTAAAGACTTAGCTGGAAAAGGTAAGACTTCAACTGGTTGGTTCTTTGGCTTTAAGTTGCACTTTATTTTTAATAGTCACGGAGAAATTGTACGCATGCATGTTACTAGCGGGAATGTAGATGACAGGTCTCCAGTAAAGCAAATGCTAAAAGATATCTCTTGCAAACTTATTGGTGATAAAGGTTATATCTCCAAAAAATTATTCACTGAATTATTTGAACAGGGTACAACTTTAATCACTAAAATCAGAAAAAATATGAAGAATTGTCTAATGGATATAAATGATAAAATGATGTTAATGAAACGTCCATTTATAGAAACAATCTTCTCATCTATAAAGTCGTTAAACACCTTGATACATAGTAGACATAGATCTCCAATAAATGCATTTTGTCACTTATTTGCTGGACTAATAAACTATCAGCTTCGTACTGATAAGCCATCTTTAGAACAATTTATAAAATGAAATCGCTTATCCACAGTTCGGGTTATATTTATTAATTTATAGCAATAGTTTATTATTGTATAGCTTAATTTACATAAAAGTTTGTTAGTATTATTTACAATAGAATTTTATTAAGTAAATTTATAATACAAACATAATTGAAATGTGCATTAAATCACTGCAATTCTTTCGCTGCATCAATTCCTACTTGATTTACATCATCGACGGTACAAATTTTACTTGTAAATCTAATATTCTTCCCATCAATATCAGATAACATATAATTCGCTTTGATTTCGTCTCCGATATAATAAGCATACGCAGACATTGGAGTACGGCAGCTAGCATCTAAATATGTCATATACGATCTCTCTGCTTGAGCTAAATACCAAGTAGGCTTGTGGTTTATAACTTCACATATTTCTTGTATGTTTCTATCATCAGATCTTATCTGCAGAGCAATAATACCCTGCCCGGCTGCTGGAAGCATTTCTTCTGACTCTAGTGGATAACAAAAATCTAAATCAAATAAATCTGCGCGCATAAGGCCAGCGCAAGCAAGGATAGTAGCATCCACTTCTTTATTTTTTAATTTTTGTAATCTTGTATTTATATTTCCACGAAATTGAACTAGCTCAAGATCTGGCCTTTGCTTAGCTATTAATACTTTTCTTCTAACTGATGAACTACCAATGACACTTCTTTTTGGTAGTTCACTAATAGATTTGTATTTAAATGATACAAAACAATCTCTTGGGTCTTCTCTCTCAAGCACAGCTGCTATTTCAAGTTTATCAGAAATTACTCCTGGAACATCTTTAAGCGAGTGTACTGCAAGATCAATTTGTTTATCTATCAATTGCTCCTCTAATTCTTTTAAGAATAAAGCTTTTCCACCTATATCATAAAGATTTTTATTTGTAATTTTATCCCCAGTAGTCACGATAGGAACTATTTCATATTCAAGTTCAGAGAAGTTTCTTTTCAATTCTGAAATAACCATTTCTGTTTGAATAAGAGCAAGTTTGCTTTTTCTTGTACCAATTCTAATTTTCATATAATCATGCCTTTTTAAACGGAGAAACTACTCTGAATATTTTTTTATCAATTGTTCCTAAGCTACCAATAGCCACAGGATAATTAATTTTACCATGACCAATCCCAGCTGTTGTAAATGCCGGAATATCTTTTATATGTGAGTTCGAAAATTCTTGTATTGTTTCTTGAATATATTCATCAGAATTTGAAAAATCGGCAAATATCATAGCTCTAACCCCATTAAAAAGCCCTGCATTTTTCATGTGCATAAGAAATCTATGAACGTGATAGCCTTTTTCGTTTACGTCTTCAACAAAAACAATCTTATCTTCCAAATGCGGATGTAGCTTAGTACCAATCATATTACAAATTAAAGAAAGATTCCCACCAACTATTTCTGCATCTATCCTGCCACAAGATTTAGATAAATCGTTTATAGCATTGAGATTAAAATTCATCTCTTTTCCATCAAGAACATTTATTATCTCTTCAATCATACGTGCATGATCTATACCCATAGCACCATGGATAGTGGGTAATTTATATTTTTGATTAAAAAGAAAATGTAGGGCCGTTATATCACTAAATCCAATTAGCGTTTTAGGAGTTGTAGGCTCGATGTCTAAACAATCAAAAACAATTTCTGTTGAGCCATATCCACCACGAAATGCTGCTATAATTTTCACTTCAGGATCTAGGATAGCATTCTTTAATTGCTCTAGTCTTTTTTCTCTTGGAGCTGCAAAATACCCTAGTTTACTTTTTAAAAAAATCGACTCATCGTAAATACAATTAAAGCCGTTATCATTGTATAATTTTATTGTATCTAATAATCTCTTTTTGCTCTTTTCAATACTCAACTTACCCGACTTACTACTACAACCAGAAGCTGGTGCAACAAAGGCTATTTTATCTGTTTTTTTATCAAATTTAATCATCACCAACCTTAAGAGCAGCAATAAATGCCGATTGTGGAATTTCCACGTTACCAACATTACGCATTCTTTTTTTACCAGCTTTTTGCTTTTCTAATAGCTTACGTTTTCTTGATACATCACCTCCATAACATTTTGCAAGAACATCCTTACGCATTGCTTTTACATTTTCTCTTGCAATAATTTTTCCACCAATAGCAGCTTGAACAGCAATCTGGAATAATTGTCTAGGTATTAAGTCTTTTAACCTCTTGCAAAGCTCTCTTCCTCGAAACTCTGCTCGTGATTTATGTACAATAGTAGAAAGTGCATCAACAGCTTCAGAATTTACTAAAATACTGAGTTTGACTAAATTACTTTCTTCATATCCATCCATTTCCCAATCAAAACTTGCATATCCTTTGGTACAGCTTTTCAAACGATCATAAAAATCAAAAACTATTTCATTTAGTGGAAGCCTGTAGATAAGCATGATTCGACCCGAAACATATTTCATGTCAACTTGAGTTCCACGTTTATCCGTACAAAGAGCAAGAACAGAACCTAAATATTCTTCTGGTACCATAATTGTTGCCTTAATCCAAGGTTCAAGCATTGAATCAATTGTTTGAACTTCTGGAAAATCTGCAGGGTTATGTACTTCTAACTGCTCTCCACCTCTGACATTAATCTTATAAATGACACTAGGAGCCGTCGTAATTAAATCTAGATTAAATTCACGATCAAGTCTTTCTTGAATTATCTCAAGATGCAAAAGCCCTAAGAAACCGCATCTAAAACCAAAACCCAAAGCACTTGAACTTTCTGTCTCAAACTCCAAACTTGCATCATTTAAGCGAAGCTTTTCAAGCGAGTCTTTTAAATTCTCAAATTCTGATGCATCAGATGGATATAGACCACAAAATACTACTGGTAAGTTAGGCTTAAATCCTGGCAGCATTTCTATCTTCTTTTTACTATCCTCTATAATTGTATCACCAACCTTACAATCAGATACCTGCTTAATTGATGCTGTAATAAACCCTACCATTCCTTCATCTAAAGAATCGCACATCTCTTTTTTAGGAGTAAAATAACCGACATTATCAATATGATATACCTTATCAGTAGATAGCATTTTTACTTTCATGCCTTTTTTAAGACTTCCCTGAAAAACACGAACTAATATAACAACACCTAAATATTGATCATACCAACTATCGACAAGAAGAGCTTTTAATGCATCAGGATATTCTTTTTCTATATATTCATTCTTAGGAGCCGGCAATCTATTTACTATCGCTTCTAAAACATCTTCAATACCGATCCCAGTTTTTGCCGAAACTAGTAGCGCATCACTTGAATCAATACCTATTACATCTTCAATCTGTTGCTTAATCATTTCTGCCTCCGCAGCTGGAAGATCTATTTTGTTCAAAACAGGAACTATTTCATGATTATTTTCAATTGCTTGATAAACATTAGCAAGAGTTTGTGCTTCAACACCTTGACTTGCATCAACGACTAATAAAGAACCTTCGCAAGCAGCTAGTGACCTGCTAACTTCATAGGAAAAATCAACGTGCCCTGGAGTATCCATTAAATTAAGCTGATAGGTATTGCCATCTTTTGCCTTATATTCAAGCCTTACAGTTTGAGCCTTAATTGTGATACCACGCTCACGCTCAATATCCATAGAATCAAGCACCTGCTGACTCATTTCACGTTTTTGCAAACCTCCACAATACTCTATCAAACGATCTGCTAGAGTGGATTTTCCGTGATCAATATGGGCTACTATAGAAAAATTTCTGATAAATTTCTTGTCTGTCATTCTAAATATAAAAAATTGCTACAAATTACTTGAAATAAGGGGTATAGTGAATCTATTTTGAATCAAGGTACGCTCAGCTAATCTTAATTTTAAGCTTCGCTTTTATTGCGCTTTGCCATGAATTCATTTAAATCCAGTAGCAGTATATAGCAATTTATCGTTATAAGGTAGAAAAAATGCGCGCAGAACTAGAAAACTTAAAAAACAAAATTGAGTTATCGCTTAACTTGATTAGGAGGTCTCTTTGACCCGCAAGCAACAAAAAAACGCTTTGAAGAACTAGAAAAACTTACTCTTAAACCAGATTTCTGGGATGATCAACAAGCTGCAAGCACTGTGCTTAAAGAAAAAAGCATACTAGAAAAGCAGCTTGCCAGTTTTGGCTATGTAAATGATGGCTTAGTAGAAGCTATAGAACTTGCCGAAATTGCTGAGGAAGAAAATGATTCAGAAATGTTAAAGCAAATTGAAATAGATCTAAATAATATTTCATCCGCTTCTGAAAAACTTGAAACTCAATGCTTGTTCTCTGGTGAGGCTGATTCAAATAATTGCTTTTTGGAGATTAATGCCGGTGCTGGAGGAACAGAAAGCCATGACTGGGCTTCTATGATGATGCGTATGTATCTACGATTCGGTGAAAGAATGGGTTTTAAAACAGAAATAGTTAATATTATAGCTGGAGAAGAAGCCGGAATAAAATCCTGCTGTATCAAGTTCAAGGGTGATATGCCTTATGGATGGCTCAAAACTGAATCTGGCGTTCATAGATTAGTTCGCATTTCACCTTTTAATGCTGCAGGCAAAAGGATGACAAGTTTTGCGTCATGCTGGGTATACCCAGAAGTTGATGAAAATATTGATATTGTCATAGAGGATAAGGATCTTAGAATAGATACATACCGGGCGTCTGGAGCTGGAGGCCAGCATGTTAACACAACAGATTCAGCTGTCCGAATCACACATATTCCGACAAATATCGTTGTACAGTGCCAAAATGATCGATCTCAGCACAGAAATAAAGCAGAAGCGATGCAAATGCTAAAAGCAAGACTATTCGAGCTAGAACTACAGAAAAAAAACGAGGAAGCTAATATAGAAAATGCTAAAAAAATAGATAATGGCTGGGGACATCAGATTAGATCTTATGTGCTACAGCCTTATCAAATGGTAAAAGATCTACGAACAAACTATGAGACAAGTAATTCTAGTGGAGTGTTAGATGGAGATCTTGAGGAATTTATCTCAAGTTCACTTGCAGATCGAGCTGGAAATAAAGACGACTAAAAAATGCTTTAGAGATAAGAATATGCATAGCTTAAAGAACAAAAAAATTGGTATATTTGGACTGGGAATTACTGGCATATCCATATATTCTGATATCGAGCACCATGCAAATGAAATAATCTGCTGGGATGATTCTGAAAAAAATAGAACGAATTTTCAAAACCAAGAAATTTTATTTGATCTAAAAGACAAAAGATGGAAATCTATAGATACAGTCTTTATTAGCCCTGGAGTACCCAAAAATCATCAAATATTTTTATTAGCAAAACAATATAACATATTGATATCTTCTGATATTGAGCTATTTTTACATCATAACCCTCACTCAAAAATTATTGCAGTAACGGGTACAAACGGTAAGAGTACAACCACTGCCCTTATAGGGCATATACTTAATAATTGTGGGTATGATTTTCCGATTGGTGGAAACATTGGTTTGCCAGCACTGTCACTTCCAAAAAACAAAACTGGTTATGTTCTTGAACTATCATCATTTCAGCTTGATTTAATTTCATTCTTTAACCCTACAATATCAGTATTGCTTAATATCACACCGGATCATCTAGATAGGCATGGTACATTTGATGAATACTGCAAAGCTAAAATGCGAGCACTTCGCGGCGATGGAATAAAAATAGTTGGAATTGATACTGAAGCATCCAAAGAAATATATAACACTCTAACTCAAAGTGGTGAAAAAAATATTATTGCTATAAGTACAAGTAGTAAGAAAAATACTATTAGCGTTTCAAGTAGCATATTATACGATGATTTTTACGATGCTAATTCATACAAAATACCAGAACTAAAGAACCTTGCAGGCAAACATAATAAAGAGAATATTACAGCAGCTTATGCTGTATGTAGGTCACTCGGATTAAAGCCTAATGATATAATTGATCAGTTAACTAGCTTTCAGGGTCTAAAACACAGAATGCAAAATTTAGGTTCAAGGAATAACATAACTTACTACAACGATAGTAAAGCTACTAATGCTAGTTCAGCAGCTGGATCTCTTGCTTCTATGCAAAATATATTTTGGCTTGCAGGTGGTATTTTTAAAGAACAAAGTCTAGATCCTTTAGAAAAATCTCTATCAAACGTAAAAAAAGCATATCTCTTTGGAGAAAGTGGTTTATTATTCTCAAAGTATCTTAAAGACAAAGTTGATTTTGAAGTATTTAGTACAATGCAAGAAGCATTTTCTAAAGCTAATATTGATGCAAAAAAATCAAATGAGCATTCATACATAGTCTTAGCACCAGCTTGCTCATCTTTTGACCAATTTAAGAACTTTGAGGAACGAGGAAACAAATTTATTGATTTATGCAATGAAGAACTACAATAAAAATAATATATTTTTGAGATGGTGGAGAGGAGTCGATCAGCAAACTATGATCGCTCTTTCAATACTTATTGGCTTTAGTATGATGCTTGTTACCACCACAAGCTCTGCGGTAGCTGAAAAAATAGGACTAACAGAGCATCACTTTTCCTCAAGACAAATGATCTTTTTGTTTATTGCTTCAGTTGTAGTTATTGCATTATCATCCGTTGAGAAAAAGTGGGTTAAGAGAATTGGTATTATTGGTTTTGTTGTAAGTATATTCTCGTTAGTTTTAGTAAAATTTTATGGTTATGAAGTAAAAGGAGCAGTCAGATGGATGAGAATTGCAGGCTTTTCATACCAACCATCAGAATTTATGAAACCTTGCTTTGCAGTTGTGACTGGATGGATACTATCACTTAGATATCAGGAAGACTTTCCAAGCTTTCGAGTATGCGCAGTGCTTTATTTAATCGTTGCAGCACTTTTGATTACTCAACCTGATTTTGGGATGTTAGTCCTTACTACTGCAGTATTTGCTGTACAGTTATTTGTTGGAGGCCTCCCAACTATTTGGATTTTTGTTTCAGGAATAGTAGGGCTATTTGGCGTTATATCTGCATATTTTCTACTTCCTCACGTTGCAACAAGAATTAATAATTTCTTAGACCCTGCAGCTAACGAAAATTACCAAGTAACAAAATCTATACTAGCGTTTGAGCATGGTGGTTTATATGGAAAAGGACCAGGTGAAGGATCCATTAAACAACACTTACCTGATTCACATACTGATTTTATATTTGCAGTAGCTGGAGAAGAATTTGGTGCTATTATCTGCATAATGCTAATAGCTGTATTTGCATTTATAGTTTTAAAAACTTTAATTAGGCTAAACAGTGAAGATGATAAGTTTGTACAGCTGGCTGCAGTTGGAATCATCACTCAATTTGGACTACAGGCCACTATTAACATGGGTGTAACACTAAACCTACTGCCAACAAAAGGAATGACACTTCCGTTTGTTAGCTATGGAGGATCATCAACAATTGCAATTAGCCTTGCTATTGGGATGCTACTTGGACTAACAAAAAGGCAAACGTCTCTTGTTAAATATAAAGCAAATAATATTGATATTTAAGTATTTATGAGTAATAAAAAAACTATTATTTTAGCTGCAGGCGGAACTGGTGGACATTTTTTTCCAGCCATTGCATTAGCTGAAGAATTGGCAAAATCTGAACATGATATACATCTTTTTACAGACCTTAGATGTAAAAAATATATCACTAATGAGATGCCAATTATACCTCATATTGCAAACCTACATATAAAAATGTCAGGTCTATTTAATAAGATAAAATCTGCATATCAGCTGATTATAGAGTGTATGAAAGCTATTATTTTATTTTTAAAAATAAAACCATCAATAGTAATTGGATTTGGAGGATATCCTAGCTTTCCAGCAATGCTTGCAGCAAGTTTTTTAAAAGTCCCAATCATAATTCAAGAGCAAAATTGCTTTTTAGGCAAGAGTAATAGAATTTTTGCAAAACATGCTAAATATATTGCACTTTCTTACAAGGAAACTAGTAATATATCTTCGGAAAATAAAGATAAAATCATTCATACAGGCGACATAATTAGAGAATCAATAAAAAACCTACCTGAAAAAAAGTCATTTGATTCCAAAATTTTTAATCTATTTGTTGTTGGAGGAAGTCAAGGAGCGCTTGTATTTTCTAAGATTATTCCTCAAACCATAGAATCTCTTAAAAAACTAAAACCCGAAATACAAATTAAAATTACTCAGCAAGTTTCCGATGAGCATAAACCACAAATTCTAGAAACATATAATAAATTGGGAATTGAATGTAAATTACAAAGTTTTTTCCATAATATAAATGATATTTATAGCGAGGCTGATCTAGTAATAGCCCGCTCAGGAGCTAGTACAATAGCAGAATTAACCTCTATTGGACTGCCAGCTATCTTTATCCCCCTTCCTCATGCAATGGAGGATCATCAAACATTTAATGCGATGGCACTTGTAGATAATGATGCTAGCTGGTGCTACTCTCAGAAAGACGTGAATCCAGAAAATTTGGCTAAAAAACTTCATGAATTAATTACTAATCGTCACTTAATAAAACAAGCGTCACAAAATCTAATAAAAAGAAAAACTAATGGAACTGAATATTTAGCTGACACAGTTCTAAAAATAATTGAGTAGTTATAATAGTTTAGTTGATATTCTAGGTTGCAAGTCAAACTATTGTATGACAATAATTAGTATAACAGTATGAATTTATAAATTTTTCGATTAATTATTTTAAATTAAGGATATGCTAAAAAAAGCAATAACACTAACAATAGTTACCTCCATACTAAGCGCGTGCGTTACAGGACCAGAAGGCTACCTAAAAAGATCGGCAAATAATAAACTATTTGATACTAAGGGCTTTCAAGGAGGAAAAAGAGCACCTTTATATAATAAAAAATATATCTCTCAAGCAAAGAAAAATATCTTAACTAATAACCTTGATGAAGATATGGAAGAAGAAAGAGATGATCTATACGAAGACAGTAATCCTTCTCAAGAAAATATTGAAATGTATAAAGCAATGATTGACGCTGATATTGAGCGAAAAAGGAAAGAAAAAAATAAGTCATCTTGGTGGTGGAATAGAAAGAAAAAACAATCATACCCTTCTGTAGCTGATGCAAGTGATCGTATTGACCCTAGAACGCATGCACAAAATCTTGAACTAAGAGAAGAGTTAAACCAGATTAAAGCTATGCTTCATGATGCAAAAAGAGAAATGGCTTCACATAAATGCCCTACTGAACAAGAACAAGAGAGAAAGGCATCTCAAGTGATAAAACATGACGATCTACCAAGACCAACTTTAAATCGAAAAATTCCTGAAGATCTCGAGCAGAAAACTAAAGAAATAGTTACAAAGAAACACGTGCACTCAATATAAGATAAGTATATTTGGAACTTATTGATTGGATACTTATAGGTATAGGCTGCTATTTTAGTATTAGAACTAACATATAAATCCTGTATTTCTAAAACCATACCATTTATCCTCGCAATGATATATAATTACAGAACAGAACTATTCATTGCAAAGGGCAGCGTGACAATTTGTTCTTTCTTAATTATGAACATCGAAGATAATACTTATATATTAACCGCGTCTCCTAACCTCCTCGTCCTGACATAAATCACGTAACAAAACTAGTCATTGCAAGGAACACTGAGCCAATCTGTTCTTTCTTAATTATGAATATCGAAGATAATACTTATAAGATGATATTAAGCAAAACTCTAATTTGCTTTGATATCTTTAACCCGAACTGTGGATAAGCGATTTCATTTTATAAATTGTTCTAAAGATGGCTTATCAGTACGAAGCTGATAGTTTATTAGTCCAGCAAATAAGTGACAAAATGCATTTATTGGAGATCTATGTCTACTATGTATCAAGGTGTTTAACGACTTTATAGATGAGAAGATTGTTTCTATAAATGGACGTTTCATTAACATCATTTTATCATTTATATCCATTAGACAATTCTTCATATTTTTTCTGATTTTAGTGATTAAAGTTGTACCCTGTTCAAATAATTCAGTGAATAATTTTTTGGAGATATAACCTTTATCACCAATAAGTTTGCAAGAGATATCTTTTAGCATTTGCTTTACTGGAGACCTGTCATCTACATTCCCGCTAGTAACATGCATGCGTACAATTTCTCCGTGACTATTAAAAATAAAGTGCAACTTAAAGCCAAAGAACCAACCAGTTGAAGTCTTACCTTTTCCAGCTAAGTCTTTAAAAACTTTATGACGTTTCTCTCGCAGCCTATGGCATACAACCATTGGAGTAGAGTCGATAAACATGTATTCAGTTATCTTACCCTCAAGGGATTTTAACATGCATAATACAGCAGGAAAGGCTAGCTTTATCAATGATATAAAGCGATCATAATGGACTAAGTAATTGAATAAATTTCTGTTATTTCTCATAAGTTCTAAGTAAAAATATTTAAAGCAAGCCATACCAGATTGATGGAAAGCTATTAAGATTGTTATTATCTCCGATAAGCTCATACTGCTTGGTCTATTACGTTTTCTTAAACCGCTAGTAAGAAGAGACTTTTTGTACCAATTTTCAAATCCTTTATAAAAATCATCGACAAAGCAGAACAAAGTATCGTAGTCTATATTCATTGGGTACTCTTTAGTTGTTTAAAAAAGCCAGAATACCCCAATACCAACTACTATGCAGCTTTTTTGTTATCCATAGTTCGGGTTAATTACATAAAAAAAGGAAATATAAAAGAATTTATTCGCCATGCCGTGCAATGTAAAAAGAATATTATAATTAGCGGTGGTACATCAACAGGTAAAACAACTTTTACCAACGCTGCACTTGGTGAGATACCACAAGATGAACGATTAATAACAGTAGAAGATGCAAGAGAAGTATTATTACCGCAGCATCCCAATAGAGTGCATTTGCTTGCATCAAAAGGTGGCCAAGGTAGAGCAAAGGTTACTACTCAAGATCTGATTGAAGCGTGCTTACGTCTTAGACCAGATAGAATTATTGTCGGTGAGCTTCGTGGCGCTGAAGCATTTAGTTTTTTAAGAGCAATTAATACTGGTCACCCTGGTTCTATTTCAACATTGCACGCAGATGCTCCGTCAATGGCGCTTGAACAGCTAAATTGATGGTAATGCAAGCTGGGCTTGGAATGCCACCGGAAGAAATTAAAAAATATATTTTAAATGTAGTTGACATTGTAGTTCAACTTAAAAGAGGCGGCGGCGGCAGAAGATATGTATCAGAAATATATTTTAAAGGAGTAAGAGGCGAAGAAGATGGGATTTAGTAGCATTCTTAAAACAGCAAGAACAATATTTGGCCATATGATAGTACACCCTTTTGTACTACTTTGTACATTGTGGGTAAGTGGAGTTTTTGTTGCATTTGTTACGAATGAATATAATTCTCTTGGCCTTGACTTAACTGCTATTGCGATTGCTTACAAATGGGCATCATGGCTTTTATCATCTTGGTCACAATTAAGTTTTAAAGCATACGATTATCTAAAAATAAAACTTATACTCGCCCTGATTACGCCACTAGCAATAGTTACAATATATTATGTGCGTAATTTTAATAGAATTAAAACACTAGAATTCTTCAAACCTAAAGAAGATGTATATGGCTCAGCATCTTGGGCAAACCAATCAGAAATTGAACGAGCAAATTTACGTTCAAAACATGAATGCTTCTTGGTAAAGATTCCGTTGGTTATTTTGTTGCCGATGGATTTCAGCACTCTCTACTTTTTGCACCAACTGGTTCTGGTAAAGGTGTGGGGTTTGTAATACCAAACTTACTCTTCTGGGATCACTCAGTTGTTGTGCACGATATTAAGCTCGAAAACCATCAGCTCACTAGTGGATGGCGCGCTAAAAAGGGACAAGAAATTTACGTTTGGGAGCCTTCGAATCCAGATGGCGTAACACACTGCTATAATCCTATTGATTGGGTAAGCTCTAAGCCGGGGCAAATGGTTGATGATGTACAGAAAATATCAAATCTTATCATGCCTGAAAAAGACTTCTGGAATAACGAAGCAAGGAGTTTATTTCTTGGTGTTGTACTATACTTAATTGCCGATGATACTAAAACAAAATCATTTGGTGAAGTTGTGCGTACAATGAGAAGCGATGATGTTGTATATAATCTTGCTGTTGTTCTTGATACTCTCGGCGATGCAATACACCCAGTTGCGTATATGAATATAGCAGCATTCTTACAAAAAGCAGACAAGGAGCGCTCAGGTGTGGTTTCAACTATGAACTCATCACTTGAATTATGGGCAAATCCTCTAATTGATGCTGTAACCGCATCTTCAGATTTCAACATTATGGAATTTAAGAAAAAAAGAACAACAGTATTCGTAGGATTAACGCCTGATAATATTCAGCGTTTACAAAAATTGATGCAGGTGTTCTATCAGCAAGCTTCGGAATTTTTGAGCAGAAAAATGCCTGACGAAAAAGAAGAGCCTTATGGTGTAATGTTCTTGCTCGATGAGTTTCCAACTCTTGGTAAAATGGAAGCTTTTAAAGCCGGTATTGCTTATTTCAGGGGATATAGAGTAAGATTGTTCTTAATTATCCAGGATACGCAGCAGCTAAAAGGTACTTATGAAGAAGCTGGTATGAACTCGTTCTTATCAAACTCCACATTCAGAATAAACTTTTGCAGCGAACAACTATGAAACAGCTAATCTAATTTCTCAACTTTGTGGTAATAAAACAGTAGAACAGACATCTTATAACAAACCTCTATTCTTTGATTTGAATGTTTCGACAAGAACTCAAAACGTTTCAAAAGTACAAAGAGCTTTGCTTCTTCCACAAGAAGTTATCACTCTTCCAAGGGATGATCAAATCGTTCTAATCGAATCATTTCCACCTATTCGTTCAAAGAAAAATTAAGTATTACGAAGATAAGTTCTTTACAAGTAGGCTGTTACCGCCTACATTTGTACCAACCCAAACGCCATTTGATCCTGATGCACAGGATAGTAGTAATGATGAAGAACAGGCGTAAGGTATAGGCAGTTAGAGGCATTAGTAAGTCACAATTCAACTGTTTGATGCTTAAAAATATAGTAAATTAATAAAAGAAAAAGCATCAAATATAAATATAGACTTTAGATCTCATTCTGCAAAGTAATTAAAAAAAAGAAAAATGCGCTCTGCAATAATGGATATTGGCTATAATGCCATTAGGGCTGTAATCTATGAAAATGATAATATAGGTGCACCCGAAATTTTTAATAGTAAATTTAAAAATGATATTTTAAGCCTTCTAACTCAAGAAGATTTTGATATTAAACATCAAACATACTTATCAATTCAATATTTACTACATATTTTTAAACAGCTTGATGTTACAAATATTAAGTGCGTTGCCACTGCTGTTCTAAGAGAACATCCAAAAGCTAAGGACTTTATCAAATTTATAAAAAATAAGTATAATTTTGATATTGAAGTTATCTCCGGCGCAGAAGAAGCACGTCTTACAGCCCTTGGTTTGGTTGCAGGTATTAGACATAGTAATGGAATAGCAGCTGATCTTGGTGGTGGAAGCCTAGAATTAGTCGAAGTTTCAAATACAGAAATTGGTAAACTTCAATCACTTGAACTTGGTACAAAGGTAATTTCTAGTAAAAATATAAGTAATCAGCAAACTATCACAGAAATTATCAAAAATGAATATGGAGAATATAATTACGATAATCTATATCTAATTGGTGGTGCGCTAAGATTCATTGGTAGACTCTATATTGATTTTATGAATTACCCTATGAAGAACTTGCATAACCTAGAAATATCGACTGAAGACTTCATGTATTATTTAGACAAGATTAAATCATCTTCTGAAAGTACTAAAAATAAAATTGGCAAGCGCAAAATCAATAATAACGCTATATTAGTTGCTAAATCCATGATTTCTGTTTTTAAGCCTAAAAATATTATTGTCTCAACTTACGGCCTAAAAGAAGGAGTTCGACTTGAATCGATAAGCAACTATCCCAAAGAACAAGACATAGTAATTGAAAAAGTAAAATATACATGTAACTACCATAATGAAAAAACAGATTTTGATAGTTATGTTTCGATAATATCTACTCTCATTTCAAATGAAGCAGAAATATCTGAAATTATACAATTGTCAATTATGTTGCTCAAGCTAAAACATAAATTTGATAAAACATTGCATCCGACGGCAATATCTGAATTTATTTTGGGTTCAGAAATACCATTTACTCATAAAAACAGGGTAAAACTAGCGTTAGTTCTTGCGTATAGCTCAAACTTTAAGCCTAGCCAAGAGTTAATTAAAATCTCTAAGAAAATAATAAGTAAGCAAGAACATAATAATTGTCAAATTATTGGAAATTTTTTGTGTATTGCAGAAGAAATAGATGGGCCAGTATTTAGTAAGCCATCCTTTTCTATCAAAATCCAAAATCACTTCTTAGAAATTGTAAGTAAGGAAATTTTACCACGTCCTATTTTTGAAAAAATTTGTAATCGCCTTAAATCTATTGCCTACTCAAGAAAAATGAACTCTAATTAGCTTTTAGAAACACAAGTAAAAGCATTTTTTATGTTCTACGGCAATTTCTCAGGGGAAAATAAAAACAATTTCAATAAGTCACTAGCTGCATTTAAGCATTGTTTTAAAAAAGTATATGCAGCAGATAATTTGATAACTTTTAATCGGAATCTAACATTTATGCAGGATTCTGACTTTAGCGAATCTTTTCAGGAAAATGTTAGCAACAAGCAAGAAGACTCACTAAAGTGGAGAGTGCATACTTTATGCTGGGCAGCATCTCACTGCGTCAATATACCTGGTGATTTTGTTGAGTGTGGAGTGTATCTTGGATTCTCTATGTCAGTTGTTGCAGAATATCTAGATTTCTCTAAAGTACGGAAAAAAATGTATCTTTACGATACATATGAAGGAATACCTGATGAATATAATTCGGAGCAGCGATCAAACAAAGTATACAAAAGTAATCCTAGAATATACGAACAGGTAGTACAAAAATTTTCAAAATATAAGAATGTAATTCCAATTAAAGGAATAGTTCCAGATAGTTTTAAAACTAAATGCCCCAGAAAAATATCATTTCTGCACATTGATATGAATTCTTCTAGGTCAGAAATTGCAGCACTAGAACATCTTTTTGACAAGGTTACAAAAGGAGGTATTATAGTTTTTGACGATTTTGGCTGGATGGGATACGATAAACAAACAGTTGCTGAAATTGAATGGTTAAAAAACCATAATCACAAAATCCTAGAATTACCTACGGGACAAGGAATGGTTATAAAAAAATAATTAAAATAAAAAGAAATATGCTTAAAAACACTGAAAATTCATATGGTTCAATTGCCAAAATATTACATTGGGTTATTGGTCTTTTTATAATTGGCTTAATTGCTGTCGGTTTTATAATGTCTTCTATGGATCCTGCTCCTGAAAAATTTGAACTATATGGAATGCATAAAGCATTTGGTGTGATAGTCCTATGCCTTGTTGCGATTCGAATCCTATGGCGTATTACTAATGCTACAGTGCAAGCAGCAGAAGGAGTTCCTCCAATATTACAACTAGCTGCAAAAGCTGGACATTTGCTCCTGTATATTTTCATGTTAGTAATGCCAATAAGCGGTGTTTTAATGTCTCGTTTCAGCGGCTATCCTATTTCTGTATTTGAAATATTCACAATACCAGCCGCAAGTGAAAAAAGTCCGGAACTTGCAAAACTCTTCCATGCAACTCATGGATATGCAGCTTGGGGATTTGTAATTCTAATCTCAGTACACATTCTCGCGGCCCTATACCATCACTTTATCCGTAAGGATAATACATTAGTTAGAATGATTAAGTAGTGATAAAAATATTTATAAATGGACCCAATGTCTATTTAGGATTAGATAAGATATTTGATTATCAGTAAAAAAGTAGATATTGCTAAGAATACCCGAACTATGGATAACAAAAAAGCTGCATAGTAGTTGGTATTGGGGTATTCTGGCTTTTTTAAACAACTAAAGAGTACCCCAATGAATATAGACTACGATACTTTGTTCTGCTTTGTCGATGATTTTTATAAAGGATTTGAAAATTGGTACAAAAAGTCTCTTCTTACTAGCGGTTTAAGAAAACGTAATAGACCAAGCAGTATGAGCTTATCGGAGATAATAACAATCTTAATAGCTTTCCATCAATCTGGTATGGCTTGCTTTAAATATTTTTACTTAGAACTTATGAGAAATAACAGAAATTTATTCAATTACTTAGTCCATTATGATCGCTTTATATCATTGATAAAGCTAGCCTTTCCTGCTGTATTATGCATGTTAAAATCCCTTGAGGGTAAGATAACTGAATACATGTTTATCGACTCTACTCCAATGGTTGTATGCCATAGGCTGCGAGAGAAACGTCATAAAGTTTTTAAAGACTTAGCTGGAAAAGGTAAGACTTCAACTGGTTGGTTCTTTGGCTTTAAGTTGCACTTTATTTTTAATAGTCACGGAGAAATTGTACGCATGCATGTTACTAGCGGGAATGTAGATGACAGGTCTCCAGTAAAGCAAATGCTAAAAGATATCTCTTGCAAACTTATTGGTGATAAAGGTTATATCTCCAAAAAATTATTCACTGAATTATTTGAACAGGGTACAACTTTAATCACTAAAATCAGAAAAAATATGAAGAATTGTCTAATGGATATAAATGATAAAATGATGTTAATGAAACGTCCATTTATAGAAACAATCTTCTCATCTATAAAGTCGTTAAACACCTTGATACATAGTAGACATAGATCTCCAATAAATGCATTTTGTCACTTATTTGCTGGACTAATAAACTATCAGCTTCGTACTGATAAGCCATCTTTAGAACAATTTATAAAATGAAATCGCTTATCCACAGTTCGGGTTAAGAATCTAACAAAGCAAGATAAGCCATGAAAAATTATTTATTTTTTACGATCTAATAGACTGGCCTTTAGACACTGTATGATAGTTTATAGAGATATCTTATTTTCACCCTATAGCACCGACAAAAAAATAACTAGAAAATTAGCTTTAAACTAATTAAGAAACTAAAATTTAATTATGAATTAAGAGCCATAAATAATATAAGCTACATGCTCATATTCATAACTTTATCGAATGCTTCAAGAAATTTATCACGAACTTTAACAGTTGCTTCCATAGTGTTTTTAGCTTCTGTAGTAGCTGTCAGTAATTCAATAAGAGAAGCTTCACCAATAAGAGATTTTCTCGCAGTTTGTTCATGATTTGATACAGAACTTCTAATAGCCTTTACTGTATTACCAACTATTCCGCTAGATAATCCGTTACTTGCAGCTGCTACCGAAGCAGCACCAGCAAATCCTGCACTACCTGCTTGTTTTGCACCTTGAATACGACTCAAAATTTGGTCAGGGGACATATTAGCAAAGCTGTTAAATTGTCTTTCAACTGTATCTTGGAAAGAAACAGCTCTTGACATTGGCGTTTCCGCAACGTCCAATTTCGGCCTATCCTGAATTTGTGTATAGCTTTGCTGAGCTAATAATCCAACACTATCTACTGACATAATTACCTACCTATTGCCTCGATTGTCTTCTGCGTTAGAGAACCTGTAACTTCCATAATGCTTAAATTCGCTTCATATCCACGCTGAGCTTCAGCAGCATCAGCACGCTCTATTTCCCTAGTTATATTTGGATATTTTACATATCCTTCTGCATCCGCTGCAGGATGATATGGATCAAACTTCATAATAAATTCAGAATTATCCACATCAACTTTCTTTGTCTTAATTACATTCGTACCAAGCTTTTTATCATATCTATTCTCAGCAAAAATAACTTTTCTACGATATGCATCCGCACCCGGTGTTGCACCAGTTGAATCTTCATTAGCTATATTTTCAGCGGCAATCTTTAATCTTTCCGACTGAAAACGTGCCCCATGTCTTGCAATTGCAGAGGCTTTCTTTAGATTATCAGCAAAAGCAGAAAGAGGAACACTCCCTCCTATCAAAACTGCAACCATAATACAAAATAACCTTTTCATTTTACTTACCAACCACCGTTCCATACAATGAATTTAACGTAGCATAACCTTTAACTGCAACTTCATAGTCTTTTTTATTTGAAGAAACTTTTGAAATTTGCTGCGCCATCGAAACATTATTACCGTTCTTTTTTACCTCATAAGGATCCTTAAGCTTTTGAGCAACAAACTTTCCACTCGAATCTTTACTTCCTCCTATATGCTTAGAAGATGTTCTGGCCATAGAAATTTTTCTTGCAGTTCTGCCTTTACCAATTAAATCATCAAAATCTTCTGGCATTTCTACTTCATTTGCTTTGTAACCAGGTGTATTTACATTTGCAACATTTTGTGCCAAAGTTTTATGACGAAAGGAACTAAGCTCAAGATAAGACTTAAACAGATCATTTGTACGATGTTTTTTCGCTTCACGAACATCTGGTTTGTACAAAGCAATATGCCTATCTGACTGTTTCGCAGAAGCAGAAACAGCAAAAAATGCAACTAACAATGTCAAAACTAATCTCACAATAATACTGCAAATTTCATAAGGTTAATATATGTAGAGTATTGTACCTCAAAATGAGGCATTTAACAATATTTTTATAACTAAGTTTTATGATATTTTTAGAAGAATTTTTGTTAAAAAGTTACTAATTTTTATGGAATAGTAGAACTTTACTATTTTCGCGTTGATAAATTCAGGGTTTTAGTGTAGCTAATTAAAGTATAAACGCTAAAAAATAATAAAAAACGAATATGCCGCAAAATACTGCAATACTTGCTGAATACTTACCAATCGCAATTTTTTTTGGGATTGCGACATTAGTATCAGTAATTGTTATGGTTTTGCCTAAAATCTTAGCAAAAGAAACACCTCAGAAAGATAAATTATCCGGATATGAATGTGGATTCGAACCTTTTGATGATGCAAGAATAAAGTTTGATATTCGTTTTTATTTAGTCGCTATTCTATTTATCATCTTTGATTTGGAAGTAGCGTTTTTAATTCCTTGGGCAATAAATTTAAGTGCAATCGGTCAATTTGGCTTCTGGTCAATGATGGTGTTTTTACTTGTATTGACTGTTGGTTTTATTTATGAATGGAAGAAAGGCGCTCTTGACTGGGAATAATTAAGGAAAATTTTTATGAAAGATATTTTGCAAAATCAGGATGATCTCTTCAAACAAGAAATGTCAAATAGAGGATTCGTCATAACTAAAGTTGATGATCTAATTGGTTGGGCAAGAGCTAATTCTTTGTGGCCTATGACATTTGGTCTTGCTTGCTGTGCGGTAGAAATGATGCAAGCAGCAGCTAGTAGATATGATATGGACAGGTTTGGATTCCTTTTCCGCCCAAGTCCAAGACAGGCTGATCTTATGATTGTTGCAGGAACATTGACCAATAAAATGGCTCCAGCAATGCGAAAAGTTTATGACCAAATGGCTGATCCAAAATATGTTATATCAATGGGAAGCTGCGCTAATGGTGGTGGATATTATCATTACTCATACTCCGTTGTTAGAGGTTGCGATCGTGTTGTACCAGTTGATGTATACGTTCCAGGATGCCCTCCCACTGCAGAAGCATTAATATATGGTCTTATGCAACTACAACGTAAAATTAAAAGAACAAGCAAATTCAAAGGTTAAAGCATGGAATTTTCACATATTATTGACGAATTTGCTAAAGATAATAATTTGAATATTGTTCCACTTCAAATTGATGGTTTTGCTGCTTATAAAACATCGAGTGATAGTCTAATTTCACTATTGAAATTTGTAAAAGAGAGCAAAGATTTACGCTTTACAATTTTAACAGATTTGTTTGCTGCTGATTTTCCAACACGTTCGCGCAGATTTGAAGTCGTTTACAGTTTATTGAGTCTAAAACTAAATAAAAGATTATTATTTAAAATTGAACTAGATGAAGAGCATTTAGCTCCATCAATTGTGCATTTGTTCAGTGCTGCATATTGGTATGAAAGAGAAGCTTTCGACATGTTTGGCATAAATTTTGATGGTTGCCCTGACCTGCGAAGAATTTTAACAGATTATGGTTTTGTTGGCCATCCACTGCGCAAGGATTTTCCAGTGACTGGACATCTACAGGTGAAATATGATGAAAAACTGGAAAAAGTAGTATATGAACCTGTGCTACTTGAACAAGAATTTAGAAATTTTGACTTTTCTTCACCTTGGCAAGGCCCTGGTGAATATAAGCTTCCTGGTGATGAGAAAGCAACAAAATAAAGCTAAAAGAAATTATGGAAGAAGCAACAAAAAAAGATTCTAAGATAAAAACAACGACCATTAATTTTGGTCCACAGCATCCTGCTGCTCACGGTGTATTACGCCTTATTTTAGAAATGGATGGCGAGGTAATAAATAAGTCTGATCCTCATATTGGCTTGCTACACAGAGGAACTGAAAAATTAATTGAACATAAAACTTATGCACAAGCAGTTCCATATTTTGATCGCTTAGACTATGTTTCACCAATGTGCCAGGAACATGCATATGCGCTTTCTGTTGAAAAACTATTAAATTGCGAAGTTCCAAAACGCGCACAATATATCCGTGTTTTATTCTCTGAATTGACCAGAATACTAAATCATACGATGAATATTGGCACTCAAGCCGTTGATCTAGGTGCTACGACGCCACTATTATGGCTTTTCGAAGAACGTGAAAAAATCATGGAGTTTTATGAACGCGTTTCTGGCTCACGTATGCATTCAAATTACTTTAGACCTGGCGGCGTATCTCAAGATTTACCTGATGGTTTACTTGAAGATATAGCAGTGTTTAATAGTAGTTTTTTAGGTTACCTTGCAGATGTTGAAACTCTTTTAAATAATAATAGAATCTGGAAACAACGTCTGGTTGGTGTTGGTGTTGTCAGTCAAAAACAAGCAATGAATTGGGGGTTCTCTGGACCTATGCTCAGAGGATCTGGCATTGAATGGGACTTGCGCAAAAGTAATCCTTATGACGTATATGATGAACTTGATTTTGACGTTCCAATTGGCACGCAAGGAGATTGTTATGATAGATATTTAGTTCGAATTGAAGAAATGTATCAATCAGTCAAAATTATTGACCAATGTTTGAAAAAAATCCCAAAAGGCCCAGTAAAATCAATAGATTCGAAAGTAGCTCCTCCAACAAGATCTGAGATGAAAGAATCAATGGAGGCAATGATTCATCACTTTAAATTATATACTGAAGGTTATGATGTACCGGCTGGAGAAGCCTATGGGGTAGTAGAAGCTCCGAAAGGAGAATTTGGCGTATATTTATATTCAGATGGTTCAAATAAACCATATAGATGCAGGATAAAAGCTCCAGGTTTTGCACATTTGCAAGGTCTTGATTTTATGGCAAGAGGCCATTTAATGGCAGATGTAGTTTCAATTATTTCTAGTTTAGATATCGTATTTGGAGAGATTGATAGATGAGTACAGATAAAGAACAATTTACCTTCAATAAAGAAAATCTAAAAAAAGCACAGGAGATAGTTGCAAAATATCCAGACGGTCGTCAAAAAAGTGCTATGCTGCCTTTGTTAGATATTGCTCAGAGACAAAATGGAGGTTGGCTTTCAGTCCCTGCAATAGAATATGTAGCAAATTATATTTCAGAGCCTTATATGCGTGCTTATGAGGTTGCATCATTTTATACAATGTATAACCTAAAACCTGTTGGAAAATATCATATTCAGGTTTGCGGAACTACTCCTTGCTGGCTTAGAGGGGCGGGTGAAATAATGGAAACATGCGAAAAATTGACAGATGCGAAGTGTGGTGAAACATCAAAAGATGGCATGTTTACAATCTCTGAGGTTGAATGTCTAGGAGCTTGTGTAAATGCTCCAATTGTTCAAATCAATGATGATTATTATAAAGATTTAGATTCCAAAAAGATGGGTGATTTGATCAAAGAATTTAAGACAAAGAAAGCATAATATAATTAAAGGAATAAGCGTGAAAAAAATAATATATACAATATTAATTTCGACTCTGATGACCACAAATGCTTTTGCTAAATATGTAAGTAATGGCTTTTTGGTTGAAGAAAAAAACTTAGATTTTTCTCATACAATTCGCTCAGGTGCATGTGAAGGAACTGTACCTTACCCTATATTATCTCATGGCGACGAAGAATTGATTATTCAAATTAATGATGAAATTCACGATTTTGTTGAACTATATGCCGTTTGCAATCAAGGTAGAAGAAACCATTTTTCTGTAGAGTTTGATATTCCTGAATCTGGTACTAAGGAACATTTTAGTATTAGATGGATAACAAAAAGAAATGACAAACCTTGGCGTATTGATGTTTTAACTTTTAATAGAGATACTGGAGCTATCCTTGAAGTTAAAGATGTCTTTAATATGCTGAGCAATCATATGATGGGTGAAATAGTTAAACTTTCGGATGGACATCTTTCAAAATCTTGTAAGTGGGAGCATTTTCTTGATAAAGTTGAGAAAAGAGAAGTACAATTCTATATTGAGAAAGAACAGTGGTTTATTGTTTTTAATGCGACTCCTCATCGCCAAAATGTAGTAGATGTTAAAATCCCAGAATACTTCTTAAAAGGAGGTGATCATGATCGCGGATAAAGACAAAATTTTTACTAACCTCTACGGTAAAGAATCTCCGGATTTAAAAGCTGCTCAAAAACGAGGCGATTGGGATAATACTAAAAACCTTATTAAAAAGGGGCGTGATTGGATTGTTGAACAAGTAAAGAATTCTGGCTTAAGAGGCAGAGGTGGCGCTGGATTTTCAACTGGAATGAAATGGTCATTCATGCCAAAAGATCATCCAAAACCCTCATATTTAGTAGTTAATGCCGATGAATCTGAACCAGGAACTTGTAAAGATAGAGACATCATTAGATTTGACCCACATAAACTAGTTGAAGGTTGCGTTTTAGCTAGTGTTGGCATAGGTGCGCATGCTTGTTATATATATATACGTGGTGAATTTTATAACGAAGCCTTAGCATTGCAAAAAGCAATTGATGAAGCATATTCTGCAAAGCTGATTGGAAAAAATGCATGCGGTTCAGGCTATGATATTGATATATATTTACATAGAGGAGCCGGCGCATATATTTGCGGAGAAGAAACTGCTTTGCTTGAAAGCTTAGAAGGTAAAAAGGGTCAACCTCGCTTAAAACCACCTTTTCCTGCAGGAGCTGGTCTATATGGTTGCCCAACTACTATTAATAATGTTGAATCAATAGCAGTTGTTCCAACTATTTTAAGACGCGGAGCCGAATGGTTTGCCTCACTTGGAAAAGAGAATAATACAGGAAGTAAATTATTCTGCATTTCAGGACATGTAAACAAACCGTGTAATGTCGAAGAAGAAATGGGAATTCCATTGAAAGAGCTAATCGAAGAACATGCTGGAGGGATACGTGGAGGCTGGGACAATTTAAAAGCCATTATTCCTGGAGGTTCATCAGTTCCTATGATTCCAAAAGACGTATGTGAAACTGTCACTATGGATTTTGACTCACTAAGAGCCGCTGGATCTGGCCTTGGTACAGGTGGATTAATTGTTATGGATCAATCTACTGATATTATTTTTGCAATTGCCCGTCTGAGTAAATTCTATATGCATGAATCATGCGGTCAGTGTACGCCTTGCAGGGAAGGAACAGGATGGATGTGGCGAGTAATGATGCGACTAGTTCGAGGCGAGGCCCAAGTTGAGGAGATTGATGAGCTATTAGACGTTACCAAACAAGTTGAAGGGCATACTATATGTGCACTTGGTGATGCTGCAGCATGGCCAATACAAGGATTAATCAGACATTTTCGAGATGAAATTGTTGATAGAATTCATTCAAAAAAAGCGTAAATATTTCTTATGAGAACAAATTTTTTCATTGCAGCAGTAATAGCCACAATATTAGGATTTTCAGCACTTTATTGGCAAAGCAATAGTCCTGAAATTTCTTATCATAGCGAGAATGAATACGGACCAATTTGGGTTTATGATTCAAAAGGTCTCAGATGTATGTCCTTCCTTGAACCACCAGCACATATACTTCAGAGCTGTATGTCTTTATCAAATAAAAAAGCTGTATTATTTGATTATGTTCAGATGTTTTTAAGTACATTATTTATCAATGAAGATCCCAGAAAAATTCTAGTTATAGGACTTGGAGGTGCAACTGTTCAAAAGGCCTTAAATATTCTTACCCCTAATGCAAAAATTCATTCTGTAGAAATTAATCCAGCTATACCAACAGTCGTTGAAAAATATTTCGATTACGAGTTTAATTTCACGAATAAAATCTTTGTTGAAGATGGTGTAAAATACGTTAAAAACTCACCAAAGAATAGGTATGATCTAATCTTAATTGATGCATTTAGTATTGACTATATCCCAGACGGCTTCTTAACTCATGAGTTTATGAAGAATGTAAAAGAAATACTTACTGAAAATGGAGTAGTTGCCATGAATACTTTTGTTTCCAGCAAAAAATCTGATCTGGAATCTCAACTATTTAAAGACACATTTGGCGAATATTATAATCTTAAAAAAGCAAACTCAAGAGTCATGGTTGCCCAGGCAAATGGCAAATTACCGGAATATCAACAAATATCTGTGGATTCTAATTTGTGGCTATACAGAATGGCAGAAGTTGGCATCAATCAAACAGCTTTGCTATCACTATATAAGGGCAATTTAAAGAAATAAAACAAACTATAGAGTTACTGAGCATTTTCTGCTATAATCTATCACTATTTAGAATTATACAACTTAAAATATGGAAGTTATTGTAACCATAAATCAATATCTTTGGGATTATATATTGCTTACTCTCCTGCTGGGTACAGGGCTTTTTTATACTGTAAAATTAAAAGCTATTCAGCTTAGGCTATTTCCACAAATTATTAGCAATGTTATTAATAGTGCAATGCATAAGGATAAATCTGATCCTGATGGTATTAGCTCATTCCAAGCATTAACAACAGCAATTGCTGCTCAAGTAGGCACTGGAAATTTAGCTGGAACTGCAACTGCAATTGTAGCTGGTGGCCCTGGCGCGATTTTTTGGATGTGGTTCAGTGCATTTTTTGGTATGAGTACAATCTTTGCTGAAAGTATTCTTGCACAAAAATTTAGAACCAAGATAGGCGATGAAACAGTTGGTGGTCCAGCATATTATATTGATAAAGGACTTGGAAATAAAAAATTAGCAATATTTTTTGCAATCTGCATCATACTAGCGCTTGGATTCATTGGTAATATGGTTCAAGCAAACTCCATTGGTTTTGCATTTAGCGTGGCATTTGATTCTACTCCATGGGTTATAGGAATTATCGTTGCTATTCTAGTTGGATTAGTCATCCAAGGTGGTATTAGAAGAATCGCATCATTTACTGAAAAAATTGTGCCTATTATGGCCGTAATATATATTTTTGGCTGCATATACATAATCATAATCAGGTATGAATATATTTTACCTGCATTTAAATCAATTTTTGAATCTGCTTTTAGGTTTGAATCTGCGGCCGGCGGAGTTGCTGGTATTACAATCCGTGAGGCAATGCGCTATGGGGTAGCTCGAGGATTATTTTCTAATGAAGCTGGTATGGGGTCAACACCACATGCACATGCAGCAGCTAAAGTTAGTAATCCATGCAAGCAAGGAGAAGTAGCTATTTTTAGCGTATTTTTTGATACATTTGTAATTCTGACATTAACCGCTTTGGTCATTTTAACATCAAACTTCTATCTTGAAATGATCCAACTCCCACAGCAAGAATGGACTGATTCTATAGCGTTAACTCAATTAGCATTTATGAGTAATTTTGGTCATAACAGCAAATATTTCATTGCCATAATATTATTTTTCTTTGCACTTTCAACAATTATTAGCTGGTATTATTTTGCTGCAATAAATGTAAAATACTTATTTGGCCTTAGAGCAATAAAACCATTTAGAGCATTAGTAGTTCTATGCGTGTTTTTTGGCACTCTTGTAAAGGTAAATCTAATATGGGAACTCGCCGACACATTTAACGGATTAATGTGTATTCCAAATTTAATTGCCCTACTGACTCTTAGTGGCATAGTTATAAAAGCTATGAATAATAGGGATAAGTAGCATCACTATAGCTGATAGGACGTTATGATATGTCAATCTATGAGCTTACATATTCTCTATAAATATAATATATTGAAATAATGGATAGCTGTGCACTTGCTCGCGATGACAAGAGCTATTTTATTTTTTGAACTGTTGAGTAATACAAAGAATCTTTCAAGTGTTAGATATAATATGTAGCACAGATTTCAAATTTATATGCCAATGAATGAAATAATTTAACACTCAGCCTATAACATAACTATAGGTACATTAAAATTTTACTTTTCAGAAAAAGATTATTACCTTCTAAAAAAACAAATAAAAAAGGAGGCCATAAAGACCTCCTTTAAACTTATCTTTTAATGTAAAGACTAATTTGGATTAGATATCAAATCTTACACCAGCTGTCACGTGGTGACCTCTGTAATGAACTGCAGATCCTGAGAAACCATTTTTACTTTTGTACTTCTTAGTTTTACCCATATCTCTATAGCTGTATGTCAGCTCGCCTGTTACACCTTGAGTAAACTCATAACCAGCACCTACATAACCAGCAAATGCAAATGTATTCTTTTGCTTAGCTGTACCAGAGTCTTTATCTTCACTATCTGAATACTTTGCTTTAACTTGACCAAGACCAACACCAGCACCAGCACCTACGAATACTTTCATTGCATCAACATTAAATACGTCAAAGTAACCATTTAAAAGTAAAGTATTGATATCACCTTTTAATTTTTCAGTTCCTTTTTTGTGAACTGGATCAACGAAGTGATCAAAAGTTAGATCAACTCTTGCATTATCCATTACGTGGTAACCAGCACCAACACCGAAATGCACATCATTTTTCGACTTAAGTTTTGCACCAGGTGCAGTAACTTTATTAAGCTTTGACCAACCTACATTTGCTTTTACATAGAACATATCTTCCATTGCATAAGCAGAAGAAGTTGCTAAAACTGATACAGCTGCTGCTGTTAATAATACTTTTTTCATAATTTCCTCTAAAAATTTGTATAAATATAATTTAAAAAACTGCAGGTGATTTTAAAATTTTTTAAATCCAACTGCGGCTAACATTTAGGATAGTAGCATACTAAATCGAGCTTCATCAAGCATATCTCCGTTAACATGATATCAGAAAAAGTCAACTATAGTAAAAATATCACAACCAAAATCGCAAGAAAACGCCGACTTTAAGATTTGCAATACTCCAATGTTACTTAAAATTAATAATCTACAGATCGAATCTTAGACCTGCACTTAAATGCTGTCCTTGGAACTTAATATCAGAACCGTTTAGCTTCTTAGTTTCACCAAGCGATCTATAACTATAAGTTACTTCAGCTGTAATACCAGGCGCAAATTCAACACCTGTTCCAAGATACAAAGCGTAAGCTAGGCTATATCTTTGTTTTGCTTTACCATTATTTTTTGGATCTTTATCTCCAGAAACTTTTGCTTGCGCCTGTCCAACACCTGCACCGACACCTGCAAATATTTTTGCAACGCTAATATCAACTAGATCTACAAATCCATTTAAGAGTAAAGTGTTAATATCACCAGAGATAGTTTTATCTTTGCTTTTAAACTTTGGATTCACAAAATGATCAAAGGTTAAATCTATTCTTACGTTATCCAAATAATTATATCCAGCACCAATTCCAAATGCTATATCATTCTTAGACTTGATACTTTTAACTTTATTCAATTTTGAATATGCAATATTTGCCTTTACAAAGAAATCACTTTCAACAGCATTCGCAGAAGAAGCTAAAAAACATGTACTCGCAATTGCAGACAATATAATTTTTTTCATAGTCACTATCAATTAATTAATTTTGCATAATTTATATAGTTATATTTTTTTATTGTATAGTTCTTTTTAAAAAATGATTAATAAAGATACATTAACTCCCAAATATATTATTGTAAAATTGTAACATTTAACACTACCCATAAAATCTATGAATCCTCAAAAGCAGGCTTTCCAGGTAGCTTCGAGTTTATATATGAAATGAAAGCACTCGGCAGCAAACTAAATATCTTCAGTGAGAAAAACATTATTAGAGGAAAGGCAATCACATTCTTATTTTTATCTACTCCATGAACAATTTTCCTTGCAGCCTTGTCAGCCGAGGTCATAAAAGGCATTGGAAAACTATTTACCTCAGTCATCGGGGTTTTGATATATCCGGGAATCACGGTTGATACATGAACATTATAACTCTTGAGGTAACCTTGAAGAGCTTGGCCAAATATCCTTGCTGCACCCTTACTTGCTGAATATGATGGCGCACTTGATAAACCGAGAAATCCAGCCATAGAACTTACAATAACTATATTACCACTTCGCATCCGAATCATATGCGGCACTGCTGGAAGTATTGTATTTAATACACCATTTATGTTTGTTGCAAAAATTTTATTTGTTTGCTTTGCAGTTTCAGGTCCATCTAGAGTTCCAGCTGAAACTCCTGCACATGCTATAACTATATCAATTTTATATTTATCTGCAATTTCATTAATATTAGTGTTCATAGCATCTGCATCAGTTACATCAGCAATTATACTGTGAACACTTGCTCCATTGCTACGACATTTTTCAGCAATTTTATTCAATCTTTCTTCTGATCTTGCTATCAAGAAAAGATTATTTCCACTGGCTGAATATTTTATTGCAAGCTCAGCCCCAAGGCCGCTAGAGGCTCCGGTAATAATTATTGTCTTTTTTACATTTGTCATTATACTAATCCGGAATAGTTCATATTAAAGATATGGTAAAGGGCGTGCAAAGTAAAGCAATGATAGTTATTCTCTCAGCACCATCGGGAGGAGGCAAAACATCAATATCTAAAAAAATATTAGACGATGATAAAAATATTAAACTATCAATCTCTGTTACAACCAGAAATCCAAGACCCGATGAAAAAGAAGCAGTAGATTACTTTTTTAAATCAATTACAGAGTTCCAAAAATTAAAAAATTCTGACGAATTTCTTGAATACGCAGAAGTTTATGGAAACTTTTATGGGACACCAAAAAAATATGTAAATGAAATGCTAGCAAAAGGACATGATGTCTTATTTGATATTGATCATCAGGGGGCTCAGCAAATTAAACAAAAATTGTCAGATCAAGTGGTAAGTATTTTTATCGTACCACCATCAATTGAAGCCTTGAGAGATAGATTAGAATCCAGAGGACAAGATAGTAATGACGATATTGAAAAAAGATTAAAACTTGCAGAACAAGTAATATCTTACTCTGACAACTATGATTATGTAGTAGTAAATGATAATTTTGAACAAGCAGTAAAAGAGATTCAAAAAATAATAAAAAAAGAACATATGGGAAGGGGATCTAATGAGCAAAAATAGAAAAAAAGTTACAGGTGCATTTTTGGGAACTATAGTCGAGTATTATGACTATAGCTTATACGCATTTTCAGCAGGAATCCTTGCAGAAAAATTCTTCCCTGGATTTGGCAAAATAGAAAGCTTAATGTATGTTTTTGCAATTTATGCATTCTCATATTTAGCAAAACCTTTAGGCTCAATCTTTTTTAGTCGAATGGGAGATCTATATGGAAGAAAAATATCATTAAGAATTACGATGATTGGAATCGCAGTGCCAACACTTACAATCGGACTATTGCCTGACTATAATTCTATTGGCTTTGTCAGCACTCAAATTCTTATCTTATGCCGTTTTTTCCAGGGCTTCTTTGTTGCTGGAGAGTATGATGGAGCAGCTATATATGTCATAGAACATTTAGGAAATAAATATCATTATACAGCCTCTGCAGTTGCAAGAGCAACTGGAGTATGCGGCCTTATACTTGGAATTGCATCAACTAACTTTTTTAATTCTTCAATCTTCCCAGAGTGGGGTTGGCGCATTCCTTTCTTATTATCAATGCCTTTAGCACTACTAACAATATATTATAGACGATATTTAGAAGAAACACCCGATTTCATAAAATCACAAGAGGATGGCTTTAAATTTAATGGCTTTTTTGATTTTATAAAAGAGAAATGGAGGATCTTAGTATTGGTAATATTACTAGCTGGAGGATTTGGCGTTACTTATCAAATTTCTATTGTGTTTATGAAGCAGTATTTACCAATAATAGTACCAAAAACAAGCACAATTATTACCACATTTTCGGTATTAATTGTATTAGTATTCGGTCTCACAATGCCACTTGCCGGATTTTTAGCAGATAAATTTTCATTAAAAGCAGTGGTCAAATCAAGCGTTCTGATGACTCTGATTTCTAGTGGTCTACTTATACTTTCTATATATTCAGAACTATTTAATTTAACTTTAGTAGCTTGCGTTCTACTTGCAGCGTCAGTCGCTCCTTTTAATGCTCTAGCACATGGAGTAATTGTAAAAGCATTTAACGTAAATGAAAGATATAGAGGAGTTAGTCTTGGCCACACTTCTGGTTCTATGCTTATGTCAGGTACAGCAAATTTTATATGCCTGTTTTTCATGAAAAATTTTAATCTTACTCTGTTCCCAATATTTTATGTCTCATTCTTTGGAATACTTACATTTATAATACTTAGAATTTTTGATAAAAAACATAAATAGAACAGGTTAAATTAATAATAGTAAATAATTTATTTTTTGGTTAAAAACCAGGGCTTATTATGCTCTAATATAAGCCCTAATAAATAAAAATAAATTAGCTAAAATGATTATAAAAAGAATATTATCCCTCTCAATAATTTCTACTTTACTAATCTCTCCAGCACTTGCAGATAAAGCAAACCATAGTTATGTAGAAATGGATTCTGTCTACAGTTATAAAATGATGGATCCAACAACTGACATATCTAAAAAGCAGCAATTTTTATTTAAAAACAAAGATGAGCATTTAAGCGAAGGAACATTATATATTGGAGCTTCAGTTATTGCTATTGCGGATTATCAAACCAGCAATAGAGAATCGAAATTTGGTTATCTAATGAGACACCCAACAGCTACAAATCAGATTGGCAAAGAAGTATCTGAAATAGCATTACATAGTGTACAAGTTCAAGCCTCAGGTTCATTGACTCCATGGATGGCTCTTTATAGTGAACTCCTATATAATCCTCAACAAAGCTTTGGAGGTGGAAATAATACATCTCTTGGCAGAAATCAGGTACAAGTTCGAAAAGCCTATATCTTACTTGGCGATAAAAATGAATATCCAATCTACGCTTCATTTGGTAAGCAGGATGTACCTTTTGGATTGATGGACACAGTTAGTCCTTTTACAGCCTCTACCGTATGGCATGCATTTGGACCACTTGCATATAGCGGCATTATTGGTATTGATATGGCTGGATTTAATGCATCAGTAACTGCAATCCAAGGTGGTGCACAATTTAGATCAGCAAATGTACCTGTAAAAGGGACAAATGTTCCAAGTAGAATAAATAACTTTGCTGCTGATATAAGCTACAGTCATGAAATAATGAATAGATCAAATATAATGGTTGGAGCATCATATATTAAAGGAAGCGCTTATAATCAAGAATTCCCAGTAACTCACTTCAACCCTGGAAAGAAGCATAATCCAGCCTGGGACGTTTATGCGCGCCTAAAATTAAATAACTTAACTTTACAAGGTGAATTTGCCCAAACTCTCAAAAAATGGCCAGGTACACATAATCCATCTCCACCACTTAATATATTTGCTGCAAGCAAAGTAAGCTCATTCTCAGTAGGAGGAAAATATAATTTCCAAAATCTTATTTGTAAAAAAGATGTTGCTCTATCAATTGAATATAGTGAATTCAAAGCAGGCCCTAAAGGAGCTCCATGGAGACTACAATCACAAATAGTAGCCGGTATATCATCTATGGTAAGACCTAACGTTAAAATATTTGGTGAAGCCATTAGAATTCAAGGATATGCTCCTTTGAATAATATCAGCGGAGATTTAAACGGAATTTCTGGCACTACTCATAGCGATAAAAGCGCAAGAACTCATGCATTCATAGTTGGTCTACAAGCTTCATTGTAACTTATAGACAACTCATGCTAACTTAGAATACAATTCTAAAGCGCGGTTTCTAGCATATGTATGATCTATAATGGGCTTGGGATAAGTTATCCCAAGCTCTATAGAGCTAGATTTTAACTCTTCTTTACTTGCTTCCCAAGGTTTATGAATATATTTATTCGACACGGAGCCTAACTCCGGAATCCATTTTCTTATATATTCTCCAGAAGCATCAAACTTCATACCTTGCATTATAGGATTAAAAATTCTGAAATACGGAGCAGCATCAGCCCCACAACCTGCAACCCACTGCCATCCAGCTGAATTGCTTGCTAAATCAGCATCAAGTAATGTATCCAAGAACCATTTAGCACCTTCTTGCCACGAAATCAATAGATGCTTCGTTAAAAATGAAGCTACAATCATCCTCACTCTATTATGCATCCAACCAGTAGACCATAATTCTCGCATTCCAGCATCAATAATAGGATATCCCGTCATACCTTTTTGCCATCTGATTAAATTTTCACTATCAAGCTTCCAAGGAAAATTTTGAAATTTTAGATTAAATTCTCGAGATGGAAGATCTTTATAATTGTAGAGTAGATGATATGAAAATTCACGCCAACCAATTTCCGCTAAGTATTTATCCACACTAATACCAAGTACATTCATATTGTGGTAATCCTTTATTTTATACCATATTTGGTGTGGGCTAATTTCTCCGAAATGTAGATAAGGTGATAATCTAGATGTACCATTTACACCAGGAATATCTCGATTGGTTGCATATTTTCCAATATTACTATCTACAAATTCTGACAGTAGATTCTGAGCATTATTCTCACCAGGAACCCAGAATTTACTAAATTTTTTTGCCCAATTTGGAGCAGTTGGTATTAGTTCCCAAGAATCTACATCATCAGTTTCAATGTTATTATCACAAGTTTTAATAACAGGAACACTGTATAATGATCTTGGATTATGATTTAAATTACAACTCTTCCAAAATGGAGTAAAAACTTTAAAATAATTACCTGAATTATTCTTAACTTTCCAAGGTTCAAAAAGCAAATTAGCACCAAAACTCTTTGCTTCAATTCCACTACCCTTTAAATACTCTTTTATACTAGTATCTCTCTGAATAGAGTTCGGCTCATAGCATCTATTCCAAAATACAGCATCAGCCTTCACATCTTTAACTAGCTGCGAAATTATCGATAGCGGATTACCTTTTCTCAAAATAAGCTTGGCATTATTTTGTTTCAAATCAGAATCTAGATTTTTAAGACTGTTATATAACCACCATTTTTGTGCTTCACCAAGACACCAGCGACTATCATCATCTTCTTCTAGTATATAAATCGGCAGAATTTCACCCTGCTGAGATGACTCAAAAAGAGCCGGGTTGTCTGAAAGTCTTAAATCTTTTCTAAACCAAACAATGGTTTTCTTATTGTTCACAATTTTATTGAGGTTATATATAATGAAAACATCATACTAATATTGAGTATATTAGTAAAACATATTTACTGAATATTCCACCAATAACATAAAGCTATCTAGAACGTCCTTTATCTTTACTCTGCTCTTTAGTTCTAGACTTAACTACATCTATTGTAACTTTTGCCTCCTGCTTTACATCATGCTGATACGACATACCATGCCTATTCATTTTTTCACCAGCGTCATGTACTACGTTTCTATCTTCTTTAGAAAATTTATTTAAAATCTGCTCAGTTATATTTGTAAGGAATTGCCAAGATAATTCTATTTTTTCTTCTAATGTTAGAGATATTTCTTCATCTTTAGGATATTTCTTTGCTTGATACTCCTCTTGCGACATAGTATTATCAGCGCCTGAACCAACATCTTTTTTACCACCTCCCTTTATGCGCCTATAAAGAAGAAATGCAGCGATTGGAAGAGCAACTAAGAGAATAAGGCTTAATAGATTAGACATAATTTAATGCAAATAAAAATTAATTCTTGCCTTTTAGTTTACTACTTGAAAATAATATAGGCTATATAAATAGCCAGATACAATTCAATTGTTAAAAATATAGTGTGATTTATAGGCACTTCCAAAAGAATAATATATCTATGTTTTATGCTGCAATATTCTTTGCAGACCATATTGTTTATCGAAAGCATTACCAAATATTTTAGCATATATTTTTGTATCAATCCGATCTGACAAACCTTTAACAATTGATGCTAAAATAGCATAAATAACAGAAGCTGGGTCTGCGCTTGCAGCAGGAAGTCTGTGCTCTAACCTCCTTGGTATAGAATCAGGTATTCTAATAGCTACAGTCCTGTTATTACCTCCGTAGCAGATATGCGTTGGCGCCATAAATTTTTCATCAAGACGCTTTCTATCTCCTTCAAGAGGCAAAAATATAGGTATACTCTCTGACAAATAGTAACATAAAATCTGAGCAAATTTTTCAATATCATCATCTTCTAAGAAATTCAGATGTATGTGCATACTATTACCATAATCATTGATATAGGGCTTAGAACTAAAATCTGCATTTCCACCAAGCTCTTTTGCCCCGAATGCAACCTTATCCCTAACTGATTCAATATATTTAGCATATCCAATAAGATCATTTGACGGCTTCAAATCAATCTCATACTGATTTCTGCCTTTTTCAGCTTTTATTGTATGCTTAATTATTTTCTCCAATGCTGAAATATCTTTAATATTACTCAAATAAAATTCTATCTCCACCCCAATACAAGGAGTAAGGCCAAAATTATTTTTAAGCACATTTGTGATCTCCCCTAATAGATTGTATTTTTCTTGATTATCTGCTAGCTTATTCATGGTAAAACTCACTCAGAGAACTTATTAAATGCAGTTATGGAAATCGAATTCATTAAAGACAAAGTTTATTATAAAATCTTTGATCGAACTTATACAGCATCAAGTGGAAAATATGCAAAATATAAGGCTGAAAATGCTGCAATTTTAGCAGAGGTCCAAAAAAATATCGATGTAATACAGAAAGAATATAATGCTCAAGAGCTAGTGATTTTAAAGCAAGTTCACGGAACTAAAATTCTCAATGCCAATACTCTCCACAAACATCAAGAAGAAGCGGACGGTTCAATAACAACAAAGAAAAATATTGCTCTAGGTATTTTAACAGCAGATTGCGTACCAGTATTACTAGCAAGTGCTGATGGATCTGTTATTGGAGCTGCCCACTGCGGTTGGAAGAGCGCTAAAAATAATATTATCTCTAACTTATACAATCAAATGAAGAGTTGCGGAGCAAAGCAAATAAAGGCTCTAATAGGCCCTTCAATTCAGCAAAAATCATATGAAGTTAATGAAAAATATTACCAGGATTTCATTTACGATGACGTGGTATATAAAAAATTTTTTATTGAATCAAAAAACAAAAATCATTTTATGTTTGACCTTCCTGGATATGTCAGATCAAAGCTTGAACAAGAAAATATAGAAATTGCTGTTACAATAGATGATGACACCTATGAGCTTGAAGATAAATATCCGAGTTTTCGTAGATGCACACATAGAAATGAAAAATATAACCAAAATATCCTATCAACTATTATAATTAGATAATGTTTAAACTTCTTACACCACAGTTTTTTGCAAAGATAGAAAAGCCACTTCTCCCGATTTTGGCAATTTTATTTCCGACTACACTATGCGCTGGGCTTTATTTTGCATTATTTTCATCTCCTGCAGATTATCAACAAGGAGAAATGGTTAGGGTTATGTATGTTCATGTTCCATCTGCATGGATGAGCCTTGGAATATACAGTTTTATGGCTGTTTGTAGCTTCTCTAGCCTAGTATGGAAAACTAGAATATCATACTTACTTTCAATAGCAGCAGCACCAATCGGCGCTACCTTCGCATTAATCACTCTAGTTACAGGCTCACTATGGGGCAAACCAATCTGGGGAGCATGGTGGGTATGGGATGCAAGGCTTACATCCATGCTGATACTATTCTTACTATATTTAAGCTATATATCGGTAACCAATAGTGGAACTAACATTTTAAGAGCAGAAAAGCCCGCCTCTGTAATAGCTATAATTGGCTTTATCAATATTCCAATTGTAAAATTCTCTGTAGATATATGGTATAGTTTACATCAACCAGCGAGCGTTTTTAAAATGTCCGGACCATCAATTCATAGCTCAATGCTGATCCCGTTAATGATAATGTTTGCTAGTTTTATCTGTTTTTTCTTACTATTACTACTAATGCGTACTAGAATCTTACTCAATAACATAAAATATAAAAACTATTAAAGGTAGAATAAATTGACTTACGTTGTTACTGATGAATGCATAAAATGTAAATATACTGACTGCGTAGAAGTTTGTCCCGTAGACTGCTTCTATGAACATGAATTAATGCTAGTAATCAACCCAGATGAATGTATTGATTGCGGAGTATGTGTTCCTGAATGTCCAATAGACGCCATCAGTGAAGAGTCTCCCGATCTGATCAGATGGGTTGAGATAAATAAAGAATTATCCGAATCAGCACCAAATATAACAAAAATAAAAGATCCATTACCGAATGCAGATAAATATAAAGACGAAAAAAATAAGTACGAAAAATACGTCTTACCATTACAAGAAAAGAAATAACCACGGAAATTTATTAGTTTAACGTTCCATATAAACTAATTAGTAAAATTAGATTCACTCACCTTTTACATACAATAACAAAATGTAGTAATTCGTAGCTTAATCACTTGACGTAATCAAATCTCTACAACACAAACCTAAACTGCGCTCCTTTCCCACCTTTACTCTCTGCGCTAATGCTGCCACCATGGGCTTCTACAGCTGCTTTGCATAGTGCTAAGCCTACTCCCCTTCCTTCTGCTTTTGACTCAGCATTTGAGCCCATCTTGAATGGAGTGAATATATCATACAAATCTTCTCTTGGTATACCAATTCCATTATCGGAGATTACAAATTCAACACCTTTACCTTTTCGTAAAACGCTTATTCTGATCACACCTTCACTGCTGAAATTGATAGCATTTATCACTAAATTATCCACAGTCTGACGCATGTAGTTCGGATCTACTTTTATCAATACATCCTCTTCTATCTGCATCTCAAAATCTATCTTCTTATCTCCTAGATACATCTTACGACATGATTGTACTCTATCTCTGACTAACTCGCCAAAGTTTATTGTACTCTTATTTAGCTCTATCTTCTTTGCCTCTAATGTAGCTAAATCCAGCATATTCATTATCATTGATGATAAACGATTTGAGTTCTGATATACCTCATCAGATAACATCTTCAGCTGTTTTTCATTAAACTTATCCAAACCATCATTTAGCATCTCAGCAAAGTTCATCACATTCCCAACCGGAAGACGCAGCTCATGATTCACATTATTCAATATCCTCTGAGCAGTCGCTCCAAGTCTCTCTATCTCCTTCCCCTGATCCTCAACACGCTCACTGTAATGTACTACTTGCTCGTTTAAATCAGCTACTTCTTCCTCTAGAGTGCCTACCTTTGCTTCTGTTGCTTCTTGCTGATCTTGCTTAGGTTTGACGAAAAAAATAATTGCAGAAAATGAGATTAGTAATGCATATATTAAAATAAATTCTGGAGAACCAAACTTCACTATAAAATTCGAATCACCATAACAACAATGATATAGTTGAGCACTTAAATAAAACCCAACAATTATTGCAGGTAAAGTTAAACGCCAACCTATTAATAATGAAGCTATCATCAGATTAACTGTAAATAACAGAATTTGTAACATAGCAAACTTACTAACTAAAACGAAAAAGCAGTTAAAGACAATAAGCATGTAAAAAATAGATATCGGGTACAAAACATTTATAATACTTTGCTTTATTCGAGTTGCAACACTCATTGGCCAGATCGGATACATTGCCATCACTGTACCTGTCACTAGCATTAGCGGATAGATAATTTTCATTAAGCGGCTATTAGGACCTAAAAGTTCTAATTGAGTTGAATACATTGTAGTAATAGCGCAAATAATAAAATATGTTCCTAAAATTGTGTATGTTATTTCATTTGTAGGAGCTATCCTTTTACAATATCCCATAAAAGTAAATCCTTTAAACCAAAGAGAGATTCTTTCTTGTAGACTTGCTCTCTTCTTTTGACTCTCAAAATAACTCTTGTCTTTTATCCCTACCCAGCCTCCTGGTTGCTTTAATAAATAATGACTCACTAGTAGAAATACCGTATTTGCAAGCATGGCAAATAATACTCCAAACATTTTCTGAGATAGTGTTAGAAACTCTATAGGAAATATTTTTAATATAATTGTTACAGTTAAACCCGCGCCCATACCTATTAATACAGATCGTCCACTGCTTCGAAAACCAAATATTGTTAATAAAAATGGTGGAGTAACAATTGGATAGTAAAAACTATTTGCAAAAATTAATACTCCTAGAATATCCGTTTCAATTAGAGCAAAAATAATAGATGCAATACCTAGAGTTAATGCAAAGAACCTAGATACAAAAATTTCTTTTGAATTCTTTACAAACACTTTATACAAATCATTTGTAAATAATACTGATGCAGCATTAATTCGGGAATCAGCCGTTGACATAGCAAATGCAATTACTGCCACTATAATCAAACCTTTAAGACCAATGTAACTATAATTATCCACTATATACCCTAATAGCTGGTCTGAAGGAATATTTGGATTCATACTATATAATAAAAATGGCACCCAAGCGGTTATTATCTGTACACAAACTAAAATTAACCCTGCAATAAAAAATGCTTTTCTAGACTGCATAACATCTGATCCCATAGCAATTCTTTGAAAAGTGGGAGCAGAAAAAGTAGGAATTGCAAAATAACAAAACATTGTTATCATAGCAAAAAATCTTGGATTAGAACTACTAAATAATATATCTAAATTAAACCTTGGATCAGATGCCGCTTCAGATAACGAAAAACCACCATTAAAGAAGCTATTCCATATTATAAAACCTAATAACGGGATAATAACCCCAAAAGCAAAAAATTGTAATATATCTGTAAATGTAACAGCTCTTATCCCACCAAATGCTGAATATATAGTAGCAATCATTCCAGCTATTATAACAGCTAAATAGCTTGGCATTGTTAGGAAATATGAAAATATACCACCAAAAACTTTGAACTGAACTGCAACACTTCCTGCAGAACCTATAGTACCAGCAATTGCTGTGATTAATCTAACTTTTTGACCATATAAATCACCCATTGATTCAGCAATAGATGTCTTACCTAGAAATTCCCCCATTCGAGGAATTAACACATACGATATAATTAAAAACGATATTGCGATACCAGTTGAAGCAACTTTGTAATGTAATCCATCTGTATAAGTTTTTGACAATGCAACAACAAAACCACTACCACTTACCCATGTTGCAACAATGGTAGCAACTAGCGCTGCCGTCGAAAAATTTCTACCACCTAGTGCGTAATCTTTTATGGTTTTGACTCTTTGACCATGGCCTAAACCTACCACTAATGTCAGAACTAAAAAAACAATTACTATTACAATATCAATATTCATATAAGCTTAATATAAAATCATTTCCTTTTTATAGCATAAGCTTAATATAAAATCATTTCTTTTTTACAGCAGAAGATTTCCCTTTTTTAACAAGAGCATGCTCTAATACTTCCTCTATGTTTGAAACTGGAACAACTTCAAGGTTATCTTTGATATTTTCGGGAATGTCTTTTAAATCTTTTACGTTTTCTTTTGGAATTATAACTGTTTTAATCCCTCCACGTTTAGCAGCTAGCATCTTTTCTTTTAAACCACCAATTGGTAATACTTTGCCTCGAAGCGTAATCTCACCAGTCATTGCAACATGTTTACTTACAGGAATCTTTGTCATTAATGAAACTAGCGTCGTATATATAGCAATACCTGCTGATGGACCATCTTTTGGAGTTGCTCCTTCTGGAACGTGCAAGTGTACATCAAAATCTTTATAGTCTTTTTCTTTTAAACCAAGATCGCTTGCTCTTGCTAAAAAGCAGCTATAAGCAGCTTCCGCAGATTCTTTCATAACATCTCCAAGCTTACCCGTTGCTTTAATTCCTCCCTTGCCTGGAAAAGAAGCAGCTTCAATACTGAGCAAATCACCACCAACCTGAGTATAAGCAAGCCCTGTCGTTGTACCAATCTGATCTTCTTCTTCAGCAAGACCAAATCTATATTTCTTTACACCGAGATATTCTTCGAGATCCTTTGGATTTATAGTAAGAGATTTAATATCCTTATTTTTTAGAATCTTTGTAAGCACCTTCCTTGCAAGAGCTCCAATCTCACGTTCCAATGAACGAACACCAGACTCTTTCGTATAATATCTAATTAACTCTAGGATTGTCTCATCAGTAATTTTTAATTCTGACGCTTTAATCCCATGCAATTTTAGCTGTTTTGTTACCAGGTATTTCTTAGCAATTTCAAGTTTTTCCTCTTCAATATATCCAGCAATGTTTATGATTTCCATTCTATCAATTAGAGCAGCTGGAAGATCATAAGAGTTTGCAGTTGCAATAAATACTATATCGGACAAATCATACTCAACTTCCAAGTAATGATCTACAAAATGTGAATTTTGTTCCGGGTCTAAAACTTCTAGCAATGCAGAAGCCGGATCACCTCTAAAATCCGCACTCATCTTATCTATTTCATCAAAGAGCATAACAGGATTATCTACTTTTGACTTTTTGATTAAATTAATAATCTTACCGGGCATGGAACCAAGATATGTTTTTCTGTGACCTCTAATTTCTGCCTCATCCCTAACACCACCAAGAGCAAATTTTGCATATTTGCGCCCCATGGCTTCGGCTATTGATTTTACTAGAGAAGTTTTACCAACCCCTGGAGGACCAATTAGACATAGTATAGGCCCCTTGATCTTTCTCGATCTTTTTAAAACCGATAAATATTCAACAATTCTTTCTTTGACTTTTTTCAAACCATAATGGTCTCTATCTAGTATTTCTTCAGTCTTATTAATATCAATATTTGGTTTTGTTCTCTTGCCCCAAGGAAGCGCTAAAAGAGTATCAAGGTAGTTTCTTACAACTGAAGATTCAGCAGACATCTGGTTCATCATTTTCAGTTTTTTCAGCTCGCCTTCAGCCTTTTCCTGAGCTTCTTTTGAAAGTTTAAGACGTTTTATTTTACGTTCAAGATCATAAAAATCAGATTTCTCATCTCCACCATCCATTTCTTGCTGAATAGCTTTCATTTGTTCATTAAGATAGAAATCTCTCTGAGTCTTTTCAATCTGCTTCTTCACACGATCTTGTACACTTTGCTCTGTATCCATTTGTGTACTTTCGGTCGTAATAATTTCTGTTAATTGTTCAGCACGTTTCTGGATATCTGTCTGCTCAAGCAAACCTTGTTTAACCTCAATTTTAGAGGTTAAATGCGAAGCTATAATGTTTGTTATATAGCTTGGGTTTTTTTGTTCACTTAAAATATTTAGTATCTCTAAATTGATCTTTTTATTATTTCTTGCATATTCTTTAAATGATTCCATCGCTGCCATAGTAGTATCATTCAGCGTATCAAGATCTGTAACTTCTTTATCTGGAACAATGACAAAGTCCGAAATAAACATGTCCTCACCATTTATGTTTGTGAGCCTTACACGATTTGTCGCTTCAACCAAAATTTTTGCATTATTATTTGGTAACTTTACTGTTTGTATAATCTTAGCAAGCACTCCTACTCTAAACAAATCACTTGCTTTTGGATCTTCAACATCTTGCTTCTTCTGCGTTGTAATAAGAATATGCTGACCATCATCAATTTTTTTTGCTGCAAGCAACGAATTTAGAGACTTCTCACGGCCAATAAATATCGGAGCAATAGTACCAGGAAAGATAATTACATCACGAAGAGTCAGTAGTGGTAAAGTTTTTTTCTGAACAGTCATTACTTTATGGAATCCTATATAAATTTTCTATATATTGTATTTAGAGATATAATGCCTTGTTTAAATGATTTCAAGACATTACGTTGTTATGTTAACATTTCTTGTAATAAATTGTATATAACTAAGATGAATCAATTGATACAAACTCCAGAGATAGTGGCAAAAGCATACAGCCGCATCGAATCTTATATACATAAAACACCACTACTTCACTCTAATGTACTAAACAAAATGTTAGACAGCCAGATTTATTTTAAAATGGATGCAGTGCAGAAAACTGGTGCATTTAAAATTCGCGGGGTACTCAATCATCTACTTGCCTTGAAAGAACAAAATAAATTACCCAAAGCAATAGTCGCGTACAGTACAGGAAACCATGCACTAGCAATGTCATATGCCGCAAAACTATTTGAAATTAAAGCAAGAGTATATCTACCTAAAAATGTTTCTCCTATAAAAAAGCGCATTGCAGATTATTATGGTGCTGAAGTAGTGGAAGTAGATACCAGAAGAGAAGCCGAAGAAGCCGCCAAAAACGATGGAGAAAAAGATTTTCACTATTTACATCCATCAGATGATGATGAAACAATAGCAGGTGCTGGCACAATGTGCTATGAGGCGCTCCTGGAAATGCTACAGATGGGGCTGAAACCTGATGCAATTTTTGGTCCATGTGGTGGCGGTGGCCTACTTGCTGGGAGTTACTTAGCAAAAGAGCTTCTATCTCCAAAAACTGAACTACATGGAGTTGAACCAAAACTGGCAAATGACGCATTTCAATCGCTAAATAGTGAAGATATATTTCGTTTTAAAGATTCACCGGAAACAATTGCAGATGGCTTGCGTTCACTTTCAGTATCGAAAAGAACTCTAGCTTATTTAAAAGAACTTGACGGATTTCATCTAGCGGACGAAGAGTCCATTCGCTATTGGACCGCGTGGCTTATCCAAATGATGAAAGTCACATGCGAACCATCTGCAGCTATCAGCATGTCAGCTGCGCATTCATGGCTCAAAAACAATTCGAAAGGTAAGGTAATATTAATCCTAATAACAGGCGGAAATGTTGACCCAGAATTTTATCAAGAACTATGTGCTTCAGACGAATGCCTTGAAGATATTCCATTTTAAATGCCACTCAAAATACATTGTGTGATATTTATTATTTATTCATGCGTCTCTTCACCACTTGTTTGTATATTAGAGTCACCCAAAAGATCTGATTTCTTATCATATTTCTTACTAAACACTTCTTCAATAGATTCTGGTATATAAGTTTCAACTTTAATTACTTTATATTCTTTGTAAGAAAAATCAAATTTTCTTAAAAAATCATCGTATTCATCTACTTTTCCTGAATCAATCTTCCTACCATATGAGTATTCACGAAGACTCTTATCCTTTGCCTCTTTATCAATAATTGTTTTACTTTCAATTACCATTTTTTGAGCCTTGATAATTTCTGCTCTCATTTTATTCAGTTTATCATCATTAGAGCTACCATCATACTTATGCAAGACATAATTTTTAAACTCTTTGACCAAGTTGCAATATACAGAAGCTGCATTCTCTGCATTTTTAATATTTTGATCGTCTTGATGGCTTGTTTTTTTGTACATTATCTTACCCTTGTTCTAATTAGTTACAACTTTATTGTACAACCAAAACTTTATATATCCAACAGCTCTAGAATTCTAGTGCGAATTAAATAAAATAGCTTCAGCTATTCTAAAGTATCGTCACTTTGATCAGAATCTCCAACTAGGCGAGTTTCATCACTACAACGAGATAATACTAAATCATACCCACCCGACAAATACTGATACAATACACTATAAATTATTTTGGACTCTTCTGTTTTTCCAGAATTAACACATGAAGAGTATCGAAGTAACATTTCACATACAATTTCAAGCTCCTTTACCTTTCCTGAGTCAACTTGATTGCCATAAAGATACTCACCATCTTTGATTTTTCTTTCGAAAGCATCACTATCTATCTTCTCTTTATAATAATCTAGACTATTCTTTACTTTTGAAATGCTATTTTTTATTTCTTCTACTTCCTCACTTGTCTGATCACAACCTGTTAGAAGATAATCTCTCAATTCTTTTACAAGTTTACAATATTTTTTCGCTGCTTTTTCAGCATCTATGATATTATCAACATTCTGATATTTAGTTTTTTTATAAGTCATACCACCCCCCCATTATTAATTAAGTACAACTTAAAAATAATACAACTAAAATCTTAACTATCTAATAATATTAGAATTTAATGAATTTCATAGGATCTTTTGCGGACTTCCCTTCTCTGATACCGAAGTGAAGCTGAAACTTATCAACCTTCCCAGTATTTCCAACGTAACCAATTATATCACCTTGCTTGACTGTTTTGCCCTTAGAAATTATCAAATCTTCCATATGAGCATAAGAATTAACTATATTCTGACCATCAACTTTCACTATAACTAGATATCCAAAAGTTGCATCATAGTCAGCATATATCACCTTACCGCCTGCGGCAGCCATAATTTTCGTTCCTTCTTTTGCTGCAATATTTACTCCTTTATTTACACCATAAGGGGTTTTTTCGCCAAATTTAACCAGCACTTTTCCATCAACTGGCTTAACAAAGTCTGGGCCTTTAGATTGCAGCACATGTTTTTTAGGCTCAGACTCCTTATTTTTAATACCTTCTTTAAGCACCTTAATTTTAATAATTTGAAATTCATCTAGATAATATGGTGGAAATAATGAATTTAGCTGAGCTATCTCATCAACTGTTTGCTCATATTTCAAAGCAATTTCTTCTATTGTCTCACCTACCTGAACTTCGTGATAAATAATCTTATAATTTTGCTCAATTGGACTCTGAGCTGGAACAACATAATTATCATCATTCATCGGTCCAATAATTTCTGATTGTTTCCCGCCAATCATATCTCTAGAAATTATTTCTCCATCATTACTGATTGTCGGAATAGTTTCTGCAGAACTACTCAAACTTGAGTTTTTATGATTATAGACTATTGGTGCAGGCTCTTTTTTAAACTGACATGATGTTAAAATCAGGACTAAGAGGATAAAAAAACTACAGTTTCTCATTTCGCTTTAATATTTTTATATAAATTCTTTATTGGATAAGTTAACGTGATTATATACTAACTGCCAGTATTTTTTTAGATAATAAAGGTTTTTTTATGCAAAATTATGATTTAGCAATTGCAACAGACCACGCCGGGGTCAAACTAAAAGCAAAAATTATTAAATTTCTACAGAAAAAAAACCTTAATATTTTAGACCTAGGTTCGGATGGAGATGAAAGTGTAGATTATCCAGATTTTGCTTACAAAATGGTGGAAGAGATCATTGAAGAAACCGTTCCAAAAGGAATTTTAATATGTGGAACTGGAATAGGTATGTCTATTGCTGCAAATAGAAGCTCATCTATAAGAGCCGCTTTATGTACTTCTGAATATATGGCTGAACGCGCAAGAATGCATAATGATGCAAATATCCTAGTTTTAGGAAGCAAACTTGTTCCGGACGATCTTTCACTAAAAATGGTAGAAAAATTTCTTGAAACAAAGTTTGAAGGTGGTAGACATACTAGAAGACTTGCAAAAATTAATTGATCAAATATGTTTAAGTATCATTTGCTCTTTCGAAAGCACCCATAAACTGAATATCAATTGTTTCATCATCTGATTCAAATTCTTCAAACACTTTATTACTAATAAGATATTCTTCGGCCGAATAAAATGCATTTTTTATATCCTCGTATATATTGCCAATTATTTCTGCAGGCTTTGCAGCTTCAACTCCTACATCAGATTTTTTGTTTTGATCAACACCTATATCGACATAATATGCCACTAAAGGAGCATTTTTCGCATATATTGCAAGATGCAGCAATGAAGACTTATCAGATTTTCTGACATACGACAACTCCTCATCAGTAGGCGCCATTTCCTCTACTTGTCTTGTAATTTTTATAGCTTTATCTAGATCAAAACGTTCTGTCTCGTAGTTATATATTTCAGTGCATGTAAGTTTAAAAAGTTTTGCAATTCTACTGTTAAAAGATTTCTGTTTCAAAAAACCACCCTCCCAAAGGCTTGTTACTTATAAATTTGTGAGAGTGGAGTATAAGCAATAATATTTTATGTACAAGCTCTTTATCACTTTGCAAGTATAAACAAATCGATAGCTAAATATAAACTTAGACCCATATTTAACTAATAAAGAAGCACTAAAATTTTGTAAAAACTCATGTTACTATTGCATTTTTTATAAAATTTGATTAAAACCTATCAGCATAGGCCAGGTAGCAAAGTGGTAATGCCGGGGACTGCAAATCCTCTATTCGCCGGTTCGATTCCGGCTCTGGCCTCCAATTCTATTTTGCGGAGGAAGCTATAACCTATGCAATATATCGAACAATTCATTGAAACAACTGTTGCAGAGCGCGGCATTGCTAAAAATTCTGTAGTTAGCTACAAAAGAGACTTACAAGATTTTCGCGAATTTTTAAGCAAACACAAATTATCTGAGCTTAATACTTCTTCGAGCAATATAGAAGATTATATAAAAATTCTTGCAACAAATAATATAGCTCCACGCTCAATTCATAGAAAAATCTCAACCCTAAAAAACTATTATAATTTTCTAATTAGTGAAGGCTATACAAAGCAGAACCCAACATTGATAGTAGATTTGCCGAAATACTCGAACAAACTACCTAATGTTCTTCCAATAGAAGATATCAAGACCTTACTTGAATATTGTGACCAAGACCAAACGCATGAAGGTATAAGGCTCTGTGCAATGATACATTTAATTTACGCAAGCGGACTTCGAGTAAGTGAACTTGTATCACTAAAACTCATTGAAATTACCAGTGGCATGAAAGCTTCTGAAGTGCGCAAGACTTTTGCTGTAAAGGGCAAAGGTGGCAAAGAACGTGTAGTTGTAATTAATGATAAAGCAAGACACGCTCTTACAAAATATCTAAAAATTAGAGAAGATTTTTGCAAAGGAAAATCTACTAACGCTAAACAATATTTCTTTGTAAGCTCGTCTAAGGAAGGGCATATGACAAGACAAAATTTTGCACTTCAACTAAAAAAAGCATCACTAAATTGTGGTTTAGATCCAGACATAATTTCGCCGCATGTTCTACGTCATAGTTTCGCCAGCCATTTACTTGAAGGAGGAGCAGACCTAAGAGTAATTCAAGAACTCCTTGGACATTCTGATATTAGCACAACTCAAATATACACACATGTACAAACAGACCATCTGAAAAAGACACTAGATCAATTTCATCCATTAAAAAAGGTTAGCTTTATGCAAGTAGTAATTTTTGGAGCAACTGGAATGGTAGGTTACGAAGTTCTTCTACATGCTATAGAAAGAGATGAAATAACAAAAATTATTACTATTGGAAGAAATAAAACCAATATAAATAATCAGAAAGTGGAAGAAATTATTCATGATGACTTTACCAACTATAGCAGTCTAAATAGCATTCTACAGGACACAGATGTTTGTTATTACTGTCTTGGAGTATACCAAAATGCTGTTGATAAAAAACAGTTTTGGCATATAACTGTAGACTATGTAAAAGCACTGATAGAATGCTTTGAACAAACTAATCCAAGCGTCAATTTCTGTCTATTTAGTGCCCAAGGAGCAAAACTTGATGGTTCAAGCTTATTTAGGTTTGGCAATGCAAAAGGAGCAGCAGAAAAGATACTTTTAGACTCACAAATTACGGACAAATTTATCTTTAGACCTGGCTATATCAACCCAGGAAAAAATACAAATAGATTTTCCATATTTGAATATATCTTTAAACCACTTTTTCTAATTGTACCATTTATTGGTATTAATGATAGTGACCTAGCAAAATGTATAGTTGAAGTAGGTTTAAAGAAGAATGAAAAACAGATTCTAGAAAATAGTGACTTAAGAAAATTAACAGCTGGGTTAAATGGTACCTCTGGCCGGACTTGAACCGGCACGCCCAAAGAGCAACAGATTTTGAATCTGTCGTGTCTACCATTCCACCACAGAGGCATTTCATCGAACTACTTCTATCAAATGACTATACTTATGTCAAATAATAACCTCGATCGATAGATCGCTAAGGAGTTGATAAGCAGCTTTACACTGTTTCTTTGATAATTTTTAATAACTCTTCTTGTTTATATGGTTTATAGAGAATTTTTACATCCTCGCTCATATTTTTTCTAAGTTCTTTTTCTTGAGCTTCTAGACCACTTTGAAAAACAAACGGAATATTTGCAAATCTTGGATCTTTACGTAGTGCATCATATACTTCATAACCATTTATATCTGGCAACATTATGTCTGATAAAACTAAACTCAATTCCTTAGAATATCTCTTTGCAAGCATAATTGCTTCCTTGCCATTGAATGCACCAACTAGCTTATACTCAGTAAAATTAGGAATTATAAGCTCAACAAGAGTATGGCATATTTTTTCGTCATCAATAAATAAGATAACCTTTTGCTTATTTGGCACAGGGTTCATAAGTTACCTATATTTTGGAATGGAAAATTCGACAGTTGAACCCGCCTCTTCATTATTCACTGCAGTAATAGTACCTTTATGAGCCTGAACAATTTCACGGCATATTGACAAGCCAAGACCCGTACCCTCTGTGCTCGAGTTTGTTCTTGAACTTCGGCTGTAAGGAGTAAAAATACTATTTAGTTCTGATTCTGGTATCCCAATACCCTGGTCGGTAATTGAAATAAACAAATATTCACTCTGCTGAAATTTTTGCAAACGCATCTCGACAGAAATAACACCATCTTCTGAATAATTATATGCGTTTACAAGCAAGTTAGTCAGAAGTTGTTGGTACCAGAATTTATCTACATCAGAGACAAAACTATCTTCACTCACTTTTAAATCTAAAGAAATTTTACTATCAAGCAAATATACATCTTTAAAATTCTCAACTGCATTCTTAGTTATTTCAACGATGTCAGCTTGCGTAAAATTGAATTCTATAGCAGTTTGCTCAAGTTTTTCAAAAGAAAGTGTGCTAACCAATTCCATCAGCTTTTGACTTGCTTCTAGAATTGAACTTATACATTTTTTCTGAGTTTCAACATTAGTATTATCCCAGTTATTAACTAGGTACTCGGCAAGTCCTTGAATACCATGAATAGGCGTCTTGAGTTCATGTCCAATTTTCGAAAAATAAGAGACTTGATTTTCATTATTCTCGAAGCTTAAACCATCTTCTTTGGATTTATTTTGTTTTGTCTTCATTCCAATTCTAAAATCAAAAAATAATTATACCCAAACTTCTATCTTATAAAAATATAAAACTGATAATCACTACTAAAAATGATTATCACATAATATAAAATACCAATACTTACAATCGAAAGTTGTATTACTAAAATTTGGTATTATTTAAAATTTATATTTTTTATATAGTCAATAATATATATTAATATTTGTCAATATGCAAGAATTTTAGTCTATATCTTGATTTAATTAATTAAAAAAAAACTAATAAAACCTACATTTAAAGTCTACTGCAAATATATTGATTGAATAAACTCGTAGAAAATAATAAATTCTACCAGTATATGAAGTTTGCGTTATATAAATATAAATTCTGAAGATTGTAGATTGTGCAAGTAGTTCGCGTTCTAATTCCAAAAATTTCTCTTTTCCCTTTAGATTACTATTCTAGTTCTAATCATTCTGTTGGGGATTTGGTCCTAGTACCTTTTAGAAATAAAAATATCACAGGAATTGTCTGGGAAGTTAACTGCCTAGATAGTGGCAAAAAATTAAAGTCAATTTGTAATGAGGATACTTTCCCCGCTTCAATCAAAAGCGAAGTAATTGAACTTATTAAAAAAGCTGCAAAATACTATTTATCCGAACTTGGAACAGTTGCTAAACTCGTATTACCCGTTGATATAAATGAACCACCAATCAAGATTCATAAACAAGAGATACAAAATAATATAAGACTTGCGAAACTCACTGATTCTCAAGAAAAAGCTCTCAGAGCAATTGAAAGCAACACAAAACCCACAGTAATAAAGGGCGTTACAGGCTCTGGAAAAACTGAAATATATTTTCATGCTATACTGAATCAAATAAAGATCGGTAAACAAGCTCTAATAATGCTTCCTGAAATAGCATTAAGCACTCAAATCATAGCGAGATTCCACGAAAGATTTGGCTTCGAACCGGCAATTTGGAATTCTAGCGTAACTAAAGCAAAAAAGAAAAGGATATTAAGAGGGATTATTTCTGGTGATGTTAAAATCGTAATCGGGGCCAGAAGCTCTTTATTTCTTCCATACAAAAATCTTGGAATAATAGTAGTTGATGAAGAACATGACGCATCATACAAACAAAATGAAGGTATATTGTATAATGCAAGAGATATGGCGGTTCTAAGAGGATTTATAGAAAAATGCAAAACTCTACTTGTTTCAGCCACGCCTTCTATTGAATCATTACACAATGCAAAAAATAAGAAGTATAATATTGTACATTTAAAAAGTAGATTTAATGACGCATATCTTCCCGATGTGAAAATCATCGACATGAAACAGGAGGATATAGAATTTGGAAGCTGGATATCTCCTACAGCCCTGAAAGCAATTAGGCAAAATATTGAACAAAAACAACAAACATTGATATTTTTAAATCGACGCGGATATGCACCACTTATGCTGTGCAAGGCTTGTGGATATAAGGTTAATTGCAAATCATGTTCTGCAAGTATGGTTTTTCATAAGAAACTTAACAGAATGGAATGTCATCACTGCGGAGCTATTTCTAAAATTCATACACAATGCCCGGATTGCGGTGAAACGGATAGTTTAATTTTATGCGGCCCAGGAATTGAAAGAATTCACGAAGAAATAAAAAAGATTTTTCCTGAAGTTAATTCAGAAATGGTAAGCAAAGAGCAAAGCTCAAAACCAGCTGAAATGCAAAAGTTGTTAGATTCAATGGAAAACGGCAAAATAGATATTCTCATCGGCACTCAAATAGTTACCAAAGGATACCACTTCCCTGATCTTACTTTAGTTATAATAGTTGATGCTGATCTTGGCTTTGTAGGAGGAGATCTTCGAGCATCCGAAAAAACCTTCCAGCTATTACATCAAGTAGGTGGCAGGGCTGGAAGAACAGGTAAAAATGGCAATGTATTAATTCAAACATATTATCCGGAACATAAAGTTATTGAGGCACTAGCAGAAAAAAAAGAAGATGTCTTTATCAATGAAGAATTGCTTTCACGACAACAATCAGAAATGCCACCTTTTAGTAAAATGGCAGCAATCACTATTACCGGTAAAAATTCTGACAAAACACTGCAAATAGCAAAAAACTTTGTAGCTCGTGCTCCTAAAAGCGATGCAAAAATTATGGGTCCAGCTGAAGCTATGATGCTGAAACTATCTGATAGATATCGCTATAAAATACTAGTATTAGCAAACCGAGAATTCAACATGCAAAAATACTTAAAACTTTGGAAAGAACATTCCCAAATACCTTCAAGCTACCAAGTCAAATTCGATATTGACCCATATAATTTTGTGTAATTATCTATCCCGAATTATATATGGGTTTTAAAACTCATAAAATATCTAAGATAAGCCTCAAACATACTTCACAAGATTGCTGACGTATTTCGTTCCTTGTTCCAGAAAAATAATGCGTTACTGATGTGACTTTATCTCTAGCAGCAATACCAAAACACACCATTCCGACTGGTTTGTTCTTTGTTCCACCTCCAGGCCCTGCAATTCCTGTTACAGATACTGCTATATCAGAACCAGCTACTTTCAAAGAACCAACCGCCATTTCTTTCGCTACTTCTTCAGAAACTGCACCAAATTCATCTAATTTTGCACTATTAACATTAAGTAATTTCATCTTAGCTACATTTGAATAGCTAATAATCCCAGTAGCAAAATAATCTGATGATCCTGAAATTGAAGTCAAATATGATGCAACTAAACCACCGGTACATGACTCAGCAGTTGATATAAATCTTCCTTTTGTTAAAGATTTAATCTGTTTTACTAGTTCAATTAATTTTTGATCCAACATTTACTGCCTAATAACTGGAAAAAAGTCTAATATAAAAAATACCAAAACATACTGCACAACAACTGCAAAAATAGCCGCAGCTACGTCGTCAATCATCACGCCCCATGCACCCCTAACATTCTGATCCAGCCAATCTATTGGCCATGGTTTCATTATATCAAACAAACGAAATAATATAAAAGGCACAACACCAAGCAAGGCTATATCAATGATTTTTGCATCGAAATGCAGCTGCAAGGTTGAGCTGTACGTCAAAATAACAGAAAAGGAAACTAAAATTATAGTTAGCATTTGACCCACAACCTCATCAATTACAACCTCTTTAGGGTCTTTTTCTTCCATACCCTCTATATAGATGCTCGTACAATATGTACCAATAAAAAATAGTGCTATAGTAGCTAATAATTCTAAAGAAAATAATGCTATAATCTGTTGTTCTTGAAAATCAAATCCGTCAATTGGAAAAACAATTTTGTTATTTAGAGTAAAATGCATTATTATATAGCATAATGGAAATGCTGGAAGAGAACCAAATGTGCCGGGAGCAAACTTGATTTTGCCAATATAACAAACTGTTGCAATAAATTCTGCTATCTTTTTTCGTATATCCATTATGATAAATTTTATTAATTAGAAATATGTTATATGTATCATTATAAGAATTTTCAAAAAAATCAAAAGGCTGTTGCGCTTGGATTTGAAGAAAAAGTTGATCATGCCCCAAAAGTGCTAGGTTCTGGTAACGGTATTATAGCAGAAAAAATTGTAGAAATAGCTCGTGAAAACAACGTGCCTATTCACAGAGACACTGATCTCGTGGAAGTATTATCAGTTCTAGAAATTGATGAATATATCCCTTTAGAAGTTTATTCTGTAGTAGCTGAAATTTTTACTTACATTTACGAACAAAATGAAAAAAAGAAACAAAACAGGTTAAACGCTAGATGAGTAATAAAAAACTGACTTTTTCCGAGGTAATTAGAAAATTCGATAGTTTCGAGAGAAAATTTGCTAGTAATCCTGGTGATAAATCTCTCCTAGAGTTTTTTGAAGTTTTTGACAAAATAATTAATGAAGGCGGTTATACATCTGAACAATTAAAGCAAATTCGTGATAGAATGCTGAAGCTAAGAGAAATATTTTCTGAAACAAGGAAAGCTCTATCAGAAAAAAGTAATGAAACATTAAATCGTCATAAAAATGTTTCTCAATATATTAAAACATCACACATTAAGAACAAATAATCATGGAATCAGAAATTATTTTCAAGGCGCTTTTATCTCTTGGCGTAGTTTTCGCCGCAATGTATGTAATTCTTAAGGTTATGCAACGATATAGCAATGTTGGCACTGGAGCAAAAAGATCTTCTAAAGGAACAGGTTTAAAAATTGAAAATATAGTGTATATTGATGAGGGAACAAAAGTTGTAAATATTAGCAATAAATCTGGTTCTAATTATGTTATTGCTGTTGGAAAAAATAATTCGTTCTTGGTAGATAAGTACAAAATCGACAAAGAAAAAGATGAATAAATCGATGAAATTTTTTAATTTAATTGCAGTCATTAGTTTAATAATGCTGCCTGAATTAGTATTTGCAGAAGAGTCTTTTGCAAGCGAGCTAGAACATCTACTTAGCAGTAGCTCGATGACTAGCCGCTTGATGCAAATTTTCATGTTAATCACTATTTTAGGGCTAGCACCTTCAATATTGATTATGGTGACTTCATTTGTTCGTATCTCGATAGTATTATCAATAGTGAGAACCGCTCTTGGCTTACAACAATCCCCTCCAAATCAGGTATTGATTAGCTTGGCATTATTTCTAACATTTTTTATTATGTCACCAACACTGCAAGAATCCTATGATAAAGGACTAAGGCCAATGCTGGAAGAATCGATGACGGAAGAAGAGGCTTTTCCACTTATCACTCAGCCATTTAAAAAATTCATGGTTTCAAACACTCGTACTAAAGATTTAGATTTATTTATATCCATTGCCAAAGTGGATGCACCAAAGGAAATAGAAAATCTTCCATTAAGAGTTATCATTCCTGCATTCATGATTAGTGAATTAAAACGCGGTTTTGAAATCGGCTTCCTTATCTTTCTGCCATTTCTAATTATTGACATTGTTGTTGCATCAGTATTGATGGCAATGGGTATGATGATGATGCCTCCAGTAATGGTAGCATTACCGTTTAAAATAATATTCTTTGTTCTAGTTGATGGCTGGTACTTGCTGGCCGGAAGCTTAGTACAGAGCTTTGTAACTTAATGATAATTTATAGGAACAAACTATGACACAAGAAATAAATGATGGTGATTTTGAAAAAGAAGTAACTAGCTCAGCAGAGCCTGTATTAATTGACTTTTGGGCAGAATGGTGCGGCCCTTGCAAAATGCTCACACCTGTTATTGATCAGCTTTCTGATGAAATGAAAGGTAAGGTTAAGATCGTAAAAATGAATATTGATGAAAACCCTGAAATACCTTCTACGCTTGGTGTTCGCAGCATTCCTACTCTAATGATTTTTAAAGACGGAAAACAAGTATCATCAAAAGTAGGTGCTCATCCTAAAAACAAGCTTGAAGAGTGGATTAACTCATCTATTTAGTGAAATTGATTCTCTTCTCTTTTCGAGCAATGCAATCTATATAATAGTTATAAATGCTCAAAACAAACATAAAATTTGCAGACTTAAACTCTCTATCTGGTCTTAGAAAACTAGATGAGAGTTTTTTGAGATATTTGTCAATCTACAATCCAAAACTAGAAGAACAAATCAACTATTATAGAGATATTGGATCAAGTAAATTAAGCGAATCTGCATACTCAAAATTCATTACAGAGCTTGGCCCACTACTCGATGATTTTATCGCTGACTTATTTCAAATAAATTCTGAAAATCTAGCGCAAAAAAAGAATTACGAAAAATTCGATGTAATATACGAAGCCAGGCGGAAATTTATTCAGAGATATGCGATCAAGAAATATACTAAAGATGATATTAATAAATTAAATTTTGCAAAAATCACTCTTAAGCTAAAATCAATAATTGGTGATATTACTCAAGATAAGCTTGCAGACTCAATTGTTACCTGGCAATTAGATCACGAAAAATATAATGATGAATTAGATGCAGCAGCTCAATACTGCTCTATAATGTACTATAATAATAGCTCTCTTGAACTATTCGATATACCAAGACCAATAGATGAAAATAACCAAATAAGAGAGCACCGAATTAAACAACTATCTAAAGAAACTTATATAGGCTTTGACTATAGAGATTATGTTTCTAGCGGCAAGGCAGCGATGCACACAAAATATTGTATATATTGCCATAAGCAAGGAAAAGACTCGTGCTCAAAAGGTTTTCATCATATCAACCCAGAAAAATATCCAAAAAAAGAGAAGGATGGCTGCCCATTAAAGCAAAAAATCTCTGAAATGAATTTCTTAAAAGATATGGGCCTAAATATTGCAGCACTTGCAGCTATTGTCATCGATAATCCATTGGTAGCATCAACCGGGCATAGAATCTGTAATGATTGTATGAAAACATGCATATATCAAAAACAAGAACCTGTAAATGTGCCACTAATCGAAACAAATATACTTGAAAAGGTCTTAGAACTTCCTTGGGGAGTGGAAATATATCTTCTACTTACAAAGTGGAATCCTTTAAATATAGACTCACCACTACCAAAGGAAAAATCAGGATACAATGTTCTCGTCGCTGGGCTTGGACCCGCTGGATTTGCTTTATCCCACTATCTTATAAATGAAGGGCATAGTGTTGCGGCAATTGATGGTCTAAAAATTTCTTCGCTTCATTTTGATATAACCGAACCTATAAAAGAATGGAGTAAAATCAAAATACCATTATCAGAAAAACCCCCCCAAGGATTTGGAGGTGTTGCTGAATATGGAATAACTAATCGTTGGGATAAAAATAACCTAACATTAATCAGACTTATTCTAGAAAGAAGAGAAGCATTCAGAATGCATGATGGGATTAGATTGGGAAGCAATATCACAACAGATCAAGCTTTTCAATCTGGTTTTGATCATATTGCACTATGTCTTGGAGCAGGTAAACCTAATTACATAAACAAACCAGGCTATTTTGCCAAGGGAATAAAAAGTGCAGCAGATTTTTTAATGAATCTTCAGCAAGGAGCACCTCACTTAAAAAACAGCAATAGTAATATGCAAATTCGTTTGCCAGCCGTTGTTATCGGCTGTGGCCTAACCGCGATAGATAGCGCTGTAGAGCTTCTGCACTACTATCCAGCACAAGTAAAGAAGTTTGCAGAGAAATGGAAGAAAGTTGATCGCAATGATATTATTCTAAGTGATGAAGAGCATCAAATAGCTGAAGAATATATAAAACATGCAAATCTATTTGCAAAAGCAAAAGATGACAAAGAAAAACTAGAAATAATAAAGAAACTAGGTGGAGTTACAGTCTGCTATAGAAAAAATATTAAAGACTCACCGGCATATAGGCTGAACCATGAAGAAATTGAGCATGCAATGGCAGATGGGGTTGAGTTTATCGAAAACGTATCACCAGAAAAAGTTGACGTCGATGATTACGGATCCATTACTTCTCTGAATCTTTCAAATAATGAGAAAATATCTGCAAAAACTATATTAATTGCAATTGGAACGAACAGTAATGAGTTTGTAGATATAGATGGTCTTGATAATTTAGACTCTGATATTTTTAAGAATAAATCAGGTAATATTAGTTATTTTGGTGATTGTAATCAAAAATATGCAGGAAGCGTTGTCAAAGCTCTTGCAAGTGCAAAAAATGGCTATAAGGCAATATCAGATACTCTTGCAAAGACTGATCCAAAATCTCCTGAGATTACTTCTTTTGACTCAAGCTGCACTATCAATAAAGTCATTCAGCTTGCAGATGATATAACTGAAATTACTATCCATTCAAAAACATGCGCTAGAAATTTTAGACCTGGACAATTTTTCAGATTACAAAATCGAGCAACAAACCTGCATGATACTATTGAACCAATAGCTATTACTGCCGCAGAAGTAGATCACCAAAAAAACCTTCTAACTTTTATAATTCAAGATGTCGGTAAATCTAGCAACTTAGTTCACAAATTTAAGGAAGATGATTATATTATACTAATGGGACCAACTGGCTTGCCTACGAAAATTGCATCAAATAAGAATGTTCTATTGATTGGTGGAGGAATTGGTAATGCTTTACTTATCCCAATAGCGCAAAACTTACGAAAAAATGGCTGTAATATTACCTTTATTTCAGGGTACAAAAAACACTCAGATCTAATATATGCGGACAAAATTGAGGCAGTATCAGATAACATAATTAGATCTTTTCAACAAGACCCGGATAATCCAAAAACAATTATTGATGCGCTGAATGATGCCAAAACAAATAGTCTACTTGATGATATTGACCATATCTATTGCAACGGATCTAATATAATGATGGAAGCAATTCTTAAGCATAAACACTCATTATTTCCTAATATAGAAATTACATATAGCATTAACTCACCAATGCAATGCATGATGAAAGGAATTTGTGGACAATGCATCCAAAAAACAAATGACAATAATGGCTACAAATTTTCTTGCACAGATCAGGACTTTGATGCTGGCGCTATAGATTTTGAGTGCTTAAACAACAGACTATCTCAGAACTCTCTTTTTGAGAAGATATAGGCCTGAGAGCTAATAATTACCATCCTTTTACTATATCATTCCCGCGTAGGCGGTAATCTACCGCATCAACCAAGACTATTATAAAATATTTTCGTATAAATCATTCCAGTCAGGATTTTGCTCTTCTATTATACGCAATTTCCATTTTCTATTCCATTTCTTTATACATTTTTCTCTATGAAGTGCTTCGTTGATATTATCAAACTCTTCAACATATACAAGCTTACTTACATTATACTTTTCCGTAAATTCAGCCACCAATTTTTCTTTATGCTCATAAACACGACGACAAATATCATTTGTAACACCGATATAAAGTGTACCATTCTTTTTAGAAGCTAGAATATATACAAAATATTTTCATAGATAATTATTTCTTTGTCTGGATTCCCACCTACGAGAGAATGACATAGTAGTATAGTTTAAGCATCCTACCCTTGAAACTTATAAGGCCTGTTTTTATTTTCCAGATATTCTATTACTTTGTGATTATCTTCTGCAACCTCAATATAATTGATATAATTCTCAGGTAAAAAATGCCCATTTATCTCTCGTTTTTTTGCTTGAGCGACTTCAATTTCGTCTAAACTTATTTGGTTTGCTTGAGCGATTGCATGTATAACTTCCATAACATCAGCAAGTTCAGTTGTTAAATCTTCTTTAGAACTAGCGTCATGAACTTCGTGCGCTTCTTCGATTATTTTCTTCTTAAGTTCAGCTAAATAATCAGGTTCTGATAAGGAGTTTCTATTAACAACTACTCCCTCATCTTTCATACGCGAGGGGATTTTACTACGAATTAATTTATCGAATTGATATCTTTTCATCTAACTAATCTTACTTTCAATAAGTTTGATAGTATCAGTAATTCCATATAATTTAAAGAATGATCCAAGCCTTGGACCTTGCGTTTGACCTAAAAGTATTTGATATATTTCCTTAAAGAAATCACGTAAGTTCTCATAGCCAGCTTCTCTTCCGATTGCATAAATCTCATTTTGGATTTCTTCACCAGTTTCGCTGCCAGATAGACTTCCTAGCATATCCGAAATCTGCTTTAGCAATATTTTGTGCTTCTCATCTGCAACCAAATAGTCTTTTTTGCTCTTTACGAAATCATTGTAATAATTTACCGCATAGCTTGTCATATGGTCAAGATATGCAGCATTTTCTGGAGTTGCCTCAGGTGCATACTGACTAATAAATCCCCAAAGTACAGACTTATCTTCCGGATTACATACAGATGCAAGATTCAGCAATAAACTAAAGCTAATACCATATGTTTCAACAACAGGAACATTACCATGATGAATATGATATACCGGATTTGCTAGTTTTTTCTGAATGTCTTCTTCTGAATGATATTTTTTATTAAAGGTAATATATTCATCTACACTTTTTGGTAGAACATCAAAGTGCAAGCGCTTCGCTTTAGTAGGAGATTGAAACATAAATAGGCTCATGCTTTCAATTGGCGCATAATACATCCATTCATCTACAGAAATGCTATTACCTTTTGATTTAGAAATCTTGCTACCCTCTTCATCTAAAAACAGTTCGTAAAAAAACTGCACAGGCGGCGTACCTTCTAGAATTTTGCATATCTTGCTGTAAATCTCAGCATTAGGTCTATGATCTTTCCCATACATTTCATAATCAACATCAAGAGCCGACCAACGCATTCCAAAATCAGGCTTCCACTGTAACTTACAATGACCGCCAGTAACTGGAACCTCAACTAACTCACCTGATTCATTTTTATAAGAAACGCTTTGGTTTTCTAAACTCACACTCTCAATTGGAACCTGCAAAACAACTCCTGTATCTGGGCAAACTGGCATAAACGGAGAATAAGTTTTTCTACGCTCCTCTCTAAATGTTGGTAGCATTAGGTTCATTATATCATCATACTTTTCAATTGCTTTAACCATCATATGGTCAAATTTCCCTGAACTATAGCATTCCGTTGCACTATAAAATTCATATTCAAAGCCAAACCTATCAAGAAATGAACGTAATTTTGCATTCATGTAATGACCAAAACTCTCTTTTTCGCCATAAGGATCTGGTATAGCGCTCAGAGGCTTGCCCAAATGCTCAGCAACCATTTCCTGATTTGGTATATTTCCAGGAATTTTGCGAAGGCCATCCATATCATCTGAAAAACAAATTAACTTTGTTGGAATATCACATAACTGCTCAAATGCTTTCTGAACCATAATAGTCCTCGTAACTTCAGCAAATGTCCCAATATGCGGCAATCCCGATGGACCGTAACCGGTTTCAAATAAAACATAACCTTTCTCAGGTGTTTTACCACCGATTGCATCATAAATTCTCTTTGCTTCAACACAAGGCCAAGCTTTTGAATTAGATATTTCATCAAAATTTATTGTCATAATATAATTGCATGTTTAAGATAGTTTCTAGGTCTTTTTCCAGGTCAGTAGAATATTATGAATATTAAATTATGTCAATCAAACTAAAAGATCCTTACATATTACTATTACTACTTTCAAGCTTCGGACTTGCCTTTGCTTATGTTGTAGAATACATGATGAAACTACCAGCCTGCCCACTTTGCATATATCAAAGATTTCCGTATTTGATTTTGATAGTATTATCAATTATTTCCATATCGGGGCAAAATGGGTTAGGTAAATATTATATTGCCACGGCAATATTTGCTATTTTTCCTTGCAACGTATCACACAGGTGTTGAAAGAGGTATATTTGAAATGTCTGGGTTTTGTAAACCACTTGTCAAAATTAGTGATAATATGTCTGTATCGGATTTTACAAAAATGCTTTATAGCTCTGGTCCTCTAGGCCAATGCAATAAACCAGCACTGGTAATATTCGGACTATCTATGACTGAATGGAATTTGATTTTAAATCTATTCTTACTTACAATGTTTATAAAATATAGAAATTATAAAAGTAGTTAAAATGCCAAAACCTTATTTCTCTAGTGCTAAAAAGATTCAGGAAATCATTCGCGTTGACCATGCTGGTGAATTTGGAGCTAAACGCATTTATGAAGGACAAATTGCTTATACTAAAAATGCAAATGATAAAAAGCTGATAAAACATATGCTTGATCAAGAAGCAGAGCATTTAGAATATTTTGACACTCAAATTAAAAAAGGCAATGCAAGACCTACAGTACTTGCACCTATATGGAATATGTTTGGCTACGCACTAGGCGCAATAAGTGCAAAAGCTGGCAAAGAGCCTGCCATGCTTGTTACTGAAAGCGTTGAAGAAGTAATAGTTGATCACTATCAAGAACAAATTGATTATCTAAAAAGCATTAAGAGTAAGAATCAACTACTAACTAAAATCAAAAAGTTCAAACAAGATGAAGCAGATCATATACATATAGCCCTTGAAAATAATAGTACAAATGCAAAGCTGCATGATACAATGTCTTCAGTAGTAAAAACTTTTTGTAAAATTGCTATCTTCCTTTCGAAAAAGGTTTAATTAATTTTTTAGAATGAGTTAGTATACAAAAAAATTAATATATGGGAAATAAAGTGTCTCTATTCAAATCATTACTTAATAAAAGTTTTAAAAAAATTAAAAATTCTCCAGAAAAATATGATTTTCTCAAATTTTCAGTAGTAGGAGTATTTGGTATAATATTTTACTGCATTGAGA
>CBDBTV010000008.1:0-103771 GCA_965211855.1 Rickettsiaceae bacterium
ATTCAAAATTTGCAAATAGTTCTGTATTTTCTGATAATGCGTTTGATAACTTAATTTTTCCTGTTTTAAGATTAATTTCTTCAGGAACTACCTTATCTTCATCTGTAAATATAGAAACCGACTTACCTAATGGTTTAGTAACTTCTCTTATATACGGCGCCTTCGAATCTTGGTATATTTTTACTAACTGAAACTCCTTAATAGCTCCATCACCCTTTCCTATTAGCTGTTTCTTTACTTTGTAGTCAAAATGATCTTTCAATCTAAAAGCATATCTCTTTCCACATCTTGCGTAAAAAAAACTGTTAAATATCTCAAACTGAGTTCTGGATAAACGGCAATCTTTTAGTTGATAAGTTCTTTTAGGCCTCAAGCTAATAGCATTCCTGACTTCTCTACCAGATTTTGTTGATGCACAGACAGTAGAAAATTCTATTGTAGCTACTGCAAAAATCTCAATGTAGCTAGGTAAATTTACGTTATGAAAATCACTCATCTCTTGTCCTTTTAATTAAAGCTTTATAATTAATCAATAATTTGTTTAATACTAAATCCTTGGCCTTCTCAAAACTAATTTTATTTGCTTTCATACCAGCAACATTAAAATCTTTAAACATTATCTCTGAACTATTTAATGCACCAACTACATGATCTGCTAAGGATATAAGTAAGTTATGATGATGATCCTTTGCATAAGCCGAAATTTGAAACTCAACTGAGTATACTTGATTAACATGTAACGATACTTCTTCAGCTTTTTGTATGCTTATTAATAGAAACGGACATTTGCCATCTTGAACTGCACCAAAGTATATTTTATTGACTGAATTACTAATTTCAGAATTATTGGATAAAATTTTATAAATTTGTTTCTGAAAATCACTGATAAATGTAATAGACATAGTTTCTTCTTACACCTCCAAAGCTATAATGCTAAGCATTCTATCTTTCTCTTGATGATTAATAATACGCTTTATCTCAAAGGCTCTTTTATAAAATGATATACGCATTTCCTTAGTAATATCTTTTATACACCTGGTTCTGAAATGGAAATATTCCTCAGTAATTACATCGCCAAAAGCAATCCCCTCCATGGAAATATATTTATTATCACAAACAGGCTGGACTTCTGCAAAACAGACTGCAAACTCTTCCCATTTCACTTCATCTAATTCAGTCTCAGCTGTATTTTTAAGCACAGAGATTTTATGAGCAAATCTTGAAACAATACTTTGCTTTTTCATATTTAATAATCTAATAATTTTATATTTTGAATGCTCTATATGGTAGATATAAATTCCTAACTTCATCTACAGGATCTAAGGAATTCTCATTTAACTCATACATTGCAGCAACATTCTTTAATATTCCCATCTTGATTGCTTGAGGTGTTTTCTCACCGTAGCCACAACAAAACTTAATAATCATATCCTGATCAATATATATTGGATTAATTTCAATATATGATTCACCTAAATTGCTTTCATCAAAAGAATCCGTAATATCTTCTGCCTTATCTTTAACTATTTTATCTGCTGATATCAGTTTATTAAATGGAGTATATTTGATATTAATTTTTCTCTTTGACCGAAACACTGAGCATTGAATTTTTCTAACATTGATAAACTTACCAATAAAATTTTCGGCATATTCAGTTGCAGCTAGAATCAATTCTTTTACTAAAGAATCATCGTAATCGTGTGAGATTCGAAGGAAATTCTTTACTTCTTTTAATTTCAAAATAGCTTTGCTTTCCTTCTCTAAAATTTGATATTTCAACTTCATAGTTCTTACCTACAATATATTCTTAGGTGACCACTTTAGTGATCACCTAAGTTACTAAAATTTATTCAGTAAATTTAGCTAGTTTAACAGCAGATGGATTAACTACATCTCCACCAACTCTTTTAACTGCATAAAATTTTACAAAAGGTTTTTCAGTGTATGGGTCTCTCATTAGGTTAATTCCAGCCCTATCGACAATCTTATATGCTGACTTAAAATCACCTAATGCAATAGCCAATTTACCCGTTTCAACATCAGGCATGTGCGAGCTTATAATAACTGGAATGCCAAAGATAGTTTGTTGCAATGGATCTGCAAGTGACTGATTCCATATAAATCTCCCCTCTTCATCCTTCAAACCCTGTATTAACGATAAAGTTTTTCTATTCATAATGAATGACGCATTTGCGATATATCCTTCATCTAAACTATTGATTAACTTCATTAGCATTTAGTAGAAAACCATTAGGTTTATTTTTTCCGTCACCAGCAACAAAAGCTTCATTCTCAAGTTTTATAAAACTATCTGCAACTCTCTCTGCAAGCCAATTTTCAATATTTACTTCTGAATCATCTATTAAGCTCTGCGTTGCCTTTGGCTGAGCATAAATTTCATGAGCATGTATTGATTTTTTCTTTAGTTTTGGAGTATCTGTTATACCTCTTGCACCAGTCTCAGCAACCCAACCTGCAGCAAAATTTCCATCTTCATAGATCACATCCAATGATCTTGTAGATATTTTTTCAACAGATGCAACTTGTCTCATTACTGATCTTTGGTTCACCATGGCAATAATTTGTTTGCTTAGAGTCGGAGTGATTACTACTCCAGCCTCGCCCTCATCTCCACTTAGTGACTTTGTAATCAAATTACTCTGAACTCCTTTTCTAATATAATCACAAAAAGAACTTTGCTCTTCTGTATTGTCTATATTCATCATTTCTGGTCTTGATATATAATTTTGCATTTTATTAATTTCTTCCTCTAATATTCTTTTAATTTTTTGACTAATTTTGATAACTCATCGAGTGTTGAACTATTTTCATATTCTGATAATGATTTGTTTTTGACATCAGTAATTTCTGCTTGTTTATTTGCCGGGAAAGTAACCACACTAATCTCAGCTAAATTTACATCATCAATGACTCGCATTCCTTTTTCATTGTAACTTGAAGAGTTTATCGAGAAACCGATACTTAGACCGCAAATGGCTTTTTGCTTTATCAGTTCTGACGCCTCTCTACCAACTTCAATTTTATTATTTATTTCAGCTTCAAATTTTAAACCGTACTCATCTTCACTGAGTGATTTTACTAATCCAATTGGTCTATTAGGGTCATGCTGCCATAGCAGCTTAACATTACGACTTTCAACCGACCTAAAAGCCCCCTTTACAATTACATCATTCTGACTATCAAGAATTCCAAAAACACTAGCATATCCTGAAATGATAGTATTACTTGCCCTTGAAGACTTGATAATTAAATCAGAACAAAAACAACCTTTTTCCAAAAAAACCTCCCTTGTTTTAAATTGATTCCAATAGCTATACTCTAATGTCTTGTGAGCACTAAGAACCTACAAACAATATTTTTAATATTACTGCTACTTAAAATCTCTATAACTCTTGTCTAAACGGGAAAACTCTTGTAAAAACAAATTATTAACGAAAGGCAAAATATAAGAATAAAAATGATTTTCTTTGGTTGGTTACTTGTTATATTCGGATTATTTTTCATCATATCTGGAATAATAGCACTGTTTAGATTTCCAGATTTTTATACAAAACTCCACGCCGCAAGTGTTATTGAGTGCTGCGGTGGACCGCTGTGTTTTATTGGACTTTCTCTATTGCAAAGCGAACTTACTAGCTCATTAAAACTATTATTCATTGCAGCATTGGTGTTTATACTCAATCCTATATCAACTCATGCTCTTGGTAGGGCCTCCTTACTATACAAAGTTGATGAAAATGGGAGGATTAAGTAAATGGATGATTTCTTCTTAATTCCAATAAAATCAGAGTTTTATATCAACGAAATATTACTTTGCATTTCTGCTATAATTATGCTTATTACTTGTTTAAAACTAATTACAAGTAAGAACTTAGTTGAATCAATAATCATAATGTCAGTATTTAGCTTATTTATAGGAATTTGCTATCTATTTATGGATGCACCAGATGTTGCAATGACTGAAACTGCGCTGGGAGCATGCTTATCAACATGTGTACTATTAAATCTAGTAAAAATTGTTGGGGAAGATGTAGGAAGAACCCGTAAGTCTAAGGTAATTTTTGCTTCTATATTATGCACTACCTTAATAATTTGCCTAAGCTGGGCGGCGCTTGACCTGCCAGAATTTGGTGCTGGAGATTCTCCTCTACAAAATCATCTAACAAAATACTATGTTGAAAACACACATAAAGAAATTGCTATACCTTCAATAGTAGCTGCTATATTAGCAAGTTATCGTGGCTTTGATACTTTTGGTGAAACGGCAGTAATACTTATTGCAGGGCTTGCAGTTGTTGTGATTACTTCAAGGAGGAAAAAGACTAATGCTTAAAGAGTTTAACATTATAAAAATCATTCTTCCATTTATTGTTCCATACATAATATTGTATGCAATTTATATCCAACTAAATGGAGAAGTATCCCCAGGAGGTGGTTTCCAGGCAGGCGTAATTTTTGCAACTGGTATAATTGCTTATGATTTAGTATTTGGGCAAGAAGCACTTAAAAAACGCTTCTCAATAAAGGGTTTAACAATATGTGGAATCCTAGGGGTTTTTATCTATGCAGGAACAGGAGTTATAGCACTAATTAGAGGCGCAGAATTCCTAAATTACAGTGCATTACTCAAAGATGATATTGCGGGTCAACATCTTGGAATCTTTATGATTGAAATTGGTGTTGGATTAACAGTTTCTTCTATTATGTGTTTAATATATTCACTATTAAGAGAGGAACAATAATTATGCATAATTTAATATATTTCTTTGCTGTGATTGTATTGACAAGCGGACTCTTTATCATGCTTACAAGTGATAATTTTATAAGAAAAATAATTGGCCTAGCCGTATTTCAAAGCTCTGTACTGATTTTTTATATAGCTCTTGGAAAAGCTGCAAACGGAATTGTACCTATTGATCTTTGTCAATCATCACAGGGCTGTGATTATATATATTCAAGTCCATTGCCACATGTTTTAATGCTAACTGCAATAGTGGTGGGTTTTGCAACAATGTCTGTTGGACTTGCGCTAATTTATCAAATACGCAAAGAATACGGCACAATTTTAGAAAGCGAGATTGATAATATTAAAGAGGATATGGATTGATGATAAGCATTATTAAATTTGCTCCAGCCTTACAAATTGTTATACCGCTTTTTGCAGCCTTGATATCTGCACTGAGCTTTCATAGATTTTTTTCATGGATTGTTGCCGTAACTAGCACTACAACATGTTTATTACTTTCTTTATACTGCATGCAAAATATAAATGGCGGATTAACATATAGTTTTGGTGGTTGGGATGCTCCGGTCGGTATTGAGTATAAACTAGACTATCTCAATCAACCTATTATCGTTCTTTTGAATTCAATTTTATTCTTCTTCCTAGTATTTGGTAGAGAATTAGTTAATAAAACAGTTACTGCATACATTGAAGCTAGAAAACAACATCTTTTTTATGCATTACTACTTTTTGCACATGTTGGATATCTAGGAGTAATTTGTACGAACGATTTGTTTAATATTTACGTATTCATTGAAATTTCTTCTCTTGCCACTTACGTACTAATGTCAAAAGGAAAAAATCCTAGGGCATTAATTGGAGCATTTGACTACCTTATACTCGGAACGATTGGAGCAACTTTAATCTTAATAGGGATAGGATTTTTCTTAGCTTTAACTGGAAGTTTAAATATAACTGATGTTGCGAAAATACTCGAAGGTAATTATTCTTCAAGAGTAGTCGTCACAGCAATTGTTTTTTTCTTAAGTGGCGCAATACTCAAAATGGCTTTCTTCCCAATGCATTTCTGGATGGTGAGAGCTTATTCATCAGCATCACCCTTTATACTTACGTATTTGGCATCAATTTCAAGCTTAATGGGAGTTTATATAATTTTGAGATTTATACACTTCACGATTGATGGCAAAGTAATTCATGAAGCTCTGACTTCTATACTAAGACCGGCTTCTATGGCTACAATAGTAATTTGCACTATACTTGCGCTCAGGGCCGACACAATAAAAAAGATTGTAATATACTCTACAGCATCGCAAATTGGCTATATATTTCTTTTAATGTCAATTTGGTCAGCACGTGAGCTTTTATTCCAACTTCTAATTCTTGATGCAATAAATAAAATATCGTTATTTACAATAATTGCTCATATTCAACATAAAACAGATGATTTAAAATTTGCATCATTCAAATCAATAAAAAATAGTACATGCTTTAAAGTGCTTGTTGCAGCTGCACTAGTATTTAGTGCTGGACTACCGCTAACGAGTATGTTTGTTGTTAAAGTGAAAATGTTTGATTTATTATTTTCACAACATTTATATTTAGAGTTTGTTATTGTAATACTTGGCGCAGTCTTTGGTCTTCTGTACCATTTAAAATTTACTAAAGCAATTTTCTTTAGTCCAAAATCTAATGGCACTATCGAGATAAATACAAAACTCTATGGACTGACAACTATTATTATCTTTCAGATGGTCACTATTATTTATGTGAAGGATATAGCGAATCTTGCTGGATATACTGAATCAGTTATAATTGGAATATAATTAAATGGGATATAAGTTTAATGATTGACTTTGTAGCACCACAACTATTAGTAATATCTACTTTGCTTATTGGCTTAGTCAATTTAATTACGCCTTTTGCTACTAGAGAAGACAGTAAAGTTCGCAGCACCTTCTTACTTATCGTAAGCGTATCATTCTTAGCTAATGTTTTATTACTTGATTATCTTTTCTTGAGTGGCATTCAAACAAGTTTTATGCTACTTGACCTTGGAAAATATAATATAGCTCTGCACCTAGAGCCCTTGGGTATGATATTTCTTACACTGCTTGCAATATTATGGATATGTGCTTTGCTTTATACTATAAAATTCCTTGATATCAATGAAATGAAGAACAGTAATAGATTTTTGTTTTTTGTTAATTGCTGCGTAATGATTGGTAGTTTTATTGCTCTGTCTGCCAACCTATTTACAATGTTTATAGGCTACGAAGTTTTAACATTATGTACCATACCGTTGATTGCTCATTATAGTAACGAAAAAGTATCAAAAGGTCTTACTAAATATCTAAAAATTCTAATGCTATCTGGCCTTGTTCTGTTTTTGCCAGCAATAATAATAGTATATTCAACAATCGGTCACGGAAACTTCACTTCAGGTGGTTTTGTTCAAGGTCATTTCTCGGATATGCATGCAATTATTTTACTATTACTATTTATTTTTGGTATTGCCAAGGCAGCTATGTATCCATTCCATAGTTGGCTTCCGTCTGCGATGGTAGCATCTTATCCTGTAAGCGCCTTATTGCATGCAGTAGTTGTAGTAAAAACAGGTTTATTTTGTATTTATAAAATTCTTTCATATGTATTTGGACTTAGCTATCTACAGATTTTATTTGCCGACTATAATTGGCTAGTTATTCTGCCGATTATTACAATCGTATACAGCTCGCTGCAAGCAATAAGATTTACTCAAGTAAAAATGGTACTAGCTTATTCAACAATAAATCAATTAAGTATTGCACTGCTCAGCGCATTCCTCCTTACCCCCAAAGGTTTGATTGCTGCAGTTATGCATATGATTTCGCATTCATTTACAAAAATATGTATTTTCTATGCAGCAGGAAATATCTACAGCGTTAAAAATGCATATCACATAGGAGAATTAATCGGTATTAGACGTACTATGCCTAAAACCAGTTTTGTAATGCTAATAGCTGGATTATCATTGATGGGAATACCCCCTTTTGCAGGATTTATTAGCAAATTCTATATTATGCTAGCGGCTGCAGAAGTTGGCAATCTTCTTGTAATGATTACTCTCGGAATAAGTACATTATTCTCAGCTATATATGTAATCAAGATGCTAATATTCATATACAGACCAACTACAGATAATTTCATACTGCATTTAAAACTAAAACCTTATTTTGACGAAGCTCCGAATAGTAAAGCATCTAAAAGAGTTGTCAGTGGAAAACATACTGCAGAAAATAGACTACCTATATTTATGATACTAAGTATAGCTTTATGCTTAACCGGAGTAATTGCATTTTTACCGATGCAGCAAGCAATTACTAAATTTTTGATGTTTATATAAGAGAATAATAATTAATATGCTATATCATCCAACTACTATCATTCTAACGTCAGTAATTGCATTGATTATTTCTTTTCAACATAATCGAGTTTTTAATATTATTGCTTTGTTACTCCCACTAGTATCAGCTGTAATCTTCTTTAACTTTGCTGAAAATAATTCCTTAGAAATCGCGAATCTAACTTTATCTTTTGGTTTTAGCAACTACGATACACTAATTAGTATATCATTTTTCTGTGTTTTATTTGCAGCTAATTCATATGCAATTGGTCAAAATAAAAAATTAGAAGTGATACTTGGTTCTTGCTATGGAGCTTTTGCCTTTATGAGTTTATTTGCAAAAGACTTTATATCAATGTTTATAGGTTTAGAGCTAATGATGGTATTTTCCTCGGCTATTATTTTCATTGGAGGTAATAAAGCGTCATTACGATCATCAAAAAAATATTTTATTACTCACTTAATGAGCAGTAATATGATTATTATTGGTATTACATATCTTATTACTAAAAACAGCGAACTTACTATTGTACCTGTAACTACATTCCTAAATGATCCAAATTACTCTTCTATAATGTTGTATATAATGCTAATTGGTATGCTTATAAATATTGCTGCATTTCCATTTTCTGGATGGATGGTAAAATATTATCCAAAAGCTTCACCATCCGGATTTTTATACCTAATATCATTTACGACTAAAGTCTCTGTTATTCTTCTCGCAAAAATATTTTTAGGACTAGAAGAAATGAAATATGTTGCAGTAATTATGATCGTATACTCATCTTTTAAAGCAATGATGGAAGAAAATATACTCAGCCTGTTGTGTTATCTTTCTATTATGGCAATGGGTTTGATGCTTCTCGGAATTAGCGTTGGAACAGAAGAAGCAATCCTAGCAACAACTTGCTATCTATTTATACATATAATGTATAAATCACTACTTAGTATATCGGCAGCGATTCTAGTTGATGAAGGAGGAATTAATAACTGCCAAGATATCAAAAAAATTAATAATAAAATTTTATTGCTAGGTATAGTAGTGGGAATTTTAATGATGATAAATATCCCTCTTTCTTCTTCATTTACTGTTAAATCCGCACTATCTAAACTCTTCTATGATAGTTTAACATATGCAGCTATTATATTCTTAAGCTTTATGACTGTGTTTATTTTGCCGTGGAAAAAATATTTTCGCGCATCAAAATCAACAGAAATAACTCTAAATATATATTCTAAAATCAGTATAATATTTATGACTTTAATTCTTATAGTCATTGCTATATCAGGAAAACTAATACCTGTTCTAAATGAAATTAGTGGATTCGACAAACTAGAGATATTTAACTTTGATATATTCAAACAATTAATTATAACCTTATCAGCATTGTTTACAGCATATCAATATATGACAAATAGAAAAGATACTAAGCCAATAAACTTTACTGAATGGCTTGGAAATTTATTCTTTGACGTATATGCAAATTGGATGAATATCAGAGTCCAGAAAGATGAAACTGGAGAACCTTGGGCGTTTGAGAATCTTGAAAAACAAACAGCAAATAAGCTAGGATCAATTCATAATCAACAGAACGCTATATTTATAGTTTTTACTATATTTATTGTTATGTTATTGGTGCTTACAACAAGTATCTAAATTTTCAAGTTAAGCATAAAGCTTGTAATAAATACTCTCTAAATGTGAAATTGATACGACTATAGATCTTTTAAAAAATCATTAAATGATTTTATTGATTTATGACGTAGTAATATCGCTCCAATAGAATATAGTGGATTTAAATTCATCATAAACTCATTCCATAATTCTTGATCCGATGATTTTGAACCAGTATCTTTTCTTACCGCTTCAAAAATTTCGAAAAAAGACTTATTACCTTTTTCCAATTGAGTAAAAAAAGATTTTGTATGTGGAAGAATAGCTAGCTTAGTATGCATTTCTCTATTGTGTGAATCTGTATATTTATACTCTACATACCTATTCAGCATATGATCTCCTCCTTTTTCAATGGCGTTTATTATGTCTTTACATAAATTAGGAGAATTAAAAACAAATGGAATATTATCAAAATCATCAAATTTGGCGGTAGTATTCTTTTTCTTAGACACATAGATATCATGTTTTATAATGTTACCAGCCATTAATTCACATATAGCTTGCCGCTCTCTTAAAGGTAGTTTTTTTATTCTTTCTTTTGTAGCCGAATCCTTAAAATAACTTTCTATATTTAATACAGCTCTAGTATATGAATCATGAAAACAAGTAATATTTAATCCTGCATTTTCAACAAATTCATAAAGTTGTGGAATAGTATAAGCTCTATCTTGTTTATGCAAAAAAAGATCATAGAGTCCGATATCACCAAATATTTTATGATCATTAACCAACTCCTCTCCTCTAATATACCAATTTGTTTTGGGAAGGCTATTTATTACATCCCAAGCGCTGCTAACTTCTTCTTGACAACTCTTAATTCCTTTTCCAGTTTTACGCAGTAATTCTTGCACTTGATAAACACCAGTTCTACCATATTGAGCATAAACCATTATTGATCCACCGCCATTTTCTTTCAAAACGTCATAAAGAATTTTGATGCCAAGATCAGGATTTTCAAGATGATGTAGAACACCACTACAATTAAAATAATCAAATTTTCCTAGATTTAGAGATGGTATGTTTAATATGCTATCTTCAATCCATGTAATATTATTTATACCGTGATTTTCAGCTCTTTTTTTAGCAATATCCATACTAGTCTTACTGAAATCTATATATACAATTTCAGATTTAGGGTAATCCATCAACTGTTTTGCTAACCAAATGGTTGAATCGCCAGTTCCTCCTCCAGCTACAAGAACACGAAATCCTTTTTTAAAATTCTGTTTTCCGCTATAAAGATAGTGGTTAATATTGCTCAGGTAACCTTCAAATGTCGCAATAATACGCTTCTTGTCATCCTCAGGATCGCGTAAAGGATATGGATAATCTAAATATTGCTCTTGAACCTGTTTTAAATCTTTTTTAAATTTTGAATCCTTAGTCATTATTGTATCTGTATTTAGTTAAGTGCCAAATGATAATAGACAAATTTAAATTTGTCTATTAAAACCCTATAAATTTTCTAATTACAATCGAGTGAATTTAAACGTATTAATTACTGCTTTGTCGTATTGTGTAGATATATACTTTACCAAAAAACTTCTTGATTCTTAAAACTTAGAAATATTGAATATTTATATTCTGGTTTCATTAGCTTGACAAGATCATAATCTAACACTCTACAATGATTAGATACTAGCATTTAGAAACAACGCTAAAAAACTTTATTATTAAACACTAACAATAATAAAGCAATCAATTCAACTTATGAATCATCTTTATTAGTAGGATCATTTTTTTCATCCTTACCACTTGTTGAAGCGATAATAGCTGAGCGGACTTCACCTAGAGCGTCGATTAGAGGCTGAATTTCTTTAGCCTCTACATCGCTCATGTTAATTTGCTCAAGTCTTGCAATAGTAGCACCATAAAAGGTATCAATAGCTTTTGTACTTTCATCTTCTGTTTCTGGATCGACACCTGATTTCAAAATATAAAATACTTCAACTACCCGGGAAATCGCCTTAAATTTCATTTCATGATTACCATCTTCTATTGCCTTCTTAGCAGTATGAAGAAGCTTCATAACCTCATCAAAAATAAAGATTAATTGATGTGATGAATCACTAGTTGTAGCTGTAGCTGTTCTATATTTCTCAAAAGCTAACATAATTAATTCTTCCCTGATTTATATATTGTGACTTTATTAACCGTCGACTAGTATAGCTTCTATTGACGCTAATAACAAGTTAGTTTGCTGTTCCATTAAGGCTAATTGGCTTTCTACACTTTTTATATCCTCAATTGACTTCTTAAACTCTTCGTCAACTCTAGATAACTCTTCTTTATCTGCCGTAATTCTGTCCTGAATCTGACTACTTTCAACTACAGATGTGCCACTTAAACCATCATCACTTAGGATTTCTCTTGCATCTTGCCTGATTTCATTAACCACACCAGGTTTATATACAATAGTAGAGTTTTCAGTTGCATTTGCAGCACCATTTGGATCAATAGAAAAATCTATGCCTTCTAATACCGTACCTTCAAAAGATATATTATATCTACCAGAACTAGCATCATGATTAATAACTCCATTCACACCTGCACCATTTACAGTTGCTACAACCGCTGTAACAGCACTTGCACCGTCATAAGTTACAGCCAAATTGATGTTATGACCAATTATAGATGGGTCAGTAATTGTTTTTGCGCTTTCAGAAGGTATATACTGTACATACCCAGCATTTCCACCAGCTGGAGTTACCTTAGTTCTAGTTACAAAATAATCCAAAACAGCTTGAAAATCATCATCAAATGCTTTTTCAAACTGTTGTGCTTTATCAGCAAAATACAGTTTTTCATAACCAAAACTATCACCTTCTTTTGTTTCAGTTTTTATATCAAAACCTAAATCAAGTAATGAACCAATATCACCAGTTGTTCCAGGTCTGCGCGTTACAAGTTTATCAAACAAATCTTGAGCTTCAGCAAGAAGAGATGAACCTCTTAATGGTGCATTTGTATCATCAAAAGAACCAAAGTCAGAAGTTGGATCAGCAAATTGAACATCTGCTATAGAACGCGATGACTTACTGTTTTTTGCAACAAGATAAGATAACTCATTAACAGCATTACCAAAATCAAGTATAAGCTGCTTAACTGCAGACTTATCTTCTGACACAGAAATTGTAGTTTTATTTAAATTTGCATAGCTTGCTGCATTAAGAGGATTAACCAACGTATTAGGTCTAATCACCTCAAACGAAACTCCGGGTACAATATCAACAAATTTATTTGATGCTGTTTGATGTCTAACTCCATTAACATAAACATCAGAATTTACACCGTTAGTAAGAGAGTTTTGAGCAATACTTGTAGCATTTGCTCCAGTGTTATCTACATAGTTAAATGCTATAGTGCTAGCAGCACCAGTATTTTTAGCCCTGACTTCAATAAAAGCTGTACCACCTGCACCTTGCAACTTGAAAGCCTCAAAGTCATTACCTTGACCTCCTGCTTGAAAAGCAATATTTATATTATTTAGCACATTATCAAAAGTTTCACCAACAGCAGTATTAACAACAACTGCTTGCCCTGCTAAGGTTAGAGTTAGAGTACCATCAAGCCCTAAAGGTCCAGCTTCTGCAAAACCTGTATTTGCTACACCAGTTCTAATTACCAAGTCAGAAGCAGTTGCAACAGTTGCAACCGCAACATTTGTAGGACCAGTTATTGCTTTATTATCAACTCTTACATTTTTTAACAAATCACCTCCAGACAAACCCACTTCATTAGGTGTAACTGTAGCCGTCTTGGAATCAAACCCTGTCTGCAGAGGATTTACTATTGCATTAGCCGCAGCTTTTATTTTTACTATCGTCGATTGAAGTCTTAATATTTCGCCCTGACTACTTTCTTTAACATCAATTTTGTCTTGGATTTCACCGCGAGCCTTATCGCCTTCTTCTTGAAATTTTGATACAATATTATCTACCGGAACTGTACCCGCAAACAAACTATTTCCTAAAGCATCAATTGCACTTGCCATATCCTACACCCTCTTAAACCTTAAATTTAATTAATTATATCACAATTTTTTCAACCTTACAAGGAAAACACGAAATATTGTAACGTTCTATTACCATTTACTAAGCATAATACATGCCAAATAAACTAGTAAAACTTAAAATAACTGATAAATTATTATTACAGAATACTAAAAGCAAAGTATTGAAATAAACTTTGTTTTAAGGGGATAACACAAAAAGATGCAAATTGTAGCTAACATATAAAAAGCGCCAACCCTTCTGGATTAGCGCTTTTGCTACATTTACCTCACATCTAAAATTTTATGCAATTTTAGATAGTGATTTTACTAAAGTATTTACAGCATTCTGATGTTCAGAACTTTCTATTCTCATGAAATTTCTAGACACTTCAATACACATACGCTGATGCTGAGTCATAACCGGTTCTTGTTCTGAAGATTCTAAACCTTCGTAAAAATATGAAACTTCTTTTGAAAGAGCTTTAGCAATTAAAACTAACCTTCCAACAGAAATTCTATTAGTACCTTTTTCATACTTTTGTAATTGTTGGTGAGTAACACCAATAACTTTTGAAAGTTGCTGACGAGATAAACCTTTTGCTAATCTCAAAGAATATATTTTTCCGCCGATAAACTTATCAACCTCTTGTATATAATCATTTTTACGTGCCATAAAACTTCTCTTTTAAAACATTAAATATTAATTTATTTAAACAAATTTGAAATCTGTTAAGTTGATAATATAACAAAGAAAGTAACCCAGCACAACAATTTATTTAATATTTTTTAACTTTTTTTACAACTACCCTTTGTAATCCTTATAAAATTTACTATTTGAAGTATTCGATTTCTTGCTAAAAAGGAAATAAGCTCTATAATAAATTGCATATCTAAAAATAAACCGTATTCAAAATTCTTATATAATGAAAAGGCTAATCTACAATCTTTATAAGTCAGTTGATAAAATGATCGATCATGACGGCGTTGAGCATTCTGGCTATATGTCTTTTATGATGCTTGTATCAATATTTCCATTTTTTATCTTCATACTAGCTTTTACTAGCTTTTTTGGGGCATCAGAGCTAGGAGAAAAATTTATTGAACTTGCACTAGAAAACATGCCATCGCATTCTATTGATTCAATAAGATCTAGGATAAATGAACTAATAACCTCACCACCACAAGGTCTTTTAACACTTGCTATATTTGGAACAATCTGGACATCATCATCATTCGTAGAGTGCTTAAGAACAATATTAAATAGAGTCTACGAAATAAAATCTCCACCTAATTATATTCTGAGAAGATTATTAAGTATTGCACAATTTTTGGGCATAAGCACTATCATTTCACTAGCAATGCTATTACTTATTATTATACCCATAGGCCTTGAGAAAATACCTCAGTTTATGTATTTAATAGATGATTATACATTTATGATAGAAGCCTCAAGATACACATTAATTTTTGTATCTTTATTGTTTTCCGTTTGTTCACTATACTACATAATACCCAATGCTAAACTAAAACTCCTCGAGGTTATTCCTGGCGCAATTTTAACTGTAATATTGTGGGCATTGAGTGGATATCTTCTATCGAAATACATAGTATATTACAGGCAGTTAAGTATAATATATGGATCACTTGGTAGTATTATCGTAACATTAATATTCTTCTATATAGTAAATATGATTTTTATCATAGGAGCTGAATTTAACTATTTGATGAGAAATAAAAATGATTAGCGTAATCTCCCCTGCCAAATCAATGAATTTTAAGGACTCGCCTCCAAGTAATATATCATCTCAACTTGTCGAATCAAAAGAGATGAGTAAAACTTTGCAGGCACTCAAAAAGTTCTCTGCTCAAAATATTATTAAATCAATGAAAGTTAGCGAAAAAATTGCAGAACTAAATTATGACAGGTTTCAAAATTTTGAAACCCTACCAGAGAAGCAGGCAATATACGCCTACAACGGAGATGTTTACAATAATATAGATACAGAAACTTTAAACGAAAAATCTTTAAGCTTTTCTCAAGAACATCTAAGAATTTTATCTGCATTATATGGCTTATTAAAGCCTTTAGATATGATCAGAGCTTATAGGCTAGAAATGTCATCCAAGATACCTAACCTTGCACCAAAGGGCATGAATTTATTTTGGCAAAAAAATATTACCGAACGCATTAATTTAGAATTAGAAAAGCATAAAAATAAATTTTTGATTAATATAGCTTCAAATGAATATAGCGCTTCAATTAATACTAAAATGCTTGATGCAACATTTATAAATGTGCATTTTAGAGAAGCTAGAGATGGCAAATTGAAAAATATTGCCTTGAACTCAAAAAGAGCTAGAGGCATGCTTGCTGACTACATTATTAGAAATCAACTCGATCATCCAGATGATATTAAAACATTTAATAAATCAGATTATAAATTTAGCAAAGCACTCTCAGATTCAAATAATTTCTACTTTACGAAATAAGTTAATTTGAGTTATTGATAAAAAATCTTGCTGTTTATAATTAATTAATTCTCTTCTTAAATTAATTCATGTATTGTAGTGTGCATTATAATATTGGAACTAAGATGTTTAACTACAACTCTTCATTTAAGAATCAAATTAACCAAATTCAAAAAGAAGGAAGATATAGAGATTTCATTGGACTCCAAAGACATGCGGGGGATTTCCCTATTGCATCATGGGGAAAAGATAGGAAAAAAATCACTATGTGGTGTATAAACGACTATCTAGGTATGAGCCAAAATCCTAAAGTTATAGAGGCAGCAAACAAAGCGCTTCTAGAAAATGGTGTAGGATCTGGTGGAACGCGAAATATCGGTGGTAATAATTACGCGATCGTAGATTTAGAAAATGAACTTGCAGATCTACACGGTAAAGATTCAGCTCTGGTATTCACATCTGGTTATGTATCCAATGATGCAACACTTACTACTCTTGCAAAGATTTTACCTGACGTAGTTTATCTATCAGATGAATCAAATCATGCTTCGATGATAGCAGGAATAAAAAACTCTAGAGCAGAAAAACAAATTTATAGACATTTGGATACTGATCATCTTGAAGAATTATTAAAAAATATAGATATTAATAGACCCAAAGTAATTGCGTTTGAATCTGCCTATTCTATGGATGGACTAATTTCGCCTATTGCTAAAATCTGCGAACTAGCAAAAAAATATAACGCCCTAACCTATATTGATGAAGTTCATAGTGTTGGCTTATACGGCAATCGTGGAGCTGGAATAGCAAACATGCTTGGACTTGAAAAAGATATTGATATAATACAAGGCACACTTGCAAAAGCATATGGAGTGATAGGTGGGTATATAACCGGAAATCACGAACTTGTTGATGCGATAAGATTAACTGCAAGCGGCTTTATATTTACTACTTCACTTCCGCCCGCAATCACAGAAGCAGCTAGAGCTAGTATAAAGTACTTAAAAAATTCTGATCAGGAAAGAATAAAGCATCAAGAAGTTGTAAATAAAACTAAAAATGCTTTAAAAAAAGCTGGAATTAATATATTTGAGAATCAAAGCCATATTATCCCAATAGTTATAGGAGACCCAGAGCTTACTAAGAAAGCTTCAAAACTTCTTGTGGATAAACATAATATTTTTGTACAACATATTAATTTTCCAACAGTACAAAGAGGAACAGAAAGGCTAAGAATAACCCCTACCCCTCTTCATACTGAAAAAATGATACAAGAGCTTGCAAATTCGTTAGCAAGTGTGTTTGAAGAGCTAGGAATAAAAACTAAAAAGACCGAAGCTGCATAGTCGTAAATCAATATCAAGCTTCTGATTTGTAGAAAAAATTAAACGTAAAACTATGCTAGAATTTCCAAATATAAATCCAATTATTATTTCCTTTGGCCCACTAGCGATATCTTGGTATTCTCTATCATATGTTGTAGGAATAGTTTTAGGTTGGTTCTACATAATAAAACTAATAGAAAAAAAATACACCATACTTGAAAAACAACATATAGACGATTTTATTACTTGGGTAATAATAGGGATTATTATAGGCGGAAGACTGGGATATGTTATATTTTACGATCCAGTAAAGTATTTTTCAAATCCGATTGAAATCTTAAAAACATATGAAGGAGGAATGTCATTTCATGGTGGAATAATCGGTTTTGTAGTTGCCTCAATTATATTCACAAAAAAGAATAACATAAAATACTTCACTCTTGTTGATGCTGCAGCCGCCGCAACTCCTATTGCATTATTTTTAGGTCGAATAGCAAATTTCATTAACGCTGAATTATATGGCAGAGTTACAGATGTTCCATGGGCATTTATTTTCCCAGGAAGCGATGGATTACCAAGACACCCAAGTCAACTATATGAAGCAGCACTTGAAGGATTTGCTACATTCTTCATATTGTATTTTGCTATTACAAAATATCAAGGTTTCAAAAAGCCAGGATTTATTTCTGGATTATTTTTAATACTCTATTCAGGTTTTAGACTTATAATAGAGAATTTCAGAGAGCCTGATGCGCATATAGGATTCCATGCAGAATTTATTACTAGAGGACAATTACTCTGCATCCCGATGCTTATAATAGGAATTATAATAATAAAATGTAGTTACAGATCAAATGCCAATTGATTCACATATTAGATATCATATAAAAGAACACGGTCATATCAAAATTGATGACATGATGCGAGAAGCTTTATCTACAAATAGCGAATCATATTATAAATCAACCAAAACATTAGGAGAAGAAGGCGACTTCATAACCTCTCCCGAAATATCACAACTTTTTGGAGAAATTATAGCACTTTGGGCGATAGAAAAATGGCAAACTCTTGGGGCCCCAAAGCGTTTTGCATTAATTGAACTAGGACCTGGACGCGGCAAGTTAATGCAAGATTTCTTAAGAGTAGCAAAACTTGATTCAAAGTTTTTTGCTGCAATTGAAATTTTCCTATATGAAATAAATCCATTTTTTATCGATACACAAAAATCTAACCTAATTGAATATAATAAATCCATTTCATGGATAAAAAATATTGCAGAAATACCTAAAATTCCTGGAATCTTTATTGCAAACGAATTTTTCGATGCACTTCCTATAAAACAATATTTAAAAGTTAAAACTAAATGGTTTGAATCAACATTAGTAACCGACCCAGTTGATGGAAGAATAAAATTTAATAAAATAGAACTACACAAAGCCCTTCAAAAACAACTATTAACTGAACATAAAAATGCACAAGATGGTGCAATTATTGAAGAATCGATTGAATCCCTCAATATAGTTAGGGAGATGAGCAAACACATTCAAAAATACATGGGAGCCGCTCTAATTATTGATTATGGTTATAATATACATTCTGACGCAAGAAGACGAGACCAATATAATTCAACATTACAAGCAATTAAGAATCATCAATATAGCTCAATTATTGATACTATAGGCGAAGCTGATCTTACTGCACATGTCGATTTCAATGCATTATCAAAAGCAGCAAAAGAGCAAAATATAAAGAATATAGCATATGGAACTCAAAGAGATCTATTACTAAAATATGGTATAGAACTTAGATTAGAATCTTTAAAAAACAACTTATCTCAAGAAGATTTTTCTATTATAGAAAAACAAGTTTTTCGCCTAACATCTACAAGACAAATGGGAGAGTTATTTAAAGTATTAGAATTACTTAAAATCTAAGTAATTTTCATACCATTTTTTACCTAAAATAAGCACCTTAATACTTGCTAAAATGTGAAAAATCTAGTAGTCTTTACTGGTTAAAAAAATCAACTTTTAAGAGTTAAAAATTGTGAGTGAAGCCGAGTTCAAGAACCTGATGCCTGTAAACATCGAAGATGAAATGAAAAGTTCATATATGGACTACGCGATGAGCGTTATTGTCAGCCGCGCTATCCCTGATGTTCGGGATGGTTTAAAGCCTGTTCATAGAAGAATTCTCTACTCAATGCATGAAGGTGGCTATGCTAGCTCAAAACCTCATAGAAAATCTGCAAGAATTGTTGGTGATGTAATAGGTAAGTACCACCCTCATGGTGATGCAGCTGTTTATGATTCTTTAGTTCGTATGGCTCAAGATTTCTCACTCAGAGCTCCATTAGTTGACGGTCAAGGTAACTTTGGCTCTATGGATGGCGATTCTGCAGCAGCAATGAGATATACAGAATCAAGATTATCTAAAATTTCTCATACTCTTCTTGAGGACATTGACAAAGAAACAGTAGATTATAATCCAAATTATGACGGATCTGAAAACGAACCAAATGTACTCCCTGCAATGTTTCCTAATCTTTTGGTTAACGGTACAGGTGGTATTGCCGTTGGTATGGCAACAAATATACCTCCGCACAATCTTGGAGAGGTAATTGATGCTGCATGTGCATATGTTGACAATAATGATATTGAACTCGCAGAACTTATAACATACGTAAAAGGACCAGACTTCCCAACCGGTGGAACAATTCTAGGAAGCTCAGGTGTTCAATCTGCCTACCTTACTGGACGTGGAAGCATTATGTTCCGTGGCAAAACTCATATTGAAGATAATAATGGTCGGGAAGTAATAGTAATTACTGAAATGCCATATATGGTGAACAAAGCAAAATTAGTTGAAAAAATTGCTGACCTTGTAAGAGAAAAAAGAATTGAAGGAATCAGCAACCTTAGGGATGAATCAAATAAAGATGGGGTTCGTGTTGTTATTGAAGTAAAGAGAGATGCTGTAGCAGATGTTGTTCTAAATCAACTTTACTCATATACACAACTTAGAACGAGTTTTGGAGTAATTATGCTTGCTCTGGATGAAGGCATGCCTAAGGTAATGAATCTAAAAGAAGTAATTGGTGCATTCGTTAAATTCAGAGAAGTAGTAATTACAAGACGTACTATTTTCCTTCTAAATAAAGCACGTGATAAAGCACATATCCTACTTGGTGTTAGAATCGCAGTTAGTAATATTGATGAAGTTATCAAAATTATCAGAGGTGCTTCAAATCCTACTATTGCAAAAGAACAGTTAATAGCAAAATCCTGGGATTGCTCATCTATTACAAGTCTAATTAAACTTGTTGATGATAAAGCTAACATAACTGATGATGGAACAATTCATCTTTCAGAAACTCAAGCTAAAGCCATCTTAGAAATGAGATTGCAGCGCTTAACAGCGATGGAAAAAGACAAGCTTGAAAATGATCTTCAAGAATTAACAAAAGAAATAACAGAATTTGTTAGTATATTAAGCGCTAGAGATAAATTGCTTTCTATCCTTAAAGAAGAACTAGTGAGAGTTAAAGAAGAATTTGCTACTCCTAGAAAAACTGAAATTATTGAAGGAAATTTTGATCAAGATATTGAAGATTTAATCCAAAAAGAAGATATGGTTGTAACCGTAACTCTTAGTGGTTATATCAAAAGAGTCCCGCTTGCTACTTACAAAGCCCAAAATCGTGGTGGCAAGGGGCGCTCAGGTTTATCAATGCGTGATGAAGACATTACAACACAATTATTTGTTGGTAATACTCATACACCAATGCTTTTCTTCTCAAGCAGAGGACAAGTATATAGCCTAAAATTATATAAACTTCCACTTGGAAATCCGCAAAGCAAAGGACGCCCAATGGTAAACATCTTACCTCTTCAAAAAGGAGAAACTATTACAAACATTATGCCAATGCCTGAAAATCAGGATGAGTGGGATAATATGCATATTATGTTTGCAACGGCAAAAGGGAATATTCGTAGGAATGATCTTTCAGATTTCAAAAAAATTCAGTCAAACGGAAAAATTGCAATAAGAATGGATGAAGATGATAGTCTTGTAAACGTTATGGCGTGTAATGAGGAAGACCATGTTCTTCTTGCAAGCAAGCAAGGTAAAGCTATTCGTTTTCCTGTTAATGCAATTAGGGTATTCAAGAGCCGTACATCTGATGGTGTAAGAGGTATGAGACTTGCAGATGGTGACAGAGTAATTTCTATGACCATTCTTCACGGAATTAAATCAACAATTGAAGAAAGAGAAGCATTCCTATCAATCCCATTTGAAAAACGTCAATTAATCGCAAATGGTGATACAGAATTCTCGCCGTCAGACTTTGAAGTTGAGCTATCAAAAGAACAAATTATTGAAATGGCTACATCTGAAGAATTCATATTAACGGTTGCTGAAAATGGTTTTGGAAAAAGGACTTCTGCATATCATTATCGTATCACTAACAGAGGTGGCAGTGGTGTTGTGAACATGGTTCTTTCTGATAAGACTGGAAATGTTGTTGCCTCAATGCCGGCTAATATGAATGATGAGCTAATGCTTATTACTAATAACGGAAAACTTATCAGATGCAAACTTGAAAGTGTTAGAGTAACTGGCCGTAGTACAAGTGGGGTCATATTATTTAAAACAGATAAAAATGAGCAGGTTGTTTCAGCATCATTAATTGCAGAATCAAGCAATGAAGATGAAGAAAATGGTGAAAATATTGAGGAACAAGGTGCTATTGATAGTGAAAACTCTGAAACAGTTTCAGAGGATGCTCAAAATAATTCAAATAATGACGCTGAAAGTTAATTTTTATAACGCTTCAATAGTGAGTAAAAAATAATCTATCAACTGCTTATCATAAGAATTTATAAGATATTTGGTATAAATATAACTCTCACTAATGAAGCACAATGTATATAATTGGAAAAAGCGATAATCCGAAACTTAAAATCTAGCTAGCACAAGAACCAAGTCACTCTTCAATCTACTAGCCTAATATTTTATAGTATTTACAATTTACTGACAGTGTCTAAGAATAATCTTTGCTCAAAGGCTCCGCGTTCAGAATTTTTTTTATTCCTTACCTCATCAAGCTTTTTCTCATCATAGCCAATAGCTTTTGTTAATGCATAAATAACTTCAAGAATATCGGCTAGTTCCTCAAGGTTTGTTTCAGCAAGAAACTCATCAACTTCTTCAACTAGTTTTCTTTTAAGCTCTATATAATATTCTGCATCATCAAGCACTCTTACACTACAATGCCGCCCAGACTCATTAATGATTTCAGGAATTCGATCACGAACTAACTTTTGCATACTTACCTCTATTAATAATGACTCTGTCAGCCTCAATAGTGCATTATTATGATTCTATCTTCTCTACCCTATCTTTCAAAGCTTTGTTCATTTTCTCAAACCCAACCTCTGTTGCTTGTAACATTGATTTCATAAATGGTATCAAGATTCCTGAGAACTCCTCTTTATGAATAAAAACAACATTATTTCTATTTTCTTCAACTTCAAAAATATGAGTCCCAGTAAACAGACCCGGAATAGGCAGGCTACCCTTCCAACTAAAATGTTGATTCTTTTCAACTCTTTGTACAATAGGTGTAAAAACCATAGATTTTTTAGCCCCATCTGGCAATACTTCAACCTTTAATCTTTCGGACTCTAATGGAACTCCTGAAATAGATTTCATAAATGGATTCCACTGGTTATAGGATCCAAAATCCATTAATTCTTGCCAAACTTTTTCTATATTAGATTCAATAACAATCCTTGTAGCAATTTTATGTTTTAAAGCCATTTATTTTTTCCTAAAAATTATTGCATCAGACACTGGACGAACAACTTTCTGACCCGCAGCTTCATCATCATCTCCAATAGACTGATTTATATATTTACCATTGATGTATAATGTGCTAGAACCACCTCCATCTAAATTAATAGCAGAAAGACAATTTTGTTTCAGCATAAACTCGGCTAGTTCCTTTGTAGTTAACCCAATTGATGTACCATCTGAATGCAAGTCATCTTGCAAGACTGTTTTTAGATCCGATAAAGTAGCTTTTGCCATGGAAATATTCTTCTTCTCCATTATTTTTCTAACTTCAAAAATAGATACATCCGCAATATTTCTTTTATATACATGCTCTGCAACGGCAATTACAAGCTTTCCATCTTTCCTTACTCCTATTGCAGTCCTAGAATGTTTATGTTTGTCCGATAAACCATCTCTTATTTTACCATCCAAAATCAATGCAGGAATTCCCATGATAGTAAAATTATCTGATTTAGTAAGATATTCTGGCATCCACTTAAATTCAACCTTGACTCCAACTCGTATGTGGCTAATATCAACATTTTTTGGAAAAGAAATAGCATGCCCTTGATATGGAATTCTGATATTTCCATGTTGAGCTACTTCCGTTATCTTATTATCTTTGTCTATAGCAATTTCATTACGATCCCCATAACTACTGAGTGTTGTTCTTCCCCACTTACTATTGTAATAATAAAATCTAGTACCAATTGCAAATCTATTAAATCTTGATACTTCATGATCTCGTCCAGCAATAGAAACCACCATAGATGGAGAAATCATTTCAACTGAATATTTATCACCGTTTTTTACAAAACAACCATGTTTTGTTGTACGCAGCCCATAAACTTGACCATTACTTGCTAGAGTCCCAGTTGGCCTACCATCCTGATTATCTCCAATCTCAAAAAACCCTGCATTAATTGCAATATCAGCATTTTCTCTTTTTGCAATATCACCAACTTTTTCTCGGCCAAACACTTGATTATATGCTGAAACTAAAGAAGCTTCATATTCACTAGGATCAATAGTGAGCAAATGAATCACATGGCCATTTTGTTCAATTTTTTCATAATTATATTCTGCAAATACAACTATTGAATAACATGTAAGCAATATTGCAATAAAAACTCTATATATCATAAAATCTATTTTTTATATTCTCTAGAAAGGCTAACATAATTTTCTACATTACCTCGCATAAACTCTAATTCAGCATCAGTAATATTCCTAACAAATTTTGCTGGACTTCCAATCCACAATTCTTTTTTTCTAACCACCTTACCAGGAGGAACCAAACTTCCCGCTCCTACAAAACCATATTCTTCAATAATAGCTTTATCCATAATCGTCGTCTGGCATACCAATAAATGCATTATCTTCGATTGTACAAGCATGGATTAAAGCCATATGACCAATTGTAATATTACTGCCAATATTTGTTGGACCATCAAACCTTGATGTATGAACAACACTACAGTCTTGTATATTTGTATTTTTTCCTATTTTAATAGGAGAAACATCACCACGAATTACTGTATTGAACCATATATTCGCATTCTCAGAAATTGTTACATCCGCAGCTATCACCGCACCTTCTGCGATATACACGCTTTCATGAATTTTAGGCTTCAGATTTTTAAATTTTATAATTTTATGATCCATTTAATTCACTGCTATCCATATTATACTTTGCTCTTAAGTCATCAAATTCACCTGTAGCTTTCAGTGATGCAAGCCCTTCAGTAAAATACTTAATGTACCTTTTTACATTAGGTAATTCTTTTGAAAATGCTATATATACTGGTAATTTTGTCTTTCCTACGTGACCTGCATTTCTAATGTACGGATCCAGACCATTTTCAGTAATATAATGCTTTACAACTCTACTATCTTCTAGATAAACATCACTCTCGCCATCAATTAAATCTGCAATTGACTCAATAACCGCATTCTTTCCGTCTTGGACAGAAAATGCACCTGGATTAATTGGATAATTAATTCCTACATAGTGGTTGATTGCTTCATCAACGACATAGTCTAATATAATTCCAACTTTTTTACCACGGAGAGAATTTAGCCCATCATATACCCATTCTGTATCGTTTCTAGTAAATGCATCTGTCATACTAAATTCAAGTGGCAATCTTGTAGTTATCAAATTTCTTCCATTAACACTGCTAATACCAACTATTCCGTCTATTTCTCCTTTTTCTACTAGATCAATTGCATCACTCCAAGGCATCATACGATATTCAACATCTATTCTATAAATGTATAATGCTCTTCTTATAAGTTCAATTAAATATCCAGGACGCTTGCTATCTGGTAAGCAATTATAAGGACACCAATAATCCCCTGCTATAATTAAAGTTCTTCTTTCATTATGCTCTTCTTTTTGTGCTTTATAAATATTGTCAGCATATGTAGAGCTAGTAAAAAATATTGCGAAGATAAGGAAAATTAATTTTATTGTTTTCATAGCTAAATTCAAATAATATCAAAAAAATTAAATTAATTATAAGCTAATTTTAGGTTCAGATATACATGAATTTCAAGGATCGTGGAATAATATTATCAAAGTCCCCACTAAAAGAAAAAAGTTCTATTGTAACTATATTCACAGAAAATCATGGGATTTACTCTGGAGTTCTAAAACAATACAATAAAAAATCTGGTGATAATTTAGTCGAAGGTAATCTAGTTGATTTTTTTTGGAATGCTAGGTTGCATGAACATCTAGGCTCTGCCAAAGCTGAACTTGTAAAATCTTATAATGCATATTTAATGACAAATAAGACTAAACTTTATGCTTTTAATTCAATTGTAAGTATTCTAAAAGCATCTTTCTGTGAAAGAGAGCCACACAATAATCTTTTTCCACAACTAATTCTATTTATGGAAAAATTAAAGGAAAGCTTTGCATTTGACGAATATATAAAATTTGAACTAGAAATATTAAAAGAATCTGGTTACCAGCTTCAGCTAAATTCATGCGCGGCAACTGGTAGTAAGGAAGACTTAATCTACGTATCACCAAAATCTGGACAAGCAGTTTCAAGAAATGCAGGCATTCCCTACGCTAGCAAACTACTTACTCTCCCACAATTCCTGATAAATAAAGAACCCATCAATTTGAATTCTATAAATGATGCATTTAAATTAACATCCTACTTTTTTGAACGATACATCCTTGCTGATAAACCGAACCCACCAGCTAGAAACTACTTTATTGAATTAATGCAATCTATGTCTTAACTAGTACATGCTTCTTTTTGCCGGCTGAGAGTTTTATCACTCCATCAACTAGATAATTTTCGTCTAGAATCATGTTTTCATCAACTATTTGCTTGTCATTAACCTTAGCTCCCTTACCACGAATCAGCCTTCTTGACTCACCTTTTGATGCAGTAAGACCCGCTTCTAAGAATAAATCTAGACATGAAACACCTTTTTCTAAACGCGATAATTCAACATTCACTGTTGGCAAATCGTCACCTAATGCACCTTGTTCAAAAACCTTAATCGCTGTTTCCATCGCATTTTGAGCTTTTTCTTGTCCATGACATAAACTTGTAACTTTATAAGCAAGCCTCTTTTTAGCTTCATTAATATTATCTTTAGCAAGGGAGTCAAACTCTTCTAGTTCGCTATCATTAAATTCACAATATAATTTTGCAAACCTAACAACATCTGCATCTTCTGTATTTCTCCAATATTGATAGTAATCATATGCCGAAAGCTCTGACTCATTAAGCCATACTGCACCACCAATTGATTTACCCATCTTTACTCCAGATGTTGTTGTAAGCAATGGAGTAGTTAAACCAAATGATTCATTACCGTTTACTTTACGAACTAAATCTACACCAGTAACAATATTACCCCATTGATCACTTCCACCAAGCTGCAACTCGCAATTATATTCTTTATTTAAATGGTAAAAATCATAAGCTTGTAATAGCATGTAGTTAAATTCTAAAAATGTTAGTGATTGCTCTCTATCTAATCTAAGGCGAACCGAATCCATCGTTAACATCCGATTAACAGAGAACATACGCCCCATATCACGCAAGAATTCTATATATCCCATATTTTCAAGCCAATCCGAATTGTTCATCATCACTGCGTCTGATGGACCATCTCCAAACTTGATAAATTTAGAAAGTGACTCTTTAATTCCTGCCATATTATCAGCTATATCACCATCAGAAAGATATTTTCTTGCTTCCTCTTTACCTGTTGGGTCACCAATTTTAGTAGTCGCCCCTCCAACTAGTGCTATTGGTTTATGACCATATTGCTGTAGTAGACGCAAAATCATCACCTGCATTAAGTTCCCGACATGTAATGACTTTGCAGTACAATCAAAACCAATATAAGCAACTATCTTCTGTTGGTTCATCTTTTCTTCTAAAGATACTTCATTTGTACATTGATAAAAATAGCCACGCTTTTTAAATTCTTCAAAAAAAGTCATATATAATTTTCTTTCATTTAATATATGTTGTAGTCTTAAATTATTACAAGATTTTGTCAAGGGGAAAGCTATAAATGCGCCTACTGTTATTTATTATATTTTTAATACCTAACTGCTTCGCTATTGCAAATGAATGGGATAATGTAAGGTTCTACAATCTACAACCAGGCAAAAAATATCAGATCTCTATGGGTAGTGGATTTTTTGTGAATAGAGATACTGTTGTAACCAATAAACACGTAGTGGAACAATGCAAAAATATTGCAATCAGAGGCGCGGTAAAGCCAACTCTTGCAAAGCTAATACTAGTTGATAAAGAGATGGATATAGCAGTATTGCACTCTCCAAACTCATCGAAAAAAGTTCCATACCTTCGAAATAATCATAATGAAGTTAAAGTTGGAGATATTTTGTTCTCGGTTGGATACCCATTAGAAAGAGGAGAAAGTGGTGAATTTATTGTTAAACAAGCCAAAGTCCTCAAAACAAAAACAGATGTTAAATCTGGCTACGAAGATATAGAGTTTACTGACAATGTAAATCATGGTAACAGCGGCGGTCCTCTGCTTGATAAAAACTCTAACCTTGTCGGTATAGTAACTGCAAAACTTACATATAAATATGATGATCCAAACATACCCCCAAAACATGTTGCTCTTGCAATTGGAGTTGAAGGTTTAATAGAATTTTTAAAGAAAAATGATATATATTATGCTTCGTCATCAAGTTATGATATTTTTACTAACTATCATGTTGATAAAATAGCGAAGGACTACGTTGTTAACATTCACTGTGTACATTAAATCTGGGAATAATTATGTCAAAAACTGTAACAGCTTCTAAAATTCTAAATTTATTGAAAGGAGAATGGTCTCTGAATAGAAAACTTATAAATGCTATAGATAAAGATTTTTCTGGATCTGCCTGTGGAACTACAAAGTTTTTAGAATGCGATGAAAATACACTATCCTATGATGAGAGAATTAAAGTAAATTTTGTAAATGGTGTTGAGGTAGATGCAACAGCTACTTATAAATTTCAAATAGAAGAAGATAAACTGCGTCAATATCTCGTGACTCCAACAAGCACTGAACCACAAGAAGATCATATGTTTGAACTAGATTTTTTTACCACCTCTAGTCAAATATGTTCTGAAGCTTCTTATATATGTGGTAGTGATAATTATAGTGTTAGGTACTCTTTTCATAATAATGATAGTTTTTGCATTACCTACAAGGTATCCGGCCCAAATAAGAATTACTCCACGGAAACGGAGTTTGAAAGAGTCTTACCTATTGGTGAAAACCTCGAAACTGAAAGTGGATCCGAATATTAGAAACAGTTAGTTTAATCAAGCTTTATAAATTAAAATTAATTAATATAGTTAACTATAAATTGAAAATAAATATATTATTCATTTGCTTTCTAAACTATTCGTGATACTATATTTCAATTTTTAATTGGTATAGCTTCTGAAAAATGACTAATCGAAACGAACAATTAGAGATAGAATTAAAAGAGCTCGAACAAGAACACAGTGATCTTAACGAGATTATTGATGACCCAGATTGTCAGACAAAATTTTCTCAGTTTACCTTACAGAAATTGAAAAAAAGAAAATTATTAGTAAAAGATAGAATAAAAATAATCAAAAACTTATTGCATCCAGACATTATAGCGTAAGACAATACTGGACCTATCTTATAAACCCGTATTATTTTCACTTCATCTTATCAATTATAAACCCATGTAAAAATCTTCTACAATATATCTGTCATGGTCAACAATGCAGTGTAATAACCTTCTTCATATTCAGGCTATATAACAAATTATTTATAATTAAGAAAAACATTCATGCTAGGTCTCTTTGATTTAGCACTAATAAACAACGGATATATCTATATTACCATTCAAGTAGATATAGCATTAAATAACCACATAATGATTTTGGTCTAGGTTTACAAAATAAAAAGCTACCTACTACAAATAATTTAGGCAGCTTTATCTGCGCTCTTATTCTTTACAGGTGATGAATCTTTTATAACTGGATATTGACTCTTTGGAGCTAACTCACCACCACGTCTCTTTTGCTTAGGAGCATTATCATCTATTCCTACAACATTTGTAAGCTGAGCTTTGCTTTGATTCACATCAATTGTACTTGTTCTTGTAAAATCTATGTTTATTAACTTTGCCGCCGTCAAATTAGCCTTATCCATTTTAGCACCAACAAAAATGGAATCTCTTATTTCAGAACCAGTTAAATCAGCATTACTTAAATCAGCATAGCTAAAATCAGTTTCTGTAAATAAACAACTTCTGAAACTTGAATCTTTTAGAACTGCTCCTCTCAAAATTGTACCTTTAAAAATGCCTTGTTCCACTTTAATTCCTGACAAATCTAAATATGCCATATTTAGATTTGATAAATCTTTATTTGCAGTTAGATCAGATACATTAGAGATTGGTGCATTATTCACTATTCTTTCCATCCCTTTATTATTAAAGAAAATATTTTTAGTAAAAGGTGAATTAACAACAACCATAGCAACACTGCTTACACCACGAATTTGTGAATTTTTAACCGGAGAAGTATTAAAAACAACTTCTTCCATACTGCAATTAATCATAGCTATCTTATCCATTACAGCCTGAGCAAAGCTTGTTCTATGGATCTTATCATTACGAAAAATTACACCGGTTAAGTTAGTTTTAGCAAACCTAGCATCTTCTAAGTTATAATTATCAAATCTAGTACCCGTAATATTAGTATTCATAAATGAAAGTTTAGATGATGTTTCATTACTAAAATGTGAAGAAATAATCGCAGAGTTTGAGATTTTCATATCATTAACTGCAACTTTATTAAAATAATTATTTCTTCCTCTAACTTTGTCTATGTATATTTTTGACATTTTAGAACTAGTAAATTTTACATCTTCTAAATATGAGTCTTGTATTCTAACATCATTAAATTTTGCATTTACCAAAGAAATATTTTTAAAAACACAGTTATTATTAAATGTTACTTTATCAAGAACCGCCCTGTTCATAGATACATTTGGAAAGTCAGATGATTCAAACTTCGTACCTTCAGTAAACTTAACGTCATCAATAATTCCTTGCGTAAAGTCCGTTTTAATAAAGCTTGCACCTTTTGCAACTGAACCACTAAGATCTGATGATTCAAAAGTACAATCTTTCATCACTGCTTTTGACAAAATTGCCGCTCTCATATCAACACCATAAAAAGCAGATTTAGAAACTTTAGAACCAGTTAAATTAGCTCCAACAATATTTGCTTTCTGAAAATTCACATCTGATATTGTAGCATTTATTATTAAAGACTTAACTAAATTAATTCCATCTAACCTTGAATCCATTATAGAAGCATTAGTTAGATCTGACTCTTCAAAATTTGCATTTGCAAGATTTGAATTCTTGAACTCAGTATTATTAAAAATTGACGCTTGAAAATCAACACCTTGAGCATTTAGTTTAGAAAATTTAATGCCAGAAAAATCGCTTTCTTGCATTGTTGAACCAGTAATAATTGCCCCATCCATATTTGCATTTGAAAAGTCAACTCGAGCTATTGAAGACTCACTTAGGTCTACACCAGATAAGTCAACACCTGATAAATTAGCCCCTGTTAATTTGAGACCTCGCAAATTAGTTCCATACTGCCCCTTTAGATCCACTACTTGCTTATTACTGACTCGGCTTGTAATATATTCTTTGATTTTAATACTTTTCTCATCGGAAATCTTACCATAATCTCCACCGTTATTATCAGAACAACCTATTAAGGTGAGGATAAGTATATAAACAAGTCTTTTCATTTGAAGCTCCCAATCTAATCTTCCATTTCAAGTAATCTTTCTGTATCAGCAAATATCAACTCTTCTTTTTCATTACTTGAAGATTTATTATTTGCAGCATGTATGTTTAGTGTTTTCAATTTTCTATGTAATGCTGATCGCTCCATTCCTACAAACGTTGATGTTTTGGAAATATTATTATTAAATCTATTCATTTGAGCTGTTAAATACTGTCTTTCGAATACTTCCCTAGCATCACGAAGAGGCATCGACATCATGTCTAAATTAGTGTCAGGTTTTGAAATATTAACGCTATTATTGATTACATCTTGTGGCAGCATATCAGATTTTATTTTTTCCATTATGCCTGGACTTGGAGGATTCATAATTAATGTCCACTCAATAACATTTCTCAATTGGCGGATATTACCAGGCCAATTGTAAGCTTGGAGAGCAGCAATCGCCTCATCAGAAAACTCTCTCTCTTTTAAACCAGAGAATTTTGATAATTGCTTAACAAAGTACTTCACTAGCATCGGTATATCTTCCTTTCTATCAGCTAGAATTGGCACTGAAAGCGGGACAACATTTAATCTATAATACAGATCTTGTCTAAACTTTCCTTGAGTTATTTCTAACTGCAAATCTTTTGTAGTTGAAGTAATCAATCTTATATCAAGCTTAACGGATTTTGAACCTCTAGTTAAAGTTTGGTCCTTCAGAAATTTTAACAACTTATTTTGAGCAGCTATTGGCAAATCACCGACTTCATCAATATATAAGGTTCCGTTATTCGCAGCTTCAAGAACACTCACTCTCTTATCAAATAAATTTGGATTGATTTCTTGCCTTTCTCCCTCTCCAAACAATTCATGTTGAATTTTATTTAGTCCCATTGAAGTTGGGTTAAAGACTATAAATGGCCCATTTGCTCTCTTGGATCTTTTGTGAATTAACCTAGCAGCAAGCTCTTTGCCACTGCCAACTGCACCGTGGATCATTACCCTACCTGATGTTGGAGCAACTTTATCTACTTCACCTTTTAATTTTGCTGTAATTGCAGCACTGCCAACAAATTCGGTTTTATCAATTACTTTTGATTTTAGGTCAATGTTCTCTCTTTTTAACTTTGCTGCCTCACATGCCCTTTTCAAAACTATCATCAACTTGTCATGTGTAAAAGGCTTCTCAAGATAATCATAAGCACCCATCTTAATAGCGCTTACTGCAGTCTCTATTGTACCATGACCACTAATTACAATCACTGGCATCAAAGGATATTGCTTTTTAACTATTTCTAAAATGCCTAAACCATCAGGATCACTTCCTTGAAGCCAAATATCTAAAATTATTGCATTTGGAGTTTTTTCTGAAATAGCCTTAAATGCTTGAGTACTATTTGAAGCTGATCTGCTTGTAAAACCTTCATCTTTCAGTATATCTGAAATTATATCTCTTATATCAGTTTCATCATCAATAATAAGAATATCTAATGCCATATTGTTTTTCCTTGTAATATTAAATAATATTAATTCCCATATATAAGACCTTATAGAAAGAACTATATATATATAAGGTGTATAACTTAAGGTAATCTTTACTTGATAAGAATGCAACAGTTTTGATAACATTTATGCAACATAATTGTATTTCTCAACACAAAGACATTAATAATTAATAAAAATAACGATTTATTTTAACTTAGATTTTAATTCTTTAGTATTAAAAATTAACTCAATACTTGCGCCACCATCGTTATTATTCAAAATATTCAGTTCTCCACAATGATCCGTAATTATTCTATCCGCAATTGCAAGCCCAAGACCTGTACCATCTGATTTTGTCGTAACATAAGCTTCTTTTGCAGAAGTAAGCATATCTTCTTTAAACCCAGGACCATTATCGTCAAAAGTAATTTTTACTTCATAAATACCGCAATCAACAGATACATTAATCACTTTATCTTTTTGCTCATCCTTAAAAGCTTCTTCAGCATTTAAAAGAAGGTTTACTACTAATCTATTAATTTGTGAGATATCACATACAAAACCATATTCATTTAAATTTGATGAAAAATTATAAGTTATTGTATCATTAATTAATTTTCGTGATTCTACTAAGTCACTAATAAGAGATATTATCTCACATTCGACAAAATCCGGCGCTGGTAATCTAGCAAAATCTACAAACTCTGAAACAATATCCTTTATGTCATCAGAATGTCTTAAAATATTTTTCAAATATTTTTCAAAAGATTTCTTATCTGAAACTTCATCTTTATACTTCTTCAATATACGCTCAGCCGAAAGTTGTATTGGTGTAAGAGGATTCTTAATTTCGTGAGCTACGCGGCGAGCTACATCAGACCAAGCCAAAGCGCGCTGCGCTACAACCAACTCTTTTTGCTGTCTATCTATCTGACTTACCATTCTATTAAAAGCTGATGACAAAACTTTCACCTCATCTTTTCTTAGACCTTTTAATGGTACTTGTACTGATAAGTCACCATTCTTTACTTTCTCTGCAGCAATCACTAACTCTCTTATAGGGCTTACAATTCTCTCAGCAAAATTTCTTCCCCAAATTGTTGCTACTAAAAGTAGTACTAAACTCAAAAGTATAAATACCATCGAAAACTTGATCTGCATTGAAGATATATGCCCCTTAAGAGCAAAATACTCCATAGCAGCACCATTAGTTTTACTAATATGATCTATTATTTTTGAGTCAACAAGCCTACCTATCAGTAAATACGTGTCATTATAATCTTTCAATTTAATTAAAATTCTAATTTTATTAGGGTCTGAACCAATCTGTACCACTTCACCTTTATCAGCACGTGCAATTAAATGTGAAGGGATTGTCAAGAATGATAGCGAGAAACTTAAGGTAGTTTGAGCTAAAATAGTATTAGTATCTTTTTGAAATACTATTGCCTCATCAATAGATCTTATCTCAGCTTGAGCATTAATAACTTTAGAAAATAATTCAGGACTATGAACTAAATCATAATACATTGCACTTAAGTCGTCAGAAACTGAAATAGCAGTTTCTTTTAGCTGAAGTACATGTTCAGCAATATAAGACTCTCCTACAATAATAGATTGATCTAATACCTTAGAGATTTTTTTATCAAACCACGCTTCTATTCCAAAATTAAAGAAGTACGTAGAGAATATTGCAACTATTATAGTCGGTAGTGCTGCACCAATACTAAACGCAATTATTATTCTCTTGCGTAATTTTGAAACCCTTCTTTTACCGCCTTTAATAAATGAAAATTTACTTGAAACTCTATTACTAACAATCAAAACACAGAAAACTAATATGGCAATCAAACTAGCTAGCAATAAGCCTATAGTATAGATTGGATCAGGTGCTTTAACAAAGAAGTCTTCATATATAAAATATGCATTAAGACCCACAAGCAATATTACTAATGCAAATAGAACATAAAGAGTATTAGTACCAACTCGTTGTTTAAAAAAACCTTTCATAATTGTCTTGAACATAATTTTGCTACAATAAACAATACTCTTAAATTTTCTGTGAACTTGAAAATAACCAAATAAATCAATTAACTAACAGCACCTATATTTACTATACCAAAACCGAAGTTAAGAAGTGACTATATTTTTAAATCTTTTATTTTTTTACGAAGAGTGTTTCTATTAATGCCCAAAATCTTTGATGCTTTTATTTGCGTGCCGCCGACATGATCTAAAGTTTTTCTAATTAAAACCTTCTCTACCTCAGACATTACACGATCATACAACCCAGATTCTGGTCAATCACCATCATGCATTTCAAAAAATTTATCTAGCTTTATCTCAATAGCGGTAGAGAGTGTATCTTTATTATTCATATGCAATATTACTAAACCAATGGACCATAGAATTCTTGTATTTTATTTTTTGCATCTTGTATGTTATTTATCTGATTTATACTTGCTCTGAAGTCAGATGACTTTGGAAGACCAGTACTATACCATCCAAGATGCTTTCGAGCCATTTTCAATCCCACATCTTCACCATAATGCTCTATCATCGCATCATAATGCTCAAGCACAACTTTTAACTGAATCTCCATAGAAGGTTCATCTAATTTTTCTCCCGTTGCAAGAAAATGTGCAACTTGTGAAATTAACCATGGTTTACCATAAGCTCCTCGGCCAATCATCACTCCGTCTGCATTTGAAGCTTCTAAAGCTTTTGTTGCACTATTAATGCACACTATATCACCATTAGCAATAACGGGTATTTTTACCGCATCTTTTACTTTTGCAATAAACTTCCAATCAGCGCTGCCTTTGTAGAATTGACACCTGGTACGCCCGTGAACGGTAATCATTTTTATACCCGCATCTTCTGCAATCTTTGCTAAAACAGGAGCGTTTAAGGAATTATCATCCCAACCCATACGCATCTTAAGAGTGACTGGAATTTTCACGGCCTTTACCGTTTGATACAAAATTTCTGAAGCAAGCTTTTCATCGCGCATTAGAGCTGAACCAGAAAACCCACCTACAACTTTTTTAGCTGGACAACCAAAATTAAGATCTATTATCTTAGCTCCCATATCTTCATTCATCTTAGCCGACTCAGCAATAACATCCGGTTCGCAACCAGCAAGTTGAACGCACGCTTTCGTCGCATCATTATCTTCTTTATCAATTGCACATTTTTTTAATGATTGGTGTGAACGAACAATCATCGCCCTGCTAGCTACCATTTCTGACACAACCAGCCCAGCACCAAATTTTTTGACCAACTTTCTATAGGGCAGATCTGTTACTCCTGACATTGGAGCAAGAATAACAGGGCTTGATAGTTCTATATTGTCTATTTTGACAGTCATCATTTAGGATAGATAATTTTAAGAAGTAGGATTATAACATAAAAATATATAAATTGCACCCTACTTAAAAGAATTTTATTTTTTTAGCTTTCAACAGAATCAATTGCTTTTACAATATCACTATACCTTATAATAACCGGTAATATTAAACCCTCTGGTTTTGCTGGACCGTATATAATATAAAATGGTATTCCAACACTATTGTAATATGTCAAAAAACTGTAAATTTCATCATTATGAGAAGTAAAATCTCCACGCATTGCAAAAACATTTTTTCTTTGGAATAGATTAAGAGTTCTTTTCCGATCTAAAGTCATAATTTTATTGAATTTACAAGTTACGCACCAGTCAGCAGTAATATCTACAAACACTATATTTCCATCAGAGACAAGCTGGCTAATTTTACTTCTTTCAAATTTTTTCCATACATTATTTAAATGAGCATTATGCTCTACATCTTCAGTATGAGCATATTGTGGTAATATTAGACTAGCTGTAATAATGATCAAAACCACAAAAATCTTAGGATATTTATTCTTTAAAAAACCAGAATTATCTTCTATACTAAATTTAAATAAAAGAAGTAAGAGAAATAAACCAAGTGTAGCTCTATCTCCAATTTGAGAACTTAGAACCCATAAAAGCCAAGCAACTGTCCATATAAGCAATATGGCTAAAAACTTTTTAAATGATTCCATCCACGGACCAGGCTTCGGCATAAATTTTAATATTCCAGGAAATAATATAAATAAAATGTATGGAGCGCTAAATCCCAGAGCTATTGAGCTAAACATTATAACAATCATATAATCACTTACAGCAAATGCAAAAGCCAATGCTGATCCTATAAATGGTGCATTACATGGAGTGGAAAGAATAGTCGCTATAACACCGCTAAAATAATGCTCAAGATAGTGATTTCTAAAATGTATACGGTTTAGAGTATCGTATGCACTAGCTCCTATAAAATTGACTCTACCGAGCGAAAAACTAATAAAAAATGTAATTATTATAGTTAGTATAATAATAAATTCAGGAATTTGAAAATTGACCCCTAAACCAAACTGCCTACCACTATATTTAAGTAAAACCATAACTCCAGCTAAAATCCAAAAACAGGTAAATATACCCACAATAGTCAGCGCAGATGCTATTTTTCGATCGACACTATCATTTTTCATAAATGATAGTATTTTAAGAGAAAGAACTGGCAGCACACATGGCATAAAATTTAGAATAAACCCTCCTAAAATTGCAAAACCAATAAACCAAATATATTCCATAATTGGTAATTTTAGCTCTTTCAGCACTATATCTTTCTCTATAGACTGTTTAAAAGGAGTGCACTGATTATTACAAACCACAAACTCAATATCTGCCTTTATCTTTATTGGTTTTGAATATTTATACGCCTCAAGTTGAATAGGAACTATTACTTTCCCATCGAAATACTTAACATCACCAATCCCATCTTGATACTTAGTTTTCGATTCTGGCCATTTTAGATGATAGTTTTTTAAGTTCTCGTGTGGAAAAATCTTAAAGGTAGTTGGAAAGGGATTTGAATTATCCCTGATATTACTATATATAACATCACCTTCAGATAATTCTAAAACAAAAAACAAATTGTTCTTTGTATCTTCTTTTAATATAAAACTATATTCCTTTGCAAAAGTTTCTGATAGAATAAGAATTAGGGACAAAAAAACCAAAGTGAGTTTTTTAAAAGTCATATGCGGTTCTTGAAATATATTGTTTATATGACTATATAGAAATATAGGTAAATTGAGGGAAATAAATTTGATGACAGAGCATGATTTTTCTAATCTCACTGGTAAAATTCTCATAGCTAGCCCATACACTATGGAGGGTAATGTATTCCATAAATCAATGATTTATGTTATCCAACATAACAAAGAGGGGTCTGTTGGGTTAATTATAAATCATCCTATAAATCACTCGCCAGCTAATAATCTATTTAAAAAAATGGATTCTAGTATTGATTTCAAGGACCTAGACCTAGATGTTCACCTTGGTGGACCTGTTGAAATGGAGAGAGGTTTCTTCCTGCATACGAATGAATATGATAAAAATTTGTTATTTAACCCTATAGATGATGGTCTAGCTGTTAGCTCAAATTTACAAATTATTCAAGATATATCAAATGGAGTTGGACCAAAGCAAAGCCTATTCATTATAGGTTATACTGGGTGGGGAGCAGACCAACTAGAATTTGAATTAGAAAATAATTTGTGGATTGTTTCAGAGCCAAATCTTGATCTGATCTTTGATAAAGATGCAGATAATAAATGGCTTAAAGCACTTTCAACATTAGGCATTTCTAAATACGACTTTGTACCTGAAATTGCGATTTGTTAAATTACAAATAACTTCTGTAATTTGAACTTTTATAATTCGAATTTAGTCTAAGAGCATAGGAAAATGATACTTAGACTGCGTCATTACTACGAACCGAAGGCCGGCGCGGCAATCCACAAATGGATCGCCGCAGTCGCTAACGCTCTTACACGATGACACTGAAACGCTCCTACGCAATGACACTGAGCAGTAAAAAGCAACATCTTAGCGCGCTTCTTATCCTAAACTGGCGTTTATCAATCTTTCCAAGAAGAAAGCTCTGAGCACATATAAGTATACGAGCACAGCGAAATCCTACAAAATATTATACAATTTAAAATGAGAGTTAGTATTCCAACATTTACTCTTCAAGCCCAACTAGCGCTCTTGAAAAATCTGATGAGGTAAAAGGCTTTAAGTCATCTATTGCTTCACCTATTCCAATAAAATGCACAGGTAGTGAAAATTTCTGCACAATGCCTACAACCGCTCCAGCCTTTGCCGTACCATCAAGTTTGGTGATTACTAAACCCGATATATCTGCTATTGATTTAAATTCTTCAACCTGATTAACTGCATTTTGTCCAGTAGTACCATCAATTACTAGTAATGAATGGTGAGGGGCAGTTTCATCAACTTTTTTCACTACCCTGATTATCTTAGCCAATTCATCCATAAGATTTTTGTGATTATGCAACCTTCCAGCAGTATCAATAAATAATACATCAACACCATTTGCAAGAGATTCTGAAACGGCTCTATGAGCAACACTTGCCGGATCACATTTTTCTTCACCTTGAAACAAGATAGCACCAGAGCGCTCTGCCCATTTTTCAATCTGATCAACTGCAGCAGCACGAAATGTATCGCATGCCGCAATCGCTACTTTCTTACCATCCGCTATATATGACGAAACCATCTTACCAATCGTAGTTGTCTTGCCATTGCCATTAACACCGCAAACTAAAACAACATTCAATCCATTATTTGGCAAATGAAAATCGTGATCCTGCCTATCTAATATTCCTTGTATTATTTGACCTAGATCTTCTTTTATTTCTTCAGAAGTTACTTCCTTATTAAACTTATGCTTTCTAAGAGAAGCTATTATTTCAGATGATACTGTTGTTCCAACATCAGCAAATAACAAAAGGTCTTCAAGCTCTTCTAATGTAGATTCATCAAGCTTTTTTTTAATAAGTAGATGTTCAATTCCACTTCCAATCTTACTTGATGTTTTAGTTAGAGCGTTTTTTAATCTGCTTAATAAGCCAACCATTTATTTACCTTTACTATCAAGAAATTGATTTTTATATTTGTCTAGCAACATCTTCATCTGATCAATATCAAGACTTCTATCTAAGTTCTTATAATCAATAGTACCTGAGCTTGAGATCAAAAGATCAACCACTGTTTTTAGTCGAGGGTTTTTATCTCCAATCTCTTTTGAGATTAAAATTAATTGATCTTGAATGTTTAACATATAATAAGAAATAGCTAATCTCAATATGTCTTGAGCAGCCGACTTATCTTCACCAACTCTTTTTATGACCTCAGCAAAGTCTGAACCAACTATATCTGCAAAATTATTCCATCTCTTAGCTTTGAACAATGCTTCTTTTATTATAATACTCGCATCATCTGACTTATCATCTTTTAGATAGGATAAAGCTTTATCATATTGTTCAAGATCAATTAAAGCTTTTGCTCTAAGGCGAACTCTATATTCGTGTTCGCTAAAGTTAAAATTATCCTTGTCAGTATCATCTAGAACTAATATTGCTTCACTTGGTTTTTTATCCATCATTAAAATTATTGATAGATTATCAGTATTAATTACCCTCTTAGTACCTTTTAATCGGTAGTTAATTTGGTGTCTTAAAAGATCTGCAGCATTTTCCAATAAATCGAGTCGCACTAGGCGTTTTGCTATTGCTATAATAACATCATCTCCTTGCTCTCCAATTGGATTTAGTTCTTTAAACTCATAGAACAACGCGACAACTGTAAAGTCATCCATCTCTTCCCCAAGTCCACCTGGAAGGAACACATCATTAAATATTCTCGCCATTTCCGAGGTTATATAAAAATTACTTACCTTATTATTAAACGCAGATTGAATATATTGATATGTCCTCAGAGCATTCATTATATCCTTTGAATCTCTATAATAAGACGCAAGCTTCATTAAAATTTCATATTCAAGCTGATCACCTCTCCAATCATATCTGAGCCTTTCCAGAACCTCGATTGCATCATGAACAGTGATTTCATTCTCTTCCTGCCTTAATTTTGTAAGTGCGAACTCTGCTCTTACCCTGTTGAACATATCAGAGTCTTGGTATGTTAAATCTCTATAATATTGTTTTGCTAAATTAAGTTGCTTTTTCTTTTTATAATATTCTGCCTTATAAAATTTTAAACTATTTGCATATTTCCCATCACTAGGTGTTCTAATCTCTCTGAACAATTTTTCAACTAATTTCAAGTCATTAGCAATAAGAGCTAACTCAATTTCAGAAAAAACTAGTGGCCAATATTTATCATCAGAATATAGCGACATAGTTTTGGCAAGGGCAGAAGATACTCCAATTGATTTTGGACTCGCTCCTAAAGCAAACTCATTGTAATTATTCCAAATATTAATCTCTGCTATTTGTTTTACATCTGCATAAGAAAGTAAATCATCATACTCTTCTTTTGCAGCCAAATGTTCACCAACAAGAGTGTAATTTACAGCGCTCAAGAAGCGTGCTTGTAGGTTTTCTTGATAGTCATTATATGAATATTTTTTAGCCACTCTTAATGCATCAAGAGATTCCTGATACCAACCATGAATAAAGAAGAATTTTGCAAGGTCAAGATTTCTATCAAAACTACTATACTTATCTTTTGCAAATGATGCTTCACTTATTAGCCTACTTTTTTGCTGATTAAAGTTTAAAATATCCAAATTTTTATCTAGATAAGGTAGTATACTCGGTAACTTCAGATATTTATCAATACTTATTGGGAACGTATTACTTTGAGATGATAAATCTTCAGGTAATGCAGTATCTGAAATTACTTTTATTGCGTCTGGATGCTTTTCAACTGCCACATCATCACTGTATAAAACTACTGCAATACCTTGAATTGACTTTAGCAAACTAAACTCTATAGAATCTAGCTGAGATGACACTCTTTTACCGCCGGTCACAACTGGCACAACATTTACTACATCACCCAGCTCAGGATCTACAAATGAGATGATCTTGTTATCTTCAAAGTCTCCCCTAATTAAAAATCCGTCAACACCCGAAATAGGCTCAGGAGAAATAATATTTTTTGCTGCCCAATTTTTATCTTCACTCTTAGAAACATTTATATTCCATCCAGCTTCAACTTTTTCAATCTTCGCTTGACTAAACTCCGGATCAACTCGCATTCTAAGTACAGTACCTTCCTGACTTGGAATAAGCTCAAACCTACTAAATATCCCACCTTCTTTGAAAGAAAATACTTTCTTCTGATCAAACACAACCCAGATATGTTTGCCACGGAAAAAAGTTGCCACCTTGCTATCATTATTACCTAAATTAAATGATAATTTATGGATACCGTTCTCTTCATTATATTTTATAGCTCCTGGATCATTATTTGCGGCTCCGAGCTTTGATAAATCATCTTGCTCCTTCTTTTCCTGCGCTCTATATTTAATTGCATCAAGTTTTTCACCATTAATTATGCCCTGATATTTCAACTCCTCATTAACTTGGAATACAATTCTCTGTTTGTTCGAGGTCGATCTGATACCACTTGCGTACTGGCTAAATTTCGCCGGGTTCAGTAACTTAAATTCAGATGGAATATTGATATTTGCAATTGCAGTTTTACCACTATGCTTTAGATCGATGATCTGGTCCTTATCTCTATAGAAAATAAAAATTACATCCTTTCCAAACACCTTAACTTCAACCTGAATAGGTAGTGCAGCTATAGCAGTTTGTACATAGGACAAACATACAAAAAATAATAGTATTTTTTTAATATAATTCATTAACTTTTCTAACGAAATAGAACAAAATGATATTTGGTTAAATATATTCCCTTTTACACTCAACAAAATATTATTAATAACGCTTAATGTAAAGATAATTCTATTCAATCACTTAATTTCTACGCAAATTAATAAACCTAAAACAAACAAATTATGTATAATAATAGTTTTATACTAATTTAAATTATTCTGCAGAACTTGCATTTTATTTTTACTAGCTAAGTGTGCTATTAACTCATGAAATATCCCATCCTTAATAACACTAGCAAAATGCTCCTCTGAATTTTCTTTAATCTTTTTCGCTTTTGCTTTGTTACTCTGAACTGATTTAATGTAGGCAAAATATAGCTTCTTGCCATCACTAACAATCTGAGAAACTTCGCCTTTTTTTACATCAAACATTGATTTTAATAATTCAGGAGGTAGTTTATCCTGCATTGGAAGTTCAGCTCTAGTATATTGCTGATTTGATACAACAACTATGCCTTTTGCTTTGAGAGTAGATTTATTCTGCTTTTTCTTTGGGTCATAAGATTTCTTGAATTCTTCAAGAGTTTTTGCATTTTCAAAGGCAAGAATTCTTTGGTTCAAAATTTTCTTCACTTCTCCTTCAACCTCACTTAACTCTTGCTGTCTAGAATGAGTAATAGATTTTAATTCAACTAGCATAATATTGTTCTGATCTTGTATTTCAATTGGATATGACACCTCCCCTTCTATCAATTCAAACACACTATCAGCAAGCTCAACTTGCTCCACCTTCTTACTAGAATTCATATCAGCAAAAGATATATCTTTTTGAGATTGCAAACTAATATTGTATTTTTTGGCTATTTCAGCAATGTTTAGTCCGCTTGATACATCCTCTTCAAGATTTTTCGCAAGCTCACTAGCCAATTCTTCCATTTTTTCTTGCACGAACACTTCTCTGACCTGCTTCTTGGCTTTAGCAAAGCTATCAGATGAGAAATCATCACGATTCTCATTAAAATATTTTTCTAATTCTGCATCAGAAATTTGTAATTTCTTCTTTAAATAGTTTGCATCTGCAACTATATAATCAAAGCTCCTAAGCTCAGGGATGACAAATAATACTTTATTACTTTCATAAAACTTACCTAATTGCTCTGAGGTTATATCAGGATTTTTATAATTCTTTGACTTATGATCTAAATTAATTGAAATAAGATCAGCTGCTCTAGTCTCAGCCATATAATCAACCATATTATCCTTTAGAGCTGAAGACGGAACAAAAGAATCCATAAAAATACTTGCCATTGATGAATATATTACCTGATCCCTAACTGAAGTTAGATATTCATTTTCTTTTCTAGGAGAATTGTCAAAGGCAGCCTTAAAAACACTTAAATCAAACTCACCGGCTTGATTTCTAAAATATGGGGTCTTTTTTACATATGAAATTATTTTTTCTTCACTAACATCAAAATCATAAGTTTTAGCTAGATATTTAACCATCGCATCAGTAATCAAACGTCTCATGACATTATTATCAATACCAAGTTCAGCAACCTGCTCATCAGTAAGACTAATACCATTTTGACGCTGAATTGTATCCACTTCTCTTGCTTTAGCAAGATGAAACTCCTCTACAGAAATTGGCTCAGCATCTTCAAACAAAACCACATCCCCTCTACTATTACCACCTAAAAAAGATGCAGCACCTGCTCCAACAAAGCTTAATGCAATTAATATTAGTATAATCCTTACAATTAGACTATTTGAACCTCTTCTGATTTTCGCTAACATATAATTTTTCTATTTACATATAAAAGTATGTTCTTAAAATAGTAACCTAACTCGATAACTGCAAGATATTTTTCTTATGAAACCAATCATTATTGCTAATTGGAAAATGAACCTTAATTTAAATGAAGCATTTTCAAAAGCAGACTCCCTAAATAAACGCAATAGTTCAGTACAATTTATACTAGCTCCTCCAACGCCTTACCTTGCGCATTTTACGCAGAATTTCACCAGAACCACTTTTTGTGCACAAGATGTCAGTAGCATAAGCGGCTATGGAGCTTATACTGGCGAAACTTCAGCAGATATTATAAAATCTTGTGGTATCAATTATGCCATAATTGGTCATAGCGAAAAACGAACTACTATGAAAGACAGCAATTTAACAGTTCGTAAAAAAGTAGAAAGCTGTATAAAAGCTGGAATAAAACCTATAATTTGCGTTGGTGAATCTTTAGAAACTAGAAAAAACAACAATTATAAAGAGTTTATACTAGAGCAAATCACTGAATCAATACCAGAAAATGCTAATAATATTATGATAGCATATGAACCAATTTGGGCTATAGGAACGGGTATAGCTCCGACTCAAGAAGAGCTAACAGAAATATTTGATTTTATTAAAAATGATTCTGCTATAAGTCAGGTTGCAAAAAATGCGCAGCTAGTGTATGGTGGTTCAGTAAATTCACGTAACTATAAAGAGATTCTAGCTATTGAAGGAGTTAGTGGACTTCTAATTGGCGGTGCATCACTTGATGACGATGAATTAAATTTAATTTTAGGTTAATTATATATATTTTGTAATATGCTCAACACCCTTCTTTTTGTACATTTAATAATTGCAATACTTTTAGTGGTAGTAATTCTACTTCAGAAAACAAGCTCTGATGGATTAAGCGGCATAGGCGGTGGTGGCAATAATATGGGAGTCATGAGCGGAAGATCTGCTGCAAATTTCTTGACAAAAACTACCATAGTACTTGCTATTATATTTTTTGCAAATGCACTTGTACTTGCAAATTTATCTACGCAAAAACACACTGATATTGCAAAGAAAATTGAATCAACAGAAGAAGCTAAAACAGAAAAATCAAAAGACAATACTGCTCTACCAATTGCAAAATAAAACCATAGGGATTATATGAAAGCAAATAAAGTTACTGTAAACAATATCTCAATAGCAAATAATTTACCGTTTACTCTTGTTGCTGGACCTTGTCAAATAGAGAACCTTGATCATGCTTTATTCATTGCTGAAGGTATAAAAAAAATTACCGATAAATTAAATATCTCTTTCATATATAAGTCATCTTTTGACAAAGCTAATCGAACTCTCTGCAAAAGCACAGAGAGGAACAGGTATTGGTAAGGGTCTGGAGATTTTAGCGAAAGTAAAATCTGAAATTGGATGCCCTATTCTAACAGATGTTCATACTGAATCTCAATGCAAACCAGTTGGTGAAGTAGTTGATGTTTTACAGATTCCAGCATTCTTATGCAGACAAACTGATTTATTAAAAGCAGCTGCAGAAACAGGTAAAGTTGTAAAAGTAAAAAAAGGTCAGTTTTCTTGCTCCATGGGACATGAAAAATGTCTATGACAAGCTTGATAGCTTTGATGCAAATGGAATTATTCTAACTGACCGTGGAACTTCTTTTGGCTACAATACATTAGTATCTGATATGAGAGGCCTACCAATTATGGCTGAAACTGGCGCCCCGGTATTTTTCGATGCAACACATTCCGTTCAACAACCTGGAGAGCATTGGCTCTGCAAGTGGTGGCCAAAGGCAATATGTTGGCCTACTCGCAAGATGCGCAGTAGCTGCTGGCGTTGCTGGTCTATATATGGAAGTACACCAAGACCCTGACACTGCGCCAAGCGATGGCCCATGTATGCTCAGACTAGACACTCTAGAGGACACTCTATCATACTTGAAAAAATTTGATGAGATAGCTAAGAATCTCTAAGAATAAAGAATCATTTTGTATTAGTATACAAAGCTAAATAGTTATTACTCGTATAAACAGTTTTAAGTATCAATTCAGGCGTATAGCACGCGTTTAGGTTGCTACTTTTGGTTGCTTATTTTCTATTAAACTGGTATAATATTGTCAAGCTTAATAATAGAATTAGTCAGAATTTTTAATGTTCAAAAGAGATTTTCCTAAAGCAATGGGATTCATAAAGATACACTATCCTGGAAGAATTAATAGCAAAGAAATTTTTCAGGAAAAATCTGTGATTGAAAAAGTTTTTCCACCTAAAGAGCATAGATTAACTATAGATGTTGATAACACACCTCAACTAATGCGGAAATTTGTTTTTACCAATAAAGATAATAATTAACAGTCTTTGCGTTTACTTTCTTATAATTATAAGCAAGTAAGGTGCTATAAGTATTACACCCAGACATAATACACCTACCATAAATAATTATGTGATTAAGAATGTATATATCTAATTTTACTAATTATAACTCTCTAAATACCGACCAGATATAACAAGGACTCTACCTTTATGTATATTTATATCAATATTATATCCCAGCTCTTGATTACGGAAACTAGATATACCCGAAATAGACAGTTCTTTATTATCTAAATCCCACTTTAAGCCCCTTGTAGATAACGTTGCAGTTGGATGGGGCATTATGGATATAATTTCATCTTTTTGTCCTGCAAATGATAAAGAGCTGCTAACAGGAAATCCCCATTTTGGTTTCTCCATAATCTCTTCGTCATAAAAAACCATGGGGCATTGCTGCTCATATTTCATCAAACAATTGATGTTATTTATTACATGATCTATTTCCCTACCAAATAAACCACAGACCAATACAGGAAAAATTTTTCTTTCCTTTATAAACAAAATACTTTTTTCAAAATCATTATAATTTTGATTGCTATATTTTACAAAATCAATATTCCCATAATCGGATATTTTGTGATGAAACGAATCCATATCTCCTATGACAAAATTTGGATAAATTCCAATATCAATCAATCTACTACCTGCCCCGTCTGATGCAATTATTGGTAGATCTAAGCATTTCCCAAAAAAATTTTTGTTTGGTAAGTTCCCGTTTAGGCATAGAATACTCTCAAAATGATTCACTATATTATTCATCATAGAAATATTTCAAAACCAATAAAATGACTGAAAACATAATCATAATTATATTTGCCCCCCAAACAGCAAAACTTGAGATCATAAATCCATAGCTTGTCCACAAAGCAGAAGTTATAAAAAAATTCACTAACATCAAGTACGATAAATCACTGGCTGATTTTAATTTATATGTTTTATAAATTTGAGGTACAAGAGAAATTGTAAAAGTAAAAGCAGCTAAAAAGCCAATCACCTTAATAATCATATAACATTCCTACGCTAGCATTATCCAGTTCAGGTATACGGGTTAGCTAAAAAACTTCTCAGCACAAGGCACCCCGAGTTAACTTGGAATGTTATAGAAACAGTGATTACATGTCAATTTATTTGTAAGTAAGTCAGGGAGATATATCCATATTACTTCTAATCATTTATATGGAGGACATAAGAAGTTTTTTGGAGATCTTGTAAATATTTCAAAACCATCATTCGTAACTCCAATAGTGTGCTCAAATTGAGCCGACAGAGACTTATCCCTTGTTGTTACAGTCCAATGATCAAGTTTACTCAATATTGTCGAATGAGAACCAGCATTTAGCATCGGCTCAACCGTAAAGAACATACCTTCTTCAAGAACAGCACCAGACCCAGGCTGACCATAATGCAATATAGCTGGCTCATCATGAAATACCTTGCCAATTCCATGCCCCGAATAATCTCTTACAACAGAATAATTATGTTTTTCAGCATATTTTTGAATAGCGTACCCAATATCACCTAATGTTACACCAGGTTTGATCTTTTCAATTCCAATCATCATTGCATCGTACGTCACTTGAATCAAACACTTCGGTTTTATTGCCATATCTCCAATATAGAACATACGGCTAGTATCGCCATGCCAACCATCTAATATTACGGTTACATCAATATTCATTGCGTCGCCATTCTTCAACTTCCTATCTGATGGTATTCCATGACAAACTACATGGTTTATAGAAGTGCAAATAGATTTAGTAAAAGGCACAATACTACCACCTTGATAGTTCAAAGTAGCTGGTATAGCACCATTAGATACAATAAACTCATGACAAAGGTCATTCAAGTGGTTTGTAGTTACACCTGGCTGAACATACTCAGTGACAAAGTCTAACACTTCAGCTGCAAGGCGCCCTGCTGCTCGCATTTTAACAAAGTCATCTTTGGTATAAATTTTTATTCCCATACTTATTTAGAAGACTTTTCAAGCCTTCTTGCTATCTCTTGTGTAAGGCTTTTTCTGTGCTCATTAATAACTTCAATTGGGATAATTTCTACTCCTTTCTTAGTAGCCTTCCTTACATAGGAACCTCTTTTATAAAACTTTCCTCTTTTAAGTTTTGCCTGTAAAGAAGATTTATCTGAATCAACAAGTTGATGCTTAAGTTCCACAAAATTATCCTCAAGCACTAATTCTGGATTATTATAATTCAGTATCCCTAAAGATATAACTTCACCTGCTTTAACACTAAAGGCTCCATATTTCACTAACCTATTATCATCTATAGATGGTCCTGGAAGCCAACGTTTCATATTTCCTTTTTCAAGCAAAGTTATATATGAAATAAAATAAGTTCCTGGCTCTACAAACATCAGTCTTTTTACAAGATCTTTATCTTCCGAAGAAAAAATCAGGCCACTATTTTTATGCTCCACATCAAACATTTCTTCCTTTTCATAAGAATAAATTCGAAAAGGAACAGATAGCTTATCCTCTTTGATATCAAAGAATACAACTGCTCTTTCATTTTTACTAAACTCTTCTGCACTATATTTTAACAATGTATTACTACACGCTGTTAAAGTAAGCGAACATACTATTAAAAATAATATTTTTACCTTATTCATAATTTTATTTTCCTAAAATCCTATTAATTAAACTGGGGAATAATTAGCTTGCCAAACAATATAAAACATAACCTTTACAATCAAGAAGTAACTCACTAAAAATAAGTAAGAAACTAGCTTCTACTTACTAAGTTGTTTTAAAATCAATTGTCTCTCAGCTTCTACTATTTCAGGCGAAATAATTTTCCTTACGTTAGAATTTTTATCTCTTAGCAACAGCGAACCATTTTTATAAAGCTTTCCCAGCTTAACTTTATAAGCTAAATCCGCCATATCTTCTTTATCCCTTAACTGCTCCCTTAATGAATCAATATTATTATTATAGATAAGTTTTTTTGAACTAATATCTATTTGCCCCAAACTCAAGATTTCCCCTGGTCTAACTTCAAATAAACCAAGAAGTATCAGATCATCTCTTATACCTGGGGAATATTGAAAATAATTCTTTTCATTAGAATAAGCTACTAATTGAATTCCATTTATGTAATACATACCCGGGTCAAGCATAATATGTTTCTCAGTTAAATCACGATTCTTTTTAGAATCTCCAAACATAGAAAACATACTATTCTCGTCATCATCTACAAAGCTTTTGTAGTATTTTGCACCTGTGCGCAAATTAACAATTTCAACACTTACAGGGGAATTTTCTACAGAAACATAGAAAAAAACAACAGACTTATTCTCAGAAATAAACTTATCTTTATCATAAGCATACATCTTAGTTGTACTGCTACAACCACAAATTAGTAATAAAGAAAAAATTAAAAATGCCCTTTTAGTATACAACAAAATATTTTTCTAGATAAGTGTTACAGAAAGTAAAGGATAGAGAATTCTAAGTAAATATCGAATACCAAATAAGAATATAAAGATAGTGACAGTAAAATTTTTGACTTGTACTACCACATAATACTACTTTTCTATAAATAGATAGTTTTTATTATATAGCGCACGCTTTGTCTTTAAGGAGGTAATCCAGCCGCAGGTTCCCCTACGGCTACCTTGTTACGACTTCACCCCAGTCGCTAATTCTACCGTGGTTGGTTGCCTCTTGCGTTAGCTAGCCACCTTCAGGTAGAACCAACTCCCATGGCGTGACGGGCAGTGTGTACAAGGCCCGAGAACGTATTCACCGCGGCATGCTGATCCGCGATTACTAGTGATTCCGACTTCATGGTCTCGAGTTGCAGAGACCAATCCGAACTGAGATATCCTTTGAGGATTTGCTCCATGTTGCCATATTGCTTCCCTCTGTAGATACCATTGTAGCACGCGTGTAGCCCAACCCGTAAGGGCCATGATGACTTGACATCGTCCCCACCTTCCTCCGGCTTATCACCGGCAGTTTCCTTATAGTCCCCGGCCGAACCGCTGGCAAATAAGGATGAGGGTTTCGCTCGTTGCGGGACTTAACCCAACATCTCACGACACGAGCTGACGACAGCCATGCAACACCTGTGTGTGGTCCAGCTGAACTGAAGAGAGTCATCTCTGTCTCTCGCGACCACCATGTCAAGGGTTGGTAAGGTTTTTCGCGTAGCATCGAATTAAACCGCATGCTCCACCACTTGTGCGAGCCCCCGTCAATTCCTTTGAGTTTTAATCTTGCGATCGTAGTCCCCAGGCGGAGTGCTTAATGCGTTAGCTGCGAAACCGAAAATTTAATTCCCGATATCTAGCACTCATCGTTTACGGCGTGGACTACCAGGGTATCTAATCCTGTTTGCTCCCCACGCTTTCGCGCCTCAGCGTCAGTTGAAGTCCAGGTGACCGCCTTCGCCACCGGTGTTCCTCCTAATATCTAAGAATTTCACCTCTACACTAGGAATTCCATCACCCCCTACTTCACTCAAGACTAGCAGTTTTGAAAGCAGTTCCGAGGTTAAGCCCCGGGCTTTCACTCCCAACTTACTAATCCGCCTACGCGCCCTTTACGCCCAGTAATTCCGAATAACGCTAGCCCCCTCCGTCTTACCGCGGCTGCTGGCACGGAGTTAGCCGGGGCTTTTTCTATAGGTACCGTCATTATCTTCCCTATTAAAAGAACTTTACAACCCTAGGGCCTTCATCATTCACGCGGTATTGCTGGATCAGGCTTTCGCCCATTGTCCAATATTCCCCACTGCTGCCTCCCGTAGGAGTCTGGGCCGTGTCTCAGTCCCAGTGTGGCTGATCATCCTCTCAGACCAGCTAAAGATCGTCGGCTTGGTAGGCCATTACCCCACCAACTACCTAATCTTACGCGGGCTCATCCATCAGCGATAAATCTTTCCTCCGTAGAGAATATACGGTATTAGCATTTGTTTCCAAATGTTATTCCGTACTGATGGGTAGATTCCCACGTGTTACTCACCCGTTTGCCACTCACGCCACTGAAGCAAGCTCCAGCTTTGTTCGTTCGACTTGCATGTGTTAAGCATACCGCCAGCGTTCATTCTGAGCCAGGATCAAACTCTCAAGTTTGATTCTGTCATTACTTTTATTCAAAAAAGAATTAACAGTTTGTGTTATCTAATGATAACAAATTTTACTACTGTCACTACCTTTATATAATTACTTGGTATATTTGATATTCACTTAAAAAACAGCTTCGTGATTTCCTGTTTTGGTTACCACGCTTTGGTAGGGCTAGTTATAGGCAAGATTGCCAGCATTGTCAACAACAAATTTAAAAAAAATAGATATTTTAATACGCATTATAAGTAGTAAAAAAATTTATATTGTGTTTTGAGTCCAGATAGTACATATTACTCACCAATAACAACTGTTTTTAAAGTTGTATATAACACTAAAATTTCAAAATAATTTTAATTAATGGCTCAAATCTTTCGTATACTTATTGCCTATCCTGCATTTTTTCTCTTACAGAAAATAATAAAGCGTTTTTCCCTTTTTGTCGGTCTAGTAGTTTTCATATGTGTAATTATTTTTTCAGGCGAGTACATAAATAATTTTTTCCCTAACAATCTATTTGACAATATTGATTTTAGTGAAGAAGAAGCCTCTACCGAAGCTAAAATTCAAGAAATTGTTATTAAAAAAGGTGATACTTTAGGAGCTATATTAAGGAAACAAGATTTACCAAACTCAGATATAAGAGACCTAATTAAATTATCAAACGATCAAAAAATCACTTCTCAACTCAAAATAGGACAGAAACTAGTTTTTGAATATAGTATCAAACTTACAGAAAAAGAAGATTCTGATCTAAATGAAGAATCTTATAGCTTAGATCGCATGGTCTTTGTTAAAGATAAAATACATTCTATTGAGTTTGTCCGTCAGGATGACAAGTTCATTGCGCATAATATCAAAGCACCACTTAAAAAACTTATCACCCAATATAATGTAACTATTAACTCAAGCTTAATTGCATCTCTTAAGAAAGCCGGAATGAGCACAAATAGTATTGTTCGCTTAATAAATGCTTATTCACACCAAATAGATTTCCAAAGACAAATAAGGTCTGGTGATAAAGTAACTGTAATTACTGAAAAATTTGTCACGGAAAATGATGAATTTTCCCATCACGGAAAAATTTTATATGCCAATTTAAATTCACAAAAAACAGACTACAATATTTACATGTTCTCTCCATCTGGCAAAAAAGAAGATTTACTTTTTTTCTCAGAAGATGGACAAAGTATTAAAAGTACCCTACTTAGAACACCAGTCAAATACTCCAGAATATCAGGAACATATGGTTATCGAAAAAAACATCCGATATTAGGATATGGTAGAATGCATAAAGGCGTTGATTTTGCAGCCTCAACTGGTACACCTATTTACTCAGCAGGAAATGGGGTTATTACTTTCATGGGATGGAAAGGAGGATATGGCAGAATTGTTATCGTCAAGCATAATAAAAGTCTATCCACTGCTTACGCTCACGCATCAAAATTTGCTAAAGGCTTAAGAAAAGGAAGCAGAGTAAAACAAGGGGATATTATTGCCTATGTTGGAAAAAGTGGCGGAGCAACAGGACCACACCTGCACTATGAAGTTCGTATCAATGGCAAACAAGTTAATCCTATGAAATTTAAATCAACACCTGGAATTAAGCTAACAGGAGCAAAGTTGACTAATTTTAATAAGCACAAAGAGAGAATTCTGAAGCTTGGTAAAAAGCTTGGCGATGGAACGGAGTTAAAGCCCGAAGAAATAAATGAAATTAAATTGTATTAGCATGACAAGAAAGAAAAAAATTCTATATTTTATATTTTTATCAGGCTTATTAATATTTCTTGATCAAGCATCAAAAACTTTTTTAATTAATTTTTTAAAAGAAAAACCTGGATATATGATTGAATTAATGCCAATGTTCAATATCGTTTATGCTTGGAATTATGGTATAAGTTTTGGTTTATTTCGCGATTATTATCAATATAGTAACTATGCTTTCTTGGCACTTAACAGTATTATAATTTTATATCTTAGCTATTTAACAATAAAATCAGATTCCTGTTTAGAATTTCTAGGATTTTGTACAATTGTTGGCGGAGCACTGGGTAATTTAGTTGATAGAATTTTCCGAGGAGCCGTATTTGATTTTTTACATTTTTATTACGAAGATTTTAGCTTTCCAGCTTTTAATCTTGCAGACAGTTTTATAACTATTGGTGCTGGATTATTAATCTGGAAATATCTTTTTTGTAACCGCAAAAGAATCTCAGAAAAAACACTTGATGATACTAGCAATTAGGGATATATCTTTTAAATGGGAAAACTAAAAAATAGGCCATGCAATGATAAAAAAAGTAGCATTTACAATGTATCCAGTTATAGATTTGGCAAGAGCAAGAAATTTCTATGAAAATGTTCTGGAAATAAAAGTTGGAAATATCTATGAACACGATGTTGGAACTTGGGTTGAGTATGATTTACCTCAAGGTGGTTGTCTTGCACTTACAGATATTGCAAAGGAAGTGTCACCTAGCGCAAGCGCCGGCGGTAGCATTGCTTTTGAAGTAGAAAATCTAGATTTAATGCTAGAAAAATTAAAAAAACAAAATATAAACGTTGTAGTAGACAAAATAGTAACTCCTGGAGTATGTAACTTGGCTGTTATTTTGGATACTGAAGGAAATGGAATTACATTACATCAATTAACGAAGTACAAATAAATAATATTATGAAAAAAATAGTTTTATTATTTGCTAGCATATTTTTAATTGCTGGCTGTAGCAAGAGTACAAAAAAAACTTTAGGCCTAGTTGAAACTATGCCGGATGAATATAAAGTAAAGAGAAACAAATCACTGGAAGTTCCACCAAGTTACCAACAAAGAAAGTCTAAAACAATCAAGAAAGACTCTAAATTTTCAGAAGCTGAACAAGCACTTTTAAAAGAAGCTAAGTAAGTGTCTAGCTTATCGAGATAATGGTTTAATAAACTATTATCGATTATAAAACACTAAGTCATTGCAAGCGTAAGCGCGACAATCCAGAAAACTTATAGCAAATAAACGCTCTAACTTTTTGGTGTAAATTCTGGATTGACAAGCAGCTTTCACTCATCGCTGGTTACAAGATTCACTTTCTTTCTAGCTAATAACATAGATTTATAACTATCAAACTATTAAATTACCGCTTCGCCTAGTTTCTTACAAGCTAGTACATACACCCTGTCACTACGAGTGTAATCACAAATAGAAGAAACTCATATCATCACAAACGAATATTCTGTAATTTACTATCTCAATTTTACTGATAAATAAAATTTAAAGAACTTCAACTAGACTTCCTTCATCAAGCTTATATGTCTTGTGCATTTTTGAGGCAAGCTCTAAATTGTGGGATACCATAATAATCGCAGTATTTTCTTTTTCTGCACGTTCTAAAAACATTGCAAATACTTCATCTGCTGTATGTGGATCTAAATTACCGGTTGGCTCATCAGCCAATATTATCTTTGGATTATTGATTAATGCACGCGCTACCGCAACCCTTTGCTGCTCACCACCTGATAACTCACCAGGGACATTATATAGTCTTTTTCCAAGCCCAAGCTCTTCTAAAATAGATGCAGCTCTTTCTATCGCTTCCTTTTTAGGTACATTATTAATTAATAACGGTATTGCTGCGTTTTCTTGAGCAGTAAAATCTTTAAGCAAATGATGATATTGATATATGAATCCCATATTATCAAGACGAATCTGGTTTGCATATCTCAGATTTGCAATCTTAGAATCCGGAACATTATCTATAAAAATCTGTCCGGAATCTGCAGGATCAAGTAATCCTGCGATATGAAGTAAAGTAGATTTACCGGATCCAGATGCACCAACTATTGCAACCATCTCTTTCTGATTCACTGTAAGATCGACGTTTTTTAATACTTCTATAATAGAACGCCCTTGCTTATAGTCTTTTGAAATCCCCTTAAGAGCTAATATCGTTTTACTCATAACGCATCGCCTCAATTGGATTCAAAGAAGAAGCTTTATATGCCGGATAAATAGTAGCTAAAAATGATGCTGCAATTGCAAGACTCGCTATAAGCAGTACATCTGAAATCCTGACTACAGATGGCAGGCTATAAAGAAAATATATGGCTGGATCAAAAATCTTAGTACCCGATATTTTTTCTAAAAACTGCCTAATATTTTCAACGTTATACGAAAATAATAATCCAAGAATTACTCCAAGCAATGTGCCGATAACCCCAACTATCATCCCATTTAAAATAAAGATAGTCATTACTTGCTTAGTCGATGCACCAATTGTCCTCAAAATTGCAATGTCCTTTGTCTTATCCTTCACAAGCATAAAGAGGCTAGCAATAATGTTAAATGCAGCAACAATCATAATCAAAGATAAAATCACAAACATCGCCGTTCTTTCAACTTCTAGAGCGCTTAAAAACTGTTGATTATCTTGCATCCAGCTCTTAACCTGCATACTCATACCTACTTCTTTTTGTAAAAGCCTAGTATATTTCCTTGCCATCTCACGATCATCAATATTAACTTCAATAAAGTTAATTCCATCTCCTACTGAAAGAAACTTTTGAGCAGCAGAAAGCGGCATTAACATAGTTGCTGCATCATAATCGTATAACCCACTATTAAATACGGCAACAACTGTAAAATCTCTTGCCCTTGGCATACTTCCAAAAGCTGTCGGCAATAATGTTGGAGCTATCAATTTAACTTTTGAACCAGCAAATAAACCCATACTTCGAGCAAGCTCAGACCCAACAGCTACAACATCATTACCATAATATTCTGAAAAACCACCTTCTAGGACATTACCTAAAATCTCGCCCTTAAATTTCAAATCTACAGCATCAATACCTTTAATTATCACACCACTATTTGATCCAGCAATTGCTAGAGCCTGCCCTACCACTAGAGGAGTAGTTCTAGATACATACGCCTGGCTAGAAACTTTTTTTATGGTTTTTTTATGATCTTCTATTACTTTGCCCATTGGAGAAATTGTAATATCACCATTCAATCCAACTATATTGTTAGTAAGCTCGATATGAAATCCATTCATAACCGACATAACAATTATTAAAGCTGCAACACCAATAGTAATACCAGCCAGTGAAATTCCAGAAATAATAGAAACAAATTTCTCATTCTTCTTCGCACTAAAATATCTGAACGATAATATTGATGTAAAACTATTTAACATGTAAGCTATTTATCACTTCGTTTATTGCAAACTCAATTGAAACGTCCTGAACTTCACCAGAGGCTCTATGCTTTAGTTCCACCAAATCATTTTCTGCCTTTTTAGGACCAACAATAATTTGCCAAGGAGAACCTATTAAATCATGAGTGGCAAATTTTGCCCCAGGTCTTTCATTTGTATCATCATATAATACATCAATTTCCTTGCTCTTTAGATGATTATATATACTTTGAGAAACTCCTAAAGATTTCTCGTCTTTCATATTTAAATTAACAACAGATACTTTAAAAGGCGCCACTTGCATTGGCCAAACAATGCCTTTTTCATCATGTGATACTTCAATAATTGCAGCTACTAAACGTGAAATACCTATACCATACGAACCCATCTGAATTGAAACTTTTTTCCCATCTTTATCATTAACAAAAGCATTCATTGATTTAGAGTATTTATCTCCAAAATTAAATATATGACCAACTTCTATTCCTCTTCGAACTGATAATTCATTATCTAAAAGTGGACAATTTTCAGGATCATGCTTTTCTTCCGTTGCTGCATAAAGAGTTTTGAGCTGATTAATATCATTTACCAGGTTTTCTCCAAGCAAATCAAATTTTTTATCATAGTATATTAAGCTCTCTCCAGTATCAGCAACAACATGGAACTCATGACTTAAATCACCACCTATCTCACCAGGATCCGCTGACATTGGAATTGCATTTAAACCTAAATCTCTAAAAGTACGCATATAGGCTGCGAACACATGATCATATGTTCTAATGGCACTTTCCATATCAATATCTAGAGAGTATGCATCCTTCATTAAAAACTCGCGCCCGCGCATCAAACCAAAACGAGGTCTTATTTCATCTCTAAATTTCCATTGAATTTGATATAATACTTTTGGTAGTTCTTTATAAGATTGCAAAGATCCTCTGATTATATCTGTAATTGCTTCTTCATTAGTAGGACCAAAAAGCAAATCATGATCATGCCGATCTTTAAATCTCAACATTTCTTCACCGTAAACATCTAACCTGCCTGATTCTTTCCATAAATCACCATCTTGTACGCATGGCATAAGAATTTCTACAAAATCTGAAGCATCCATGTTAAAACGAACAATTTTTTCGACGTTCTTCAAAGCTTTAAGACCCAATGGCAACCAATTATATATTCCTGATGCAGCTTGTCTGATCATGCCACTTTTGAGCATTAACATATGAGACACAACCTGAGCTTCAGATGGTTTTTCTTTTAATACTGGTAAATAATATTTCGACAATAACATTTTTATATATTCCTAATTTTAAAAGTATTAGAATTATTATATCTTATCCTAGCTGCATCTAACAGCTTCTAAAAACTCTCGTCTTTTTTCAGAATCACTCTTATATTCTCCGGTGAAATGTGTTGATTCCATAGTACTTCCACCTTTTTTAGCACCTCTACAAGTCATACAGCTATGTGAGGCTGACACTCTCACTGCAACTCCTTTTGGTGCCAAATTTTCTTGTAATGCACAAGCAATTTCAGCAGTCATCCTCTCCTGAATCTGTAGTCTTCTTGCAAACATATCGACTAGCCTTGCAAGCTTACTTATTCCTACAACTTCATCACTTGGAATGTAAGCAATATCTACTATACCTGAAAAAGGTAGCATATGGTGTTCACAAGTTGAAGTAAAATTGATTGATTTTAATAAAACAACATCATCATAATCACTAATATCACGAAATCTTTTATTTAAAACTATATCAATATCATTATGGTAACCTGAAAAAAGTTCGTTATAACTTTTAACAACTCTAGAAGGGGTATCCTTAAGCCCATCTCTTCTATTACTTCCTACTATATAATCAAGTAAAAGTTTAACAGCTTCTTCCGCCTGCTGCTTTGTAGGTTTTTTCACGCGCTTTTATTCCTATATTAAAATCTACTTCAAGAGATATAAGTTTCTAACACAAATATAGACAAACATCAAGCCACCAATTATGGCAACAAGCCCTCCACCTCCAACCATTCCCATATATATCTTTGCAGAAAGAGCAATATCACCACCTGGTGTTTTTCTAAGTACACCATAACCTCCTGCAAGTGCTAATCCAGCGACATGCAAGAGCTGCCCTACTGTTAAAATCAATATCTGCCATGACGCAGTCTTAATACCTTTTTGTTGTGAATCCTTTTGAGTAAAAACTAGAAGTTTACTTACTACACCCAAATTATCACTAATATTATCCTTCACCTTATAACTAAAACATACTAAATAACTTAGACCCATTAAAGCAACACTAATACCTACAATCGAACCATGGTAATGTGCTGGAATCGTGACATTTACTCCAGAAATAACTACACCAATTAATCCACCAGATAAAAATAGTAAACTAGAGGCAAAAAATGATATTGGTATAAAACCAACTGTATTTTTTTTACGAGCTTGAAAAACTTCAAAGTAAAGTAATGCTATAAAAATAGTTGGAACTATCCCACCGGTATATATCATGTGTAGTGTATAAAACTCTTTAAAGACTCCATCCGCTAAATCAAATCTCGCATGCCCAACAAATACAGCAAGGCTTAGGAAGAAATTTAGTGCTAGTAGCACCTCATATACGGAGCTAAATTTAATTTCACCCCCCTTCCAGGCTTCTACCAATAATAACAACACTATCATTAAGAGTTGGGTATATATAAATTGTAGTAAATGCCCGCCACTCCAATACAACATTTCATAATAAAAATCTAAATCAAGTGGAACAATTTCTACAAGTGCATCAAGTTGCTTGTAAGAAAGCGCAAAACAAAACCAAACTAAAATAAACATTAAAGATGAGGTAAAGTTGGTTATAGCAATTAATCTCCCCCCATAACCTTCATAACATTTGATAAATGATGTAAAAACTGTTTGAACTGCAAAACATAAAACACCTACTCCAAATAGACTAAGACCAACTACAAATACTATATTTTCGAGCATAGGAATATAATTATTCATCACTGGGACTGACTCTGGGTATAGAGGACTCAAAGCCATCAACACCATGCCTAAAAATGCAAGAATTGAATATATATTTTCAAAGCCAGTTTTGTACTTATTCAAGCTCCAACTCATTGCCATTATTGATAGAAGCCAAACTAAAACCGATAGGTTCACATGGATTACAAGTGCTGCTTTAAACATCGATTTGTCAGTGAAAAAATGACTAAGCTGAGGAGTTCTAAGAAGCACAAGAATAATTGAATATAACCCAGCAATTGCAAGTGCAATAATACCATTTTTAAGCCATTTTATTGTGTCTAGATTTTGTTGAGTATCTTTCATAATTTAAAGATCAAATATAGGTGTTAAAATTATAGCTATTATAACTAAATAAACGAAAATTCTGCTCCTAAAAAACAATATTCTTAATCGGAGCAAAACTTTTCCGATGATGAATTGTTATGCCATGTTTCTGTATAGCCTCTAGATGGTATTTCGTACCATAACCAGAATTTTTATGCCAATCATAAACTGGATAATCTATAGCTAACGACTCCATTAACCTATCTCGTGTTACTTTTGCAATAATCGAAGCTGCTGCTATAGAATATGATTTATCATCTCCTTTTATAATGCTATTGAACCTTCTATCTAAAAACTTCATATTACCATCAACAATCACTATTTCTGGATTATTCACAAGTGAATCAACAGCAATACAGCATGCTTTCTTTGTAGCCTCAAGAATATTTATCTCATCAATTTCTCTAGGCGAGACAATGCCAACACCATAGCAATAATGTTTTGTAATTAACTCATAAAGATTCTGACGCTTCTTTTTAGGAATTTTCTTTGAATCTTGCACTCCATCAATATAGTAATTTTGGTCAACTATCACAGCAGCAGCCACAACCGGACCGGCAAGCGGACCTCTTCCAGCTTCATCAACCCCAGCAACAATCTTACTTTTATATTGATTTTCTATTTCAAAACTTATCATAATAAATAACTTCTAGCTCCTAATCATAGAAACACATGCCAGAGCACTTGCCACCGCAACTTCAGCCCGAAGAACCGTTCTCCCAAGACTCACTGACTCTGCATTACTCATTGACCTTATCATTAAAATTTCTTTGTCATCAAAACCACCTTCTGGTCCAATAAGAATAATAGGTTTATCTTGTATCTTACTTATACTAGAAATTTTTTTGTCTTCGCTTTCTGATTCGCACGCAAAAATAATTTGCTGATTATTATATTTTTCACCAAAATCTGTGAGATTTAATTCTTGTTCCAGAGCTGGGATACTAAACCTTTCACTCTGTTGAACAGATTGTATAATGCATTTTTGTATTTTCTCTCTAGAAATATGCTTATACTGAGTTCTACTTGATATTATAGGTATAATCATAGTAGCTCCAAGCTGTACAGCAGATTTAATTGCCTCAATCATACGATCCTGCTTTATTATGCATAAAGCGAGTTCAAGATCTTTTTCTTGATTAACATCTCTTATTTGAGAGTCAACTTCTACTTCTAAACTCGCACGATTTATCTCTTTAACAGTAACCAAAAATTCACCATCTTGAGAATTAAATAAACGAAAGGTTTCAAACTTGCGTATCCTTATAACAGACTTCAAATAATGAAAATCATCTTTTTCCATTATTATAGTTTGCTTTTTATGGATATGCTCGCTAGTATAAATTCGTGGTAAATGTGAAAATTTCATTAAAAAACAGAGGTATTAGTTTTGAAAAATAATGAAACAGATAATACACCATCCCAAGATCAAAGCTCAAGTAAAATAAAGCAAGAAGAATGGGGAGGACAAAAAGGACCAGAACCAACCAGGTATGGTGATTGGGAAAAAAATGGCAGAGTATCTGATTTCTAACAATAAAAATTATAACTAAAAGCAGATTTTTATAAAATGACCAAACCAAAACAGCTAGTTATAAATACTATACTTGTTATAGTAATCTCAACTATAATAGAATATCTCTACCCTAACTCTTTCTTTATACTAACTACTTTCGGTTTCTTATTTACTATCATACTTGTTATTGCATCAATGCGAAAAAATAGTGCTGACAATGTTAATCTTGCATCAACTGAAAACGCCCATTCCCAGAAAATGCAAGCTCTTGGGCAACTATCGATGGCGATTGCACATGATTTCAATAATATTCTCACTGCAATAATAGGCTATAGTGACCTTCTACTAAAAAGGCATAAGACAGAAGATATATCTTATAAAGATGCAAACCATATAAAACAAAATGCTGCTCGTGTAGCAAATTTAGTAAAACAACTACTTACATTTTCAAAAAAATCCAAAATAGAGCCAACAAATGTAGATATAGGCAAAACAATTAAAAATTTATCCTCATTAATCGATCAGTTAATGGGTGGATCAGTATCTGTATCAATTGAATGTGATGAAAAAAGAATGTTTAGCTTAGTGGATATAACACAGTTTGAACAAGTAATCATCAACCTTGCAATAAATGCGAGAGACGCAATGCGTCAAAATGGTCAAGTCAAAATCAAAGCAACATCTGCTAAAATCAATCAAGATTTTAATACAAAAAAATATTTCACTCCATCTAAAAAATCTGATATCGAGCATGGAGAATATATCAAAATCAGTATAAGTGATACAGGTACAGGTATAGACTCTGAGATTCTAAAAAAGATTTTTGAACCTTTCTTTTCCACAAAAAATCAATCTGGAACTGGCTTAGGACTTGCAACAGTTTCACAAATAATTAAAAAAATGGATGGTCATATTTTTGTTGAAACACAAAAAAATTGCGGCACAACTTTTCACATATATTTAAAACAAGTTAAAAATCAACATGTGGAAAATGTAAAAACTAAATCCACTACACCAAAAACAATATCTAATATTAGTAAAAAATATAAAATCCTAGTTGTAGAGGACGAAGATTCTGTAAGATTATTTAGCAGACTTACTTTAAAAGATGCAGGTTATAATGTTGATGATGTACAAAATGCAGAAGATGCTCTTCGTATAATTGAGAATGGAGAAAAAGATTACGATATATTATTAACTGATATATCTTTAGGAAATATGGATGGTATAGCACTAGCTGAATCAATTAAATCTCATATACCTGACATAAATATCATCTTTACTTCAGGATATGATCAAGACGCTCTAACTAATATAAATATTCCTTCTTCGACATTCTTAAGTAAACCATACAGCCTAAATGATCTTATAGAAACCGCAGCAGCTACTCTTAAGAAAAGCTAGGTTTTATTGTAGCGTTACTTTCACTGCCTGAGGGTAGTAAAAAAACTATAGTAAGAGCTCTACAGATAAGATAAAATATTTAGATTCTACCTTACTTCGCACGTATTATGCACATCACAATACACTAATATCTTTTTCTTTTTCCATAAGTAGGAATTTGAAATAATATTACTACTATTTTTACATTTTAATTTTCTTGAAGTCATAATTCCCAGATCAGATTCTAAGCAATTCCAGTAATTCAATGATACAGTTTTTCCGTTTTCTAAAACATATAACCTATCTTTCCTATTAAGCTTTGATTCAAAAATCTTAGCTTGTTTATAACCAAACCAGCTTGCCCAATAATCCGAAATAAATTTAGGCATCTTCTCATTAGAATAAATCCTAAGCCCATTCTGATCATTAATTCCAACAGCTTTAATATTATGATCATATATAAAATCTGGAACTTTTGTGATAAACATCAATATACCCCCAATAATCATTATAAATATACCGATTATACGCCATCTAGTTTGCCACAAGCATAACCAGAAAAAACCAAAAGAGAATATTATTAAGCTCAGCGGAGAAATATGCCCAAAGTACCAAACAGAAAATGGCTGAATAACTACGAATTCGGCAAAATTAATTACTATTGAAATAAAAAATCCCAGAGACTTTAAGATCCATAAATCTGCACTAAATGGCATCAGAAATATTGATAATAGCGCTAAAGGCATCATAAAAAATGACATTAAAGGAACAGCAAGTAAGTTCATTAAAACTGAATAATTAGCAAATTTATAAAAATGATAAATGACAAATGGAGCCGTTACTATACTTGCAAGGAAGCTGGAGTAAATATTTGCAAATAGATAAAATTTAATAGAAGCAAATACTCCCTTACTATTACCAAGAAGATTCTTATGTCTTAAGTAAAATTCATAGCCAGATATTAAACACAAAACCGCAGCAAAAGATAGTTGAAAACTAGGATGAAATACATACTCAGGTAAGAAGCATAATATAAGAAATGCTGCTATCATAACTGACCTCAATGGATAAGGAGACCTTCCAAAGATTATTGCCAATATAAAAATAGAGGTCATTATAAATGCTCTTGTTGCCGCAATATTATTCCCACTAATCTGTAAGTACAAAAAACTACCAATAATCGAAATTATTGCTGATATCGCCTTAATGTTAGTGTTATAAGCAAAAAAGTTAGAAATATTCAACAATGCTCTACTGCTTACAAAAAATATCATTGCAACTAGAGATAGGTGCAACCCTGACACGCTTAGTATATGAGCTACACCCGAATTCCTCATATTTTCTGAAATATCCTTTGGTATAGCTTTCGTTTCTCCTATTAAAATAGCGGCTGCGAAATTTCCATTCTCAACTCCAAGAACTTCTATCAAACGCTGGTATATTTGTCCTCTTTTTGATTTTATATATTCTGAAAATGATGACGGATTGCTGTAAATAACCTCTGGAGCTGTTAAAGCATATCCACTAGCTTCAATCCCTGACATATACATATAGAAACCAAAGTCGTATGAACCTGGTAAAACACTTGATTGCAGGGGAAATAGCTTGGTTTTTAATTTAACAATATCCCCTGGTATCAATTCACTACTGAGCTTATTCGATATATTAACTCGAACCTTATTAAAGTCTCTATTTGCATCGCTTTTATTATTGCGAAGTAATAGCTGCGTCCCTCTTAAAGTTGGTTTCAAAGACTCAACTTCACCTTCGACAGTTGTGATCATTGTACGAGATATTGGGGTTATTTTGACTAGATCTAAACGAATGTTAGCAACAATCATTCCTATCATCAGACCCAAAAAACATGATGCAATAAAGTATATAAACCCGAACTATGGATAACAAAAAAGCTGCATAGTAGTTGGTATTGGGGTATTCTGGCTTTTTTAAACAACTAAAGAGTACCCCAATGAATATAGACTACGATACTTTGTTCTGCTTTGTCGATGATTTTTATAAAGGATTTGAAAATTGGTACAAAAAGTCTCTTCTTACTAGCGGTTTAAGAAAACGTAATAGACCAAGCAGTATGAGCTTATCGGAGATAATAACAATCTTAATAGCTTTCCATCAATCTGGTATGGCTTGCTTTAAATATTTTTACTTAGAACTTATGAGAAATAACAGAAATTTATTCAATTACTTAGTCCATTATGATCGCTTTATATCATTGATAAAGCTAGCCTTTCCTGCTGTATTATGCATGTTAAAATCCCTTGAGGGTAAGATAACTGAATACATGTTTATCGACTCTACTCCAATGGTTGTATGCCATAGGCTGCGAGAGAAACGTCATAAAGTTTTTAAAGACTTAGCTGGAAAAGGTAAGACTTCAACTGGTTGGTTCTTTGGCTTTAAGTTGCACTTTATTTTTAATAGTCACGGAGAAATTGTACGCATGCATGTTACTAGCGGGAATGTAGATGACAGGTCTCCAGTAAAGCAAATGCTAAAAGATATCTCTTGCAAACTTATTGGTGATAAAGGTTATATCTCCAAAAAATTATTCACTGAATTATTTGAACAGGGTACAACTTTAATCACTAAAATCAGAAAAAATATGAAGAATTGTCTAATGGATATAAATGATAAAATGATGTTAATGAAACGTCCATTTATAGAAACAATCTTCTCATCTATAAAGTCGTTAAACACCTTGATACATAGTAGACATAGATCTCCAATAAATGCATTTTGTCACTTATTTGCTGGACTAATAAACTATCAGCTTCGTACTGATAAGCCATCTTTAGAACAATTTATAAAATGAAATCGCTTATCCACAGTTCGGGTTATATAATTATATTTCTTCTATAAAAATATCTAATAAGTAAAATGCTAAGTGCAGCACATGAAACAAGAGTATATAAGGATTTATTAGGTAAAAATTGAAAAAATAAAGTAATTCCAGAAATAAAGCTAACAAAATACCACAAACTCAGATGATGATATTCCTGCTCAAGCTTTCTAATTAAATAGCTGCTTATCATTTGAGCATATCAAGGATAATATTTGCTGCTCTTATTGTTGGCTTTTTCTCAGAATTCAATCCGATTTTCTCTAAAATTTTCGTAGCTTCAGCAACTTGGCTTTTTGCTCGCCCTTCATCACGAAGTAAATCGCTTAAAGCTAGCACTAAATTCTCAACATTAAACTCACTTTGTATGTATTCTGGTATTATCTCTCTGTTAGGAATAATATTTATCAAAGAAGCAAACCTAATTTTAATCATTATTTTCAATAAAAAGAATGTCAGTAAGTTAAGTTTATATCCAACTATTTGTGGAGTACCTGAAGCAGTAATTTCTAGAGTATTTGTACCAGACTTCGCAAGAGCGCAATCACTTACAGCAAAAGACTTTAATCTGTTTGTCGAGAATGAATAGTTAAATTTCACTCCACCTAAAAACTTTTGAATTTCTTGTATGTTATGCTCATTTGGTTGTACAAAGATTACCTCAATATTATGAGTAGAGGACAACTTATCAAAAACCATACGTATAATTGGCATATGTCTTCTAATTTCACCCTTTCTACTTCCAGGAGTAACGGCAATAATTTTTGAATTATCTCCTAACTTCATTTCAGCCCTGAGACCAGCTGATCCTTTAAAAAAAGCTTGCTCTAAAACCGGATGACCAATACACGTACTTTTCAAACCTTCAACAACAAAATACTCAGGTTCGAACGGCAATAATGTTAATAAATGATCATATATTCTAGCGTATTTTTTGGCCCTACCTGGTTTATAAGCCCAAACAGATGGTGCTACAATATGCACAAGCTTTATATGTGGTGCAATAGCTCTTATACGCTCAGCAACTCTATAAGTAAAACCCGGAGAATCAATTGTTATCACCATATCTACATTTTTAGATAGGATATCTTCAACAGTTCTCTCAATCAGCTTACTAATCTTTAGTAAATGAGGCAAAACCTCGAGAAAACCCATCAAATTAATTTGATCTATTGAAAAAAGAGAATTAATCCCAGAATCTTGCATCTTTGGACCACCAACTCCATAAAACTCAATATTGCGCTCTGTTTCATCAATATTTTGAAGTGACTTTATCAGACTTGCTCCAATAAAATCTCCTGAACTCTCTCCTGCAATAAGATATAGTTTCATGATGTTAATTAGAATTATTTATCTTCTTACATAAGCTAAGTGACTTATCAATTATTTCAGATTCTATACCGGTACAGTCTAAAATACTATGAAATACATAATCATGAGATATAATCTTTTCCTTAAATGACTCTACTGCCTCCCATTTTTTCGGATGATTTTTCTTATATTTTTCGGAAAACCAAACAATTATTGGTACTTCTCTTTGTTCTTTAAAGTAACCATCCATTCCATGAGTTAGCCTTCCTCCTTCTCCCAGAGACTCACCGTGATCGGATGCGTATATTAGAAAAGCGTTCTTATCCTTTAAACGATTAATTACTTCAGAAAGAAAGTAATCTGTATATAAAATAGAATTATCATAACTATTCACTAGCTCTTCTCTAGAACAACCAGAAGCATCAATTTTTGCATTTCTATCAATAGCTGGAGTGAATTTTTCAAATTCTCTAGGATATCTTGCTGAATAATTCCAGTGACTTCCAGTACTGTGCATAACTATAAATTTCTTACCATCTTCTTGAAGTTTTTGCTCAAGATATGGCAGCATTTTCTCATCCAAATCATTAGGTAAAAATACTAAGGAACCGCCTGGGATCATATGAAACTTAACCTCATCATAGAAAGATCCACCAGGTTTATTACGGTAATACTTGGTTATTGATTGGGTACCCATCCACAAAGTATCAAATCCCATTTTTGTTAGCACAGACAATACACTGGTTTCTTTTTCTACTTTAGCTAAATCTTTTTCATCAAACCTTGAAAGCATACATGGAACTGATAGATATGTATTATTAGAACATGCTATAGATTTATAGTTCACTAAATTATCCACTTTATTTAAATGCGGTGTTGTTTCGCGCTCATAACCATTTATACCAAAATTACTATACCTTGCAGACTCGCCTAAAACTAAAACTCCAACAACATCTTTATCTGAAGAGTCTTTATACTCATATTTCAAGCTTATATCTTCTTTTATAAAATCCTCATCTTGTGCAAAAAGAAAAATATATGCATTATGCAAATATTGGAATGGGAAATATGCTTTCAAAAAGCTATATTTTGGTTTAACAACATTTGAAAGCACAAAAACTAAACATATAAATGTTAAAATCCTTGTGAGCAATTTTAGTGACGCAGGCGGCATATAACGCCACATGTAATATATACATATTATAGAGCTTAAAGCACACCAGGACACCAATCTTAAACTTATTAGTTCCATAGCTTCTGTCTGATGAGTACCAAATACAGCTGGCATAATTGCAAGTGATGGTGAAACTCCTAGAAAAAATAAATAATAGCTAGATACAGCACCAGTTATAAATAAAAATAATGCTCCAATAATATAAATATATCTATGGAAAGATAAGCCAAAAAAGAACAAAAATAGCGTAATAAAATTATACAAAAAATCCTTTACAAGCTCCAGAACTCCAGTCAGGATATTAGCTTGATAATATTCAAATTTATAGATAAAGATTGCAGAATTAAACATAAGGCAATATAGTAAAGCAAAAATAAACGATATTTTCACTACTTCCCTATCCAAGTATTTTTGAATAATCCCAAACATAATTTACTTCTTAATAATTTACAGAGAAATTTTTTAACATGATAATAGACACACTTCAAGAATTTTGCACGTTTTTTAAAGCTCAGCAACCTCTTATTGGTATTGATTATGGTCAGAAAAAAATTGGCTTAGCAATTTCAACTCCAGATCATCAAATGTCTCTACCATTTGAACTAATAACCGGTGATTCAGAGAAGAAAAAACTCAACCATATAGTTGAAGTAACTAAAAATAAAAATATATGCGCCATTGTAGTAGGTCTACCTCTTAATATGGATGGAACAAAAAGTGACCAAACAATAATTGTTGAAAAATTTGTTGAAAAACTTGAAAAAAGAACAAATCTTCCAATTTTTTTTCAGGATGAGAGATTAACCTCAAGAGCAGCTGATAATCTACTTAAATCTTTTGGTATTAAACGAAAAAATCGCAACGAGAATGATGATTTAGCAGCAGCAAGCATGATCTTAGAGACAACATTAAATGCAAGGAAATCTTTTGCTTGATTTAGTCTAAATGACTAAGTCAATAATCTTATTGAACGCCAATCAGCTCAGTGGGTGCACCAACTAAACCTGAATCAATATTATTGTCACTTGCTTGTGTATCATTCAACAAATCTCCATTTGCACCATTATTTAATGCAAAAAGTATCTCATCAGCATCATCTTCTTTAATTGCATCTTTTAATACAATATCCATAAGAAAGCTTTTTATACCTGAATCGTGCATATAATTTGCAATTAAATCTATAAATTCACCATCGTCTCCTAAGTCCATATAGATATCTGCTCCAGCTGCAATTGCTATTTTTAGCATCCAAAGATCATGCTTTTGAATAGCATTTAATAAACTTAAATTTACACAATCTACATCTGGATTAGCGACTAAAAACTCTTCGATTTTACTGTCTAAAATTGAGTGATCTTTTGCCATATTACTACCTCCACCTTAATTACATAAATTAGGATAGCACACAAAATTAATATCTATCAATGTTTAATTATAAAATTAATCTTCAACTGACTCTGTAATGGATAAAACCCAGTCTATAACTTTAGCTTCATCCTTAATATCACCATCGTATTTTATAGATGGTATTAGTGTTTCATTTAAATTATAAGATGGTTTAATTCTAACTTGAGTTGGAAAAAAGAAGTCAAAATGTTCACTAGGAGATCTAACTTGCTTTGCGTAAGAGTATATACTTTGTATTGTTGTATCTTGACCAATATGCACAACTCCCGGCATTTGCACCATTTCTCTTACAAAAGTCCAGCAAGTGCTTCGGCAAAAATTATCAGTAAGAACATAAACTTTTGCTTTAAAAGGACTACTATCAGTATTTGTATATAAGTGATAATTATCTCTAAAAATTGACCATTTTTTTAAAAAGAACTGCTCCCCTTTTCTCATAGCTTTTACATAAAATTTTGCAGCACCTGCTCCAAAATATGCTTTAAATGCAGTAAAATTGTTTTTACTAATTCTTAGTTTCTTTTCCCAATCTTCATTATAGACATGATTCTTACCAAGAGATTTGATTTTTTCATCTCCCCATAAATTTCTTAAAATAGGATGCGACCACTTTAATGCCCCACCACGATTTCCTCTCATATCAAAAAGAATATAGTCTTCTTTAGCAAGTTTATTTTTCAAAGTTGATAACATACCTATAAAATATACTGATTCTTGTCGATTGGGGAAAAAGCTTGGTATCTTTATCCACACACCATTTGATACCATTTCTACTTTAAATCCTTCAGTATGCTCTGGTTGCTTTACTTTTTTTGCAGCTGCAAGACCGCCACCACTAAGCTCCATATACTTTAAATCAAGATTTATAACTTCTTCTCCTCTTTTTAAAGTAATAGTTCTAGGTGATGGCTTAAACCTGTTACCATCTACAATCAATGCGTAAATACTTGCAGATTTCAATGTTAAAATCGATCTATCACCTGCGTAAAAAGGCTCCAAATAGTCTTTATAATATTCAGACATTTCAATGCCGTTAATTTGAGTCAACTCATCGCCAACTTGTACATCTTTTAAATAACTAAGATCAGGATTTTTATAAATTATGTAGTGACGATTATCGTTTGCATTCAAGGAGCTAAGCAAACCTGGATATTGCTCATTAGGAAGCGGGACATAACCACGAAGTGTAATATGAGAATGATCAAAACCATTAACATAATACTTCATCGCATAGTAACAATCATCTCTATCACCAAGCAAATCTATTAATTTTAATGTATCTTCATACCCCTTTTTGTACCAATTTTTAAAATCTTTGTCTGCATTATTTGCATAAACTGCAGAATCATCTCGTAGCAACTTACGGAAAGCTTCAAGATCTGCTTTACACAAATCTTTATATACTTGAATTTCTGATTCTTCATTTGCCCAACTGGTATTTGCCAAAAATAATATAAATACTAAAATTATCCCAAGATGTTTCATAGTAATATTAATCATAAATTTTTTATGTATAAAAAAAGTGTAAAACTTTATGATTGTGATATCAACAAAAAGTAAGTTCTGGTCTATAGCAACAAGAAAAATATTCGAATATGCGTTTAAAACATCAAATTATCAAGAATGTTATAGTTCGCGCTTATGAAAATGTTTTGATCTAAATTATTGAGAATTTCAAGGATTTTTTATATGCAAAGAAACAAAATGGCTGTAACAAATTTAATCATCTCAACGTCATTGCAAGCTATGCATTATAATCTAGAGCTTACCGCATAAAAATATCACTATCGCAGGACCAAACGGATTTTGGTTTTGCTTTGTTTTTCCGACAATAATAGAGCGGCTTTACTATGTAGATCCATTTACGATGAACAAAGTAACTCTACAATTTTGACTTTATATTCTACAAATAAACTCTCTTGAAGCCATGTATTACTATCTCTAATGCTTAAAATTATAGATAGCTGAGAGCTCTACTTGCAGATAACTAAAACATATGCAACCACTAACAAGAAATAAAAACTTATACAGTTTCTATATCATAACAAAAAGGACCAAGATATAGAATCTTGGTCCTTTGAAACCATTAACTAATAATGATGTTTTATCTAGAATTATCTAGCTAAAGCGTCAATTAGTCTTTGAGCAGCTTCTGGAATCTTATTAGCAGCCTGTAGTGCAGTAATAGATGCAACCATAGTTCTAATAGTTTCAGAATATTGCTGTGCTGTCATCACGTAGTCTGTCTTCAAATATGAATCAGCAGCTTTTTGAGTTACATTTGTTGTAGCTCTTAAAGCGTCAGCAGCCTCAACAACGTTTTGCTTCTGATTTGATACTGCAGCTTGTTCAGCACGAATTGAGTTAAGCGCTGTTATAAATACATCTTGTGCAAGAGTACGGTTTGCTTCATTGCCTGCAACAGAAATATTTGTTGATGCATTATCTTTTAAAATAGCATACATTTCATCTGCTGCAGCACCACCTGCAGCTGTAAATATACCGCCAGCTCCGTACTGAGCTTGTATTTGTACGGCGGTTGCATTGACGAATGTAACCCCTGCATTTGCTGCAGTTAGTGCGTCTCTTCCAGTGATTGCTGTTCTATCAAGAAATTGACCAATTGAGGGATCAGCTTGAATAACTGCACGGAGCGCTGTACCAAACTGAGCTGCTGTCATTTGATTTGCCCCCCCATCTCTAATAGCAATAGAGATAAGGTTTTGATTTTTTGCAACAGCAGCTGCTTTATCGTTAGCAGCATTATTCCAATAAGCAGATAAGTTATCATTACCATTTGCTAAGTGATCGTTTAAAGCCTTAGCAACAGAAGATCTAAATAGTTTACCAGCACCAATGTCATTCACTTTCAATGTTAGCTTATCTGTAATTGATAGACCAACTTGAACTTCAACTGCTTCAGCACCACCACCTAGTAGAGCTTTACCATCAAAGTCTGCTGTTTTGATAAGTAGATCTACTTGACCTCTTTTATCATTTAAGTTCTTTTGAAGAACTGCTAGCTTATCCGCTGATAGAGGACCAGCACTACCGATTGTCTTAAGACCTTCTTGTAGTGATGTTGCAACTGTCTTTAGATACTCATCTGTAATTGTTAGCATATTGATACTATATGCAGTATTTTTTGCGATTGCACCAAGTACAATTTCACTATCTCTTAGCGAGCTACCTAGGAAGCCATCAACTACTTCAACGAACTTGTCATTACCTGTAGTCAAGCTTTCACCCAGACCGCTAGATTTTCTACTAGCCGCACTAACTTCTCTTGCTACGGTACCTGTTAAATCATTTCCTAATGTTAATGTCATTTTATTTACCTTGTTTTATATTATCTAGCTAAAGCGTCAATTAGTCTTTGAGCAGCTTCTGGAATCTTATTAGCAGCCTGTAGTGCAGTAATAGATGCAACCATAGTTCTAATAGTTTCAGAATATTGTTGTGCAGTCATCACGTAGTCTGTCTTCAAATATGAATCAGCAGCCTTTTGAGTTACATTTGTTGTAGCTCTTAAAGCATCAGCAGCCTCAACAACATTTTGCTTCTGATTTGATACTGAAGCTTGTTCAGCACGAATTGAGTTAAGTGCATTTGTAAATACATCTTGTGCAAGAACACGATTTGCTTCATTGCCTGCAACAGAAATGTTTGATGCTGCATTGTCAGCTAAAATAGCAATAAGCTGATTTTTAGCAGCACCATTTCCTAATGCAGCCTGTAAGTCAGCAGCATCCGTATCAGAAAAATTTGTATTACCATTACCTTGAGCTACAATCTGAGGTAGCATTAAAGGTGCTGCTTTATCAAGAAATGAACCTATTGAAGGATTTGCTTGAATTAATGCAACTAAATGAACAGACAATTGTGCATCTGTCATGGCGCCACCGCCACCGCCACCGCCACCGCCGGCTCCAGTTATACTTGCATGAACAACATTTACATTGTTAGCAAGATCATTAGCTAATTCACCAGCGTTTTGGTAATAAGTAGTATTTCCATGGCCATCAGTTTTAAGACGCTCAATAAAAGCAGTTGTAACAGAAGATCTAAATAGTTTACCAGCGCCAATATCAGTAACTGATAATGTTAGTTTATCTGTAATTGATAGACCAACTTGAACTTCAACTGCTTCAGCACCACCACCTAGTAGAGCTTTACCATCAAAGTCTGCTGTTTTGATAAGTAGATCTACTTGACCTCTTTTATCATTTAAGTTCTTTTGAAGAACTGCTAGCTTATCCGCTGATAGAGGACCAGCACTACCGATTGTCTTAAGACCTTCTTGTAGTGATGTTGCAACTGTCTTTAGATACTCATCCGTAATTGTTAGCATATTAATACTATATGCAGTATTTTTTGCGATTGCACCAAGTACAATTTCACTATCTCTTAGTGAGCTACCTAGGAAGCCATCAACTACTTCAACGAACTTGTCATTACCTGTAGTCAAGCTTTCACCTAGACCGCTAGATTTTCTACTAGCCGCACTAACTTCTCTTGCTACGGTACCTGTTAAATCATTTCCTAATGTTAATGTCATTATTATTTACCTATTTTTAGTTTAATTATTAAAAGCAGATTTGAAACCCTGATTAACCTACCCTTCATACACACTTTAAGTGCCTAAATCGAACATATTATTATTATACTATAAATTACAACAAAAGTCCAATTTACATAGCTTCTTAGCATAAAAAGCCTATAGATAAACTACTTTATTACTCAAAAGCCTCTAAGATCTATTAAGCAACAACCATGCCATTCAAACTAATAGTTAACATAAAACGGCAAAAATTAATAATTTATTTTCAAATACTCAAGACAACATAATAATAATAATAATAATAATGAATTATCCCTTAACTCTCCCACTGAAGTAACTATTAGGGAATTATTATCTATATCTTTAAATTGCTAAAGTTACTTTTACTTAACCCCTCCGGAAACGATAAGAATAAATTCCAACAAAAACTTCAATAAAGATCCCAAATAATTCAATTAATGCTTGCTAGAGCGCAAAAACTGATATATATTACCTTTGCTTTCGGTATGTGGGGGTGTAGCTCAGCTGGTTTAGAGTATCTGCCTGTCACGCAGAGGGTCGCGGGTTCGAGTCCCGTCACTCCCGCCATTTTACCAAAGCTTCTATAAACAAATTTCAAATAATATTACTCCTTATGACGATTGTAAAAATCAAGCAGTTAGAAAATGCAAATGGGCTTGAAATGCCTCACTATGCAACTGAGCAGAGCGCTGGTCTTGACTTGCCAGCTGCAATTGATAATGATGTTGTTATAAAAGCAGGAGAGACAAAAATCATACCAACAGGCATAGCTATTGCATTGCCAGCTGGCTACGAAGCACAAATTAGACCAAGATCTGGACTTGCTGCGAAACATAGTATAACAGTCCTAAACTCACCAGGAACTATTGACGCAGATTATAGAGGGGAAGTTAAGGCAATCCTAATTAATCATAGCAAAGAAGATTTTACTATAACTCGTGGTATGCGGATAACTCAAATGGTAATCACAAAATATGAGCATGTAAAATTTGATGAAGTTCAGTCGCTAGAAGAAACTGAGCGCGGAACTGGAGGATTTGGATCTACTGGTAAGTAGAATACTCGACTACTTTAACTTAACTGGTTAGCTGATATAAACTAGCGTCAACTTACTAACAACAAACACTAATACGTTATTCAAGACCTAACAACTCTACCATATCTTCGGAAACAGAATCATCAACTTGTTGACAAAGAACATCTGGATTTAGTCCGTAAAAACCTAATTTAAGCTTTTGATATAAAGATTCAGGGCATTCTATTACTCCTGCTAAATCAAATGCAAACTCATCGGCAATTTCATTAAAGCATAGCTCAAAGTTTGTAAAATCAAATTCAGGTTTCTCTGGTTGGGCACCCCTCAAATCCAGCAAAAAATTTTCAAAACGAATTAATGCCTCATAACTTACATGACTTCTCAGCATCGGACACAATGTTTCAAGAGATGAAGTATCTACACCAATATCATAAAATAGTTGCAAAATCTCAAGCGCATTATCAGACCTCTTAATCTTAAAACCTTCATCACATTTTGATGAACTCGAATTAGTCATAAAATATATCGAAGCAGCATACTCAACATCATCAATACTCACTTCAGCACCAAGCTCAACTAAAAGCGCAACCATTTTTGGATCAGCCATAGTAATTGCTAAATTAATATTTCCAAAACTTTGCCATGAAACGCAAATAACTTTTTCATAGCCAACATCACCACCCAACTTGCTTGCAACATAAACACCTAAATAATTCTTTGCACCCACACAGTGCCTTAGTAACTCTTGTAAACTTAAGTCATCACGATTTTTTGACATAGATCTTACCAATTAAATTAACTACAACTATTTAATAATAATGAAGAGACATCACAAAACAATAATATTATCTAATAGAGCAAATAAGCTGTAAACAAAGCCAGTTACTTTAATAGCTTCTCGACTATGATTGCATTTTCTGATCCTTCGTCATAATAAAAACGAATCTCAGGCGAATATTTTAGATTTACTTGGCGGGTAATATAATTGCGTATGACATATTTCGATTCCTCTAAAGCATCTAGCAATTCATCAACAGAAAGATCAGTATTAAATGGAACAAAAAAACAATTAGCAACTTTTAGATCCGGACTAATATTTACCTCAACTATGCTAATTGGAGCACCATCAAGACGATAATCCAGCTTTCCCTCTCGACGAAAACACTCAACAAGAGAAGCATGAATCGTTTGGGCAACTTTCAACTGCCTTTGAGATTGCTCTTTATGACGCGTATTTAATTTATAGTTTTTTCTGCTCTTCGACAATTTCAAATACCTCTACAGAATCACCAACTTTAATATCATCATAATTTTCAAAAGCAATACCGCATTCAAAACCTTCTTTCACTTCCTTAACATCATCTTTAAAGCGTTTGAGGGTTTTTAGTTTACCTTCATGAATAACAATACTATCTCTAAGCAATCTTACACCCGCACCTCTTTTTATAACTCCCTTAGTAACATAGCTACCCGCTACTTTACCAACCTTTGAAATATTAAATACTTCGCGTATATCAACCGAACCAATATACTCTTCACGAATAATTGGAGACAACATACCGCTCATTATTGCTTTAATATCATCAATTAAGTTATAAATTATTGAATAGTATCTAATATCAATTTTATTGTTTTCTGCAGAACTTGTGGCAGCGTTATTTGCTCTAACATTAAAACCAAGAATCAAAGCACCAGAAGCAGTCGCAAGAGTCGTGTCTGACTCCGTAATACCTCCTACAGCACTATGAAGAACCTTTAATTTTACTTCATCGCTTTCTATTTTACCTAGGCTCGTTATTATGGCTTCAATTGAACCATGTACATCACCTTTAATAATAACAGGCAACTCCTTAATTTTATTATCACCTGATGCTTTTAAAAATAAATCTTCTAAACTTGTTTTTGACGCTGTTACTTGTAAATCTCGAGCCTTACGTTGTCTATACTCAACAATATCTCTTGCTTGCTTATCCGTCTCTGCAACATTAAATATGTCACCAGCTGATGGAGCATCATTGAGGCCATAAACCTCAACCGCTACTGAAGGTCCAGCTTCTGCAATTGTTCTACCTTTATCATTACATAATCTTCTTACTCTCCCATAAGAATTTCCCGCAATAACAATATCACCTTTCTTAAGCGTTCCTCTTTGAACGATAACAGTTGCAATCACACCCCTTGACTGGTCAATTTTTGATTCAACAACAACACCAGCAGCAATAGTATCTGGATTAGCTTTTAATTCTTGCATTTCAGCAACTAAAAGAATAGCCTCCTCAAGCTTGTCAAGATTTTGCCTTTGTTTTGCAGATACTCCTACCGTTATTATATCACCACCTAGATCTTCTGGGATTAATTCATGACTCAATAATTCTGTTTTTACTCGGTCTATGTCTGCCTCAGGTTTATCGATTTTATTAATTGCTACAATAATAGGAACCTCTGCAGCTTTTGCGTGGCTAATAGCTTCAACAGTCTGCGCTTTAATTCCATCATCTGCAGCGACAACAAGAACTACAATATCAGTAGCTTGCGCACCTCGAGTACGCATCTCAGTAAACGCCTCATGACCAGGAGTATCAATAAAAGTAATCATACGATTATCAGAGATTGTTACCGTGTAAGCACCAATATGTTGAGTGATTCCACCAGCTTCACCGCCAACTATATCAGTAGATTTTAGCGCATCAAGCAAAGAAGTTTTACCATGATCAACATGCCCCATGACTGTAACGATTGGAGCTCTAGGCTTTAAATCTTCTGGAGAATCATCCTTATCTATTAAAACATCTTCAATATCAGACTCTTTTACTCTTTTTACGCTATGTCCCAACGAAGTTGCAATCAGCTCAGCAGTATCTGCATCAATTGATTGAGTACTAGTTGCCATAACGCCCATTTTCATCAACTCACGCGTAACATCTGAAGCACGTTCAGACATTCTATTTGATAATTCAGCAACAGTTATAACTTCAGGTAATATAACCTCACGATATACTTTTTCAGCCTTTACAGCGACACCTTCAGTCTTTCTCTTTTCCTTTGCTCGAGCCCTTTTTATAGAAGCAAGAGATCTGGTCTTGAATGGAGCACTGCCTGAATCTTCTTCAAGCATATGAATGATATCAGATTTCTTTAACTTCTTAGGTTCAAGACTCATTGGCTTAGTAGGTGTTGCTTTTTCTTCATCAGTCTTTTCTTTTTGTGACTTAGGTGGTAAGCTAGCCGATTTTTTACTATGATCTTTCCTAGAGGTTGATGTTTTTTCTGGAACAACTGCTTCATCAGCAGGCGCAGGAGTATCAGTAACATCCTCAACCTCAGTTTCTTGGTTTATTTCAGCTAACTTACTGAGACTACCAATTTGCACTTGCTCGTCTTCAATATCATCAGCCTTTGATCTCTGAAGAGCAGCCATTCTTCGACTATCTTGATCAGCATTAGTTTGAGTAGCACTACCTTTATTTAGAGATAATCCACCACCAGTTGCTTTCCCACGTTTCACTTCAACAACTATAGATCCAGAACCACCTAAAGTTTTTGTAACCTTTTTAGGATAGTTACCTAAACTAAGCTTAGCACCACCTAGTGTCAGTTTCTTTGCCTTTTTATCTTCTTGGTTATCTGTCATGCGCTCTTTTTCTAAATAATTATAACTAAACTAAATTTAAATAATCTACTAATCTTGCTCACCTTCTTCAGATTGTTCTTTTGCAAAATTAATCAATGCTTCGATATTTTCTGAACTTATTACAGTTTCAGGTACTATACCTCTAAACTCGGCAGGCGTAACCTCACCTAAATCTTCAATTGTTTTTACACCAAATTCAGCGAGTTTCAAAATATATTCTGGAGGAAGATCTAATGAATCTAGTAATTCTTGTTCCACACCAAGTTTCTCTAATCCTTCAATAATATCTTCATTCTTCTTTTCAAGATAAGTTATAGCACGATTTTTAAGTTCCGTAACTAATTCTGTATCAAAGCCTTCAATCGCAGCTAGAACTTCATCTTCAGAATAAGCAATCTGCTCAATTGAAGTATAACCTTCAGCAGAAAGCAGCTGAGCAATTACTTCTTCAACACCAAGATGATTAACAAACAATTCTGTAGTATTAGTTAACTCCTCACTTCTTCTCTTTGATTCCTGCTCTTCGGTCATAACATCAATAGCCCAACCAGTTATTTTAGAAGCCAAGCGAACATTTTGACCCCTTCTACCAATCGCCATACTTAACTGATCATCAGGAACTACCGCTTCCACTCTATTGCCCTCTTCGTCGAAAACAATTTTTGCAATTTCGGCTGGGGTCATAGCATTGATAACAAATTGAGCCACATTCTTATCCCAATTTATTACATCAATCTTTTCACCACTTAGCTCGTTAGTAATAGACCTCACTCTACTACCTCTAACTCCAACACACGAACCAACAGGATCAATTGAAACATCTGTTGCAACAACTGCAATTTTTGCTTTAGATCCAGGTTCACGAGCAATTGATTTTATTTCAATAATATTGTCATAAATTTCTGGAACTTCCATTTCGAATAGTTTTCTTAAAAACTCATCGTCAGTTCTTGATAGAAAAATCTGTGGACCTTTTGGCTCAGGACGAACATCTTGTACATACGCCTTAATTCTATCACCAACTTGAAACATCTCGCCTCTGATCTGCTGACCACGACGCAGGATTGCTTCGGCTCTCCCAACATCAACAATAATATTACCAAACTCAATGCGTTTTACAGTCCCATTCAAAATATCGCCTTTACGATCCTTATAATCTTGATACTGGCGCTCTCTTTCTACTTCGCCTACTTTTTGAACAATAACTTGCTTTGCAGTTTGCGCTGCAACTCTACCAAGATCAATTGGAGGAAGAGGTTCTAGAATATTTTCACCAATTTTTGCATCTGACCTTATTGCTATTGCATCTTCAAGCAGAATTTGCTGTACAACATTATCGATAGTTTCAACAATCTCTCGAACTCTAAATAGGCTAATTTTTCCTGTATTTTGATCAATTTGCGCGCTAATATTCTGCTCTAAACCATATTTCTTACGACCAGCGATTTGAACAGCTTGCTCCATTGCTTCAATTAAACTTGCTTTAGGAATACCTCTTTCTCTAGATACTGCATCAACAATTTGTAAAATTTCAGCCTTACCAAAATCATCCATATTCAATCTCTCTTAATATTAAATTTATTTTTTCTTATCCTTGTTCAATAATTTTCTAAACATTTCATCTGTAAGAACTAAATTAGCTCTCTTTATATTTTCAAAATCAAATCCAATTTCAACATTTTTTGATTTTAATCTTATTTTACCATCAATAACACCAAGTAATTTACCTCTGAATGATAAATTACCGTTATGAGGCTCTTTTAAACGAATTTTTATCTCAGAATCAGCGTATTTTTCAAAATCTTGCAATTTTACTAATGGCCTTTCTAAACCAGCCGAAGATACTTCGAGAAAATACTTACCTGAGATAATGTCTTCAACATCCAATATTGCAGATATATTACGACTAACTAGCTGACAATCCCCAACTTCTATTTTCTCTCCATCTAGTCTTTCAATAAATATTTCAACTATTTTATTAGCTGACCCATTTATCGCAATCTTAACTATACCAAAACCCAAATCATTTACGGTATCTTCAACTAGCTCTGCAATTTTTCTTTCCATATTTTGCTGTAAAAAAAGGCAGACAACCTTACAGGAGCCCACCTTAAATAATTTTATTATCTAATTCTTAGTTAAACTATATAGTAAAACATATGCTAGCTCAAGTAAAAACTACCAATTTTTACCGACTAAATTATAAAAAAGTTATATTATGAAAGATTTTTCATGAAAATTATCTTAAAACCTGAAAACAGTATTAAATCTAGTAATCCTTATTAGTAGTGCCAGGAATAACTACTTCAAACTTATATATTTTCATCCCTCTTTTTGCAGCAGCACCATAAATAGAAGCTAAATCAGGATCATTTCGAGGATTTCTTACTTTATTACCTTTGAGTACTAAACGAGTTTGCAGACCTCCCATTGAAAAATGCTCTACTCTAATATTTAAATGTGGGCCATAATCATGCATAACAGGTGGGTATACTGTTACAAAGTGAAACTCACCTTTATTATTAGTCGTCGCAGTACCATTTCCAACAAAAGTTAAGTTAGACTCCTCGCCCATCAACTCCTTATCAACAACATTCTTTTTCAAGGCTTTATAAGGATATTTTCCCTTGCAATCAGTTTGCCAAGCATATACTTTTGCATCAGCAACCGGCACACAATTTTGGTCAAGCACTCTACCATATACAACTATAGACTCACCGCAAAAAAGAGCTTCTTGACCAGATTTCCTTAAAAGATTATTCGTTGTCTCAAAAACCTCTGGTTCATAGTTATTTATTGCAACCTTAGAAACATCACAATAATTTAAATTATCAACACGCATCTCCTCTTCCTCTGCAGCTAAAACGCTATTTATAGAGAATAATATTATAAAAATAAGAGCTGTTTTAAATCTATTCATGGTAGCTATTTTTTAATGATTTAATACAACCATAACAAAATAAATGCTACATAGATAGCATAGGACTAAAACTATTAATAGTTTCTCCCTTGTGGTTGATAAAAATCCACATTATCGCTACTTTTACGAGACTGACGCAATATAATTTCTTCTCCTTCTTCAGAAGGTATAATAGAGTGACCTAGAAATTTATTATCCTCATCACTATAGTCCTTCCGCCAGTGGGCACCTCTACTTTCCCTACGCCACAAAGATCCTTTAATTGTCGCTATTGACGAAATAATCATATTTTCTAGTTCAAGATAATGCTGCAATTCAACGTTCCAACACAAAGATTTGTCAGAAATTGTTATATCGCTAAATTTACTTTTAATTTGCATAATTTGTTGCAAGGCAATATTTAGCCCTTCTTCAGTCCTAAATACTCCAACATATTTACTCATAACGTTTTTCAAAGATTTTGTAATATTATCAATATTTCCCTCTTGGCCCTTAAATATATTATGTATCCTTTTTAGAATTTTATCTTTATTAAAGTCGAAGTTTTTATTATCAATTTTTTCTATTGATTCAATAGATTTTTTTGCAAAAACTAGCAAATCTAGAAGTGAGTTACAACCTAGCCTTCCTGCTCCATGCACAGATATGCATGCAGCCTCACCGATTGCATATAATCCTTTGACCACACTCTCGAGACCATCCTGTAAATATATCACCTGGCACATATTATTAGTTGGAATACCTCCCATCGTATAATGCGCAGCTGGAGCAATTGGAACTAAATTTTGACTTGGATCAAGAGACAAAAAACTTTGACAGTTCTCATATACTGTAGGTAAGCTTTCTTTGATTTTCTCAAGACTCATATGAGTTAAATCAAGGTGCACGTAATTACCATTTGGCCCACAACCTCGACCATTAGCAATTTCGGTTGCAATAGCACGGGCTACAATATCTCTTGGGGCCAGCTCCATAAACTTAGGAGCATATTCTTTCATGAATCTTATACCCTGATTATTTAGCAACTTTCCACCACCAGAACGCGATGCTTCTGTAATAAGCACACCTATTTCACTAAGAGCAGTAGGATGGAATTGGACAAATTCCATATCTTGCAATGGAATACCAGCTCTTGCAGCTAGCCCATTGCCATCACCTGTACATACTAATGAAGAAGTAGCAGTTTCATAAACCTGGCTGTAACCACCACTTGCAATAATCACGTTACCAGATCGAATTACACGCAAAATACCTTGCTCCATGTCAAAACAAATGACTCCATAGCACTTATTATCTTGAATTAATAGATCGATAGCAAAATTATAATTATAAAATTGAACTTTTCGTTTTGAAGCTTCTTCGAACAATCTATGCATAATGGTATGCCCTGTTTTATCCTTCGAATAGCACGCTCGATGGGCAAAACCACCTTTGCCAAAATTAGTACTCTGACCACCATAAATCTTCTGGTCAATTTTCCCTTCATCATTTCGATCAAACTCTACTCCTAATTGATCTAAAAGATGAATCATCTCTGGAGCTCTTCTGCACATCTCTTCAACAGAATCTTGATCTGCAATCCATGCAGAAGATTTAATGGTGTCATAAGCATGCCAACGCCAATCATCTTCTGAGATATTACCAAGGCTGGCATTAACTCCTCCTTGCGCGGCTACCGTATGACTCTTCAGAGGGTGAACTTTACTAATAATTGCAACGTCAAAATTCTTATCTGATACTGCAAAAATTGCAGCAGATAATCCAGATCCTCCTGAACCTATAATCAACACATCATGATAATGATTCTCTATTTTAAAATCCATTCTCTTGTCATTCTTGCAGTTTATCGATCAATTGATATCCTATAGCTAATTAACATAAATTATAAGCATAAACTATGCAAAAAATTCTAACTCTGATTATTACAGCAGCGATATTATATATGATATTTCAGCATAGCGTTGGGCGAATAGCTGTGCCAGAACACTTAAAGGATAAGACTGAGCAAACCTCACCCGAACAAACAGAATCAAAAGAAACTCAGGTAACAGGGACTTTCCTTGAAAAAATATTATCAAGTGTAATGATTAACATCCTAAAAAGTGATGAAGGTAGAATGTTTATGGAAAGCATGTTGCAACCAATGAATAAGACTGTTGCAGGATCCGGAAGTGGTTTCAAAATGAATAATGATAATTTTATTCAATCTATCTTTAAAATAAATAGTTTTGGAGACGGAGAAAAAGGCCCTGCATCATGCGGTCATATAGTAACTGTACATTATAAAATATTAAATATTCAAAACACAGTATTGGAGGATAAAGTCGTCACATTCCCTCTTGGATCTGAGAAGATAGCACCAGGAGTAGATGCAGTAATTGTTGGTATGAAAACTGGCGAAACTCGTAACGCAACCATCTCAAACAAATATTTCCCAGAAGCCTCAAAGGAACGACCAAGTTCATTTAAAATTAGAGTATTGTTAAAAGAAATAGTTCCACAAAATTTCATCGACGATAGCGTGAAAATTTATGACGATCAAATAGCTTACCGTATTCCATTAATGTGTGGAAATAAAATTATATATGATGCGAAAATTACTAGACTCACAAATAATGAAGTAATTTATAGCTCTGAGCAATCTGGAGAAAAAATAGATATGAAGATAGGTAATCTAAATTATCCAATGATTTTCTCACATGCCCTACATAATAAAATACCAGTTGGCACTAGAACTGTTATAGCTAAAGGTAAATTTTTCAAATCATTTGCGTCTGATAACAGCACTATCTTCCCAAACAAAACTTTGCCAGAGAATGAATATTTCATGGTCGAATTCTATAATTTCCATGAAACAGTAATGACAAAACCTGCAACATTCCCTCATGGAAATGCAGAACCTTCAAGAGGAGGCGGAATGAAGGCAAGCGATTTACAGAAGAAGTTTAAGGAAGCTAATTAGGTATTTATTATTTAAATGCAATCAGAATCACCAGAAAAAAGCTTAATTATTAAATATTAGCCATCATCACTGCGAAAATATTATCCGTAGCTGAGAAACAAATATCGAAAATTATTTTGTTTGGCTCATATAACTTATGGCTTTAACCCGAACTGTGGATAAGCGATTTCATTTTATAAATTGTTCTAAAGATGGCTTATCAGTACGAAGCTGATAGTTTATTAGTCCAGCAAATAAGTGACAAAATGCATTTATTGGAGATCTATGTCTACTATGTATCAAGGTGTTTAACGACTTTATAGATGAGAAGATTGTTTCTATAAATGGACGTTTCATTAACATCATTTTATCATTTATATCCATTAGACAATTCTTCATATTTTTTCTGATTTTAGTGATTAAAGTTGTACCCTGTTCAAATAATTCAGTGAATAATTTTTTGGAGATATAACCTTTATCACCAATAAGTTTGCAAGAGATATCTTTTAGCATTTGCTTTACTGGAGACCTGTCATCTACATTCCCGCTAGTAACATGCATGCGTACAATTTCTCCGTGACTATTAAAAATAAAGTGCAACTTAAAGCCAAAGAACCAACCAGTTGAAGTCTTACCTTTTCCAGCTAAGTCTTTAAAAACTTTATGACGTTTCTCTCGCAGCCTATGGCATACAACCATTGGAGTAGAGTCGATAAACATGTATTCAGTTATCTTACCCTCAAGGGATTTTAACATGCATAATACAGCAGGAAAGGCTAGCTTTATCAATGATATAAAGCGATCATAATGGACTAAGTAATTGAATAAATTTCTGTTATTTCTCATAAGTTCTAAGTAAAAATATTTAAAGCAAGCCATACCAGATTGATGGAAAGCTATTAAGATTGTTATTATCTCCGATAAGCTCATACTGCTTGGTCTATTACGTTTTCTTAAACCGCTAGTAAGAAGAGACTTTTTGTACCAATTTTCAAATCCTTTATAAAAATCATCGACAAAGCAGAACAAAGTATCGTAGTCTATATTCATTGGGGTACTCTTTAGTTGTTTAAAAAAGCCAGAATACCCCAATACCAACTACTATGCAGCTTTTTTGTTATCCATAGTTCGGGTGGCTTTAAATATCTTCATTATTCCAGCCAATATTAAACATACAACAACCTCATGCTTTAGGCTCTTAATTTGAAACGTTTAAGCAGCTTGAACTATTCTCTATTTTGATGCTTTTGTTCAACAAAAATCTGAAATCACTGTGTACAACAACGCTCGTACGGTTGTGAGAGGGGCAGATCCTGAAATGCGCCTCCTTACTCGATATCAGTTATATCACCAGTGAGTGTAGTTTCTACAGGTTCTACAATAATTGGTGCAAAATCAAAGGTTAAAAATGTTTTCTCTGATTCTCTTTCTGCATTATCACAACTATTCATATAATCTATATCAGATTGGGTTCTAACTTTTACCCTTTCAATGTGAACAACAAAACCTCCCCAATTAATATCACCGACAACTGATCTGTGTAATAGTGGAATACGTGGCAACGGAATAAAAGGGGCTACATTTTCTAAATTATCTGTTTGAGGGTTTGAGGTTTTGTTAACCTTAACATGTTTTAAAGTCATAATATTACTCCGCGAATTATTTAAGTATGTAAATTATGCTACTTCAAAGTAGAGATATTGTCAAAAATTGTGTATGGATAAGAATTAAACGACAAATATTTTTAAGTTATACTCTTAATGGACCAAGTAAATTATTTTTTATAACGCAGTCAGAATTATCAGAAAAAAGCTTAATTATTAAAGATTAGCCATCATCATTACGAAAATATTATCTGTAGCTGAGAAACAAATATCGAAAATTATTTTGTTTGGCTCATATTCTAGAGGCACATGGGTTAGGGATAGATAGTTTGAAGGTTCCACCTTAATATTCATATGAAAGTGACCTGGACATCCTAGTTCTGCTGAAAAAGGAATATTCTGAAGATTTTCATACATCGAATATAGAGGAAAAAATTTGTTTAGAAAAAATAAATTTATAACTATCAAACTATTAAACTACCGAGTCGCCTAGTTTCGTATAAGCTAATACATACACCCAGTCATTGCGAGCGAAGCGCAGCAATCCAGACAACTTATTGTATATAAACATATCACTTGTTGTCGTAACCTAAGGATTGCCAAGTCACTTTTACTCCTCGCCAGTGACAAACTTCTCTTTGTCCACAGCTAATAAATATAAATCTACAATAAATCAAGCCCCAGAATTGGCAAATTTTAATACTAATACGCCAGCAAATATTAATGCTATGCCGAGATAATTAATTAGAGAGTTAGGCTCGTTGAACCACACAACTCCAACCAAAAAAGTTCCAGCTATACCTATTCCAGTCCATACTGCATATGCTATTCCCATAGGTATAGTCTTTTGCGCCATATATAGAAAAGCACCACTAAAAGCCATACATATTACTGCAATAGATATGCCAGTAATTTTCTCAGAGCTTTGAGCTATTCTCAAACCTACTGGCCAACCAATTTCAAACACTCCTGCTATTAATAAATATAACCAATCCATCTATCAAACTAATTTCACACAAAAAAATTACTTTAAATATTGTTTCAAATATCTTCCGGTATGACTCTCTTCACATGCAGCCACTACCTCTGGAGCACCTTCAACAACTATTTTACCGCCTTTATCTCCACCTTCAGGACCTATATCAATTATATAATCTGAAGTTTTAATAACATCCATATTATGCTCAATAACGACAACAGTATTACCCTTATTAACTAGCTTATGCAGAACTGATAAAAGCTTTTTAATATCATCTACATGAAGACCGGTGGTTGGTTCATCTAGAATATACAAAGTTTTCCCAGTTGAACGCTTCGAAAGTTCTTTCGCCAACTTCACACGCTGCGCTTCACCACCTGACAAAGTAGTTGCAGATTGACCAATCTTAATATATCCAAGACCAACTTCATTCAATGTGGCCAGCTTTTCATGAATAGCAGGCACTTTTTCAAAAAACTTTGCTGCATCCTCTACTGTCATATCAAGAACTTCTGCAATATTTTTACCATTGTATTTTACTTCTAGCGTCTCACGATTATATCTTTGACCATTACATACATCACAATTCACATATACATCTGGTAAAAAGTGCATCTCAATCTTAATTAGACCATCTCCCTGACAAGCCTCGCAACGCCCCCCCTTCACATTAAAGGAGAAACGCCCAACTTTATAACCACGAATTTTTGATTCAGGAAGCTCTGTAAACCAGTCACGGATTGGAGTAAATGCACCAGTATAAGTAGCTGGGTTTGAACGAGGCGTTCTACCAATTGGTGATTGATTAATATCAATAATCTTATCTATATGCTCTAGGCCTTTAATTGAATCATGCTCTCCTGGATAAATTTTCGATTTAGGCTCAAGTTGTTTTAGCGCGGCCTGGTAGAATGTATTAATAATTAAGCTTGACTTACCTCCACCTGACACACCAGTTACAGAGATAAATGTACCTAGTTTAATTGCTATCGAAAGATTTTGTAGATTATTCTCTCTAGCACCAGTTAATATAATTTCTTTTCCTTCATGGCCTGACCTAATTTTATCTGGAACTGGTATTGATAATTTTCCGCTTAAATATTGTCCAGTAATACTTGTTTCAGACTTTTTAATTTCAGCTGGCGTCCCTTCTGCTATAATTTTACCACCATGAATTCCAGCACCCGGACCTACATCAATAATATGCTCGGATTCAAGCATAGTCTCATCATCATGCTCAACGACTATGACAGTATTCCCAAGGTCTCTCAGATTTTTCAAAGTTGAAATCAAACGAGAATTATCTCTCTGATGCAAACCAATAGATGGTTCATCAAGAACGTATAGTACACCGCTAAGACCGCAACCAATTTGAGAAGCTAAACGAATTCTCTGACTCTCTCCACCAGAAAGTGTTCCTGACTCACGCGATAAACTTAAATATTCTAATCCGACATTATTTAAAAATTTCAGCCTTTCTTGAATTTCTTTCACAACACGTTTTGCAATCACTCGCTGCTTAGCATCAAGCTTATCATTTATATTCTCAAACCACTCAAGTGCCTCGAAAATTGTTTTCTTAGAAACCTGACCAATGTTTAAACCATCAATTTTTACACATAAAGATTCTTTTTTTAGTCGATATCCTCCGCAAACCGAACAATCATGCTTGGACTTAAATCTGTTAAGTTCTTCTCGCATCCAAACTGTATCAACCTTACGGAACTTTTCTTCTAAACTTGGAATAATTCCAGCAAATGATTGTTCAATAATTTCGGTTTTACGATCATCGCTATATTCAAAAGTTATTTCTTCATCCCCAGAACCATAAAATAAAATCTCTTTTACTTTATCTGATAGTTCAGAAAATGGCGTTGATAACTTAAATTTATAATGTTTTGCGAGGGACTCCAAAGTATCAACAAAAAACTTAGATGAAGATTTACTCCAAGGAACTATAGCACCCTCGCGAATACTTAAGCTTTCATCAGGAACAATAAGATTCTTATCGAAAAAAGATTCTTTTCCTATACCCTCACACGCTGGGCAAGCACCAAACGGGCTATTAAATGAAAAAATTCTAGGTTCAATTTCTTCAAGCTGAAAGCCAGATTCTGGACAGGAATATTTTTCTGACAACGTTATTCTATCACCATCTTTATGCTTAGTACCGTGCTTAGATGGAAGAGAAACAATATCTATATATGTAATTCCCTCACCCATCTGCAATGAAGCTTCTAAGCTCTCGGCAACTCTATTACCTAGAGAATCAGAAATAACTAAACGATCTACAACTACATTAATATTATGTTTTTTATTTTTATCGATCTTGGGTAGTTCATCTATTTCACAGAGCTCATCATCTAGAAATAATCTCTGATAACCATGTTTTTTTAAATTAGCAATTTCGCGGCGGAACTCTCCTTTCTGACCACGAACCATAGGTGATAAAATATATATCTTTGTACCCTCTGGCAGAGCATTAACAATATCAACCATCTCAGAAATAGATTGACTCTTTATGGGCAGACCAGTAGCAGGAGAATAAGGAACCCCAACTCTTGCAAAGAATAACCTTAAATAATCATATATTTCTGTAATCGTACCAACAGTTGAGCGTGGATTTTTAGAAGTAGTTTTTTGATCAATAGCAATTGCTGGAGACAATCCTGAAATTGACTCAACATTTGGCTTGTTTTGTAAATGTAGGAATTGCCTTGCATAAGATGAAAGGCTTTCAACATAACGTCTTTGACCTTCAGCATAAATTGTATCAAATGCAAGTGAAGACTTGCCTGAACCACTAAGACCTGTAATTACAATAAATTTGTTTCTAGGAATATCAACATTTACGTTCTTCAGATTATGTTCCTTAGCTCCGCGTACTTTTATATATTCTTGCATAAAAAATCTATTGAAATATGAAAAAACTGATGCAAGGTATTATAGTGTCCAAAAACTTCTTATTGCAATAGTAAATTTCATTATATTTTTGTTTCGCCTATCGATAAGATATGCTATAGCTAGTATTTAATTTTTAAAAACTATATGGTATCAGAGTAATGGCAGGAAGTTTAAATAAAGTAACTCTTATCGGAAATCTTGGTCGCGACCCGGAAATTAGAACGACTAATGATGGCAAAGAAATAGCTAATTTCAGCATCGCAACAAGCGAGACCTGGAAAGATAAAATGACGGGCGAGAAAAAAGATAAGACAGAGTGGCATAGAATTGTGTGCTTTAGTGAAGGCCTAGTAAGAGTGATTAAAAACTACGTTAAAAAAGGAACAAAGCTTTACATAGAAGGACAGCTCCAGACTAGAAAGTGGGTTGACAATGATAATCAAGAAAAATATACAACTGAAGTTGTCTTGCAAAACTTTAACTCAACTCTGATCCTACTTGATTCTCGTGGCGAAGCAGCTCCAAATCAGCCTAGCAGCCAAAATAATAATCCAACTTTTGATAATAGTGATTTAGATGATGAAATACCTTTCTAATATAATATTACTAGCCATAGCAGCGTTAGTATTACAGAGTTGTAAAACTATAACTTATGGCCAAGACCCAGCTACAATCGGTGAACTTTACGGATTTAGAAAAGTTCTTGTAAAAGGTGGAGATTTTTGGCTAACAACTTATCAAAAAGTTACAAATAAACATAAACCTTATGTTTTTTATATTGAAGGTGATGGGGCTGCATTTAATGGGAAATATAGAGTTTCTAGAAACCCTACCCCAAGAAGACAGATGCTGATTAAGCTTGCTTCTATGGATGATCGACCAAATGTTGTCTACATAGGAAGGCCTTGCCAATATACACCTATGGATCTTAATCCTAAATGTAATATGCTGTATTGGACTGATAAAAGACTATCAGATGACTCCGTACAATCTATGAATGATGTAATAAATAGTATCAATAATAATCATAAATTTAGTTTGGTTGGATTCTCTGGAGGTGGTGGCATCGCTGTCTTGATTGCAGCAAGAAACTATATGACTAAAGATATCATTACAATTAGTGGTAACTTGGATCACGTTGCTTTTACTACGCATCATAATGTAACGCCAATGATTGGCTCTCTAAATCCTATAGATTATGCAAAACAAGTCAAACATATTCCGCAGTTACATATTTCAGGTGGGAAGGATACTATAATCCCCCCATTTATTGCAGATAAATTTGTTCAAAAAGCATCAAGTTCATGTGTAAAACAACAAATATTTAAGGATATCTCGCACAATCACGGGTGGGAAAAAGTCTGGGAATACGTATTTAATCAGCCAGTTAGATGTTATTAGTACACTACTAATTGTATCTGATTATTTATGTAGGTATAAATTAACTTAATTAAAATAGTGGCTTGGATTTCTTGCCTATATAAAAAGGATAATTATGACTCAAATCCCAGAAAATAAAAATTTTAAATACTATAACTTTATCGCATTTACTTTTGTTATCTGCCTAATTACTGCAAATTTAGCAGCAACGAAGCTGGTACAGATCGGCTCACTTACTGTTCCAGGAGGAATAATAATTTTCCCACTTCTATATGTTATGAATGACATTTTAACTGAAGTTTACGGTTTTTCAGCAAGTAGACGTGTCATTTGGATTGCACTATATTGCAATTTATTTATGACTCTTACATTATATCTTGTTGTCCAGCTTCCTCCTAGCGATCATTCGCATACACATGAAGAATTTGCAACTATCTTCGCACTTACTCCCAAGATATTTTTAGCATCACTTTCAAGCTATTTCATAGGTGAACTCCTTAATGCTTCTGCTATATCAACTCTTAAAATCATGCTTGATGGTCGTAACTTTGCTTTTCGTGCAATCTTAAGTACTTGTGTTGGAGCATTTATTGAAACTGCGATATTTGCAAGTATTGCATTTGGCGCATTTTTACCAATATCGCAATTACTATCCATGATCTTTACTATGACAGCATTAAAAGTCACATACGAACTTATTGTTCTACCATTCACTGTACGAATTACAAACTTTCTAAAAATAGTAGAAAATATTGATTCATTTGAAAAGCCTTCTTGGCGTGGAGTTCTAGGCTGGCGCTAAAAATAAGTAAGATGAGTTTTTGTATAAAATACACTTAATCCAACTAGTAATCTTTATACTTACTTATGAAGTATCGCCTCCAAGAGTAATTGCTAACTGGCTGTAATATTTTATAATTTCTTGTTGTGCTGGACTTGTATATATTAGTCTTAAATCATCCAATAATGTATACGCCTTAATTGGATCAGATTCTACCGCATACTGCAATGCACTTTTACCATCTTGATCAAAAATAAATGGATCAGCACCGTCTGCAATTAGCCTGTACATATCAATTATTTTCCCTAGCTTAGCTGCATCTATAAGGTTTTTTTGCTTATCTTCCATTCTTACATTCTCTCATATAATAACCCAGCATTCTATTAATTATTAAATTTTGAATATAATTGCCTATTAAAGTGTCAAAGATATTATTTTCTGTAACTTCAAGCTCCTTTATTAGTTTATCTTCGTTGCAGATTGATATTTTGCTCTGTCTCTATAATAACGAAACTACAAGCTTAAATAATATTGATTTTTTACATGTCATTTTTATGCTCCTCTTCTATTAAACAAAGAGACTCTCTCTAGAACCTCGATATTTTCAACTACCAAAAAAGGATTATTAATGTTCCCCCCTTGGAAGTCGGGAGAGTTAGCAAAACCGCCCAAGACAGCTACAATAGATTTTAGGTGCGATGCACAAGCATCGTTCCCTGGACATGTCTATTGTCTCCCCGACCCTAAAATCGAGGATTACACCATTTATACGGCTGGTATTACCGCTTGAGTAGGAGTTGCTACACTCCAGAACGGCAAACTTACCGTTACAATTCTGATTTTAAATGTATCTAGTAAGAAGTCAAGTTGTTATAGAAATTAGATTTTACTAGTGATTATGTAATACTATTGTCGACTACATAACATCACTCATATGTAACGCATAAATATTAATTGTCGTATGCAAGAAACAAAATTAGAGTGGCAACCCATTACTTAATAAAATATCAAATTCTTGCACCACAATATTTCAGTTCACAATAAAAAAAGCCACATGAAAAAATCATGCGGCCTTTTCCTATTTTAGTACTGGGAGAAAACTAAAATATTATACGACATATTCAGTTACAATTTCAAATCCACCTAATGGGTCAACTGTTGTTTCTTTAAATGTATCCATTTCAATATCCACAGAATCAACAACATCTTTAAGAATATCAACAACTCCAACACCAGCTTCGCCTACAGCTTCAGTTAATTCTAAACCAGCATCTAGGAAATTGTATACAGCTTTACCAAAACCTTTTATAGCTTCAAAAGTTTCCTTTGGATGAGTTGCTACGATTGTAGTAGTTACTAATACTGCCATGCAAGAAACTGGATATTTTACTAGTGATAATGCAGCAAATTCAGTAGCAGAAGCAAGCCAACCCGTTGCTTTTGCACCACCAAACAAATTAGCAAAACCATTTGCAAATTGAGTTGCTGTATTTGCACCTATAATTTTTCCTGCAATCCACTCATATGTATTCCAAGCAGCATCACCAGCTTTTGATAGGTGGCTAGTTGCACTATTATAGTGCTTCGTGCTTCCAAAATAGCTAGAAACAGAACTTAAAAATGACATAATTATTACCTTTCGTTATTAAATATAATTTTTCATATGCTAAATAATAACACATGTTAACACTATAGTCAAGCAATAATTAATATTTTTTTACTATTTTGTTTATAATTATAAAATTCCGCTCATTATATAGACTTAACTGATAATTATAAAACTCAGTAATAAGCTACTAGTTACTTATATCTATGTGAAATATTATAAATTATGTATTTAACTTTAAATCTATTAATAGAAAATACCATTCTAAATTAAAATTTACTCTTAAATATAGTTTAGTAATTTATATAAATAGTAAATAAATATCAATGCTCAGGGTGTAGTTGCAATCCTAAAGATTATTAGTTACTATTCTTATTGTGTGTAATTAATTGTGGGGAATTTTTATGTTTGGAAAACCAAGAAGAAGCTTTAGTAAAGAATTTAATGATCTAGATTTACTTGAATTTGATCCAACTCCACCTTCACCAGATGAACTATTAACTAGAGCACCACTAATTTCTCCGATGCAATCTCCAAAACTTCCTGCAGAAGTAACAGCATTTAAACTTGGTGGACACCCAACAGGGCCAAGTCTAGTAAGAAGTATGGCTGCTGGATACCCTGTTTATTATATTCCAAATGAAGATAATCTTGACGATATTGGACTATTAGGCAAATTATCTGATGACGATGCAGAAATATCTAGCGGATGGTCTGATTTTGAGCTATAGGTTATAAAAAAATACTCTATCTAAGAGTAGTATAGTAGATTGGAAAGATATTAGGCGAATTATACTACTCTATTTAGAATCAAAATTATAAAAAACTTGAAAGTTATCTTGCAAGCATACTAACCACTCTTAGCTAGGTGCTCTCTATCACGAGCAAAGAGCTTGGTTTGAAAATCAACAAATTCTGATATATCTGCTGCTTTTGCAAGCTTATTAACTTTAATGAGATCTTCAACATCTCTTGCAAGATCTGCAAAAAAGAAATTCGGTTCACCGCTTTGTTTTGTTCCAAGAATTTCGCCACCACCTCTTAATATTAAGTCCTGCTCGGCAATATAAAACCCATCATTACTATTACGCATTATCTCTAGACGCTTACGCGACATTGCAGATAGTCTTTTGGGATTATACATAAGCATACAATAAGATTGCAAAACCCCACGCCCTACTCTACCACGTAGCTGGTGCAGTTGTGCTAAGCCAAATTTTTCAGCATTTTCTATAATCATAAGGGTCGCATCCGGTACATCAATTCCAACTTCAATCACCGTAGTTGCAATCAATATCTTAATCTCTCCATTTTTAAAACTCTGCATGATTTTATCTTTCTCAAGAGGTTTCATCTTCCCATGCAATATTCCAACCATACCTGGATACGACTTTTCTATCTCATCATATCTTTCCATTACATTTGCAAAAATAGCTAAATCTTCATCTTCTAATGATTTATCATTCTTATCAATCAAGGGACAAACCCAATATATTTTCTGACCTTCTTCAATCTTCTTATTTAAAGATTCAATAACCTGATCTTTCTTAGTATTGGAAGTAATGGTAGTAATAATTGGTAAACGATTTTTTGGCTTAGCTTTAAGCAACGAAACACTCATATCACCAAACATAGTCAGCGTAAGACTGCGAGGTATAGGAGTTGCTGTCATTACTAAAACATCTGGATGAGATGCTTTTGCTATGAGTTCCATTCGTTGCTCAACACCAAATCTATGCTGCTCATCGATTATAACATAACCTAAATTTTTAAACTCAACCGACTCTTGAAATAAAGCATGAGTACCTATTAAAATATCAATATCTCCACTTTCTAATGATGCACTAATTTCTCTTCTTTCTTTTAATTTAGTCTTACCAGTCAAGAGAGCGCATTTAATATTTGTTCCTTCTAGAGCTTTTTGAAAAAACTGAAAATGCTGAACACTTAATAAGTCGGTTGGTGTCATTAAAGCAGCCTGAAAACCATCTGTAATAGGATTAAGCATTGTCATCAAAGCAACCAGCGTTTTTCCGGCTCCAACATCCCCTTGTAAAAGACGCATCATCTGCACTTCGGTTGCTTGATCCGATTGAATTTCTTTAATTGCATTTTCTTGAGCACTTGTCAAAACGAAGCCAAGATTATCTAAAATCTGCTTTTGAAGTTCAAAATCTATAGAAAATTTATGTCCCAAAACTTGCTTCTCGGCTTTCTTCAATTTTGCTAGCGATACTTGGTTTGCAAATAATTCTTTGATAGTTAGCCTTCTAGAAGATTCATCTAATAATGATTCAATTTCTACACTATCAGCCTTTGCTCCAACTAGATGCAAAGATTTTATCTCTTGCAATAAATTCTGTATATATTGTTTCTCATTAAATATCTCAAGCGAGCTATCATCTATGATATTACCAAACGAAACTCTCGCTTTAATTGCTGACTCTAATGCAGATATTCCAGAAAGAATATACCCGTATAATTGCTTATTAATTAGTCCATATGTGAGATGATATACTGGTTCTACCGGCGTAGTTAGTTCTTTCCTAAAAATGAACTCAGGATGATTTATTTGATAAAAACCATCAAACTTTTGTACTTTTCCAGAAACGATACATTTACTACCTTCTTTTAAACGCGAAAAAATAAATGGCGGAATCTTATTAAAAAATACAAGAACTAGCTCACCAGTTTCATTAGAGGTGTATATCTTAGTCGGCAGTCTCTTTAGCTTTGGTAAATCAATAGAATCTATAGTCACTTCAGCTTGCACTAACGTACCGGTCTGAAGATTTCTTAAATCTGATGAATTATCACTGATATTATATGAGTATGGTGTACAAAAAAGTAAGTCTCTTAAATTATGTATACCAAGTCTTTTAAGAGCTTTTTCAGCTGTTTCCTTCATCGGGATTATTGATTTCACAGGCTGAAAAAAAATGTTATACATAAGAAGTTAATATCTCATTTTATCTAAAAGCAAAACTGCACTACTTCGTAAGTCTAGATCATAATTATTGGTATTATCAATAATTTCTTTTATATCCTGATATTTTCTTTGTATATACAATGGAGATCTGCTCTTTAACTGATTAAATAAATCTAACTCATATCCAGATAAATTAACATCAGTACCAATAGCATTCTTAGCAAACTTAGTTACAATCTCTTCTATAGAATTAGAAAAATCTGACCAAAAATCTCTATCTTTTGAAGCAAATTTTTTGATAAAATCTAACTTCTCTTTGGTACTAGCACTTTTCAGGATTGGCTTTATAAATTCGGCATCAATTATCTTCTGCTCACCTATATGGTAAAAATGATTAATTTTAGCACATCTAGATCTAATAGTTGAAATTATACTTGCAGCATTTTCAGTAATTAAAAATATGTGAGTGTTGGAAGATGGCTCCTCTAGTAGCTTTAAGCAAGAATTTGAAGAGTTTAAATTCATCTCATCAGCTGCAAATATTACACCAACTTTCTGTCCTGAAATGACTGAGGTTTTATGTAAGAAATTCTGCAAATCTCTGATTTGATCAACTGCAATATTTTTGGCTTTGCTATCATGCCTCCTGACACATAAATAATCGGCAGATTTTTCTATATCCGAGTTGTCCAATAGATTTTGTTTTAAAAATGATTCTACCTCGGAAAGAGCACGTTCAGCATCATCAGTATTTATCAGGTAACTTGAGTGTAATCTACCAATTTGATTATGATGTTCTAAATATTTTTCAATCATTTATTTCGAGCCTAGATATAGTTTCTTCCTTGCCTAAAATGGCAATCATTTCAAATACACTCGGAGAGTTAGTTTGGCCTGCGACATAAGCCCTAACATATTTCATCAAACCTCCTAGTTTTAAATCATTATTCTTAGCAATTTCTTTTAATGCAGCCTGAACATTATCCTTGCTGAATTCTTCTATTTCTCCAATAGTCCCTATAACTTGTTTTATTAAAGAATCATCACACTCAGAAATAATCTGCCTTGCATCTTCACTAATAGCAAGGGGTTTATCGACTATAAACATTTTAGCAAGTTCATATAAATCTGTTACCAACTCAGCTCTTGGTTTCATAGATTCAATTGCTTTGCTGATGGCATTTTGCGAATCTTTGGATAATTCTCCTTTATAATGTTCAAATATCATTTCAGCTAAAACAGAATCATCGCATTTACGCAAATATTGGGCATTTAAATTTTTCATTTTATCAAAATCAAGTCTTGATGGAGATTTTCCAAGCCCATCAATATCAAACCACTCAATCGCTTGATCTCTTGAAATAATTTCATCATCACCGTGCGACCATCCCAGTCTGAGTAGATAGTTATTCAGCGCATCAGGTAAATATCCCATTTCTCTATAATTCTCAGCACCAAGAGCTCCGTGTCTTTTTGAAAGCTTCGCTCCATCAGGTCCGTGGATCAATGGTATATGCGCCATATTAGGAATATCCCAATCCATCGCTATATAAATTAGCTGCTGCCTTGGAGCATTACTCAAATGATCGTCTCCTCGTATAATATGAGTTATACCCATGTCATGGTCGTCAACAACCACAGCTAACATGTAAGTTGGCATTCCGTCACTACGAACTAAGATCATATCATCTAGGTGCGAATTCTGAACTACCACATCGCCTTGCAACAAGTCCTTTACAAGCGTTTCTCCTTCTCTTGGAGCCTTTAATCTGATAACAGGTTTTACATCTTTTGGATACTCATCACTTACAGCATCTCTCCATGGTGATTTGAAAATAAAATGCTCTCTATTGCTCCTTGCCTCTTCGCGAAGCTTTGCAATCTCATCTTGATCAGTAAAGCAGTAATAAGCTTTGCCATTAGCTAATAATTGATTGGCAACTTCTAAATGCCTTTCTCTTCTTTCTGACTGATATATAATATCTTCATCAAACTTTAGATCTAGCCATTCCATCGATTTAAGAATAGCCCCCTTTGCTTCTTTTGTTGATCTTGATAAATCTGTATCTTCAACTCTAAGCAAAAACTCACCGCCATGTTTTTTAGCATATAAGTAATTAAATAAAGCCGTACGTGCCCCACCAATATGCAAATAACCAGTTGGAGAAGGAGCAAATCTTGTTCTTACTTTCATTATATAATCTTACTTTTTTATTTTTGAGTAAACATTGTTGATTAATTATAGCAACTATTGGGATTATTCCAAGACTTATTAAATGCTAATATCCTTCATCTGATATTTTTATTATGAAGGAAAGTTATGATTGGTAGCATTTTATCTAGCGTTGGTGGAAGTCTTGGGAAATATTTTGGTGGAGGTATCTTATCAACAATTGGTAGATACACTGGCAGACTAGCTGGTGATTATCTTGAAAAAAAATGGTTTAAAAGAGATAAAACAACTCATAGATTCACAAACATCCATGATAGTTTCCATATCTCAATGGCCAAATATGGCAACCCTATTCCTCTAACTTTTGGACGAGTAAAAACTCCTGGTCAAATTATCTGGGCGGATCAAATCATAGAAAAGAGAAATACTAGCAGTGTTAAAAAGTATCTTAAAGGACCAAATATTGATCTAACAAAAGAAACGACTGAACTTGAATATTTTCTGAGCTTTGCTATGTCAATCTGTCTTGGAAAAATTGAAGATATAGAAAGAGTGTGGTTCGGAGATGATGTTATTGATATTAGTAAATATAAATTCAGACTTTATAAAGGCAGCGAAGATCAATTACCTGATCCAACTATAAAAAGCAAAATTGGAGAGTTAACGCCTGCATATAGAGGTCTTGCCTATATTGTCTTTGAAGAATTACCTCTTGCAGAATTTGGCGACATAATACCAAATTTTACTTTTGAAGTCTTACGGAAAGCCAACGTTAAAGCCAAAACTTCTGTAGAAGATATGGTTGAATCGATTGTAATGATCCCAGATTCAGGAGAATTTGTATATGATACAAAAATCCAAACAAAATCAAGGCTTTCAGAACATGGAAAAAAAGTAAATTCTAAGAAAATTAATAGCCACAATCACTACAATCTCCCCAATAGCATCCATAGTCTGAATCAACTAAAATCCACATGCCCTAATGTCAAATGGGTATCACCCGTAGTATGTTGGTTTGGTAATAGCCTTAACATAAAAGACTGTCTAATCAAGCCAGCTGTTGAATTTAAAGATAAAAACTCTCACTATTCCGAAATATGGAAAGTATCTTCTTATACTCGCGAAACGGCACATGAGATCACAAAAGATAAGTATGGCAATCCTCAATATGGTGGAAGCATTAATGATTCAAGTATTATCAGATATCTAGTTGAGCTTAAAAAGCGTAAATTAAATATCATGTTCTATCCAATGTTTCAGATGGACGTAACTGGCAAACCCTGGAGAGGAAAAGTTACTGGAAGTCCAAATGATGTAACAAAATTCTTCAATAGAAAAGGTGGATATAATGAATTCATCATACACTATGCAAATTTAGTAAAAGATCATGTTGATGCTTTTGTCATAGGATCAGAGCTTATTGGGTTAACTAGAATAAACCACAAAAACCAATTTCCTGCCGTGAAGGAGCTAGTAGCACTTGCTGGAATAGTAAAAACCATAGTCGGACCTTCTGTAAAAGTCACTTATGCAGCAGACTGGTCAGAATATCATCATACAGATGGAGGATGGTATAATCTAGATCCTTTATGGTCTTCAAAAAACATAGATTTTATTGGAATTGATGCTTATTTTCCTGTTACAGAATCAATCTCATCTGATATTTCACAAGAAGAAATACAACAAGGCTTTTCAAGAGGCGAAGGATATGATTATTACATAGATCCACTAAATAGCTCGAAAAAGCCCATAGACCCGGAATATGCATGGAAAAATCTAAAATATTGGTGGGAAAATACACATAAAAATCCTGATAAACAACTAACCGAATGGGAACCTAGATCAAAACCAATATGGTTTACAGAATTTGGATTTCCATCAATTGATAAAGCTACAAACCAACCAAACGTTTTCTTTGACGACAATTGTGTTGATGGTGGAGTGCCAAAACATTCAAATGGTGAAACTAACTTTGGAATACAACGCATTGCCATAAAAGCTTTTATTGAATTTTGGAAAACTCAAGAATATATCGGAGAAATGTTCTTATGGTGTTGGGATGCACGTCCATATCCAGCATGGCCAGTAGCAAATATTTGGAGTGACGGATGCTTATGGGAAAAAGGACATTGGGTTAATTATAAATTTGGCTCAAGTAACCTTGCATCTATCCTACTAGAAATATCTTATCGTTGTGGTCTTGATATTAAAACAATAGACGTATCTTCTGTAGATGAAAAAATTGAAGGCCTTATTTTTAGCAATAATCCAAGAGGTATAGATGCAATAAATACTTTAAGAGCTGGGTATTTTTTTGATATTAACTCACATTGTAAAAATATTATTTCATTCAAAAAGCGTGGCAGCGATAAAAATGCAGCTTCAATAAATAGCATAGCTATGAAACTTAACGATGATAGCTTTGCTAAAATAACTAGAACCAGTGATACAGTAAAAATTAACCATCTTGGTATATATTATATAAATAATAATGATAATTATAATCCACGCTATGTTCGGTTTAATAAAGAACTAAACTCATCTTCGCGTGATATATCGTTAAGTCTTCCAATTGTACTAACTTCATATGAAGCACAAATTATTGGCTCATCTATATTACAAAATGCCCATAATGAAAATGAAGTAGTTCGTCTAAGAATTTTTGACCCTAAAGTCAATGTTAAACCATCAGATTTTATTGAATTCGAAGACATCTTTAAAAAATATACTATTAGAGTTATTGATATCAATATGTCAAATGATACATCAATAGTAACTGGTATTGTTGATAGGCAGAGTAATTACTCAAGCTATGGAAATGCCAATTATTTGTTCGATAGCTTAGAATCATATCTAGATAATGATTTAGTTCTTCTTGATCTTCCAATGAATATAGAAGGTAGCTCTGGAAGCTATATATCAATATATTTCCGCGGTAAAAATAAAACTGCTTTATATTCAAAACTACCAAAAAGACTAGATAAAAAATGGAATCATATAGCTAATATTGAACCATCAGATGCTATTTGTGAAATAGTTAGCTTTAAACAGTCTAAAGCAGCTAACATTTTTTTAATTGATACGAGCAGTACACTTATAGTAACTGGACAAAGACTGGAACAATATATTTCTAGCGACTGGCAATATGCCCAAGCTGGAAAAGAAATAATAAAATTCAAAAATATAAAGAAACTCAAAAATGGACTTTATGAAATATCTAAACTTGTCCGCGGATTATGTGGAACAGAAAAAGTAATTGAAGATGAAAGAGAAGGAGAAAATTTTATCTTACTTGAAAGAAACCCAACAATTATAAGAGTATCTGAAAATCTAAAAAAACAACAAATAGCGTTTAAAGCTGGAAACATTGAAAAAATCATAAATTTTCAAGATAAATCTCAAGCAAAACTAAAACCATATATAGTTTCTTCTATAATCAACGAAGATATCTTACATATTCAATGGATTGATCGAACTCATTCACGAGAAATATGGACTATTGAATCTATTAAGTCCCAAAAAACATATAAAATAACACTAATTTCTGGAGATAATTCTTATGAATATATATCTGATACTAATCAGATAAAAATTGATACTTCGAAACTGGAGCTTAGTGTTGATTTCAAAATAAATATAATAGCTGAATAAAATTAAAATATAAGAATATGAAAACAAATAATTTCTCAATAAACCTAATGGTGCCTGGCCAAGCAGAAAAAGATATAGTATTTAACGAATCAATATTATTAATTGATCAATTTCTAAGCAATAGTGTCAACGGATTTACTAAAAATATTCCAGAATCTTTAAAAGTTGGAGAGAAGTTTATAATCACGGATGGAGACAGAAAAAACCAAGTATGTTTCTTATCTCATGAATCAAAAAAGATACA
>CBDBTV010000009.1:0-9074 GCA_965211855.1 Rickettsiaceae bacterium
AAAGGAATGTTTAATAATTATCAAAATATGGCAGGTATTACAGTTAACTGTGGATAAGGATTGACAGTATCCCCAGTATACAAGCCGTATATAGCAGTAATCCCTTATCTTTTTCTGTATATTCAAATCTTCAAAAGTGAAAAAATGGTATTTCTATAATTTTTTGTAAGATTTGAAGATGTTTTATGATGTCTAAAACACTTTAATTACTTATAAAACCTAGGATATAGCTGCTTTCTTATCCACAGTTGAGGTTACAGTTAATAGGTTGGTTTAGTAACTTTTCCAGATGCAACACAATATGATTTAGTTGCTACTCCTAAGAATTCACAATCATTTTTGAGTATGGATAAGTCTATCTGTTTGTATAAGTAAAATTGATAATAGAAGACCTACTGAGTAGATACATCAAAGTTTAAGTTTTCTAAAGAAGGATTGTTATCCTTAATCTACAGTAAAAAACTATTAGCTTAATCCATAGCTGCTAAATCTAACAAGCCGGTTGTATCAAGTGTTTTTACTGTATCAAGTACTTTTTGCACATGTCCATTTGGCTTAACATTACTCCATATTTTTAAAATCTTAGCATTTTTCCCAATTAAAAATGTGGTTCTATTAATTCCCATGTAAGTTTTACCAAACATATTTTTTTCTTTTAAAATGTCGTAAAGCTTACAAATATGTGCTTCTGTATCAACTAATAAAGGATATGGTATATTTTCTTGATCAATAAATTTTAGATGGGAGGAAAGATTGTCCTTTGATACTCCTATAATCTGAGTATTTAATTTTTGAAACTCTTGATTTAGAGAAGAAAAATCTTTTGCCTGTACAGTACATCCTGGTGTCATGTCTTTAGGATAGAAATAAAGAACAATATTTTTACCTTCAAAACTCTTTAAAGATAATTCTCCATCTGTTGAGTCCATATTAAAATCTGGGGCAATATCACCTACTTTAAGTCCTGACATAATTCAAATTACTCCCTATCTTGACCTTACTATTGATAACTCTGCTATCTTGTATCTAATTCTAGTAGATGTAAGATTTATTTATATTACTTGTATTTTTTGACATAGTCTATATTTCTAATAAATTATTTTCATTAGAAACTAATATTTGCAAAAATAATTTTAAACTCTCTTCTCTATTTAAGTTAATACTTATTCTGTATAATTTTCTTTATATCAACAACTATTACAAATCATAAAAATCATTAGCAGTAACTGCTCCACATGTTTTTTCATGGATAGCTTTCATTAATTTAGGTCTAGGGATTACATCTTCATAAAGATACTTATGAACCATACTAGGAGATACACCAATTTTATTAGCAAATTCCGTTGGCATTAGATCATTTTTTTGCAACCAAATTGCTAGCTTCATGACTCTTCATTTATTAATACATTAATTACTAAGATTATATCATATCTAACTACTGATTTACAGTAAAAAACCCCTATTAATTCCTTTATTTAAAAGGTTTTTTCATAGTTTGATATTTATCAAACATTACTAATTGTTCCTTAATAAATACAACTCACAGATTAAGTACTTTTGGCTTTCTCTACATTGAATTAGTGCCCACCAACTAATCAATGGAGAATCTCAATGTATTCCAATAATAAATATGACGGAATTAATCCAGTCATTGTTTCAATCGTACGTCGTAAAGTCTATCAACTCATCAATCATCAGTATTTTTTAAAAGACGATTTTCAGGATTTGGAACAAGAGTTGATTATTGAAGTGTTGAATAAACTTGTTAATTATAACCCTGATAAATCTTCTTTATCTACCTTTGTAAAAAGAATTACTAGAGATAAAGCAATAAATTTAATTACTCATAGATTAGCTCAGAAAAATAATTACAGAGCATCTATAGATTCATTATCCTAAATTCGGCAGTTGGATTTAAAAAAGAGATAGAATATGATGATATAAGTGTGTAAACAAAAGGTGTAGCTCTGTGTCATCAGAATCAAAAATGATTCACCCAAAAGGTGAGAAGGAAATAGCAAATAAAGTAGGTATATCAGAATTAGTTACAGTTGATAGCTACAAAGGCAAAGTACATATAGATTGGGATGAGAACGCATCAGTCACGCCAAATGGTCAAATGCCATTTTTCACAGAATTTCTAAAAACAGCAGGATTATTTGATAGTTGGGTAGAAGATTGTCCGCTTGTTTATGCGAGTAATAACGCATCTCAAAAAAGGGATATTCTAGGAACTTTATTATTATCTGTGCTATCAGGTTACACGCGTTATTCACATATATCAGCGTTGCGTAATGATGGAGTTAACCCACCAATGCTAGGAATGAACAAAGTAGTAAGTGAAGATTCTGCACGTAGGGCTATACAAAAAATAGAAGAAAAAGCTGGTAATAATTGGTTGGAAAAACATTTAAGAAAATCATATGCACCTCTTTTGAGTATCCCATGGATAATGGATATTGATACAACTACTAAAACTCTGTACGGCAAACAAGAAGGAGCTGAAGTTGGCTATAATCCAAGCAAGCCAGGCAAAGCATCACACAATTATCACACTTACCATATAGCCAATATACGAATGATTTTAGATACCGAAGTTGAAGATGGCAAATCTGGAGCTGGTTGTTATTCTGCACCAAGATTATGGCAATTACTAGATGAATTGCCTCAAGAATGTTGGCCAGTTTTTATCAGAGGAGATAGTAGTTATGGTAGTGAATCGATAATGAGTGAAGCTGAGAGGCTCTCATTGAGATATCTTTTTAAATTAAAATGCAGCACAAAAGTCAAAAGACTAATTGCAACAATGATGAAAAAAACAACTTGGACATTTGCAGGTCAAGGTTGGGAAGGAATTGAATCTGAACTAACTTTATCTGGTTGGACAGAATTACGTCGTATTGTGCTACTGAGAAAGAAATTGCCGAAAGATAAAATTGGTATGGTCAAGAAATCAAAAAGAGGTAAGCAATTAGAATTTTTCTCTGCGGAAATAACTACAGATATAACAGCTTATGAGTATCAGATATTGGTTACCAATATGAATGATGATATTGTGACAATGGCTCAGTATTATAGGGATCGTGCTGATTGTGAGAATAATTTTGATGAGTTAAAAAATCAATGGGGATGGTGTGGCTATACTACGCATGACTTGAAGCGTAATCGTTTCATGGCAAAAATTACCGCTCTAATTTATAACTGGTGGACGATATTTACCAGATTAGCAAATCCTGATTCACATTTGGAGGCTATTACCAGTAGACCACTATTACTCAATGCAATTGCTAAACAGACCGCACATGCAGGACAGACTAAAATTACTATTACCAGTACTCACCGTAAATCCAAGCAAATATCACGAATTCTAACCCAAATATCTAAGTTTTTAAAGTGTCTAAAATCTAGTGCGGAGCAGTTGAATGCCGAACAAAGATTTACTAAGATTTTAATGACTGCTTTTCGAAAGTTTTTACCAAAAGAGCGATTACAATATTTTCAAATATTGCCTGAACCAGGATAAAATAAGTTTTTCTAAATTATTTCCAGAAATTCCTCAGCTTTTTTGACACTCCACAATATTCTATTGCCGAATTTAGGTTTATTGATTCAAACTTTGTAAACCGGCAACAACACAAGCTCCGTATTTTCTACCCTCAGCCATTAACTGCAATAGTGATGGCAGTTTTCCAACAGATGGTAGTTCATCTATTATTATCCATATTCTACGTTTTTCATTAATATCAATGTCAATTAAACCTGCCAGAGCTAATTCTAGCAAACAAGAAATAAGTGGTAAGGTTAATAATCTGCTACTTGGTTTTGTTGATAAAAATAACCGGCTTGAAGAACCATTATCTATATTATTAAAATATTCCTTTATAGAAAAAATACCGGCATCTCTGTTACTCTGTAAATATTTTAATGGTTTTGCATAAGCTGCCATTACTGAAATAACAGATGCAGCTGTATGTTTTGAACTATCGGAGAGATGAGGTGTTGCTTTACTATTGCTTAATAAATTCTTTAAATGATTAACTTCACTATGACAAGCAATATCCACTACTTGCTCAATTGTAAGTTTGTTATGTCTACCGTAATCAATAGATGAATTAAGTACATCACTAGCAGCAATTTGCCAAAACCTATCAGAATGTTCTCCTGATTGCTTTCTATTAAAGCTCATAAGAATTTCTACAAAACGTTCTTGCTCTTCATTACTTTCACAATCCGTCCAAAAATCCCATGCATGGCTTCGCTGATCAAATGGATTAAAAATAATATCTCCTCTATCAGGATTATAGTATTTTGCAATCATCTCTCCCGTATTATCAATTACTACAGCCGGTTGTCCCTTTGCCTCTATTTGAGGAAGGAGATTATGCATCAGATTAGTTTTACCTGAACCTGTAGAACCTGTTATTAAAAAATGTCTGGTTTCCATATCTTTGACAAGTGGTATATCTCCTATTTTAAAATCAGATGCTTTGTTCAATGATTTAAGTTTTTTACGTACTTGTTTTGCAGTCAATATCTCACCGCTCCCTTCTTTTTTCTTTTCAGCCTTAAGAGTGCGACCAAATTTGTTCCACAGTAAAAAGATTAAGATAAAAGAAAGTGTTGTGATAATAACTGTAAGTAATAAAATACCTAAAATAAAATTCCAGCCATCCCTGTCAGCTTGCTGGAATAAACGCAAATGAATTATTTTATAAGGATTAATATCTCGCCAAACCCTACCTTTGGATTTTACATTAATGTAAGTTGTTTTATCGGATGTATAGCTATTACCTATAGTAGAGCTAATATCAGAAAAAACTTCATCTAGTCTCATAGCAATTACAGCCTTTCTATAGGAATAAAAACCATCCCAATCTACTTTTTGAATATTCTCCCAATTAAGCCAAAAGGAACTGAGTATTCCAGTAAGCAGGGATACTTGCAAGCTCTTGACAAATACCTGCGAAAACATCCTAACTTTATGCAAGAATACCTGACCACCGCCTATGAAGTTATTTAGCATTTACTATATACTCATTTTTTAAAATTAAGATTTTTACTCAGAACTTCAATTTTGTTATTAAAAATTGATTCTAAGTTTCATATAACCTATATGGCTTCTGCTTTTACCTAGGATATTATGCTGATAACCACCACCTAATTCTATTACATCACCTGCAACGGTTAATCCGGTTCCAAGCTTAAACGTGCCTTTGCTAGATGAGAGTTTTCGAGTGATAATTGTTTGGTCTAATAGATTACTGAGTTTGACTTTATTCCCCTTTTGCCAAATCCCGTGGCTATAATCTGTACTAATCTCTGGAATAATAGTAAAACTATCAGTATCATAAAAGTAATTAGCAACTATACCGCCGGTAATCTCTATCTCCTGATTCCTACTACCTGCTATTTGACGGGTAGAAACCATAACATTTACTCCTTATTTAAATTGAAATTAGTTTGAATGTTATGGTAACCCCCACAGAACCGTGCTTGCGGTTTTCCCGCACACGGCTCTTCAATGAAACATTCACTATTAAAGCTAGAATTAATACATTGCATAACATATCCTCGGTGTTGGTAATGGATTCCATTGTAGGTAATTTAGATATTGATCAAAGCTCATACTTTTCTTCTGACTTCGACGGTTTATCCATTTAAATACATTGGAAAAGACTTGATTATAAAACTGTTGAAGACAGCGATAATTACCGCTAATTCCAAAGTAATTATAGTGCCCTGTTAATTTAGATTTGAGTACTGGCCACCATTCTTTTAGACGCAGTTGATTTCGTATCTTCTTTAACCACTCCTTGGTTTCCTTGAGTTTTCGACTAAAATTTTCCTTACTGGTCTTATGACCCATAATGAAATATCCCCGTCTGCTCTTACCGCAATAATGCGTAAACCCAAGAAAGGTAAAAGTTTCTACTTTTTCTTTGCTTCTTTGAGACTGTTTCCAGACCCTTCGTCCAAATTTTAGGACTTTAGTCTTATCTTCTGCTACCTGTAGACCAAACTTTTCCAACCTTGTGTGTAGTAGTTCAAGAAAATTCCTTGCATCTTTCTCACTTTCACAGCATACTACAAAGTCATCACTGTATCTTACCAGTGACATGTGACCTTTTGCTTGTGGCTTAACTTTCTTTTCAAACCACAAATCTAGTACATAGTGTAGATAGATATTCGCAAATATCGGACTAGCGACTCCGCCTTGCGGCGCTCCTAGCTCTGTTGCTAATTTCTTTCCATCTTCAATAACCCCAGCTTTCAAGAATTTCCTTACTAACCATAACAAGTTACGATCAGCAATTCTCTCCTCTAAGCATCTTTGAAGCCAATAGTGACTAATATTATCATAGAATCCCTTGATATCTACTTCTACCACATAGTTAATCGGTTTAGTCATCACCGTTTTGTCTAATGCTTTTAATGCATCATGACAGCTTCGCTTTGGCCTAAATCCATAAGATACATCCAAAAAGTCTGCTTCATAAATCTGCTCTAAGATTTTCTTCAGCATTATCTGAACTAGCTTATCTTCAACTGATGGAATACCAAGACCTCGCTTCTCATTCTTACCAGCTTTTGGGATATATACCCTTTTTGTTGGCTTTGGACGATATTGTTTGGTCTTCATTGATTTCACCAGCTGATTTAACCTATCTTCTAAATTCTCTCCATAAGATTCCACTGTCTCACCATCAATCCCACAAGCTTTATTACGCTTGAGCTCCTGATAGCATTCTGCAAGATTTGCCTCATTTACATGATGTACTAAAGATGTAAACTTTAGTTGCTTGTCTTGCTTCGCTCTTCTAGCTATCTGATTAATTTTAACCTGCATCATATTTATAACCTCCGTGTGTTAATTTGACTGGTACTTAACCAGACGCTCCATTGCTGACCGCTTCCCCATGTGTATAGCTTTCCTATACTCCGAGTACTATCAGTCAGTCCGACTTCTTCTGCACCATTTGCCAGTCCTCGCCTGTTTTGACTTGTTCTAGCATACTCTTTCGAGAACACAGAAGATCTCCCAAGTTTACGCAAACTCCATCTCATATCATGCCACGGACTTAGACCCCGATAGAGCGAGTAATGACTTACCATAGCGTCACCCTTCATGCTGCCTTCCGTACTATGAAAAACGTCGGCCTCTATAATGTCATATATTTCGGGGCTCAACACCTTCACTTGCGTTGCAGCCTGATATGTCCCTTCCACTGGCTTCATCACATTTGTCACCTCCTGCAATGCAATGGTCGGTTCTATGCTGCTGGTTAAGCTTTGCATAGGTCGGATTCTCACCGACTGATTTTTACGCACTTTCCTTGGCGCACTCACGTATATATACCTATTAGAATTTTTAGGATTCCAGCAGCGTAAATATGTCCATTCATCTACTTTGCCGTTACTATATTTCTTCTTCTTTGTTTCAGCTGTTACAATTCTACCAGTAGTAGCACATTTTACCAATCCTCTAAATACATACTCTTTAGCTCCCCACTTAAATGGTTTTTTATTCCATCCTAAACGTACTTTTTGACATTGATCAAATAATTCCTTACTAATGATTGGCGGATATATGTGAGGATATTCTTTACCGGTTTTCTTAACTCTCATTATACCATAATAAAAAGGATTCTGAATCATACTGTGAACATGTGATAAACATAGATGACCTTGATTGCCACGTGAGTTTCTTAGACCCCATTCCTTAGTCTTTTTTACCATTTGTGATAAAGTGTAGCTGCCAGTAGCATATTCCTCAAACAACTTTCTAACCAGCGGAGCCCTCATTTTATCAATGACAATTTCTCCTTTGCCTCGATCATGCTTATTTCCATTATTAATATGCAAATAGCCAATTGGTGCCATGCTTATCCATTCCCCTTCACGAAGCTTTTGTGCGATGCTGCGATTGACATTATCCTTTAGACTATCTACAAAATTCTGCGCCATCATCACAAACATGTTCCACACCATTTTTTCCTGTGAAGTAGAGTATTTATGCATTACACAGTTTTCTGTGTAAAAATGTAGTTCAATCTTTTCCCTTTCAATTAGATCATTCAATAACGGTGTTTCCTTATGGTTACGCTGAATTCTATCAACTTTATCTGCAACTACTGCAATAATCTCTTTCTGTGCTTTTGCAAATTCTATAGCTTCCATAAATTTCTTTCTATCACCAACCGTTGAACTTTCAGAAAATTCAAAAGTTTTCAGAACCTCCAATCCTTTACGCATACAATATTCCTGCAAACGATATTTCTGAGCATCAATTGAATAACCATCTTCCTGCTCCTTGGTTGAAACTCTTGCTAAATTTATAGCCTTAGTTGCTTTTTTTCTTTCTTGTATAGTCATAATTACTTACCTATATTTTTATTTAAAATTCCTCTAGCTGATTTGTTCTTTTTGTTGAATAAATGTAACTAACTGCAATATGTGCTTCTGGGCTAACTGTAGAAAATCAATGTCATTGGCTTTGATAAACTCAAGCTGTAATTTGCCAGATGCATCTTCCCTATATACAGCAAAATCTATTACTCCAAATAGTATCAATGCTCCAACTATTGAGCAGGGAAGGATATTATCAACAGATCTATATTCACTCTCCTCCATGATTACGGTAATTGGTCTGTACTCTTGGTTGATAATATTTATCAATCTATAAAAAACTCTAGAATCATATTCGTTTTTACTTTTAATGATTTTAATTATTGATAGGTGATTTTCAGAGCAGAGATCAGTTAATTTTTGTTGCAATTCCCTATTACCATACCAACATGGTTGGTGCATTAGAATAACTGCCTGTCTTATTTTACTAAGCTTATTTTCTTGTTCCTTCATACGGACTATTATTGCCCTATAATGATGAATTGCCTGATACAAACCTTGATTTTCTTTGCCTCTGATAAATTTAAATTTTATCTCCTGATCTTTGGTGTATGATCTTTCATAAAGTAAGATATCTGCTATCTGAGCTGAGGATAAAGTACCAAGTACAGTACAGATATGCATGTTTGTTGATAAATCAAAACTATCTTTATCGGTAATTACTGTAA
>CBDBTV010000010.1:0-34801 GCA_965211855.1 Rickettsiaceae bacterium
TGTAAACGTTCTCATTTCATTAGATAGAAAATTATGCTTGCGGCATTTGAGGCGTTTAGACTTTCTACATCTTGAGATATTGGTATTTTGACTAAAAAGTCGCAGGATTTGGTAGTTAATCTTCGCATGCCTTTGCCTTCGGAGCCAATAATAAAAGCTATTTTATCTATATTCTTTAAAGTATCAGTATTTGTATCTCCTGATGCATCGAGTCCAGCGATCCAAAATCCAAGATCTTTCAATTTATCTATAGTGTTTTTTAGATTTGTCACTTTTATGATATCAACTAGCTCAAGGCAACCACATGCAGTTTTAGCGATTGTTGCATTTTCTTCTGGGGTATTATCGTTTGGAAGAATGATAGTTTTTATGCCAAATGCTGCAGCACTCCTTATTATTGCGCCAATATTCTGAGGATCGGATATTTGATCTAGTATTGCAATTTTTGCCTTAGGTTGTTGAAGATCTGCTGATTCTAGGCCGTTTTTAAAAATAGTATTGACTAGCGCTATTACACCTTGATGCGTTTGATCTTTTCCTATTTTTTTTATAATAAAATCATTTTGTACTATTTCTACAGGTACATTTAGTATTTTTTTCTTCAATTCATCGGCATGTTTGGATAGGCAGTAAATTTGCTTTATATTTCTTGATTTATTCTTGGCAGCTGCAAGTACTGCATGAGTTCCATACATATAGTATTGCCCTTTGTTTGTAGCAGTTAGTTTTTTGTTGTTTTTCATGCTTTGTATAGATTTTTGATCAAAAATGTGCTTGACATAAATTACTATTTATTATAAAAACTTACAACCAAACATTTAGATATGTCACCCTTTTAGGCATAAATAACTTAAACTTAACGTTCGCTTGCGAATTAGTTCTTGCGTTTATTGTCAAGGTGGTCTATTTTGCTGTGAGTTCTACTGGAGGGGTGGCCGAGCGGTCAAAGGCAGCAGACTGTAAATCTGCCCGCGTATGCGTACGAAGGTTCGAATCCTTCTCCCTCCACCATTCACTTTAGAGATAAAGTGCCTGGGTAGGTGAGAAATTGCGGGTGTAGCTCAATGGTAGAGCCCCAGCCTTCCAAGCTGGTCGTGTGGGTTCGATTCCCATCACCCGCTCCATCGCTTTAGAGCTTTGGTGTTGAGTGATGGTAATATAGTTACTGATTGTTAAATTTATATATGTTATTTCAGGAGTTGAAATTATGGCAAAAGAAAAATTTGAAAGGAATAAGCCGCACTGTAATATTGGTACTATTGGTCACGTTGACCATGGTAAAACTTCTCTTACGGCTGCGATCACAAAAGTTTTAGCGGCAAAAGGTCAAGCCGAAGCTGCTAAATATGACGAAATTGATGGTGCTCCGGAAGAGAGAGAAAGAGGTATTACTATTTCTACTGCTCACGTTGAGTATGAAACAGAAAAAAGACACTATGCTCACGTTGACTGCCCAGGTCACGCTGACTATGTTAAAAACATGATCACAGGTGCTGCGCAGATGGATGGTGCTATTCTTGTTGTATCAGCTGCTGATGGTCCTATGCCACAAACTAGAGAGCACATTCTTTTAGCTCGTCAGGTTGGTGTTCCAGCTATCACTGTTTTCTTAAATAAAGTTGACCAAGTGGATGACGAAGAGCTTCTAGAGTTAGTTGAAATGGAAGTTAGAGAGCTTCTGTCTGAGTATGAATTCCCTGGTGATGAAATTCCAGTTATAAAAGGTTCTGCTCTTCAGGTTCTTGAAGGTGGTGATACTAAATGTATTGATGAGCTAATGGATGCTGTTGATTCATATATTCCTCAGCCTGAGCGTGATACTGATAAGCCGTTTATTATGCCAATCGAAGATGTATTCTCTATTTCTGGTCGTGGTACTGTTGTAACAGGTAGAATTGAGAAAGGTGTGGTTAATGTTGGTGATGAGATAGAAATCGTTGGTATTAAAGATACTGAAAAAACTACATGTACTGGTGTTGAGATGTTCAGAAAGCTTCTTGATTCAGGTGAAGCTGGTGATAATGTTGGTGTTCTTCTTCGTGGTACAAAGAGAGAAGATGTAGTTAGAGGTCAGGTTCTAGCTAAGCCAGGTACTATTACTCCGCACACAGAGTTTGAAGCAGAGATTTATGTATTAACAAAAGATGAAGGTGGTCGTCACACTCCATTCTTTAAGAATTATCGTCCACAGTTCTATTTCAGAACTACTGATGTTACTGGTGAGGTTGAGCTACCAGCGGGTAAAGAGATGGTAATGCCAGGAGATAATACAAAAATTATTGTTAAAATGATTTCTCCAGTTGCTATGGATGAAGGTTTACGTTTTGCTATCCGTGAAGGTGGTAGAACTGTTGGTGCAGGTGTTGTATCAAAAATTATTAAGTAAGTTGTTTACGGGGCTTGGGAGTTTTTCTCAGGCCCTGTGAAATGAAATCAAGTTGATACCATTTTGTTTGGTATTAGACTAGGCTGTTTAAAATAAAGGTTGATAATGAATAATCAAAAGATAAAGATCAAGCTAAAATCGTTCGATCATCGTTCACTTGAGCATGCTACAGGTGAAATCGTTAGCGCAGTTAAGCGTACTGGTGCTGATGTTAATGGTCCAATCCCTCTACCAAGACATATAGAGAGATTTACAGTTATTAGGGGGCCGCACGTTGATAAAAAGTCAAGAGAGCAATTCGAGATTAGGACTCAAAAAAGGCTAGTGATTATTAATTATCCTACTCCGCAAACCGTAGAAGCTTTAAGAAAAGTAGATTTGCCAGCCGGTGTTGATGTTGAAATTAAATTGGTAGGTGCTTAAAGATGAGAACGGGTTTAATCGCAAAAAAATTGGGCATGAGCTCAATGTTTACAGAGCAAGGTGATAGAATCACTCTTACATTCTTGCAGTTAGAAGATCTTCAAGTTGTTGGCCAAAAAACTATGGAAAGAGATGGCTATAATGCTGTTGTTTTGGGTTCAACACTTAAGAAGGCTTCGAGAGTTTCAAAATCAATGAAGAAAGTTTTTGCTAACGCAAAAGTTGAACCAAGGCAAATTCTAAAAGAGTTTAGAGTTTCTGAAGGTAATATGCTAGAAATTGGTGCTGAAGTTAAGGCTACTCATTTTGAGCCGAGTCAGTATGTGGATGTTTCTGGCAGATCAATCGGTAAAGGTTTTGCTGGTGTTATGAAGAGGCATAATTTTGGTGGATTGGAAGCAACTCATGGTGTTTCGATTTCTCACCGTTCGCATGGTTCTACTGGTCAGTGTCAAGACCCTGGTAAAGTTTTTAAGGGGAAGAAGATGGCTGGTCACTTAGGTGATGAAAACGTTACTATTCAAAATTTACAGATTGTTGAAGTTGACGCTGAAAAAGGAGTGGTTATAGTTAGCGGTAATGTCCCTGGGTCAAAAGGAAAATACGTGTTTATCAAAGACGCGGTTAAGAAAGCGGTAAGTGCTTAAAATATAAGGATTTGAGAGAATTTAGGTAAGAAATATGAAAGCTGAATTAGTAAGTCTAGAGAAAAAAGTCGTTGGCGAAGTTGCGCTAGATGATTCTATTTTTGGGCTAGAGCCGAGAGTAGATATCATCAAAAGAGTGATAGACTGGCAAAGAGCAAAAGCTAGAAGCGGCACGCACAGCGTGAAAACTGTTGGTGAGGTTTCTGGTACAACAAAAAAGCCATTTAAGCAAAAAGGCACAGGTAACGCAAGACAAGGTAATGCAAGAGGCGTTCAGCGCCGTGGTGGTGGTATTGCTCATGGTCCGCAAGTTAGATCTCATGATATTAAGTTGCAGAAAAAAGTTAGAAAGTTAGGTTTAAGACATGCTCTTTCTGTTAAAAAGTCTGAAGGTGCGCTGCATGTTGTTGATTCAGTTAGTATGAAGAAAGCAAAGACTTCAGATTTAATTAAATCTCTATCTAATTTTGGTCCAGGCAAGTTTTTTGTTATTGATGGTGATGTTATAGATAATAATTTGAAACTATCAGCGGCATCTGCAGTAAACACAAATGTAGTTCCAGCCATTGGTGCAAATGTGTATGACATTATTAGTAGTGACCATGTTTTAATATCTAAAAATGCATTGGCGCTTTTAGAAGAGAGGTTGAAGTAATGATAGCTAAAAATAAATATGATTTAATTAAAACTCCAATTATTACTGAGAAATCTACTATTCTTGGTGAGTTTGGTAAGTATGTTTTTGAAGTTTCTTCTAGAGCTACTAAATCTTCAGTAAAGAAAGCAATTGAAGAGATTTTTGGTGTGAAAGTTGTAAGTGTAAATATTTCAAATCAAAAAGGTAAAGTGAAGAAATTTAGAGGTTTTTTAGGTCGCAGAGCTGATACTAAAAAAGCTGTTGTTACTTTAGAAAAAGATCAAACAATTGATTTAGCTGGAGGTATTAAATAATGGCCTTAAAGAAATATAATCCAACTACTCCTTCGCAAAGAGGTTTAGTACGTGTTGATAAGAGTGATCTATGGAAAGGTAAGCCTCATAAAGCTCTTACTAAAGGTCTTACTAAATCAGGTGGTAGAAATAATTTAGGAAGAATGACTTCTCGTCACAGAGGTGGTGGTCACAAAAGACTATATAGAATGGTTGATTTTAAGAGAAGTAAACTAAACTGCCCAGCGACAATTGAGCGTATTGAATATGATCCAAATAGATCAGCTTATATTGCGCTTATTAAGTATGATGATGGTGTTTACTCATATATTCTTGCCCCAGCGAAAATGAAAGCTGGTGATAAGGTTATGTCTGGTCCAGATGCTGATATTAGAGCTGGTAATTGTTTGCCACTGAAAAATATCCCAGTTGGTACTATTGTACATAATGTCGAGATGAAACCTGGAAAGGGAGGTCAGCTTGCAAGATCAGCTGGTACATCAGTAAGTTTGGTTGGTAAAGATTCTGGCTATGCACAGATTAAACTGGCTTCAGGTGAAGTTAGGTTGGTTCCATTAGAATGTATGGCTACAATTGGTACATTATCTAATGCTGATAGAAAAAATACAATAATTGGTAAAGCTGGTAGAAGTAGATGGCTTGGTAAGCGTCCTCATGTAAGAGGTGTTGCGATGAACCCTGTAGATCACCCACATGGTGGTGGTGAAGGTAAAACTTCAGGTGGTCGTCATCCAGTTTCTCCATGGGGTAAGCCAACTAAAGGTAAGAAGACTCGTAAGAATAAACTTACAAATAAATTTATTATAAGAAGAAGAACTAAATAGTAGGAAAAAATTATGTCACGCTCGGTATGGAAAGGCCCATTTGTAGATGGCCACTTGCTAAAGAAAGTGCAAAATGCTATGGAAACTGGCAAGAAGGAAGTAATAAAGACTTGGTCAAGAAGATCAACAATACTTCCTATATTTGTTGGTTATACTTTTGCTGTACATAATGGTAATAAGTTTATTCCAGTTGCGGTTTCAGAAGAAATGGTAGGTCGTAAACTAGGTGAATTTGCTCCAACCCGTACCTACTATGGTCATGGCGCAGATAAAAAAGCGAAAAGAAAATAAGGTATAGGATAAAATGAGTAATTTATTAGCAAAAGCTTCAATTATACGCCTTAGAACGAGTGCACAAAAGTTAAACTTAGTTGCTGCATCGATTCGAAATATGAAGGCATCAGATGCACTAGTGCAGTTAACTTTTTCTCCTAAGCGTATAGCTGTTGATGTTAAAAAATGTCTGCAGTCAGCTATAGCGAATGCTGAGAATAATATGGGGCTTGATATTGATAATCTAGTTGTTACTTCAGCTACTGTTGGTAATTCTATTACAATGAAAAGAGTAAGAGCGAGAGCTAGAGGTAGAAGTGCTAGAATCAATAAGCCATTTAGTAATTTGTATATAACAGTATCCGAAAGAGAGGAGAAGTAATATGGGACAAAAAGTAAACCCACATGGTTTCAGAGTAGGGCCAACATTATTCAAAGGTTGGGAATCTGTTTTATATGCAGAGAAAAAGGACTATGCCCAAAAGCTACAGCAAGATCTTAAGATTAGATCTTTGATTATGAAAAAATATAAGCTTGCTCAAGTGAGTCGTGTTGTGATTCAAAGACCAAGTAATAGTATTGTAGTAAACATTCATGCTAAAAAGCCTGGGATGATTATTGGTAAGAGTGGTTCTGATATCGAGAAACTCAAGAAGGATGTACAAAAAATTGCTTCTACTGAAGTATTCATCAATATTCATGAAGTTAAGAAGCCTGGTGTTGATGGAAATATTATTGCGCAAACGATTGCACAGCAATTGGAAAACCGTGTTTCTTTTAGAAAAGCCATGAAAACAGCGATTCAAAATAGCTTTAAGCAAGGTGCTAAAGGAATCAAGGTAGCTTGTTCTGGTCGTTTAGGTGGTGCTGAAATAGCAAGAACTGAGTGGTATAGAGAAGGCAGAGTGCCGCTTCATACACTTCGTGCTGATATTGATTATGGTACTGCTGAAGCAAACACTACTTATGGTGTAATTGGTATTAAAGTTTGGGTTTATAAAGGCGATTTTGGCCAGAAAAACAGAAGATAATTTGTAATTTAATTTAGTGGATATAGAAAATGCTAGCTCCAAAAAAGCAAAAATTTAGAAAGGCTCATAAAGGAAGAGTTGCTTCAAAGTCTAAAGCTGGAACAATGCTTAGCTTTGGTTCTTTCGGTTTGAAATCAATTGATGGTCTTCGCGTTACAGCAAGACAAATTGAAGCAGCTCGTCGTGCGGCTGTAAGGCATATGAAAAGGCAAGGAAGATTCTTCATCAGAATATTTCCTGATTTACCAGTTTCTAAAAAGCCTAATGAAGTACGTATGGGTAAAGGTAAAGGTTCTCCAGAATATTTCGCTGTGAGAGTTTCGCCTGGAAGAATTATTTTTGAGATTGAAGGTGTAAGCGAGGCGGTGGCAAGAACTGCTCTTGAGCTTGCGGCTGCTAAATTACCGGTAAGAACTAAAATAGTACAGAGATATGAGTAAGAAAAGTAAGTCAGAATTTACATCAGAGGCGTTAGCGGGTCTTAGCGTTGAAAAATTAGTTGAAAAGTCTGCTTTTTTAAAGAAAGAGCTTTTTAATTTGAGATTTCAGAAAACTTTAGGCGAGCTTACTAACACAAGCAGATTTGCTAAAGTTAGAAAGGATATCGCAAGAGTAAATACTGAATTAAATAAAAGAAAAGCTGGAGTATAAGTCAAATGCCTAAAAGAATTTTACAAGGCACTGTGACAAGTGCAAAAAATGATAAAACTGTTTCTGTAAAGGTTGAAAGAACATTCAGACATCCTTTATATAAAAAGACAGTAAGAAAGTCTGCAAAATATGCAGCGCACGATGCTAAAGGCAAGTGTAAAGTAGGTGATAAGGTAAGAATTCAGGAATGTAGACCGATGTCCAAGACTAAATCTTGGATGGTGATCGAAGATTAAGTCATTGACTTTTTGATTAATTTCTGTATGTTATCCTTTGTTTAATATTGTATATATTTGGAAGATATAAATTATGATTCAGATGCAGACCGTCCTTAAGGTAGCAGATAATTCAGGTGCTAAAAAAGTGATGTGTATAAAGGTGCTTGGCGGCTCTGGTCGCATGATTTCTGGTTGTGGCGATGTAATAGTTGTTTCAATAAAATCTGCAATTCCTGGCGGTAAAGTTAAGAAAGGTGAGGTCCATAGAGCTCTTATCGTTCGTACTAAAAAAGAGATAAAAAGACCTGATGGGAGTACAATTCAGTTTGATTCAAACTCAGTTGTATTAGTAAACAAACAAAATGAACCAATTGGTTCTAGAGTGTTCGGTCCTGTTCCAAGGGAACTCCGTGGAAAAGGATTTATGAAAATAATTTCTCTTGCTGAAGAGGTGATTTAAATGCATAAGCTAAAAATAAAAAAAGGTGATAAGGTTCAAGTTATAACTGGTAAAAACAAAGGTAAAGTTGGTGATGTTATTAAGGTAATGCCAGCTGAAAACAGAGTTGTTGTATCAGGAGTGAATTTAGCTAAAAAGCACACAAAACCAAGTCAAACAAGTGAAGGTGGTATTATTCAGAAGGAGCTACCGATTCATGTATCGAATGTGAGTCATATAGATCCAAAAACTAATGAGATCACTAAGGTTGGTTATAAGACGCTTGAAGATGGTAAAAAAGTTAGAATTGCCAAAAAATCAGGTGAAATAATTTCTAAAGAAGGTAAGAAGTAATGTTGTCACGATTTAAAGATCTTTATAATAAGCAGATTACAAAAAGCTTACAAGATCAGTTTAAGTATTCAAATAAGCACCAGATGCCGAAATTAGTAAAGGTTGTCGTTAATATGGGTGTAGGTGATGCTGTTTCCGATTCAAAAGTGATCAATCATGCGATTAATGATATGACGGCAATCACAGGTCAGAAGCCTTATACAACTTACGCTAAGAAATCTATTGCAACATTTAAACTACGTGAAGGTATGAAGCTTGGTTGCAAAGTGACTCTTAGAAGAGATAGAATGTATGAATTTCTTGAGAGGCTTGTTATAGTTGCTCTTCCAAGGGTAAAAGAATTCAGAGGTCTGTCGGTTAAGAGTTTTGATGGTAGAGGTAATATTACTTTTGGTATTAAAGAACAAATAGTATTCCCTGAAATCAACTACGATAAGATTGATAAAGTGCGCGGTATGGACATTACTATTGTTACTACTGCAAAGACGGATGAAGAAGCGAAAGCCTTACTTTCAGGTTTTGACCTTCCATTCTATAATTAATTTTTAAAAAGAAAGCTAAGATATGGCAAAAATTGGATCTAGACAAAGAAATGAAAAAAGAAAAAGATTAGTAAAATCTTTTTCTAATAAGAGAAAGGCGCTGAAGTCTGCAGTAATGAAGAAAGATCTACCTTTAGAAGAAAGATTTGATCTTGTTGTTAAGTTGGCGAAGTTGCCAAGAAATTCTGCTCAAAATAGAGTGAGAAATAGATGTGCATTAACAGGTCGCCCTAGAGGGTATCACCGTAAAATGGGCATATCTCGTAATATGCTTAGAGAACTGGCTGCGCAGGGTTTGCTTCCAGGTGTTATTAAAGCTAGTTGGTAAGATAAAAGAATAGATTTAGGTACATTAAAATGACGATGTCAGATAATATAGCAGATATGCTAACAAGAATTAGAAATGGGCAGAAAAGTAGATTACTTTCAGTAGTTATGCCTGCTTCAAAATTGAAATGTGCGGTCCTTGATGTTTTAGTGAAGGAAGGTTACATTGCTGGTTATACTAAAGATGATGCGAAAGGGGTCATTGATGTTTCTCTAAAATATTCACGTATAGGAGATCCAGCTATTAGTGAAATTCATAGAGTTTCAAAGCCTGGTAAGAGAATGTATTCTGCAATAGCAGATCTTCCAGGATATTATAATAATATGGGAATCCACATTCTATCTACACCGCGTGGTGTTATGTCTGATAGAGAAGCTAAAAAGCTTAATGTTGGTGGCGAAGTAATTTGTAAAGTATTTTAGAGTATAAGGATGTCAAGAGTAGGTAAATTACCAGTACAAGTTGCTGATGATATAAAAGTTGAGGTTTCTGGTCTTCTTGTAAAAGTTCAAGGGCCAAAAGGATCACTTGAAAAAGAATTTTCTGGTTTCATTGCGATTGAGTATAAAGATTCGCAAATAACAGTGAAGCCTTTGAATGATTCTGCAGAGGCAAAAGCAATGTGGGGTACTGCTAGAAGCATTATTAACGGAATGGTTGTTGGTGTTAAAGACGGCTTTAAAGAAGAGTTAGAAGTTAATGGTGTTGGTTATAGAGCAGCCGTTAAGGGTAAGTATTTAAATCTTACTCTAGGTAAAAGTCACAACACAAAAATAGAAATTCCTGAGGGAATTAAAGTAGAAACTCCAAAGCAAACGGTAATTCTGCTTGAATCACATGATAAGCATAAGCTTGGTCAGTATGTTGCAACAATCCGTAGTCAAAGACCACCAGAGCCTTATAAAGGTAAAGGTATAAGACGTAAAGGTGAGTACGTACAGAGAAAAGAAGGTAAAAAAGGTTAGTTTTAGGTAGAATATGAGTGCAAATAATCCAGTTTTTAGAAAAAGAAGAGATAGAGTACGTACTAAATTAAGAAGAATTTCTGATAGGAACAGACTTTCAGTATTTAAATCTGGCCGTCATATCTATGCTCAAATTATTGATGATTCAACTTCTAAAACTTTAGTGGCTGCATCAACACTTGATAAGTCAATCAGAAAGCCAGCAAAATCTAATTGTAACGTTGAGTTTGCGGTAAAAGTTGGTAAGCTTTTGGCTGATCGTGCTGAAGAGAAATCAATAAAGCTTGTGGCTTTTGATAAAGGTGGTCACAAATATCATGGTGTTATTAAAGCGCTTGCTGATGAAGCAAGAAAAAAACTACAATTTTAATAGAGAAAGCAAATGTCTAAAAATTCCAAAAGCAATGATTTAATAGTTGAAGATTTAGTGCACGTTAACCGAGTAACGAAGGTTGTAAAAGGTGGGCGTAACTTTTCTTTTGCAGCAATTGTAGTTGTCGGTGATGAAAATGGAAAAGTTGGTTATGGTAACGGAAAAGCCAAAGAGGTTACTGAGGCACGTGCTAAAGCAACAAAAGATGCAAGAGGAAACATGATTTCTGTTCCTTTATATCAAGGTAGAACAATTCACCACGATATTATAGGTAAAAGTGGAGCAGCTAAAGTAATTTTAAGAAGAGCAGCTCCAGGTACAGGAGTTATTGCAGGTGGCCCATTAAGATCTATTTTTGGTCGCCTAGGAGTTGAAGATATTGTTGCTAAGTCTTTAGGTTCTTCTAATCCTAATGCTATGATTGCGGCAACTTTTGACGCTTTAAGAAATCTTAGATCACCAAAAAATATTGCTGATAGAAGAGGAAAAAATTTAACTGAACTATCTGTGAATTCAGAAAAATCTGAGTAAAAATAATAAGTAAAGATAAATACTGATATGACTAAAGAAAAAGCAAAAGCTAAAACTAAAGCAAAGGCAAGCAATCAAATCAAAGTTACTCAAATAGGTAGCCCAATTGGTCGCTGTTCTGATCAAAAAAAGACTTTAGTTGGTCTTGGTTTGAATAAGATTAATGCAACAAGAGTGCTTGAAGATACTGCATCTATCAGAGGAATGGTAAAAAAAGTTAAGCACTTAGTTAGTGTCGAGGCTGTATAAATAGAGTAATGAAGGATATGAAATTAAATACATTATTTAACGTCCCAGGTTCAAAAAAGCCAAGGAAAAGAGTTGGTAGAGGTATCGGTAGTGGTACAGGCAAAACTTGTGGTAGAGGCGTGAAAGGTCAGAAGTCAAGATCAGGTGTTGCAATCAAGACTGAAGGTGGACAAATGCCGCTTATTAAGAGATTACCTAAAAGAGGTTTTAATTGCTCTAAATCTGTAGATTATACAGCAATAAGTGTTGCAGATATTGAAGTTTTGATTGGTATGAAGCGTATTGATGCTACAAAGAATATTAATAAAGACACTTTAGTATCTATTGGATATATCAAAAGCACTAAAACTCCAGTGAAACTACTTGGTGGTGTAGAAAAAATTGAACATAAGCTTACAATTGAACTAGATGCTTGTTCAGCTAGTGCAAAATCCGTTATAGAAAAAGCTGGTGGAAAAATACTTTAATAAAAGAATATCGTAATGCAAAAATCAAAAGGCGAACTTAGTAGTAGAATTTTATTCACCCTGGGTGTTTTGGTTGTTTGTAGAATTGGTTCGTTTATTCCTATTCCTGGCATAGACTCTGTTGCTCTTGCAAGTTTAGCTGAGAGAAGCCAAGGCGGGATACTAGGAATGTTTAACATGCTTTCTGGTGGTTCGCTAGAGAGAATGTCTATATTTGCTTTGGCAATCATGCCGTATATTACAGCTTCGATTGTAATTCAATTAATGACAATTGCCTATAAACCTCTTGAAGAGATGAAGAAAGATGGTGAAGTTGGGCGTCGCAAGATCAATCAACTTTCCAGATATTTAACAGTTCTTTTTGCTTCATTCCAGGCTTATGGTGTTACGGTCGGTCTTGAGGCAACAGTAACTCCTCATGGTCCAGTAGTTATTATTGCGCCTTTAATATTTAAAATTTCGACAATTACTACACTTGTAGTAGGTACTATGTTTTTAATGTGGCTCGGTGAACAAATTTCAGCCCGGGGTATTGGTAATGGTACATCACTGATTATATTCATTGGTATTGTTTCTGGCTTGCCTAGTGCTATCATTAGTATGTTTGAATTATCTCGTAAAGGAGCAATGTCACCAGTAGTTGTGATGGCTATTTGTGCCGGTGTAGTTGCTATGATTATTACAATTATTTATTTTGAGCGTGCGCAGCGTAAAGTATTAGTACAATATCCAAAACGTCAGGTTGGAAACAAAATTTATGGTGGTGATTCGACTCACATGCCATTAAAATTAAACACTTCAGGTGTGATTCCTCCTATTTTTGCAAGTTCCGTGCTTTTGTTTCCAACAACTATTTCAGGGTTTTCTGGTAATGATTCAGAACTTATGGGAACAATTTCGCGATATTTAGGTCATGGCAAACCGCTATTTATACTGTCATATATAGCCTTAATTGTGTTTTTTAGTTTTTTCTATACTGCAGTAGTGTTTAATTCAGAAGACACTGCTAATAATTTGAGAAAAAATGGTGCATATGTTCCTGGTAGAAGACCGGGTAAGAATACAGCTGAGTATTTTGATTATCTACTAACGCGTTTGACAGTTGTAGGTAGCATGTATCTATCATTTGTTTGTATAGTTCCTGAGCTTTTGATGAATAAATATTCAATGGCTTTTGCTCTTGGTGGAACTAGTTTTTTGATTGTTGTTAACGTTGTCCTTGATACCTTCACACAGATCCAGACGCATTTATTTAGCTCTAGATATGAGGGACTAGTTAAGAAAATGAGGTTAAAAGACAAATGATAAAAAATATAATAATTTTATTAGGGCTACCAGGATCAGGTAAAGGTACGCAAGGAGCTGTTCTTTCAGAAGAGTTGGCAATTCCGCATATTTCAACAGGAGACATTTTAAGAAAAATGGTTCTTGAGGATGATAAAGATTCAAAGCTGCTTGCTAAATATATGAGTGAAGGTAAATTAGTCCCAAGTGATTTAGTAAATCAGCTTGTTAAAAGATTTATTCTGTCAGACGCATGTAAAGATGGGTGTATTTTGGATGGATATCCAAGAAATCTTGAGCAGGCCGAATATTTTATAGAAAATATTGATGCAAATATTAGTACTATATTTTTTGATGTTTCTGATGAAATTGTAACTAAAAGAATTTTAGGGAGAATTTCATGTGCTTCTTGCAATAAATTATATAATAAATATTTTGACAAACCAAAAAAAGAAGGTGTTTGTGATGTATGTGGCTCTACAGAATTTGTTGAGCGTTCAGATGATGATGAAGATACAATAGCGTCAAGGCTTGAAGAGTATAGAAAAAATACTTTGCCTATGATCGAATACTATAAAGAAAAAGGAAGATTCTTTACCGTTCACGGTGGAGAGTCTAAGGAAAAGGTCGCCGAACAAGTGGCCTCAATTGTAAAAAAGATTTGACTTTGTCAAATATTTTTATATTATTCTGTTCTAATATTTTAAAAAGTTGGAGAAATTTTTGTGGCAAGGATTGCGGGTGTTAATATTCCACCAAATAAGAGATTAGTAATTAGTTTAACATACATTTTCGGTATTGGACTGACTGCTGCTCAAAAAATTTGTAAAAATACAAAACTGTCAGAAGATAAAAGAGTGAAAGATCTTGATGATCAGGAACTTGTTAAGCTGAGAACTGAAATCGAAAAGAACTTTCAAGTAGAAGGTGATTTGAGACGTGAAGTGAGTCTTAACATTAAAAAGAAAAAAGACCTGCGTACTTATGAAGGTCTAAGACATATTAGAAGATTACCTGTTCGTGGTCAAAATACACATTCTAATGCTAGAACAAGAAAAGGTAAGGCAGTAGCAATTGCTGGTAAGAAGAAATAATATTAGAGATTAAATAATGAGTCCGACAAATAAAGCTAAAAAGAAAAAGAAAAATATTACTCTTGGAGTTGTACATATTAAGGCAACTTTTAACAATACAATAATTACAGTTACTGATGTTCAGGGTAATGTGATAGCTGGTTCTACTGCTGGTGCACATGGTTTTAAAGGTGCAAAGAAAGCTACTCCTTATGCAGCACAAGTTACTATGGATAAAGCATCAGAAGATGCAAAAGAGCATGGATTAAAGACAGTTTCTATTAAAGTTAAAGGAGCTGGATCACAAAGAGAAGCTGCAATGAGAGCTGTTTTTAGTCAGAATTTTGTCGTTACTTCAATAACAGATGTATCCGGTGTTGCTCATAATGGTTGTAGAGCACCAAAAAGAAGAAGATGCTAGTTTTTTTCTTGCTTAGTCGAGATATTTAAGAGATTTAGGGAACAAATATATGTCATTACTTAATAAGAATTGGAATTCATTAATCAAGCCATCAAAAATCATATATGATGGTGCAAATGATGAAAGCAATGTAGCTAATATCAAGATTGAACCGCTTGAGCGTGGTTATGGTTTAACATTAGGTAACGCTTTAAGAAGAATTTTATTATCTTCTCTTCAAGGTGCTGCAATTACTGCAGTTAAGATCCCTGGAGTTGAGCATGAATTTTCTGCAAAAGCTGGTGTTAAGGAAGATGTGGTTGATATCATTCTTAATCTGAAAAAAGTTGCAGTTAAGATGCATACAGCTGAGAAAAAGACGGTTAGAATTAACGCAAAGGGTCCTTGCGTAGTTACTGCTGGAATGATTGAAACAGGAACAGATGTTGAAATTATGAATCCTGATCAGCATATCTGCACATTATCAAAAGATGCTGATTTAGAAATGGAACTTTATTGTGAAGTTGGTAGAGGTTATGTTCCAGCTGGAAGTAATAAGCAAGATTATCCAATTGGTGTAATAGCAATTGACGCTTTATATAGTCCTGTTAAAAAAGTTTCTTATAAGGTCGAAGATACGCGTGTTGGACAAGTTACAGATTATGATAAATTGATCATGAATATTGAAACTGATGCTTCAATTACTCCAGAAATGGCTATAGCACTATCTGCTAGAATTATGCAAGATCAACTACAATTATTTGTAACATTTGAAGAAGAAGAGGAAGAGAAGCAAGAAGCAAAAGAAGAGCTGGAATATAATCCAATTCTACTTAAGAAAGTTGATGAGCTTGAGCTTTCTGTAAGATCTAGAAATTGTCTGCAAAATGATAATATAGTTTATATTGGCGATCTTGTTAATAAAACTGAAGCAGAAATGCTTAGAACACAGAATTTTGGCAGGAAGTCTCTAAATGAGATTAAAGATGTTCTTTCAAAATTCAATTTAAAATTCGGTATGGAAATTACTGGTTGGCCTCCTGAAAATATTGAGGAGTTAGCTAAAAAATATGAAGATCCATATTGATCAGTTTTAGCTTTGGTTAGCTTTAAAAAATAAAATTTAAGAAAACTTTGTGGGTAAATGAGAAATTACTCTTTTGCGGACAAAATAGTTTGAATATTTAGGTATAATAAAATGCGTCATAAGATAAAAGGAAAAAAATTAAATAGGACTTCATCACATAGAAAGGCAATGTTTGCTAATATGGCTGTTTCTTTGGTGATGAATGAGCAGATTAAAACTACTGTTGCTAAAGCAAAGGCGCTTCGTCCTTATATTGAGCAACTAGTTACAAAAGCAAGAAAAGGGACTTTATCTGCAAGAAGAGATATTATCTCACGCATTAAAGATAAAGTAGCTGCAGAAAAATTAATGTCAGTGTTAGCTACTAGATATAAATCACGTCCAGGTGGATACACAAGAGTTGTTAAGGCTGGTTTTAGATATGGTGATAGAGCCCCTATTGCATATATTGAGTTTGTTTGAGAGAGATGTTGCTGCTAAAGGTTGCATGACTCCAAAAATAGAAAATTTAACTGAACAAGAAATACAAGAATAAGGTTTAACGTATGGCTAATCATTCAGCTACAAAAAAAGCAATTAGAAAAACAGTTAGAAAGACTGCTATTAATAAAAATAGAAAAAGTCGTATCAAGACTTTTGTTAAGAGAGTAGTTACTGCTGTTGCTGCAGGTTCTTCAGAAGAAGCTAATAAAGCATTAGTTGAAGCTCAATCTGAAATTATGAAAGGTGTATCTGCAAAGCTTATCAAGAAAAATACTGCTGCAAGAAAAGTGAGTAGATTAGCTAAAAGTGTGAAAAGTATTTCGGGTGGAGCTAAGAAAGAAGCCGCTCCAAAGAAGGCAGTAGCTCCTAAGGCAGCTGCTGTTACTAAAGCAAAAACAGCTGAGAAAACTGCAGCTGCTAAGCCAGCAGCTGCAAAGAAATCTACGGCCACAGCTACTAAAGCTAAAACCGCAGCGACAAAAGCAGCACCTAAGAAAGCTGCTGCTAAAAAAGAAGAAAAGTAATTCTAAACTTTTAGTTTGAAACTGAAAAAAGACATTCCCAGTGTGGAGTGTCTTTTTTTATTTAGCTTTCTGAAGCTCAAATGTAATATTGTTTATTAGATATTATTAACTGGCTAGTTTTATGTTTTTGTAATTAGGCTAGAACTAAAAATTATACTAATTAGCTTGTATCATCGAAAATAAAATGTCTTGGGGTTTTATCTCAGAAGAATAGCTGGAAGATAGATGAAAAAACCTAGTATATGAGGTTTGTTTTTGTTTCAGCAACATTTTGTAACTCTACACTAAAACATCCAGCCAGTATAGGAAAAGCATATAAATAACGATAAATAATGACAGCTATATCTACTATAGTATTAGAAAAATATAATCTGTGAAGATCATTAAAAAAGGATGCCTACATTAGTAAATGGCATCCTTTTTCATAAATCTATTAAATGTCGTGCGGACAATAAGCTTAAAACTTATATTTTGCGCCAATACTTAAAGTTTTCGTCAGTATTTTAAGATCTTTTAGCTTGCGGGAATTAGAGTCTCCATTACTAAGAAACGTTGTATCCGTTCCATTAATTAAGGCAAATCTCTTTATTCCTACATTTGCAAAAATATCTAGGTTATTTGTTGCTTTGTAGAGTAGCTTTGCATCAAGACTTAGACCAGCTCCAAATACTTTATGTTTAAAGCTAGGATCGTGCGCAAAATCATCACGTAAAATCCAATCTGCTTCAGCTCTATATCCAAAGATATACGCTTTGATAAAAGGTGCAAAACTTAATTTGTCATTTAATTTATAATGAAGATTTATACCATACCATGGAGCTAAGTTATGGTACTTATAGGTTGATATAAGTTTTGATTTTGGAACAATTTGTCCAGTAGGTAGATTTATAGGAGTAAATGGTATTCGATCAATTGTACTTAATATCCCGTGTTGTCTGTTGTTGCTATAGTTATAATCAAAACCAAAATAATGCGTAACTAAAGCATATGGAAATTTAGCAAATCTATCTTGGCTTATTCCAACTGCACCTGATATATCAAAGGTATTTCCTTTAACCTTTGAAAAGGTTCTAGAAAACTCACCCATTTGATCCCAGTCTGAATCTTGATTTTCACTATCATCTAGTATTTTTCCATATTTTACTAACCCCATGAAATTAAATTGACCATGTGTTGGTTCAGTTAGTATCTCAACTCCAATTTCAGCAATTTTATTTTTCCAAGTTAGTTCTGATAATTTGGGAATATCATTGTCGCCAAAAGACCATTGGAGAAAATCATGCCTTATTCCAGCATATGGTGAGATAGATATTTGATTTATAGAATTATTTGAGAATGTTTTTGTCTTTTTGGTTTTGCTTTGAAGTATATTACTTTCTGTAGATTTAGCTGCAGCAATTACATTAAAACAAAACATAACAACAACAATAGACAATATTTGTGATACTTTATTTACCATAACTTTATCCTAATTGACTGGTTAAGAGGGTGTTTCTAAACCTTAGAACTAGTCTTGTCAATTCCAAAATTGATAGGGGGCAAAAATATATTATAATAATACTGCAACATAAAACTTATGTTGCAGTATCTCCCGATATTAAACTTTTCTAGAAACGTGTCCGGTGTATAATTGGCGAGGCCTTGTTATTTTGAATTCAGGATCTTCCCACAGCTCTTTCCATTGAGAAACCCAGCCAGCTGTTCTTGCTACAGCAAATAATACGGTAAACATTTGCGGCGGAATTCCAAGAGCTTTGTAGATAATACCAGAATAGAAATCAACATTAGGGTATAATTTACGATCTATAAAATACTGATCATTTAATGCTATCTTTTCAAGTTCCATAGCAATAGCAAGCATTGGGTTGTTTTTAAGCTGACCTAGTTCTTCAAGAACTTCTCTACATGTATCTTTTAGTGCAGCAGCGCGTGGGTCATAGTTTTTGTATACTCTATGACCAAATCCCATAAGTCTGAAAGGATCATTCTTATCTTTTGCCCTTTCAATGAATTTCGGAATATTTTCAACAGATCCAATTTCCGCTAGCATTCGAATTACTGCTTCATTTGCGCCTCCATGCGCTGGTCCCCAAAGTGATGCAATACCTGCACTAACGCATGCAAAAGGGTTAGGGCCGGATGAGCCAGTAGTTCTGACAGTAGAGGTTGAAGCGTTTTGTTCGTGGTCGGCATGTAAGATAAATATTTTATCGAGCGCTTTTGAAATTACGTTATTTTGTTTGAATTTTTTGTTTGGTGCTCCAAACATCATATATAGGAAGTTCTCGGTAAAAGATAGATCTTCATCTGGATAAACAAACGCTTGACCCATTGAATATTTATAAGTCATTGCTGCAATTGTAGGCATTTTTGCTATCATTCTAATAGCACAAAGCTCCCTTCCTTCCGGGGTGTTCATATCTATTGTATCGTGATAAAAAGCAGACAGTGAACCAACAACTGAAAGGATGACTGCCATTGGATGAGCTGAATGTCTGAATGCCCCAAAGATATTGCGTGTCTGTTCGTTAACCATCGAGTGATGTGATATTTTTTTTCTAAAATCCGCATATTCAGTTTTATTAGGAAGTTCTCCGTTGAATAGTAAGTAAGATACTTCAAGAAAATCTTTGTTATCAGCTAAGTCCTTAATTTCATATCCTCTATGCCTAAGTATTCCCTCACCTCCTCCAATGAATGTAATAGAGGATGTACAAGATGCGGTGGACATAAATCCAGGATCGTAAGTAAAGTAGCCTGTTTCACCATATAGTTTTGTAACATCAATTACATTCGGTCCAATTGAAGCTTTTCTTATTGGAAGTTTTACGGTTTTATCTTTTATTTTAAGTTCAGCAAATTCATCATTCATATTTATCTTTCCATAATATTTAGTTGAAAATTGGAATTATTCCATCAACTATTAATCCTATTTGATTTCGTATTAGCATTGCAACTAAAACAATTGGGTTAAGTCTTTTCTTGATATTTGTGTTGTATACAAGATGGGAGGCTAAGTTTGGTAATTGTAGACTTTTCTGTATAATTAATTAGCAGTGTCTAAGATTTCGGAGGGAAAGTATGAAATGTAGAATTAGTGAGGATCAAGCAAGGAGTTTGAATTATGAGATAATTGACTCTACAGTCGAGATGCCATTCTTGATGAGATTAAACAGCGTAATGCAGGATTTTATTTTGAAAACTAAAATTGGCTTTTTCCTATACCATTATGATGAAAATATATCTTGTTTTATAGGAAGAGATGGTCAATATCTAATATATGATAGCGCACATGAGGTAGAAAATATTGGAGCAATTGATTTTACTTATGGGGTGTAGAAGATTTCTTAAAAAGGTTGTTTTTATTATGTGTGCAAATTAAATAATCCCTTCTTTTTCTATATAGTCGCGGATTTTGAGAAGATCATACCATGTATCTTTCTTTTTATATGGAGACCTAAGAAGAAAAGCTGGGTGAAACAACGCTGCTGTAAAGATCGGCTTTTTAAGATATTGATTCGTATAGGAGTAATAATTTTTGCGAATATATGAGATGCTTTCTTTTTTACTAAGAAGTGCAGTAGTTGCCGTTCCTCCGATCAGTATAATCATTTTTGGAGAAAGTAATTCAATATGCTTTTCAACAAAAGGTTTGCATATTTTGATTTCTTCAGGTGTTGGTCTTCTGTTTGCCGGTGGCCTCCAAAAGATCGTGTTGGTGATATAGACATTTTTTTCACGATCAAGACCAATAGTATTCAACATTTTATCAAGTAGTTTTCCACTTTCTCCACAAAACGGAATACCTTTCTCATCTTCAGTTGCTCCAGGTGCTTCGCCAATAAGAAGTATTTTTGCATCTGACTGACCATCACAAAAAACAGTATTTGTTGCAAAGTTTTTCAAAGCACATCCATCAAAATTCTTAACAATAGTTTTTAGATCCTGCAAACTTGTAGCGCTTTCGGCAAGTTTTCTTGCTTTAGCAATATTGGATGTCAGATCTTCATTTTCTTTGATGTTAGAAGGTTGCTTTTTCGTTTCTGATTTTGCTTTATTAATAGTAATATTTGTCATTTTATACTGAGAATTATCTTTGGACGTTTCTTTTAGTTTGTTCATTAGAGAATTTTTACTATCTTTTTTCTCAGAACAATAATATTCTATTCCAGCATGCTGAAGCCATTTTAATTGGTTTAATTTTTCTTGTAATTTATCCATATAAATATTTTAAGATGACAACCTATAAATATAAAATTCCTGAGCATTTAAACAGCCAAAGACTAGATAAAGCTCTAAGCCTATTGTGCCAGGAATCTACTCGTAGTCAAATTCAAAAAGCAATTAAAAATAACCAAGCCGTTCTGAATAACAAGATTATTTCGAATTTATCTTCAAGGGTCAAGGAGAATGATGTTGTTGAGATAAATATCATTGAAGAGATGCCAGAGAATATAGAACCAACTAATATTCCTCTTGATATTGTGTATGAAGATTCGGATCTAATTGTCATAAATAAGAATTCTAATATGACGGTGCATCCTGGAGCTGGGAGCCATAATGATACTCTGGTTAATGCGCTTCTATATCATAGCAAGAATTTATCAGATATTGGTGGTGAAATTAGACCTGGTATAGTTCATAGATTAGATAAAACGACGTCTGGATTGATGGTAGTAGCAAAAAATAATAAATCTCATGTGGATCTTGCTGCACAAATAGAATCAAGAAATCTTATTCGCAAGTATAAAGCGCTGGTTTGGGGAATGATAAAGCAAACAGAAGGTACAATAGATATACCAATTGGACGCAGCAATAGTGATCGAAAAAAAATGACAACTTTAAAGAATGGTGGCGGTAAGGCTGCTATTACTCACTATAAAGTTGTAGAAATAATACATGGGGGTTTATTTAGTTTGGTTGAATGTAAATTAGAAACTGGGCGTACACATCAAATTAGAGTTCATATGAGCCACGTAGGACATTCAATAGTTGGTGACCAAACATATGGAAATAATTCTCGTAAAATTCATGGTTGCCCGGAACATTTAAAAGAAGAATTGTTGAAGATTGATCACCAAGCCTTGCACTCATTTTATATAAGTTTTGATCATCCAACAACTAAAGAAAGAATGGAATTTCTACAAGATATTCCAAAAGATTATCAGCATTTGTTGAACTTTATTAGGAAGGTTAGTTGACAGCATGGCTATATAGTTCTAACATCTCTAGTTGTATCTCATAAATGTAAGTGTAAGAAATGAATAAATTCAAAATTTTATTATCAATAATTTTATCAACAATTCTTGTGTCCTGTGGAGATTCTAGGGATGACGATACATGGGTTGTTGGGACAAGTGCAGATAATCCTCCTTATGAGTTCATGCAGGATGGTGAAATTGTTGGTTTTGATATTGATTTAATGGTGGCGATAGGTCAGCATCTAGGCAAGAATATAGAATTCAGAAACATGGAATTCCACGGTCTTCTTGCAGCTTTGTCTAGTAATAATGTGGATATGGTTATTGCTGGAATGTCAGTGACGCCCGAGCGTCAAAAACGCGTTACCTTTTCTGTTCCATATACTGATGCTAGGATTGCTGTTCTTTTCCGCCGAGAAGACAAGTTTAAGAGGTCTGAAGATTTAAAAGGTAAATCTGCAGGTGCGCAATTGGGCACTATTTGGACATTAATAGCGCATGATATGTCTGTAAAATACGATTTCCGCACAAAAGCGCTCGCTAATAATTTAATGCTTGTAGAAGAGCTTAAAAATAAAAGACTAGATGCCTTAGTTTTAGAAGAGTCGCAAGCTGAAAAATTTGTGACAAAATATCCAGAGCTTTCGAGTTTTTCTGTAAAGCAATATGGATCATCTTTTGCAATTGCAATGCCTAAAAAGACTGAACTAAAAAAGAATATTGATCATACAATTAAACAATTAAAAGGTAATGGAACTATTAGCGCTTTAGCTAAAAAATGGGGAATTGTTAGTGGAGAATGAAGAATTTAAGGCAGCTGTTGGCAAGTTCCCCACTGGAGTAACTATTTTTTCTACATCCTATGATGATAAATTATGGGGGTTTACAGCAAACTCTTTTAATTCAGTTTCACTTGAACCACGACTAATCTCTTTTTGTTTAAATAAAGAAGCTGGTAGTTTTGATGTTTTTAGAGAAACTTCACATTTTGCAGTAAGTATTTTATCGAGTGATCAAGCTAGTTTGTCAACGCATTTTGCTAGTCGAATTTCAGATAAATTTGATTCTGTAGAATATAGAATAGGAGAATACTCTAATGCTCCTTTATTAAATGGCGCAATATCTTTTATTGAATGCAAAAAATATAATCAGTTTGAGTGTGGTGATCATTTTATTTTCATAGGTGAAGTTGGTAAAATTGCTATAGATGAGACAAAATCTCCATTGCTATATTTTGCAAAATCATATACGGAGTTGAAATGAGCCTGATTAAAGTAGGTATCAGCGGTGCAAATGGGCGGATGGGCAAAGCTATAGAATCCGTTGTTAGTTTGAATAATAATAAGTTTGAGCTTATTGCAAAACTCACTAGCTCTAGTACAGAGGATAAGGTTGAAAAAGCTTGTCAGGCTTGTGATGTTATAATTGATTTTTCTAAACCTAGAAGCTTAAAACATCTTATGCATTATGCTTCTATATTCTCAACAAAGATTGTAATAGGAACTACTGCGCTTGAGAATGAGCATTTTCGTTATATTGAAGATGCGGCAAAGAATATTGCTGTTGTTTATGCGCCAAATACAAGTTTAGGAGCAAATCTTCTTGAAGATTTATCCATCCGGGCGGCGAATATATTGAATGGTTATGATGCAGAAATTATAGAAGCTCATCATAAGTATAAAAAAGACTCTCCATCTGGAACGGCACTGGCAGTTGGAAAATCTATTGCAAAAGCAAGAAAGATTGATTTTAATGCTAATGCTGTATTTGATCGTTTTAGCAGAGGCTTGCGGCAAAAAGATGATATTACATTTTCTTCCATTAGAGGTGGTGGAATTTTTGGTGAGCATGAGATATTATTTGCAGGTGATAATGAATTAATCTCTATTAGTCATAAAGCTCTTTCGCGCGATGCTTTTGCTGAAGGGGCTGTATACGCTGCATCTTGGATTGCTGATAGAAAAGCAGGTTTGTACTCAATGCGTGATGTTCTAGGTTTGGATAAATAGGGCCAAACTACATTGTATAAGCGAATGAAATACGTATCCTATTCGTATTTATATAGTATGATATATATAAGAGACACTAGCTACTATATTAATGCGTCAATTCGTTCCTCGTGGGTGACAGTACAAAAGTTATAGTGATTACAGAGAAAATTTTCATTGTTATTAAATTACCGCGTATAGGTTTTTTCTAAAAGTAATATGTTCTAATGGAATTATTGACTTATATTTCTGATCAATGCAGTGTTTTTAATACAGAAGTTTTATCGTGCGCAGTTAGTGAGCAAGCATATGTACTAAATGGATTATTAGATAATCAGAATGTATCTAGGCCTTTTGAACGTTCTACAGATAATGCTGGATTTACAGAAGTATTATTCGTATTATACTATTTATTAGGTATATCTTTCCAACTACATTTTAAGGATTTACAAGACTAATAATTATATTGTTTTAATAAAAAAGGTCTAATAAGACCTCATATCATGATCAAAAACTACATATATACTCAACTTACATGATACAGAGTTACGTTATATTTCAAGAAGACGACTAAACATAGGTAAATCAAGACGTGTGCTTGCAAGATATGTATTTTTTGCAGATCAAGGGTCCTTAAAACAAATGATTATGAAGAACTGATGAATAAGCCAGTTGCCTTAGTTTTGTATCAAATACAATTGTATTATGGAATACAGATCAAATGCAAAAAGTATATGAAATATTGGATAGAAAAGGTTTTAAATTAGATCCAGAAGATATCGCAATAGTTCAATCCTTATCAACAAAGAATGTTCTGGTGCAGGGTCAGTATTCTTTATAAAAATCAACACTTTAGTCTAACTATAGTAATTAACATCCGCTGCATGTCACTTCAGAAGACAAAAAATGTTAAATTTAATTATTATTCGTATAATACCCTATAGGAATTTTTCGCAGCTATTATACCGATAGGGCTGTAAGATAAGTCATAAACGTTAGATCAACTTAGATCTTTACAGTTAAAAAAACAAAGCCTAATAGATGCAAAAAAAACAAAATTAGCACTTTATCTAGACCAACTACTTTTTCTTGTGTTTGTTTTACTTGTTTGTAAATTTCTATTGAGTTTGCTCTTTGTTAATTGTTTCTGTTCTTCTATTCCTACACCGATTCCTTTTGCTTTATTTTTTGCTTGCAAATATCTGAGATATTTTAATTGTCCCGTGGTCTCACGACTAAGAAGGTTACTAGACATTTCAAAATCTGATATTTCAAGTTGTTCATGTGGTTTTTCAGGTAATTTAAGCTCAACTTGTTTGTCTTTAGATGATTTTCTAAATATATTACTAATAGCTTTATTGATGTTTTTAAAAATTTTTGTTAATTTACTTGAAAAGTTAAAATTTTTGACTGCAGAAACAAGTTTAGTTACACCAGAACTTAAATTTTGTAAAATATTTTTCAATTTATTTTGGGCTTGATTTGGTGCTACCCCATTTTCTTTATCAATTTCGTTAAATTTATTTATTTTCTCTTTTTCCTCTTGAATAAGTTTAACAGTATCAATTGCTGCACTGTTAGCTCTTTGTATTCTTGTAGAGGGAGTAGATTTTTGTGTATTTATGGTAGGTTCTAAGGATTCTAGATTAGGAAGATCGGCAAGAGCTTACGTTGTCTTTGTACCATACTCAACATGAATAGGTTTAATATTTAAATCAGGTAAGGGTGTTTCTGACTCTGCTTTCACCACTACCTCATCAATATTTTTAGAAATTTCTTCGATTGGTTGCCCTAGACCCTTAAGACCTTCTAGAACTTGTTCTAAATTAACTTCAAGATCTCTGTATTCTTCATACGATGCATTTTGTCCGAATTTTGATTCTCTATATTTTACTATTTCTGGATTATCACTATCAAGTAATTCAGTAAAAGTCATAAATCTATCGCTTAGATCTTCAGCTTTAAAAGCTGGATCATCAATATAAATATTTTTTCCTAAATATTTATCAATTTCTACTTTACTAAAATCTAATTGTGACTCAGTTTCAGTTCTTTCATCTATATCAATTAAATTACCTTGATTATTTATATATAGCATAATAATTACCCCATTAACTTTTAATAAATTTTATGACAGTCTTTGATCCAAATCAATTGATAAGAAATAGATAATCTAAATTATTTTCTTAATGTGATTAATATATTTTATTATCAAAGCCATAAATAGTGGAATCAAAGTTCTCTGTCAGATTAATGTTAGCAGAAATGTAAAATCAGGTCACAAATCTATTAAGGATAAATCAAGACTTAATCCATAATCAGAGACATATCCTACTATTTCCATATCATTGCTACTGTCATTTGGGATTTCCACAAGGCTAACTTCATTCATTGTAGAGTTTACGACAGCAGAATTGTCTGAGTCTCTAGTAATTTCTATAGCAGCAGTATCAAAAGACTCAAGCATTGATACAAGATCAATTTGATTGTGCTGAAATTTTTCTAAAGACCCAACTAAGTCTTTTACTAAACCCATGTTTCGTTCAAGATTTTTTAATTTTGTCATACAAATAGATTTAGTACTTATAATGGATTTTGCAACATCTTGATCTACTAAACGAACAACTTCATATACCATATGAAATATTTCACGGTTCGGAAAAGTATTATATAATAGAGACAAATTCATTACTATTGCATCTAGTTGAGAGTTGAAGCTTTTTACCAGATCTTTGCCTAATAAATTATCAGATTTAGTGCTCTCTAAATCAACATAATCTAATTTTTCTTTAATTCTTTCAGCATCTGGGTTTTGTTTTACCGTATCAACTACTTTTCCTCTTTCTGGTATTAAATCATTATTTAGATCGCAGGTACTGTAAAGTTTTTCCGGGTCCATGACATTTACCACTAAAAATAAGTCGTAATTATTTCACAGATGTATTAATAAATTATTAACTTACGTTACACCTTCGGATTATAGATAACCAAGCCTTTGTTCGAGAAACAACATTGCTAAACATGTTATTAATCATGTTACACTAGATTTGCTTGAATTCTTTTAGGCTTACTGATATCGTGCTACAACATATCTAAAAGTATAATGTAAAAAGCAAAAATTATAATGAATCAAGAGTTAGCGATAATTCAAAAGCAAATTGGAGATTTGTGTAAAGAATTTGATATAGAATCTCCAGCTATTTACCGATTGCTTGATTTAAATTCAGAATTAGGAGAACTTGCTAAGGAAATTTTACTACAAACAAATTATGGTAAAAAAGATTTTAACTTAGATGATAAAAGCAAAAATTTAACGCTAGAGATGGGAGATGTTATGTTTTCTTTAATTTGTTTAGCAAATAGTTTATCTATAGATTTACATACATCATTAACTAGTGCTTTAGCTAAATATCAAAACAGAATCAAATTAAAAGATAATCTAGGTTCAAACTAAACCACCTTTAAATGTCTTTTTTCTAATCTTAAGAACAAATCCTTAATTTACGCTACATTTAAATATCTAATTTGGTTATATCCTAGTTTGCGCGCGGTTGTAAAGGCTGAATAATCATCGTAAGCGTTAACTATGAATCCTGATACTTTATTGGGAAATTCTTGTTTTAAAGTTTTAAAGATATAATCAATTACTCTCATTCCGTAATAACGTGTGCTACCAGGCGGATTTGATAGGGTTATACGACCATTTGCCTCCATTAAAAACTTTCTTGCTGAATTTAGGTTTTCAACTTCATAAATCATATTTTATAAACTCCTTAAAACATTTGTTACCACTCCCCAAATATGAACTTCTGAATTTTCTAATATGGGGATAGGCTCAAAATTTGCGTTTTCAGGTAGTAGAAAAGGCTTACCACCTGTGTAGCCTAAGCGCTTTACAGTTAGCATTCCATCAAGAGCAGCAATTACTATCTTACCTTCTGCGGGTGTGATGCTACTATCTACTATGAGAGTGTCACCTTCATAGATCCCAGCATCAATCATGGATAGTCCAGTAACTCGTACGCAAAATGTTGTATCAGGATTACGTATTAATAAGCTATTCATATCAAGCATATCTTCTATATGGTCTTCGGCAATAGATGGATTTCCAGCTTCCACCTTTGAGCTGAAGAATGGAATTTTATATCCGCCATTCATTGAATAGTCTTTTACATCATTAACCAAATATTCTGGTACTCTGATCGCTTTTGTTGCAGTCCCATATTTTCCCTGGCCTTTAGGGCGCCCAGCACCAGCCCTTTTTCCTCCATGATTCATAATTTTATACCTTTTTTGAAAATTCCTCTTGAAAACTGTACAATTATTTTATAGCATAAATTTATGACGATAAGCAAACAAAAAATTTGATTTGTTTTGAAAATAAAAAAAGAGGTGAATATGTTATTATCAGAAAATATGAACACACTAACAAAAGATTGGGCGCTTAAGAGAATAGGGCGTACTCCTATTATCAAATCAGATATATTCACAAAGTCTAAACTGAATAAAATAGAGAAAGTACTGCTTAAATATAAGGCCATTATTGCTGTAGTATTTTTATTATTAACACAATTTGCACTTTACGATTTTGATGTAGCTGAATATACGACGACTAATCATTACGGTGCTAATGCTAAAATTGAATCAACAGAGATGCCAAAGCTAGAATCTCTATCAATCTATAATTATAACTAAATATATTTGGTATATTTGATTTATGGAGTTGAAATTTGAATAAAGATATAGAAAATAATATTGATGAGTTTCAGGGAAAAATCTATTCTGACGGATCAAATAATCAGTTTGAAGTTGCAAAAAATATAATTGCTAGTTTGAGTCTTGAAAGCAATGAAAAAATTCTTGATATTGGATGTGGTGATGGGAGAGCTTCTGCTGAACTTGCTTTGTTAGTACCAAATGGAAGTGTGCTTGGTATTGATATATCAAATAGTATGATCAGATTTGCTGAAAAAAACTATGCTAGTGGTAATTTGCAATTTCAGAAACAAAATGTACTAGACCTCAAATATTATCAAGAATTTGATACCATAGTGTCTTTTACTGCATTACACTGGGTTAAGCGTCAGAAAACTGCATTACAAAATATATATAATGCTCTGAAAATAAGTGGTAAGTTTGTTGTTAGAATTCCCGGTAAACCTTTGGTTGGTGCTAATATTTTTGTTAAACTCATCTCAACAGATAAGTGGAAGAGTTGCTTTAAAAATTTTGTGAAGCCCTGGAGTGAGTTTGGGCTCGATGAGTATATAAGATTGCTTCAGAGTGTAGGTTTTAAAATTGAGCAAGCTAGTATGAAAGAGAAGAGATATGGTTGTAAGATTAACGAGTTTCGTAAAATGAATGATGCTATTTTTGTATCTTTTATTAAAAAATATATTGATAAAGATTTATATACGGAGTTTGTTGAAGATTATATTAGATGTTTTATAGAGCACAATAACCAAACTGAAGAAAAAATACAGTTCCCAACAAATTTGCTGCAAGTCAGTGCCGTTCGTACAAGCTATTAATTACTATCATAATTAGAGAAATTTCTTTAAACTGAAATCTGTAATTAATTATGAGTAGTGTAATGTCAAAACAGATAGAACAAAAAGAAGATGAAGATTTGATAGGAAAAACTTCATCAAGATTAGAAAATGAATTGCTTTTAAGAGAATTTGAGTTAATGAAAGTGCTTTCATTAAAGGGAATAAAAAGAATGATAGAGACAGGCACTCTGACTGTAGAGAATTTAGAGATGCTCTCATTAGAACTTTCTGCATTTCATGGATTAACTCGGGTGATGAAGATCCTACTAACTACTGGGGGAGCTGATGTGAACAGAGTTAACCCTGAGACGGGTGATACTGCTTTGCATTGGGCTGTTCGATCAGAGCAGGTTGAAATGATAAGCTTACTAAAGCAGTATGGAGCTGAATCAAAAATTAATAAAAGGTCAGAAACTCCAGAAAAAATAGCGCTGATTATAGAGAATGAATCAGTCCTAAAATGCTTAGGATATTCTAATGCTTATAATGATGAAGATGTTATGGAATTATCAGGTTTGGGTGGAATTCAGGTGTTAGATGACCCTGATGTCGGAGGCTAGCTATATATTAGACTAGAAGTATTTGAGTGCAATAAGATTCTAATGAACTTCTTTAAATTAGAGTTATTATTACTATTATGTATTTACAATTTAACTCCCTAGTTTCAAATTCAGGCTCAGAAGTAATAAGAAAAAATCATATTTTAGTATTGTAAGATATTATTTGGGCTATAGGACTTCAAGAGTATCAATTAGATTGTATTCTGGCTAAAATATTCTCAATAGCACTCACTACTTCTTCGCATTTTTTTAAGCTAAGAGCATCCGCATGAGGAGAAGAAAATTGTCCTAAATCATTGTCAAAATATTTACCTGATACATTGGCAAATTCCTTTTCCAAAGCGATGCGAACAAGTATGTTTGCACCTATTTGAATATCATTGCCATCTAGACCAAACCCCTCTTTTACCATCTTTGTGGCAAGTAATGATCCGGGATTAACAGCAATAAAAGAGGGGCCTTGTTTGAATAAATTCGCCATAGCGAATGACCACATAGTTAGTGCAAGTTTGCTTTGTGAGTAAGCCGGCATATTGTCTAGACCTCTGTGCTTTGCAAGATCTTCTATATCTACGGTAGCTTGTGCGGCTGAAGATAAGTTAATGATCCGACCTTTTTTATCAAACAGCGGCAGAAGTTCTCGAGTTAGAAGGTATGGAGCAATCGTATTAACTGCAAACCTAACATCTAGACCATCTTGCGTTATGGTCTCAGGTGCTTTCAGGATGCCAGCATTATTGATCAGAACATCTATTTTATTATGTTTTTGGATTACTTCTTGAGCAAAATTTTCTACGTCAGATATGCTTGATAAATCAGCTAAATAGCTTTCAGTTTTTCTATCGTTAGATAGAGGAAAGAGTATTTCTTTTGTTTTTTCTAATTTTGCTGAACTACGACCATGCAGTAAAACAAAGTGTCCCATTGAAACTAACATTTTTGCAGTTTCTAGGCCAATGCCATCTGTAGAACCAGTAATCAAAATAGTTTTTTGCATAATTTTTTCTCTAATAAATGTATAGAAAAGTATGTTTAAAGCTTTATTATTTTCTTAATGTAAATAATAAGATACAAATTTTAATTAGCAAAGACTATTAATAGGTTCTGAAAAATAGAAGCCTTACTTTGTGTCAAATCGAGGCTTCTATTGATTACATATATTGTATTTTCTCTATAATATAGGACATGAAACGCCACAGAAAGAATTGTCTCGCGAAAAGGCAGAATCGCCTGATATATCAACCTCCTTTTCTTGATCTTCTGTTACTTGATCAGTAGCAGTAGCTTCTGGTTCGGATACGCCTCTACTATCTCTTGGATCATCTATTGCATCAGAAAAGCTAAATGCCTTCGATCGTATAAGTGGTAATGGGCCTGGAAAGCTTCGAGAAGGGGCATTAAAATCCATTGATAGACTCCTGGATAAGTCATCTCTTACTAGTGGGCTAAGGCTAAGATCTGTATCCGGTGAAAATGGCTGAAAATGAATAATTGGAAATTTTTGCGTTTCCGGAGGAATATTTAGAGGAGGTAGTTCGGCCGGATCAAACCTATCACCTTCAGATTCCTTTTCCATAGATTTTTTTCTTGCTTGTTCAATGCAAGCTTTTAGTTGAATATTTTCTTTTTGTAAAACGGATAATTTATTTTGTATTTTTCTATATTGATCGTCTAGTCTCTCTAGACCATAATCAAACTCATCTAAATCTGAATCTTCATCAGTATCTGGTTCAAGTAGGGGTGGTGGATCAGTTACTACTAATCCTAATTTCCCAGATACAGTCATACCGATTGTTTTAGGGATATACTCATTGTTGTATAAACTTTGATTAGTGGCAATAAGTTTTCCTTGAAATTTTGTTCCTTCAGCAAATGTAACTTTCTTACCTGGTGCAATTACATAGTTTTTATCAATCTCACCACTTAATTCTAATCTATTACCTGTACTATCTAAATAACGTATCTTCATAATCTTTTCCCCCAGAATTTTAATTGATTGATACAATAAAAAATTGTAAAGGAATAATAATTAACAATTAATTAATGAAAGCGGAGAAATTAAGAAATCAGTCTGGGTACAAGATAATTATGGAGAAGTAGACCGGAATTAGTTAATCCAAAATTAGTACTATTCTTGAAAACTAGATCATTTTTCTGGAAATGAGTAAAGTTCTTTTTGTTTAGTACATCATCAAAATAGATACCAGTAAGCTTGCTAAATGTATTGAGATTCATCCCTTTTTTCAGTCTTGTTCCCATCATAACTATTTCTTCAATTAACTCATTTTGTGATAGAGAAGCATTAGTTTGAATTCCATGGTTTGTTTGGCTAACATTTTTTAGCCATTTCTCTGGCTTATGAAGCATCATTACTGCCTTCACGCAATCATTATCGTGCAATCTGCTATGTGCACCGGGTCCGATTCCCAAATATTCATCGTAGTTCCAATATGCAAGGTTATGTATGCATTCATTTCCAGATTGCGCGTAATTTGAAATTTCATAGCTATGATAATGCTTTTCCTTTAGAAACTCATTTGTCCATTCATACATATTGGCTGAAGAGTCGTTAGAAGGGAGTTGCATTTGTCCTGATTTAAAGATTTGATAAAACGGAGTGCCTTTTTCGATTGTTAGCTGATACAAAGAAATATGTCCATTTACAAGTTCTATTGCATTACTCAGCTCGTTCTTCCAGTCTTCTAGAGTTTGATTTGGTATAGCGTAAATCAGATCAAATGAATAGCGATCAAATATTTTAGAAGCTGACTTAATTGCTGATATTGCCTCATCCTTAGAGTGCTTCCTTCCAAGTGCCTTAAGCGCTTCAGCTTTAAGAGATTGAACTCCAATAGATACTCTATTGATTCCAGCAGACTTAAATTCCTTGAATTTTTCTGTTTCATAAGATGTTGGATTTGCTTCAAGTGTAATTTCAGTCGTGCTTGATATTAATCCAATATTTGATAGCAGATCTATGATGCTTTCCACTGTTTTTGGCTGCATTAGAGATGGTGTGCCTCCGCCAAAAAATATTGATTGTATTTGTCTTCCGGACAGTTTTTCTTTGAAGTAGTTTATTTCTTGTTTATATGCATTAAGCCATAAATCATGATCTATTGTTGATGCGATATGTGAATTGAAGTCACAATACGGACAAAGAGAAAGACAAAACGGCCAATGAATATAAACAGAAATTGGTTGCATAATTGTTGCCTAAACAAATAGGTTTAGTTATTGAAATGAATTTTGCTTAGGCATTCCCTAGTCAATATTCTTCTGCTGATATTTAATATTCATATTTACTTTTTTTACAGAAACAATACAATCAATAGCAGTTTTAATTGCAGAAATATCTTTTTTATCTTTTACATCTCCAAAGATATGAACAACTTTATTAGTTGTTTCTACATGTAAGTTATAGCCTTCAGATATGTGTTTATTTAGAGACAAGTACTTGATTCTACCTTTGGCTTTTGCAGTAATTAGTGAGTCAGCAAGAAATTCAGAGCTACTACGTACATTTAATTCTTTAGTATCTACATCAACTACATTTTTAACACTTGAAGTAAGTTCAATAATCTTATTTTCTTGCAGTCTAGTATCAACCGTGCCACTTAAATGTACGACACCATCTTTTGTTTTAACTTCAATTTTAACATTTGGAATATCATTTTCTTTTACAAGAAGTTGCTCAACTAGCTTTGTAATAGATTTATCATCTAATGGCTTAGCTACAACATTAAACTGAAATAATAGTACAAGAGATACAAATAAGATTCTTGATAAATGCTTCATTTTTTACCTTTTTTTATAAATTGAATAAATACATAGTTATGCTAAATAATATCTATGCATACGTCAATAGATATAAGTTAATTGATCTAACAGAATTAATAATTGTTCCAGAACTTGATGTCAGAGACTAACCAGAAAAGCAATTTATTCTTTAAGTCAGAAATAGTACATCATAAAGTTATTTGAATAATGATAGAAGCATCATTACTAAGATAAACTACAAAATTGAGACATTACCTATCATTCCATAGGGCTATATTCGTTTGGTCCAGTTCGTCTTCCTAACCAGTCAACGGGATATGTATATTGCTGAACCCTGCCACCGCAAAGCTTAAAACATTCTCGATAAGATGGTTCACATATTTTGCTTTTTGAGCAAATGTCTGAGTTATCATGGCAGTGTTTATAATCTTTAACTTCATTATAGTTTTTTTGGCAGCGATATAGGTTTTCCTTAGCCTTATTAACACATCTTTGATATATTTCCTCTTCTTTCTGAACACATGTTTGCTTTTGAATTTGGCATTTCATAACACACTTGCGTACTTTATGATTCTCTGGTGTTATGTAGTTATATTCAGTTACTCTTGATGGTCCACATGCAGCTAATGCTAGTAGCGAAATTATTAGTAAAAATAAGTTTTTATTCATATTTAAAATTATTATCTGAGCTATTATGTATTTCTAAACATTTTTTAGCATCCGATCAAGTTCCATCTTTCAATTGCAGATTTTCTAAAGGTGTTTGTGATTTTTTTCTTACTTGAGTTTAGGGAAAGAGAGTAGATTTAAGGTAATATTTCCATTTTGGATCAATCTATATCTAATATGCATGGTACATGATCAGATGGTTTTTCCCAGTCACGTGCTTGCTTTACAATTTTAATTGATTTTAGTTGTTTTTCTAGTGGGCGACTGGTCCAAATATGATCTAACCTTCTTCCTCTATTAGATTTTTTCCAATCTCTATTACGGTAACTCCACCAGCTATATAATTTCTCATCCAGATTGACAAAGTGCCTTGCTGTATCAATAAAATCAAAAGAATTTTTTAGTGACAGTAGTGATTCACGTTCAGGTTGAGTGTGGCTTATAACATTTCTCAATTGACGACTTGACCATACATCTTGCTCATGCGGGGCGATATTAAGATCTCCAACTAAAATTATTTTATCAGATTGTTTTCGATTAGATTCAAA
>CBDBTV010000011.1:0-26222 GCA_965211855.1 Rickettsiaceae bacterium
GTGGTTTTAGAGATGCATTTTCAAAAATTATGGGAGCTGCGCCAATTGATCGAAAAAAACACAAGAGTGTTTTATATGCATCTTGGATCGATTCTCCGCTTGGTCCAATGCTTGCTGTGGCTAATAAAAAGTATCTATATTTACTAGAGTTTGTTCAGCGTAAAGGTTTGGAGCGCGAGATTGAGCGCATGCGTTTGAAGACAAAATCGATTATATTACCAGGTGCTCCAGAGCCAATTAAATCAATTAAGGAGGAGTTGCAATTATATTTTTCTGGTAAGTTAAAAATTTTCAAGACACCAATCTATATTTATGGTACTGATTTTCAGAAAAAAGCTTGGGAAGCTCTAATGAAAATTCCTTATGGAACTACTAGATCATATAAGGAACAAGCAGGTATTATTGGAAAAGCATCAGCATTTCGAGCTGTTGCAAATGCTAATGGATCAAATCAGCTGGCAATAATTATTCCATGCCACCGTATTATCAATAGCGACGGTAATTTGGGTGGTTACGGAGGCGGTCTTCATCGTAAGAAATGGTTGCTTGATTTCGAGCTGAAGAATAAGTAATTCCTTTAGTTTAGAACGTGTAATTTAGGGTTTATTCATAGAGTTTATTAATATTCGTGTGCTGTCATTGCAAGGAACGAATGGACGCAGCAATCTATAGATAAGGGATGTATTCGTAATTTCTGACTGGATAGACGCATTTTGCTCGCTATGGCGTTATGGTGTATTAATATTCGTGTATTGTCATTGCGAGGAGCGAATGGACGCAGCAATCTATAGATAAGGGATGTATTTGTAATTTCTGACTTGATAGCCGCATTTTGCTCGCTATGATGATGATTTAGTTATCTTTTGCAATAAGCAATGCGGAGTGGCAATAAGACATTTTGATCTTAGTGCGCTGAAATATTAGTTTACAAAGTTACTATATTTATTATAAGTAAAGCAGTACTACGACTTTTTCTTAGTTCTTCTTTTTATAATCTTATAAATAATAGGTAGTAGAGCTAATATTCCTAGTCCAGTTAGTGCAACTATTATATCAGGGCTTAGTAAGCTTTCCGGGGTGAAATTATCGTGATTTAATAATGTTTGCATCGCAACACCAACTGATACATATACATAGCTGCCAGGTATTATCCCAATTAATGTTCCAAAGAAGAAAGTTTTTAACCTTATCTGTAAGATACCTGCAACAATATTAACTATGACGAAAGGGAAGATTGGAATTAGCCTAAGAGTTAGCATGTATGAAAAAGCATTTTCTTGAAAGCCTGCCTTCATCTTCTGTACCCAAGATCCATGTTCTTTTTTGCTTGAATTTTTTGCAGCAAATTTGGTGCTAAGAAAAATACTACATGCTCCAAAGCTTGCAGATAGTACTACACAGATAGTACCAATTGTTTGACCAAAGAGAAAACCACCAGAAAGTGTCATAATAGTTGCTGCTGGGATCGAAAGACTTACAACGACAAAATATAGAAAAGAATATATTAGTGTTGCAGTAATAAGATTATTTTTAACATAGTCTTTTAAGAAATTCTGATGTTCCTTTAAAGTTTCTAGGCTAATATATTTGTATATACCAGTAAACCATATTGCAAAACCCACTGTTATTAAAACTATTAAGGGGATGTATTTTTGAAGTTTTATCAAAGTAGAAATTAAGTTTAATATGGTTTAAAAGATTCGTTAAACACACAAACTATTTTCTTTCCAGCTCTAAGTGTTAGTTTATGAAAAACTTGTTCAACAATTACACGATTGCTATTATTAGGGTCTAATCTAAAGTTTACCATAGATTCTCTTAACTCCTCATCGACAGCAAAGATTGCAGGTATCTCGTTATTTTTATCTCTGAATTGTAGATAAGTGAACTCACCATCATCAAATATCTTAATTGGTGCAATTTCTTCGTGCCCACTTATTGAATAATTAAAATTAAGCTTTTCAGGGTGAGACATATCTGGTCCTGAGCTCCCCATTCCTCCAGAAGATGCAAAAGTGAGTATGCCATCTTCTTCTTCCTCTTCGTCAGGGTATAAGAACTTAACGTTAAATACCATTCCAGGATCTCTGATATCTAATGTTTCTTCGGCATATAATTCAAAGAAATATGTACGCTTATTTGTTATAAGTGTCATATTAGTAGTTGCATCTTGTTCCATTGGCTTGATAAAAATTCTATTTCCTGCGGGTACAATCTGCCAAGCAGTTGTATCACCCATAGATATACTTATCACTTGTTCATTTTTGGCGAGCTCAATACTCGCTTGATAGCCATAATATCCAGTGAATTTGAATACATCATTTGGGTTATAAACCATCACTCTTATTCTGCTATCAATTGGAGTTGGCCTAGACTCACGAATAGCGTAAGCTGACTGAGCGACAAATAGTAATATTACGAATGTTATGAACTTTTGCATATTTTTATTTTTGGCTTCTATCTTTTATTAGTTTTAACTGATAATCCGTCACTGTGAAGTTAAATCGTGAACCAGACGGCAAATTAGGATTAATTTTATCAATTTCATAGTCAATTGTGGCTTGCCAGACTATATCTTCGGTAATTTCTCCAGCAGAATTTTGTACAATTGAATTAAATTTCACTACAGCTTTTGTTTTGCTAGGGTATGAAGTTGATATTATTTTTGCTGTTCTTTTTGTATTTTTTTGATATTTCAAAACAGGTGATGAAGGATTATCTATATTCATAAAATTATAGAATCTTCTGAACACAATGCGAGTTGAATTATTTTTTACAAAAATAAATTGTTTCTTTAAATCTGTGTAGCTATATTTTTCTCGGCTTAAAACATAATTTTTTATCAAAATATCTGTTACAGAACTTTGCGGATCATTTTTTATTTGATTAGCTCTAATTATTTGTGCCGTTTTATTCGCTGAGGTTGTAGCACTAATAGAATATTTTACCTGAATAACAGAAGGGAAAAGAGAGTTTATATTAATTACAACTCCAACAAATAGTACGCAGATGATGACACTTAATATAAAAATAAAAGATCTTTGAGAGAATGGATGTATATACTTATATTTATACCAATGTCTTGCATCGGTAAAATACTCACCGGTTTCTATGTATTCTTTTAACGATTTATATAATGGTTCCATTCTTTAAATGCTTTAAGAGAAATTACATTTATATTATTGTATAACTTCTGAGTGAAAATTATATATATTTTTGAATCTATAGAGATGTTTACGCTACAAAACTATTATTTGTTGCAACTAGGCATGATTAGTAAAAATAGTTGTTATTACTCATAGATACTGTTAGTTAATTATGTATATATGCAACAAAAGCTTAGATTGTAGCTTATTTTTAGAGTTATATATTAGAGTTATTGTAGAAAATCTTGAGCCTTGAGTATGAGTTTGGTTAACATAATAGTTAGTATAACCCGAACTATGGATAACAAAAAAGCTGCATAGTAGTTGGTATTGGGTATTCTGGCTTTTTTAAACAACTAAAGAGTACCCCAATGAATATAGACTACGATACTTTGTTCTGCTTTGTCGATGATTTTTATAAAGGATTTGAAAATTGGTACAAAAAGTCTCTTCTTACTAGCGGTTTAAGAAAACGTAATAGACCAAGCAGTATGAGCTTATCGGAGATAATAACAATCTTAATAGCTTTCCATCAATCTGGTATGGCTTGCTTTAAATATTTTTACTTAGAACTTATGAGAAATAACAGAAATTTATTCAATTACTTAGTCCATTATGATCGCTTTATATCATTGATAAAGCTAGCCTTTCCTGCTGTATTATGCATGTTAAAATCCCTTGAGGGTAAGATAACTGAATACATGTTTATCGACTCTACTCCAATGGTTGTATGCCATAGGCTGTGAGAGAAACGTCATAAAGTTTTTAAAGACTTAGCTGGAAAAGGTAAGACTTCAACTGGTTGGTTCTTTGGCTTTAAGTTGCACTTTATTTTTAATAGTCACGGAGAAATTGTACGCATGCATGTTACTAGCGGGAATGTAGATGACAGGTCTCCAGTAAAGCAAATGCTAAAAGATATCTCTTGCAAACTTATTGGTGATAAAGGTTATATCTCCAAAAAATTATTCACTGAATTATTTGAACAGGGTACAACTTTAATCACTAAAATCAGAAAAAATATGAAGAATTGTCTAATGGATATAAATGATAAAATGATGTTAATGAAACGTCCATTTATAGAAACAATCTTCTCATCTATAAAGTCGTTAAACACCTTGATACATAGTAGACATAGATCTCCAATAAATGCATTTTGTCACTTATTTGCTGGACTAATAAACTATCAGCTTCGTACTGATAAGCCATCTTTAGAACAATTTATAAAATGAAATCGCTTATCCACAGTTCGGGTTAGTATATGTAATTTATAAATATAGTTATTATGAAATCACTGTTAAATATTTTTATAGTTGCTTTGAGTACTATATCTATATTATCTTGCACACCTTCAGCGCCTTATGAGATAAAAAGCCCGTGTGTTTCCATAGATTCTGATTCTTCTGGGGCTATTACTCCGTGTGTTCGCAGACCAGTAAATATCTCAAGAGCCATAGTTTAGGTTCTGGTAAATATTCTAGGGTTTAGAGTAGAGTTGATCTTTGTTTACTTTAGATCTTTATTATGAGCATTTCAAAGGAGCATCTTATGTCAAAAATTTCTAATGAATCATCTAGTGGTGATGATTTTTTAACGCCAGATTTTTGTGTTATTGGAGCAGGATCTGGCGGTTTATCATTTGCAGCTGGTGTTGTTCAAATGGGAGCAACGGTAGCTTTAATTGAGCGTTCAGAGATGGGAGGTGATTGCTTAAATTATGGGTGCGTTCCGTCTAAAGCTCTTATTGCAGCAGCTAAATCTTATCATGAAGTGCAAAGGGCAAGCAAATTTGGTTGGTCGTGCTCATCTACAAAAGTTGATTTTAAGAAAGTTCAAAAGCACGTAAAAGATACTATCGGAAGAATAGCGCCTCACGATTCAGTTGAACGTTTTGAGAAGCTTGGAGTGCATGTTATTAGAGAAGAAGCAAAATTTATAGATTTAGATACAGTTCAAGCTGGAAAGCAAAAAATTAGAGCAAAGAGATTTATTATTTCAACAGGAAGTAGTCCATTTGTTCCAGATATAAAAGGAATTAATGATGTAAAATATTATACAAATGAAACTATATTCGATCTTAAAACTTTACCGAAGGAGCTAGTAATTATTGGTGGTGGACCAATTGGCATTGAGCTTGCTCAGTCTTTCTTGCGTTTTGGAAGTAAAGTAACAGTTTTGGAGGCATTTTCTGCATTACCAAAAGATGATAAAGAAATTGTTGATAGGTTGAAATCGACAATTATTAGTGAAGGATTAGATCTTAAGGAAAGCGTTGAAATAAAAGAGATAAAGAAATCCGGTAGAGGTGCTGAAATTCACTTTAAGCATAATAATAAAAAGCACGTTATAAAGGCGAGTCATTTACTAGTTGCAGCTGGTAGAAGAGCGAATTTAGATAGTTTAAATTTAGACTCAGCTAAAATAGAATATACTGCTCGTGGTATTGCGGTTGATCGTTTTCTCAAAACTTCCAATAAAAGAGTATTTGCTATTGGAGATTGTATTGGAGGTTATCAGTTTACGCATGTGGCTGGCTACCATGCTGGTCTTGCAATTCGTAATTCTATTTTTAGGTTAAGATCAACTATAAAGACAATACAAATACCCTGGGTCACATATACTGACCCAGAAATTGCTCATGTTGGTTTTACTCAAAGTGAATTAAAGGAGCAATCTATGGAGCATAAAGTTTTTTCTATGGACCTCTCTGAAAATGATAGAGCTCAAGCAGAGCATAAAACAAACGGAATGATAAAAGTGCTTGTGTCTCCTAGCGGTAATATATACGGAGCAACAATTATGGGTAGTGGAGCAGGGGAGTTAATCCTTCCTTGGGCTATGGCAATTCAAAATAACCTTAAAATATCTGCAATAGCTGGTCTCATCGCCCCATATCCAACTATGTCTGAGATTAGTAAAAGAGTGGCAGGAGAGTATTTTAAAGACAAAATATTCGGTCCATTTATGCAAAAAATAGTAAAGTTTTTAATGAGAATTACTAAATAGTTTGTGTTGAGTGTTGGTTAGAATTTTTGTTCCTTGCATATAATACGTCAAAGATTCATTCATAATGGAATAAACTTCTAGATTACTATTTTACACTGGAATGACATAATATTATTAAAGACGTAGACATAGTGTTGGAGTTTTTAAATTTGTGTTTGGAGTATAGGTATCAATACCTTGCTATATAAAAGTGGTTGAGCCATATTATAATGGCAGTTATATAATATCAGATTGCTAGAATAGCTTAGTATCACCAACATAGTTTTTAAATATTAACATTACCTAGATAGTTAGTAAGGCGGTCTAATATTTTAGGACGTGTTTACTTTTAAAAAATTATATTATAGGGATATATTATTTATTCCAAACTTAGGTTTATATAATAAGTTTTAAACGGAATTTTTTGATTTATAGCAATACGAAAAGCAACTAAAGAATTTGAAATGGTGGAGATGGAGGGAATTGAACCCCCGACATTCTGCTTGCAAAGCAGACGCTCTACCCCTGAGCTACATCCCCATTTCAGGTTGCAAAGAATTTATATACTTTCTTTGAGGTCTAGTCAATAGATTTTTTAATTATAATAAACATATAACTACTAAACTTCTATTTTATGTATCCTCAGATAACTTTTAAGTAGGTTTCTTATTTGGTTTGATAGAATAGTTAGCGATCACAATTACCTAAAATTTACCCACCCCAAGAGTTTCCTCCATCAATTGTTATGCAAGAGCCAGTGACGTATTTTGAGGCATTATTAGAAGCAAGGAAAAGAGCTGAGCCTGCAATTTCAATTGGGTCTGGTACGAATCCTAGAGGTATGTTCTTTGCTTGTTGTGATTTTAGCTCTGTATTATGAAGTTTATAGTCTGTAAGTGGTGTATGAAATAGTCCAGGGGAGATAGAATTAATCCTTATATTATATGGTGATAATTCTCCGACTAAAGCCTTAGTCATTTGTAATACTGCTGCTTTTGAAGATGCATATGCGGACAACTCAGGTCGTAAACAATTCGCTCCATTTATGCTAGCTATATTGATTATACTTCCAGTAATTTTATGATTTTTCATGTGGTTTGCTATAATTGAGGTCATATTCCATAGGGCAGTGACATTAATTTCATATGTTTTTTCAAATGTTTGATTGTCTTTATCTTCAAAGATTGGGCTTTTCTTACCTATACCAGCACTATTCACCAAGATATCTATTTTGATATTTTCTGATTCAATATCGTGCATCATGTTTTTAATTGCGTCCTTATCTGTTATATCTATGTTTTTAAGAATAAATTGATCTGACTCTTTAGAAAGTTCATTAAGTTTTTGATGAGATCTTCCAAGTGCAATGACTTTTGCACCGGATTTAGCATATGCAGTTGCTATTGCACGACCTAATCCGCTTGACGCACCTGTAACTAGAGCAGTTTTTCCGGTTAGGTTAAATAATTGTTGAAACATAATGTACCTTTTATTGAATTAACTCTAAGCTAACTTCAATATAAGGTAAATATTAGCTTTATTATAGTGTTTTTTCAACTAAACGGCACAGTGTTATGTGTAGTTATTTTTCTTTAAATCCTTTAAACATAGCATCAATTACAGGATCTAGTAGATATCTCAACAATGTTCTAGTTCCAGTAATTATTTGAACTTCAGCTTGCATGCCAGGATGAAGAGTTAGTGCTCTGGTTTCGGCAATTTCATTGAATTCTTGCATATTAAGTTCAATTTGTGCTAGATAATAACCTCCAGCTGTTGGATCTTGTGGATGTACTTGAGTAGGTATAATAATATCTGGTGACAGTGAAATTACTTTACCAGTAAATAGAGGTGTGGTGCGAGATTTAAATGCACTAAAGCGAATTTTTGATTCAAGACCAATTCGGATTGAATCAATATTCTTTGGTTCAATTTTTGCCTCAATAATTAGCTTATCATCAACAGGTGAAATCTCTAAAATAGGCTGTTGCTGTGGTATTGAGCTTCCAATAGTAAAGTAATTTAAATTATTGATTATTCCTTCAACAGGTGATCTTATAACAACTCTATTTAATGAGTATTCATACGCAAAAAGTTTTTCTTTAACCTGAGAAAGATTTACCTGAGCATCTTTTAACTCATTTAATGCGTTTGCAGAATATTTACTATCAAGATTAATTAGTTCAATCTCTGTACGTGTTATTTCCTGTTCCAACCTTGCAATTTCAGTTTCTGATATTGCTGTATCTCCTTTGGCATTCGCTAATTTTGCTTCAAGTTCTAATACATCTGCTTTTTGTGCGTAACCTTTTTCATAAAGCTTTCTCTTTGCTTCAAGGCGGTCTTCAGTGACTTCAATTGTTTTCTGAACTGCTTCAATTTTCGCTGTTTGTCCTTCTATTTGTTTGCGTAGCTGCTTAATTTTTTCCTTGGAAGATTGCTGTTCAGTGGTTTTTAGTTCATTTTTTGATCTAAAAAGATTATTTTGTGTTTCAATAATTTTTGCAACATATGGAACAGATCTATCTTTTGTTAAAAATTCTGGATATATAATTTCATTATCACCATTCACTTCTGCAATTAATCTTTTTTCTGATGCTAGAAGATTTCTATATTGATTTAGTGTACTTTCGTACTCAGCTTTTATGCGTGTTTCGTCAAATTCTAGTAGTTTATCTCCTTCATGAACTTTGTCACCTAGTTTAACGTAAATATGTTTTATTATGCCTCCTTCCGGGTGATTTATACTCTTCTTTTTTGTATTGCTAACTACAGTACCAAGAGCATATGCGGCGCTGTCAAGTGGTGCAGTTGATGCCCATAGAAGTCCAAATATTACAAAGAATATTATAACAAATGTTCCAAACATAACAGGAGATCTGGAAGCTTTTACAACATCGTTAGTTTTTGAGCTATCTTTTCTTATAACAAAATCAATAAAGTAGTCGATAAACTTAATGCTATTTTGCATTCCTTGTAAGATTGCAATTAAAAGTCCTTTGGGAGTAAAAATACTAGGTTTTTTTGCTATGCCTGGTAGTCCTGCCGGCATTCCCTTAGGTAGCTTACCAGGAGCACTTTTTTTACTATCTGTCTGTTTAATCATCATTTTTTGCAACTCTTCAAGCTGCTTTAATTTTTCTAATGACAGTTTATCTTTATCTTTTTTATTAGTAGGCATTTTATTTTCTATATTTATTCGTTAATGTGAATTGTGCCATTTTTTAGCATTTTGATACGTCCTTCAATTTCTTTTCTTGTACCAAAACTTGCGACTGCTCCATCTTGTATAACCATGACTTTATCAACTGCTGAAAGTACTGATGGTCTGTGAGATATAACAATTACAGATATATTCTTTTTTCTAGCTTCTTTTAGAGCATTTGCTAGTGCTTCTTCACCGGTTTCATCAAGATTTGCATTAGGTTCATCTAATACTACTAATTTAGGGTTTCCATAAAATGCTCGCGCAAGACCAACTCTTTGTCTTTGTCCACCAGACAGATTAGCTCCTCCTTGGCCGATATCTGTATCGTATCCATCAGGTAATCTTAGAATCATTTCATGTGCACCACACATTTTTGCAGTTTCAATTACTAATTCTGGATCTACTTTATCTTGCATTCTTGCGATATTTTGTTTGATGGTTCCGCTGAATAGCTCAATTCCTTGAGGTAAGTAGCCAACATGTTCACCGAAGTTTTCTCTATTCCAGGTAAATACGTCACCTCCATCTAATCTAAGAGCTCCTGATGATGCTTCCCATACACCGACAATCAATTTAGCCAGAGTTGATTTACCAGCGGCACTTGGACCAATTACTGCTAAAACTTCTCCAGGTTGTAGAGCAAATGAAACACCTTTAAGAATATGATTTGGCATAGGTGGTTGCGGCATTCCTTGAGGAGTTGGCGCAGCATAATATACATTTTCTACTGTTAAATGACCATCAACATTTGGAATAGGCATTGCCTGATCTCTTTCGTGATGCATATCAAACGATTCATTAATAGTTTTATATGCTTTCATTGCTCCACTAATACTTTTCCACATACCAATTGCATTACCAAAAGGCGCAAGTGCACGTCCTACGATAATTGAACTTGCGATCATTCCACCAGTTGTCATATCTTGACCGCTTGTTGTAACAACAACATATGCACCAGTTCCAGTCACAGCCATTTGCATTATATTTCTTACAAAACCAGAGATATTTGACAATATACCATTCCTATAACTAGCTATTGATTGTTTGGCAAGAGAAGCTTCGTTGAATTTTGCCCAGTTTTTCTTAACATTGCGAATCATACCCATTGCTTCAACAGCTTCAGCATTTCTATTTGCAATATCTGCCTGACCCATACCCTTAATAGAAAACTCTGTAGCTTCACCTAGAGTTTTGTTAGTGGCAATTGCATTGAAAAACGCAATAGATACAATAATTACAGCACCTGCGATTGTAATGAAACCTATATACGGATGTATAAGGAATAGAACAATTATATAAACAATACTCCATGGCGCATCAAATACAGTGTTAATTCCTGTGCTCGTTAGGAATGTTTTTAATGTCTGAAAGTCACGCAGCATCTGACTTGAAGCAGGGTTTACCTTTGTTGCAGATGCTGATATTGAATGACCAAAGATGATAGGAGATAATGTATTATCAAGCCATTCACCAACTTTAATTAATGTAAATGATCTAGCGATCTGCATTAGCATATGAACGAAGTATACAAAAGCAATTATAAGAGAAAGTAGTAATAATGTATTTAAATTACCACTGCCGATAACTCTATCAAGAACTTGCAATGAGTAGAGTGGGGTAACTAGCATCAATAAGTTGATTACAAACGCAAATACAAAAACGATTTTGAAGGCTGTTTTACATTTTTCTAGTGCTAATTTTAGTGGGTTTAGTTCATCTTCTACTTGGTTAAATTTCTTTTGCATATCAGTATATATGTATGTACTTTAAAAATTGATAAATTAATACCTTATGTTTTTTGTCGATTGTAATCGCCAGTAAAAACTTGTTATTGTGGGTTTTACTATATATTTATTTCTCCACTATTGCAAGAAAAATTAACTTATGTTAATAGATTTGTTGCAATGAAACTAATTACCAACATCACTTAATATAATAGTATCATTTCTGCTGAGAATTTTACATGTAATAATTCGATAACAATCTAAATAATATTATATTGACTATATATTTGTTGTGATTAGGAGATAATTTCTTCAGCAATTTGTACGGCATTAAGAGCAGCTCCTTTGCGCAAATTATCAGAGCATATCCAAAGATTTAAAGAATTTTTTCTTGATTTATCGTCTCTAATTCTAGAGATGAAAACCTCGTCATTTTCAACTGCATCTATTGGTGTTGCATATTTCATCTCATTTTTGATGTTATATGTGATGACGCCATCTGCATCTTCAAGAATTTCTTCTGCTTCTTGCGCATTAATATTTTTTTCGAATTCTACGTTCACTGACATTGAGTGTGATACAAAAACTGGAACTCTAACGCAAGTTACTGTTGGATTTACTTGTTCTCCAATGATTTTTTTAAGTTCTTCTTCAATCTTATATTCTTCTTCAGAATATCCATCTTCTCTAAAATCTCCAATATGTGGAAATATATTAAAAGCAATTTGTTCCGGGAAAACTTCAGGGTTTAGGTGCTCAAAGATAAATTTTGCCTTGGTTTGATTATATAGTTCATCCATAGCTGCTTTACCAGCTCCAGAAACCGATTGATATGTTGAGATAACCAATCTTTTTATCTTCGCAGCATTATCAAGAGGTTTTAATGCTACAGCAAGAGGAATAGTGCAACAATTTGGATTAGAGATGATTCCAGATTTAAAATCTTTTAGAGAATTTATGTTTGCTTCAGGTACAACTAGAGGTACTTTCTTATCTAATCTATAGAAGGAAGATTTATCAATAACAGTACATCCATTTTTCACAGCTTCTTGTGCGTATTTTTCAGATACAGCAGATCCTGCACAGAAAAATGCAATGTCAATTTTATTAAAATCAAGCTCACTCATTTGCATTACTTTCAGTGTGCTATCACCAAAACTGACTTCTTTCCCAACGGAGTTTGAAGATGCAGCGGCAATTACTTCTTTTGCCGGGAAATTTCTAGAAGATAGGCTGTTTAAAACTTCTCTTCCAACATTGCCAGTCGCACCAATTACCGCGACTACATATTTTTTGCTCATAAATTTTTGTCTATTAGATTACTATTGTTTGAACCACTAAGAATGTGGGTATGGAAATGAAATACAGACTGTCCAGCAGATGCTCCTTTATTGCTAACTAGCCTGTAATCTTTAGCTCCATTTTCTTGTGCAATTTTTTCAATTGTTTTGAAATAATATGCAACATCTTCAGAAGAAGAGTTTTTAACAAAATCAGCAAAATCAATAAAAGATCCTTTGGGAATTACAAGTATATGAATTGGTGCAGCGGGATTAATATCTTTTATGGCTACAACTTTTTCGTCTTCATATAGTTTTTCAGCAGGAAGATCGCCGTTAATGATTTTGGCAAAAATGTTATTTTTGTCGTACATGATTATTTACAAATTTTTTAAGTTTTCAGTTCTTTCAAAATATTTTACTTCTGCTTCTTCTTCTGATGCAGCTAAAATTATATCGGATAGATTATAGCCTTTTTTCATTGCGTAGTACTCTTGAATCTCGCTAGCGAAAAAACCGAATATGAATAATATAGCAATATTAAAGCAATATGCAATATACGAAGTAGATGAGCTGAAGAAAAAGCTTATAACCAGCAAGAAAATAGCAATGCTCCACATCCTATGATACATAGCCCAGAAGAAATTGAAAAATCCAGCTATAAAAGAGAAGCCTTGTTTAATTAAAATAAGTTCTTTATCCTTTTTGCTTGAATCAGCGTATACAGAGTATATATTCATTTTAGCTAAATACTTGTAATTTTTGTTGTAAGTGATTATCTAACATTTATATGATTTACACAAGTTCAAATAAGAAAAAAGAGAGTAAATAGATTTTATGACAAATAATTCGTCAAATGCCCCTGGTCTTAGAGGTACCACAATTTTATGTCTTAAAAAAGGAAAGGACGTAGTAATTGCTGCTGATGGACAAGTGTCACTCGGCAACAGTATTATGAAAGCAACTGCCAGAAAGCTTCGTACATTATCTGATAATAAAATTATCGCAGGCTTTGCAGGGTCAACTGCAGATGCTTTTACTTTGTTTGAAAGATTAGAAGCAAAGTTGGATAAACATTCAAATCAGCTAGTTAGAAGTGCAGTGGAACTTGCAAAAGATTGGAGAACTGATAAATATTTAAGAAAACTTGAAGCAATGCTGATTGTAGCTGATAAAGATAATATTTTGATAGTTACAGGTAACGGTGATGTTATTGAGCCAGAGGATGATATAGCTGCAATTGGATCTGGTGGCTTATTTGCATTATCAGCGGCAAGGGCTTTAAAATCTGTAGAAACAAAACTATCTGCAGAAGAAATCGCACGTAAATCAATGACTATTGCAGCGGATATATGCGTATTTTCAAATCATAATATTATTATATGTAGCGGCTTGATTTCAAAAACAGCTCGGCTCGCTTTCGTAGAAAAAAGTGGCTCAAATTAAATGACTTTATAAATTAACTCTGGCTCGAATTAATTGACGCTGAAAATCTTTCGGCTCAAATTAATTGATTCTATTGTTTAATTGGGCTCACTTTATTTGATTTTATACCAAATTAGGTAAAAGCCAAATTTAAGTTTTTCTAAATTACTCCAAGCTTATTAATTTCTTTGTTAAATTCTACAAGTTTGCTGGTATCTAGCTTACCAAGTAGATAAGATTTTACTTCACTAGGGCGTGCATTGAGTATTTCACACAAAGCCTGTAAATTATAGCCATTACGTGCAAGTTTAGCAGCTATTCCATTAAAATCTGGCACAAGTATTGATTCAATAACTTCGGGTGTAATTTGCTTTGTTCCTGATAGATAAGCTTGCTCCAATGCTCTGGTTAAATAATGATTTATTTGTAATGGAGTTACTAAACTATTCACCAGTAATTCCATTGCTTCTATACTGATAATGTCGACTAATTTTATATCTTTTTGACAACATTGCTTAAATAACCACTTAACATAGTGCTCCTTATTCTCTATCCAATGATTTAATTGGAAAATTTGAGTGCGGGCTCCAATTTCTTCCATAGTGGGACGACTTAAATCATTGCTAAGCTTAGGATGTCCAGCCATTATAACCGTTAAAATACTACCACTACTATACACAAGTTCAATAAGTCTTTTTAACGAAATAAGAGTCTGGCTAGCTAAATCATGCGCTTCGTCTATAAAAAGCACTATTGGTTTATCTTGTTTTTTTACCAACCCCAGTAGTTTACGTTCTCGTTGCTCTGCTTGGTTTGGTATTTTAAAATTCTTATCTTTAACTAAATCAAAAAATAATGCCGTATACAAAGTGCTAATATTCACTCGTTTCTTATCTGTTGAAAGAGAGCGACTCACGACTACAGTCTTTTCCTCACGTAGTTGCTGTTGAATCTGCCATAGAAGTGTTGTTTTACCTGTACCAACCATACCAGTTAATGCAACAATGCCACCAATATGACTTGCGTATTTAATATTATCAACCTGCTTTTTTATAATACTTGTTTCTAAAAATGATACATTATAAAAATGCTTGTTTAAGCCAAAAAACTGCATTATTTCATTATTCATTCTATGAACTCCTCATATCATTAATTACCAATTTTAATTTAAAATATTCTTGAACCTTTCCTAAAAGTGTTGCCTTGTGCAAGCTTTCAGCAATTAATTTATCAATCTCTAAACGCTGCAACTCGGAAATTGTAGCCAAAGGCTTGCCAAGTAATTTTTCCTGAAACAGTTTCTTCTACAAAATGTACTTTGCCAAAGTTTTTTTCATTTGCTAAATGCAAAATATCGGCTTTATTTTTTTCCAAATCTTGATCAATAGTGGAAACACGTAAATATGCTACTGTTTTATTCATAAAAATATCTCTAAAAGTCATTATTAAATAAAAACCCAATTCTTGCTATAATTATATAATATTAATTATTTAATTAGCAAAGAGTTTATTTTAATTTTTATTATTTGAATAATGAGCGTTTATTTCTAATTATTTAGTCTTGAATAAGATTATAATGAAAATTACAATAATATAAGTTTGCAAAACAAAACTTGCCATCTGGATAAAGTCAAATAAAGTGAGCCAGGCGACACCATAGAATCAATTAATGTGAGCCGAAGAATTTTCAGCGTCAATTAATTCGAGCCAGAGTTAATTTATAAAGTCATTTAATTTGAGCCGCTTTTTTCTATGAAAGCGAGCCGAGGCGTTTTCGAAAGCAAGCCGCTACACATAGGTTATGACAGTCTATACAAAATTTTATTTGTTCCAGCCTTATATTATACCAGGTGTATTATCAGGCTTTATTGCATGAATAGCGAAATTATGTCAATGCCTCAGATAATTATTGGGTATATAGGCTGAATATAAAAGTAAATGATAAATCAGTAGCAATATTGTGTGATGAAGTGTGTTCACTTTATTGGAAGGAGAGAAAAGCATCTAAAATCACAAAGCTTATTAATTGATTGTTAGATTGAGCTAAAATAATGCTTTTTCTAAACTTTCTTTAAGCTTTTGGTATCGATTATAATTTTTCTTGAAATCGTAATAGCCAATTCTAGATGCGGAACGGAAATATATTTGTTGGGTAGTATCATTTATATAAAATTCAACATCATCTACAAAGCCTAAAAAGGTTCTAAACTCAAAATGTAAGTAATGATTATCATTTGTAACCAAAGTTACTCGAGGTATCTTCATAGCTGAGGTTATAATAATTTTAGCAATTGCATCAATATTAAGATGAGCACCAGAATCTATTGGTGCTACATATAAAATACTATCGGGAGGTTCAGATGAACTAACACAGTTTGGAGAACCAGGACAACGATTAAGTTGATTATTAATAATACCAATAGCACGTTTTTCTGAGCAGCTACACAATAATGTCATTAGGATTCCAAAGTACAATATTTTTCTTTTCATAATATTTAAGATTTAACTCTTAAATATTGATAGAGAGTTTCTCTACTAATACCAAATTCTTTGGCTAGATTGGTTTTTCTTTCACCAAGAGATACTCTGTATATTAGTTCTTTAACTTGTTCATCATCAAGTATTTTTTTACGCCCTTTATAGACACCACGCTTTTTAGCAAGTGCAATTCCTTCCATTTGACGTTCTTTAATAAGACTCCGTTCAAACTCAGCAAAAGCCCCCATAACAGATAATAGAAGATTAGACATCGCCGAATCATCACCAGTAAACTCAAGCGATTCTTTGATGAATTTCACTTTGATTTGTTTGGAGGTAAGAGTTTTTACTATCTTGCGTAAATCATCAAGGTTACGAGCTAGTCTATCCATGCTATGTACAATAATAGTATCTCCATCTCTGGCATATTCAAGCATTTGATTAAGGGCAGGGCGTTTTGTACTTTTTCCAGATAGTTTATCTGTAAATACTTTGTTGACTTCAATTCCTTCTAATTGTCTATCTGTATTTTGTAGCTCAGAACTAACTCTTATATATCCTATTAATTTACCAGTCATTTTTCTAATAGTTTTTCTAATTTTTTATCAAAGCTTAAAACTGGTAGTTTTTTGATATGGCAACGAGAAGCAATAATAGAATCTACAATATGCATGTTATTTTCTTTGAATATTTCAAGAGCTTTTTTTAATAGCTCTTTTTCGGTTTCTATACCCTTATATGATAATATGGAATACATTGTTTCAATAATTATATCTTTTGGAGTTTCATAAAAAGAAGAGAGTACAAAAATTACCTCAACAAAAACAGATTGTTCAAGATAAGCTGTTGCTTTGCCTTCGCGTATTTTATCAAAGACACTTTTTGTTTTGTTATATTGATGTTTATTGTCCGCTAACAAGTAACGCAGAATAAAATTAGTATCTATAATATACTCTTTCATTATTTATCCTCTTTTTTGATAGTAGATTTAGTCCAAGCAATATTTCGAATTTCTTCAAAAGATAAATCAGTCTTTTTTTTAAACTCAGATAATTTACCTGCAACATTAGGAATAGGAGAAATCACAGCATGAGTATCATCTACTACTTCTAGGACTATTGCATTTGTTTTAAATAAGTCGCGTAGTTTCTTAGGAAGAGTAATTTGTCCACGTTCACTTATTAGTAATGTTTTGCTTATCATATAATAAACCTTTTCTTTTAATAAAAAATAATATTTATTTATATTATACTAAATATAGTAACTAAATCATATATAAGTAATAATGCATACAAATAAAATAATACGTATTATTACTGTGGGTGCTAATAATGTCAATATAGATTCTAAGAGCTATAGATAGAAATGTCAATAAATATGATAAACGATCCTAACTAGACAGTTAAAAGCTTGAGGTGATTGTTTTTAGATTTTGTGGGGATAGGGTACACTTTAGATAGACAGAGGATTCAAAATGGAATCTTCTGGTTTCAAAGAATGAGATCAACAGTTGAATCTGCGTAATCACCAATAATACGACTAATGTTTTCTTCGGGATTTATTGCATTTGTACCTAATCCATAAATACCAGGGGCAGATGAATTGGCTCTGTTGCAAATAGAGATTTAAGCTAGTAGATTTATTTGAAGGAACAAAAATAGGTTGTCAATCAATGGATATCTTTAAGCGCCGTCATTTCAAATATGAGATAATAATCTGGGCAGTACGTTGGGGCATTGTTGCATGAATCTAATTTTGAATATATTGCCCCTTACTCCCAAACTCTGGGTTTAAACAATACGCATAGGTTTAGGTTTGCCAATTTCCCTCGGGCTACTTGACCAGTTATCTACCCATTCCCTTGTTCGAATTAATTTTCCGAGCATTAGTTACAACTTTAGATGATGTTTGAAGTCCTTCTTTCATTGCTTTTGCCCCAGCTTTAATTTTTTCCGCATTTTCTACAAATTTCTGCATTTTGCCAATTGCTTTTACAAGTATATCAGCTCGTTTGCCTTGATCAGTAACTCCCTTAAGATGGTCGTTCATCTTTCTAGTCATATCCGCGAATTTATCGGCATTAGCATCGCCCATAACATTTCTGACTGATTTATTATTACCGAGATTTGTTACAGTTTCTTGAACTAAGTCTAGGGATTTACCAAATGTCTTCGATCTTGCTTGCTCCATATATTTTGCTTTTGTAGATGCTAGTGCTGTTTGAAGTGCTTGTTTAGCTTCTGGTGTGGGCGCTGTATTCTCTATGATTTCACAAAGTTTTTCCGTATGTGGCCCCAATTTTTCTTTGTTATCTTCAATCAGCCTTTCAAACGAAACTTTAACTTAACTGCACATCATCTCATGTCGTTTTTCCTTCTTTCCCAAAACTTTAACTTTTTGAGTAAGTTGCTCGTTTATTTTTGAATTAATGTTTGATGTAATTTCAACTCCAGCTTCTTCAATAACTTTATTTAATTGATTTCTAGCTTCTTCTAGTGTTAAGGTCATATATACTCCTTTTTTGTTAGTTATACTGATAAGTATAAGTTTAAATATTTCTTTAAGTATAATGTATTCTTACTAAACAGGGTATTAATGAGATCTATTAAGGATAACGTGTATTTAAAGCAATACTTAGTAAATGAGAATTAACATATCTTGGGTAATTTTGAAATCTTTAAAATCTTCGATTAAACTCATTCCAAGCGGCTTTGTTTCTTTACCCTGAGCTACCCCGTTTTTTTAGAATTTAGGCACAACGATAGCTTTAAGGCATACCAAGTGAAGTCATTTTATTCAGAATTCCAGAGCTAGTCATTGCTTCTACTTTTTGTCTAGAAAACTTTCTTGTATGTAACTGATTACCAAGTATTCGTTTGGGCTCTGTTGTAAATAGAAATGCTTTAGTATGTTTTGTAAGACCCTATACCATATTTCTACTAAATGTAGTATGTTGATAGATATAAATTAGATATGGCAATAATTTTACATATATCAATAGATAGATCTATATCACTACTCATGTGAACGAAGTTTATAGATGAAAAATCACCACTACTTATATCAGTAGTTATTGTATCAATATTTACTTTACGTATATTAACATCTAAAATTAGCATAATAGATATTTTCCTTTTATTTTATGAATCCATATCAAGACATATTAATTAACAGCATTTTTCATTTTCTGACCAACTTTAAATCTAACCTGATTATAAGCAGTAATCTTAACAGTTGAACCAGTTTGAGGATTGCGACCGTCTCTTGCAGCTACTTTGCTTAATGAGAATTTACCAAACCCGATTAGGGATATTTCATTACTATCACTAAGTGCATTCATTGCGGAGCTAGTAAATATATAAACAACTTTCTCTGTATCAGCTTTAGAAGTAGAGTGTTTTTCGCTAATATAAGTAATAAAGTCGCCTTTGTTACTAGGTTTTTGTATTTAAAGTGACAAAGCAAAAACTAATTATAGTTCAGACTCAGAACTTTCTTCTCCCATCAGTTCATATTCTTCTTCAAACTCGCTGCTTAATGATAAAAAGTAGTTTTCGGAGCTGCTCTCTGATATTTCTTGTTTAGAATGGAAGCTTCCGGTTGATAAAGTTGCAATCATAGTTTCAATATCATATATGAAGCCAGATTGAATATAAGGCTTTGAGAAGTAATATTCTAAAGTAGCCATGTCTATTATAGATTTAATTCTTAATGCACAAACTAAATCTTCTTCTTGTGAAGATTTTTCATCATAAAATAATTTTTTACTATCTTTTTCGATAACTTTATTTAAAGAGTTTGCTAGCTTTTGGTTGAAATTAGTAGGATTTATCCCTTTTGCAAAATATAAATTTAAGAAAATTATTTTTGTGTTAGGTAAACTTAAAGATAAATGCTCTAAACCTTTCTGGCCAATATAATTATGATTAAGATTTAAAGAAGTAAGTTGTGAATTAGGCAAGAACTGAGCCAAGTGTTTTATTCCTTCATCTCCAATAAAATTATTACTTAAATCTAATGATTTAATATTTGTATAAGGTAAGACTTCAGCTAAATACTTTATTCCTTTATCTCCGATAAAGTTATTACTCAAATTTAAGGAAACTACATGAGTAAGTGGTAAATTCTTTGCTATAAAAGCAATGTCACTGAACGATAATTTGTTATCGCTTAAATCTAATTCATGTGGATTTTGTTTTAGTTTTTTTCTAAAAATATCTTGTATTATTTTCATTTTTCTGCGTTTTTAATTTAGTTACTAGAGGTAAATATTGTAAACATAGAAATGAATATAAATTAACTAAATTAATGCAATACAAAGTATAAAAAATATTATTTATGTTATAAAAACAATAGCGACATAAAACACTATGATTAGTATGTAATTTTAAACTCTTGATTTTATATTTATTTTGTGTAGCATTCTGCAACTAACAAATTAATAAAAATATACTTTTCAATATCAAAAATAAAAACTCAAAGTTTAGATATTTCCTATAAAAACTTATATATATCATTTGAAAAATTAGGTAGTGTACAAAAAACTCTTGAAGTTTATCCTGAATTTTCAGTATTAATTTTTGAAGATTATTCAGAAAAATTAAATCACGAATTCTTAGACGAAGATTTACAAATAATTGGTGAGAATAACCATTCTATTGAATAGTTTTATTTCTTTAAAAATTTTAATAAAAAACAAAATACACTATAAAACAATATCTAAGAGAAATCTTATCAAGTGATATTTCTTAGAATTAAGCTATATAGTGTTAATTTATATATTTTCATTACTGGGTACAAAATATGCATAAAAGAAAACGCGACGAAAAAGAAGTTTTAAACTCAAAAAATACCAAAAAATCTAAGGTAGAAAGAACATCAATATCGAATAAAATAGTATATTCATCAGAAGAAGAGGCTGATGAATATTTGGCAAAACAAATATCATTATATGATTATTCTTTTGTTGAATCTTTAGATTTTAGCCAAAGATACGTCGGTAAAAAAACAGCGTTAGCTTTAGCCAAAGCTAACTTATCTAGCCTAATTAGTTTAAATCTTGGATTTAACAATCTAGGATCTGAAGGCTTAAAAATTTTATTTACAGCTTATTTGCCTAATCTCACTAATTTGAATCTTACTGGTAGTAATTTAGGCAAGACAGCCTCCTCTTTTTTTGCTCAGCTTAATTCATTATCTAACTTAACTACTTTAATACTTAAGTTTAATGATTTAGGTATAGCTGAAGAAAAATTTGCTTTGGCTGAACTAAATTTACCAAACCTAACTTTTTTAGACCTTAGTTTGAATAATTTAGGATTTAGTCAAATAACAGCACTAGAAAAAGCTAATTTACCACAGTTAACTAGTTTAGATCTCTTATTCAGTAAACCAGATGAAAACGGTCAGATAGCACAAGCTTTGGTCAAGCTACTTACAAATAATCCTAACATTAAAAATCTAAAAATTGATAATTATTACAAAGATTATATCATGAATGAAGTTTTAAAACACGATCTTGAAAAGTTGCAAAACGCTGATATTTCACCAATGGATAAGTATTATATTACTCAACGTTTTAAAGATGGTTTTTTAAAAGAATTAGTAGAAAGTATACAAAAAACTGAAGAAAATACAGAAACATATTTTGTACAAGATACACAAGTTAATGAAGTAGAAACACTCCTTACTGGAGTAATTGAGCAATATGATGAGTTGTCTGAAGATATTTAAAGTAAAGACATCCATTAATGAAAATATATAAATTAATACTATATAGCTTAATTCTAAGAAATATCACTTGATAAGATTTCTCTTAGATATTGTTTTATAGTGTATTTTGTTTTTTATTAAAATTTTTAAAGAAATAAAACTATTCAATAGAATGGTTATTCTCACCAATTATTTGTAAATCTTCGTCTAAGAATTCGTGATTTAATTTTTCTGAATAATCTTCAAAAATTAATACTGAAAATTCAGGATAAACTTCAAGAGTTTTTTGTACACTACCTAATTTTTCAAATGATATATATAAGTTTTTATAGGAAATATCTAAACTTTGAGTTTTTATTTTTGATATTGAAAAGTATATTTTTATTAATTTGTTAGTTGCAGAATGCTACACAAAATAAACATAAATATCAAGAGTTTAAAATTACATACTAATCATAGTGTTTTATGTCGCTATTGTTTTTATAACATAAATAATATTTTTTATACTTTGTATTGCATTAATTTAGTTAATTTATATTCATTTCTATGTTTACAATATTTACCTCTAGTAACTAATTAAAAGCGCAGAAAAATGAAAATAACACATATAAATATAGGAATACAAAATATTATTGGAAATAAACTGAAACAAAATCCACATGAATTAGATTTAAGCGATAACAAATTATCGTTCAGTGACATTGCTTTTATAGCAAAGAATTTACCACTTACTCATGTAGTTTCCTTAAATTTGAGTAATAACTTTATTGGAGATGAAGGAATAAAGTATTTAGCTGAAGTCTTGCCTTATACAAATATTAAATCATTAGATTTAAGTAATAATTTTATTGGAGATGAAGGAATAAAACACTTGGCTCAATTCTTGCCTAACTCACAACTTACTTCTTTAAATCTTAATCATAATAAAATAGCAGATAAAGGAGTTGAGAGTTTAACACAAATTTTACCTCATACAGCTATTATATCTCTAGATTTAAGTCATAATTTTATAAGTAAACAAGGTTCGACTCTTATAGAAGCATCTTTACTTAAATTTCAAGGCTCTTGTAAAATAGATTCTATGTTTTTAACCGAAGAAAATATCAATTCTGTAATTAATAAAAATTTTACATCTTTGAATATAGTAAATGGATTACTTAATAAACATTCTGTCAAGAGTCTGATTGAAAAACTACCTAATACAAGTATTAAATCTTTGAATCTAATCAATTGTTATATAGAAAATGCAGATAAACAAAAACTTAATAAACATCTAAGCAGTTTAAATATAAATAGTTTTTTCATAAAATTCTTGAATGCAGATATCATTGCTTTTGAAACTCAAGAAATAGAAAGCCATACTAGTGAAGAAAGTATTATTTATATAGAAAATTCTATGCCTATAGAAAATGTTCTGCCTACAGAAACATTACTTTCTTTATCAGAAGAAGAATATGAACTGATGGGAGAAGAAAGTACAGAGTCTGAGCTGGAATTAGCAGCTTTTTATTTTTAAAGTAAATAATAACAGAGGTATTTTATGTTTGAAAATTCGATATCATTTTCTATTAATTTATATAATAGAGTAGTTAATTCTAACTTTGTACAAAGATTATTCACGAATCGCAATCTGACTGAAGAAAATCAGAGTTTAGTGAGTACAGAAAATTCTTATGCACTTTCTCCTGAGGCTCAAGAAATACTTGATAGTTTTGGTGGAGACATGGTAGAAGCCAGAAATCATGTGATTAACAGTTTGCACAATACTCAGATTGAACAAGAGTTTGATATACTAATTGGTGAAACTATACAGTTTCATTGTGAAGTTATCTGATTATTCTAATCTTATTCTGTTAAATTCACTGAAGCTAGGTTTCGAAAGAAAAAATATAATTTTATTATAAACAAGCAATTACATCAGATTTCTTGTATCTTTACTAATAAGAGTTTTGTTTACTTTTAAAAAAGTTTTAGAATATTTTTAGATTAACTTAACATTTGCAAAAAACTAACAATATAAAAAATGAAATCAATACCAAATTCAAAAATACAAAAATTTTTTTATCAAAAGCTTTTATCTAATCCAGAAAAAATGGATATTATGCCTGATCTTAGTAATCAAGAATTGGTATGCAAAGATATTATTTTCTTACAGAAAACCCTACCTTATACTGATATCATAGGTATAAACTTAAGTCATAATTATATAGGGGATGAAGGAGTTAAATATTTAGCTCAGGCTCTAGTTAATTCAAGAGTTTCTATTTTGGATCTAAGTTGCAATATTATATCTAATAAAGGAGTAAAATATTTAGTTGGAGCATTACCTAATACAGATATTTTTTCTTTAGATTTAAAATATAATCTTATAGAGGATGAAGGTATTGAGTATATGGAACAAGTTTTACCTAGAACTTGTATTACCTCTTTAGATTTAAGCTATAATTTTACACAGGATATAGAAATAAAACATATACAACAATTTTCTTCAAATCTGAATATTAATTTTGATGAGCTGAACCCATTTCAAAATACAGTAAGTGAATATTCATCAGAAATTGAACTAATAGGTAATCCTGAACTAGTTGAGTAGATATAAAATTACAAAACATTTTAAGTTATATGTGTATTATTATCACTTGTTAATTTATTTTTAAATTAACAGTATAAATCTTTATTGTTTTTTAAACTAATATAAGTTACTCTCGACATACGCAACTTTAACTAAAACCACAAATTAACTATGGGAAAATTTAAAAGAAGAAAAATAGCTCACCACGAAGAGTATAAACAATTTGAACCTGAATTTTTAGAAAAACCAGTACCATCTAATTTAGAAATAAGTTTTAAAGATTATGACATGACTTCTGTGGGTAATCGTTTTCACAGTAAAATCATTGATGGTATAAACTATGTAATGAAAAAAAACTTTCCTAGTGAGCATCTACCAGAACTCTATTCTTTAAAAGGTGAAGATCTAAAAACTAATGCTGTATATTCTAATTGCAGACTTTATTTTTCTAATAAAGATATTGTAGGGTTTGCGGTCTTATGTGTTAGAGAGCATGATCTTAATATTAATGGTCAAGGAGTCGAAACATGTTATGTTTCTAGAGGTGGATCAATAATACTAGAAGAATATAGAAGTGGAAACCTAGCAGAGAAGTTTACATTTCATTCTCTAAATCAGTTTATTAGTAATCATCAAGATAAAGAGTTCTTCTTTTTTTCTGAATCAGCCTCTCCTGTAACTTTAACAATACTAATTAAAAATATGGATGGTTATGTAGGACTACCAAGTACTTTAGAAGAGGTTAGACATCCAAATTATAATTGGGTAGAAAACACAGGCAGTAAATATAGTAAATATAATCTAAGTCACGTATGTGATGAAATCACAAGAGTTATTGAGCCAACACAAGCTGAGTTATATGCACGATCTGGAAGAATTGCATTACCTGAGCAGTTATGCGAATATATACCAATTTCAGAAACACCTTCAGGAAATGCTATCAAAGCATTTTCTATCATGGAAAATCCTTCATATTTTTATTCTAATGGCTATGCTATACCAACTGTTGTGCACTTTTCAAGATGGCAAATCTGGTTAGGAAATAAAAAATTTAATTCTAGTTTTTTTAGTTGTTGTAGTGAAGATCATGATATTTCTCATTATGATGATCTTCTTTTAGAAGTATTAGAAAGAAATAAGTATAAAAGCTTTCAGCTTTACGAAGAACAATTAATGTCTTCATATTTTCCTGAGCCAATGATTGTAGAAGAAATAGGGTCGGTAAGTATTGTTGAAGAAATAATTTAATCAAAAGGTATTTTATGTTTGAAAATTCGATATCATTTTCTATTAATTTATATAATAGAGTAGTTAATTCTAACTTTGTACAAAGATTATTCACGAATCCGCAATCTGACTGAAGAAGATCAGAGTTTGGTGAGTATAGAAAATTCTTATGCACTTTCTCCTGAGGCTCAAGAAATACTTGATAGTTTTGGTGGAAACGTGGTAGAAGCTAGAAATTATGCAGTTGAAAATTTCTTAGACTCTCAGATTGAAGAGGAATTTAATATGCTAATTGGTGAAACTATATGGAACAATCTTGATCAAGCTGGAATATATTTATAGGTTTTTGTTATGTTTAATAAGATGAAAAATTTTTTTTAATAAAGAGCAAATTTCTGAACCTCTTATTATAAAGAGTGGAATTAATCCTTTAGAAGATAATACACCTTTATCTAGTCATATTTT
>CBDBTV010000012.1:0-28003 GCA_965211855.1 Rickettsiaceae bacterium
AGAAAGATTAAATAAACTTAACGTTTATAGCTACTCATTAAAAACACCAATTGATAAAGATGATAGCCAAAAAAGGAAATGCAGAAAATATTTTAAGAATAAACAATTACATGTCGGACTTCTATCTGAAGAGGTAAATGCATTATTTGATAATGCCACTGATAATTATAAGACTATTGATGTTGATGCGGGCAATAAGCAAGAATTTGCTAAAACAGTTGGTAGCTACAGGCCAAAAATATCAGAAGCTGATTATATCAAAGATAAAATGGCAAAAAGAGGTGATATTACTGGTATTAATTACAATACTCTTTTCTGTTATGCAATTTTAGCAATACAGGAGCTTACAGAAAAAGTAGCTCAATTAGAAGAACGTATAGTTTAACGTAAATTAATAAAATATGAGGTATAAAATGACTCCAAATGAATTAATTGCAACTCTGCCAAAATATGTCCAAGCTTTATATAGTGATGCAACATTATATTGGTCAGGCGATAAAGCAATCGCAACTGAGGGGCGTAAGAGTTTAGTTTTAAATGATATAAAACTGATTAAAGAGAATATTGCAGCTTTAGAAAGACATTTAAGTAATAGTTAAATAATTTTAATGAACTTTGTTGATTACCAAACTAATCCCTTTGCTAATTTAGCAAATACACCACAAACTATATTATCTGCTACTAGTAATGTATTGGTAGTTAATAATATCATAGTCTGTAATCGCACTGGTCAGAGTATTAGATTTAATTTAAAAAAACTTAAATACCAGCCTTGACAACGCAAGTGGAGCTGGGCTTAATGGCGCGCCATTATTAATACCAACTGGCGCAGAGGCTGATGTTGAAGTTGCTGGAAATGAGGTACAAGGTTTTATTTATTATGATACAACTAATAATGTTCTTAAATTACGTGATAATGCAGCTTGGAAAACTATTGCCTTTACTGCATAATCAAATAAAAAAGATTATGAATAAAACAATATATTTAGTTGGTTTTACTTTATTTTTATGTCTTTTTTTAAGTGGCTGTGTAGCTAAAGAAATTGATATGTTTGAAAACAGAACAGTAAATAATCTTAAAGAAAAGGCAGTAACATGAATCCAGCATTATTAAATTATTTACAAGCAAATCAGCAGAATCAAGATCAGATTGGGCTAATAGGTAATGTTGCTGAAGGGCAGTTACCTAATCAGCAAATAAACAATGATTCCAATCCTTTTGATTCGGGAATAAGACGTGCAATCGAAACTGCTAGAGAGTCACTGGGCATGACTGAGAAACAGCAAGATAAGGCTCTTCGTAGAGGTTTATTAAACTTTGCTGCAAATATTGCTGGGACGCCAAAACAAAAAGGTTTCTTTGCTAATTTTGGCACAGCAAGTAAAGCAGCTATTCCTGCCATGCTTGAATATGATACGGCTGAAAGTGGCTACGAAGCTGAAAACAACACCCTTGCTAATCAGATACTTAACTATCAGGATAAACAAAGAGAAGCTTTGTCAAAGTCTGAAGAACAAGCTTGGAGGCATAAAATGTCTGAGGATAACTTATCCGAGGTCAAACGTTACCATGATTTAATCAATGCAAATAATCAGGCAAAGCTTAATGCTGCTGGCTCTGCTGGTAAAGGTGCTCATGGTGGAAGTGATGCAGAAAAAACTATGGCACTAGCTAAATTACTCGATAATGCGGAAATGTTCTTAAAAAGCCCAGAAGGGCAAAAGTCACAAATAGGTAGATTGCAATCAATGTCACCTTTATCTTTGCCAGATAGCCCGCAAGCATCTTTAAAGCAATATGAGGATTCTATCAAAGGTGCGCTGTTTAATAAGCTCGGCTATAGAAACGAAGCTGAGTTTAAACATACACCATCAATCAGCAGCAAATATGACCCTGCAACTAACTTGAAAATCATAGAGAATTTAAGAAAAAGCTACATTGATCAAGCAAATGATAGCAATCAAGATGATATGGTGGAAGTAATAGCACCATCTGGAAAGCGGGGGATGATTCCTCGCTCATCTGTTGCTGCCTCTGGATATACTATTGTGGAGTAATGTTATGGATGAATTTAGTAAATTTGGTGGATATGCACTCGGCGGAGAAAATACTCCGCAAGATGAGTTTGCCAGATTTGGTGGGTATGGTTTAAATGAGGTAGAACCAGTACCTGCATCAGAAAAAGGCGATTCTTGGCCTGCATTAATTGGTAAATCTGCTTTAAAAGGCTTAACAGGGCTTGCTGGAGTATTTGGCAACTTTCAAACTCAGCCACAAGCAACGCCAGAGACGCAAAAAATTATTGATAAGTTTAAAAACAATTTAAGTCCGCAAGATAGGCATTTGCTTGATAGTCGGATGCCTAATTCACAAGAAATACAAGGATATTTAGAGGAGAAATCAGGCCTTGATTTAGAGCCTCACCCTATAGGAGAAGGTCAAAGAATAGCGAGCCACGGCGCAGAGTTTGCCGGAGGATTTGGTACATTTGGTTTAGCCTCAAAAGGAAATCTTGCATTAAAAGGATTAGGGCTTGCAAAACAAGCAGGAGTAGGTGCTGGAATTGGAGCAACTAGCGGCATAGCACAAGAAATGGGAGTAAACCCATTAGTTGCTGATCTTGGAGCAAGTATTACCGTTCCTTCTGCTCTTACTAGAGGCAAGAACATATTCTCTAATTTTACACAAAAAGGTCGTGATAATATAATAAAAGATGAGGCTGCTAATATACTCCGCAAAGATATAGGCGAGGGTAATATTCCAGATGTTGTGGGCAAGCTAGATTATACTTCACCTATCGGAGTACGCCCTACAACAGTAGAACTAACTGAAAATTCAGGACTTAGCCACAGAGCAAGAACTGAAAGTCCTTCTTTACCTGACATGCACCAGCGTAATTCCCTCAATGATAGCATCATGCGTCAGAATATTACTGATATTGCTCCTAAGGCTGGTTTAAGCGAGGAATTAATTGGCGAAACTATTAGAAATAATTTATATAAGAATTTAGAAAAAGCCAAAAAGGCAAGATCAGAAACTACTAAACCTTTATATGATAAGGTCGAAGCTTTAACTGATAAAATTACGTTACCCAAAACTAAAGAATATCTACAAAATGAAGCTCGTTATGCTGAAGGTGATATTAAAAATAACATCAAATATATCACTGATACTTTAGGGAGTGATGCAGAAATTCTACCTGTACAGGCTGTCAATAAGCGCAAAGCTGTTACTGACAGATTATCGGAGGTTAAAGGCGAGAGTAGCCGTAGAATATTAAAAGATGTAGAAGAGTCAATACTTGATGATATGTCACATATTCCAGAAGAGAGAATAGCACGGGAGGCTTATAAAGATTTATCTATTCCAGTATCTGCTATTGAAGATCAGAATTTGCTTAGGAAATTCGTTGAAAAAGATAAATATTCCAATAATTTTGTATTATCGCCAGAGAAAATACCAAGTAAAATTTTAGGCAGCAGTTTAAATGACGTAAAAGCCTTAATGAAGCAAGTTGAAGGAAATCCTGAAACTGTAAATTCTCTTCGTAGTTCTATCATAGATAAACTGCTAAAAGTGAGCGAGACATCTGCTATAAATGCTGCTTCTGGTAAGTCATTAGCACATAATTTATCCTACAATAAACTAAATAATGCACTATCTAAATACAAGCCAAAGCTTGATCTAATCTTTGAAAAAGAGCAAGTAGAGCTTTTAGAACATGTTAGGGACTTACTAAAAAAACGTAATATGGTTGCAACGTTAGGTAGAGCCGCTGGCTCAAATACACAAAGTCAATTAACATTACTTGAACTAACATCCTTGCCAAAAGGAGCAGATTTTATGAATTTAGTTGAAGGTGTGCCAGTTTTGGGTAAGCCCATTTCTAAAATGCGAGATCGCAGCAAGGCAATTCAGGACGCAAATATTAGGAATTTAGTAGGTAGAGCATTGGTAGAGCCGCAGCTAGCTAAAGAGTTATTAACTAGGCCGAAGAACGCAGAAAGTATTAATGCATTTTTGGAACGTTTGCCTAAAAATCTATTGGTCTCTACAAGTTTAAATAGCGGGGAAGGTCAGTAATGAATTATACAACACTAACTGAGCAAATAAAATCTTACGCTAACCGCAAAGATGAAGCATTTAATGCTCAAATCCCAAACTTCATTGAGCAAGGGATAAATCGTATTTACAGTGAGGCTAAAAATATTGGGTTTGAAGTTATTATCACTGGTGATGTTCTAGAGAATGCAACTTCTATAGATAAGCCTGCAAATTGGCGACAAACCATAAGTTTTAGAATATCTAGCGAAGATCAAACATTTTCTAAGTTTTTATTTCCTAGAAGTTATGAATTTTGCAAAACTTATTGGCCCAATCAGACAGAAACTTCCATCCCAGAATTTTATGCTGATTATAATGCCTATAATAAAATATTTATAAGTCCTAGTTCTGATAAAGATTACAAATATAGCATGATATATTTGGGGGTGCCTCTATTTAATACCGAAAATAGCGAGAACTTTTTAACTCGTAGATATCCAAGATTATTATTCTATGCCTGCATGTTAGAAGCAATGCCATTTTTGAAAGATGATGAGAGGCTAGGGCAATTTGAGCAATTATATGCTAGCAGTCTTGATGATATTAACCAAAATACTACTCAGCGTTATACCGATAGAACTTCAGACAGGGATAAGGAATAATGGCAGATTATATGTTTCCTCTTACCTACAAAGCTGGCCTTAATAGAGATGGTACCGCTTTTCAGCCTGAATATTGTAATGACGGGCAATGGATACGTTTTAATGAAGGGAAAGTTAAGAAGATAGGCGGAGTTATTAGCCCAGGGAAGCTAGGGGTCTATAATTTTGAGAAGGTAAAGTCTATTACGCTGCTTCCTAATAACGATGCAGATAAAATCAATGTATATCTAGCCTCTGAGCAGAAAATATTCACCTTCTCGGTAAATCAGGATTTTACTAACAAATCCGAGATTACTGAAATTAAAAGTTTTGCACCAAGTTCTACGAGAATTTTTCAATCAGTCGTTGTGGTAGATGATGGTGTTAAAAAAATACTATTCATTGAGACTTATAATGCTCAAAATATAGCAGCTAATACTAAGTGTAAATTGTATCAGCTAAATATCTCTAATAATACCATTACCGAAGTAAATCAAACTAGCTTTAACCCGAACTATGGATAACAAAAAAGCTGCATAGTAGTTGGTATTGGGGTATTCTGGCTTTTTTAAACAACTAAAGAGTACCCCAATGAATATAGACTACGATACTTTGTTCTGCTTTGTCGATGATTTTTATAAAGGATTTGAAAATTGGTACAAAAAGTCTCTTCTTACTAGCGGTTTAAGAAAACGTAATAGACCAAGCAGTATGAGCTTATCGGAGATAATAACAATCTTAATAGCTTTCCATCAATCTGGTATGGCTTGCTTTAAATATTTTTACTTAGAACTTATGAGAAATAACAGAAATTTATTCAATTACTTAGTCCATTATGATCGCTTTATATCATTGATAAAGCTAGCCTTTCCTGCTGTATTATGCATGTTAAAATCCCTTGAGGGTAAGATAACTGAATACATGTTTATCGACTCTACTCCAATGGTTGTATGCCATAGGCTGTGAGAGAAACGTCATAAAGTTTTTAAAGACTTAGCTGGAAAAGGTAAGACTTCAACTGGTTGGTTCTTTGGCTTTAAGTTGCACTTTATTTTTAATAGTCACGGAGAAATTGTACGCATGCATGTTACTAGCGGGAATGTAGATGACAGGTCTCCAGTAAAGCAAATGCTAAAAGATATCTCTTGCAAACTTATTGGTGATAAAGGTTATATCTCCAAAAAATTATTCACTGAATTATTTGAACAGGGTACAACTTTAATCACTAAAATCAGAAAAAATATGAAGAATTGTCTAATGGATATAAATGATAAAATGATGTTAATGAAACGTCCATTTATAGAAACAATCTTCTCATCTATAAAGTCGTTAAACACCTTGATACATAGTAGACATAGATCTCCAATAAATGCATTTTGTCACTTATTTGCTGGACTAATAAACTATCAGCTTCGTACTGATAAGCCATCTTTAGAACAATTTATAAAATGAAATCGCTTATCCACAGTTCGGGTTAATTTGGTATAAAATCAAATAAAGTGAGCCCAATTAAACAATAGAATCAATTAATTTGAGCCGAAAGATTTTCAGCGTCAATTAATTCGAGCCAGAGTTAATTTATAAAGTCATTTAATTTGAGCCACTTTTTTCTACGAAAGCGAGCCGAGCTGTTTTTGAAATCAAGCCGCTACACGTAATAGTTTATATTTAGGATTACCCTTAAAAGAAATAGTATCTTTTATTTCAGAAAAAAGAGCTTTTAATAACATTGCTATTTCCCACTTTAATATTTTTCTTAATTCCAAACAATATATACTGTAAAATTAAGTTCTTATCTATTCTTTAAAGCTTTTACTAATCTCCAGTTTAACACTATAGCTCAAATAGTTCAAAGCCATTCTCTTTTGCTACTTTTAATAATATATGATATTATATTTACTCTATATAGCTTTTTTAAACTTAGCTAATTGTTAATTATCACCATAATGACTCCACATTCTTAGTATTTTTACTCTTTTCTTGTGCTCATCAATCTCGTAAAACAAACGATGCTGGATATTAATTCTACGAGAATACATTCCTGAATATGAACCTCTTAATTTTTTATATGGTGGTGGCGTTTGTAAAGGATTTTTTTCTATTAAGCTTAGTAATTCTAAACAATTGTTTTTTAGGTTGGATTGGGCAATTTTCTTAAAATCTTTCTTAGCCTCATTGGTATAATACAGTGTATACATGATTAATCTAATTCAGTACTACACTCTTCATAAGGAGTATTTTTACCTTTTATCAAAGAATCACTTAACTTTTTATTAGAGGCTACTAATAAAGTTTCTTGAATATCTTCCCAATCTTCTATTGATAATAAAACCGCTGTATTTCTTTTCCCTTTTATAAGTGTTGGTTTATGATTCACTGCTACTTCATCAATTAGACTATATAAAGTTCTTCGAGCTTCACTAGCTATTAAATAACTCATTTATGCAATCCATTTCTTTTTGTTATTGACTAATAGTACCACATATCGTACTATCAGTCAACTTAAAACAAAATCTTGAAGAATATTTAAAGTATTAATGCATAGCCCTATGTCCATTTTCTACTTTTAACTTTAACCCTAAAGCCATAAATTTGGATTACCTTGCTTTAGCTGGGGAAGAATGTAAATGCTACTGATAACAAATTAACAAACTAAGCTTAGAAATAGCTACTTCTAATAGTTCATCACTAAGTACAGTGATTTTAGAAGCTTTTCTTTCTTTCCAATCAAGAGAACGCACTTGATCACACAATATTGCTCCAGTTTGTTCTTCAATATTAATTACAAGTTCAAAAGGGTAATTTTTAATCTGGCTTGTAATAGGCATAAAAATAGCTAAATTAGTTTTAACATTATACTTTTTAGGAGATATTACTAAAGCTGGTCTGATTTTTCTTATTTCATTACCTTTTTGCGGTTCAAAATTAAGCCAAACTATATCTCCTTTATCTGGAACATAGCTTACCATGATTCTTTACCAATTTTTCTATCATCCTCAAAACTTTCTTTATGGTAGTTTGATGAATTGATACCATCTAAAAGTATATCCAATTCTGAATTCGATTTTGTAATAATAAGGCAGTGATCTTTTGCATCTACTTCAACTTTTGAACCAGAATGTAAATGTAATTTTTTAGCTAAAGTTTTTGGAATTCTAATACCTAAACTATTTCCCCATTTTTGAACTTGACTATGCATAATCCTTACCTATATTTATGTATAAACAAGTATATACTAATAACTTAAAGATTACAACCATTTTTTGATTCTATCATATCACAGATTTGATCTCTAAATATCCATAAAAAATATTGTAAGGTTAAAACATCTGTTCTAATTTGTCACCAGTAATATTAAGCAGTTATCTAAAAATTTTTATTATTTTGCTATTGACTCTTTAATATCTTTCCCCTATGCTCAACCCTGAGAGCACATAATATTACATAAATATTAATTATATTAACATGTGCTAACACATTATGACGACACACAATAATTCCAATCTAGTACAAATCAAAATGCTCTTAGAACCAATGGGTGATGTCAATTACATTATTACAGACAATACTCTACTGTTCAAAAAAGATAACATCACATTTGATAAAATCAACAACGACAACATTTATTTAATTGATAACACTGGTACATTCCAGAAATTAAAACCTTCCATACTCAAAGACAAAGATAAATTCCTAAAAGCTGCAACCCAAGCGTATTGGATTGCTTCCAGAAAAATTTCTAAGGGGCTATAGTTTATCATCTTTTTCTATGCACCATTCATCTATTGGAATCTCGTGTTCTGTTAAAACAATTTCCAATCTTTCCGTACCACTATACCCACCAACAGCATTTGCCTGTGATAGTATTATATCCTTTGAAAACTCAGTTAGTTCAATCTCTTTCCTTATTATTAATTCAAATACTTCTCCGTTTTTATAAACATCACTAAGATTGGAAAGAATATTATATGCTAAGTTAGGTCCCAAAGTACCAACTAGCTTTGCCCTAAACTGGGTCTCATCATTTCTATGAGTTATAACTCTATCCTCTACTTTAGCTAGATAAGCTTCTCTTTGGGCTAGCGTAGTATGCTTTATTAGCTGATCATCTGTTAGATTGGCTCTTATCCTATAGTTTTCATTAGCTGTTTTTACCGCATCTCTTTTTTCGTAGATCAGGGCTTTAGCCATATATGACATAAACTGCGCTTTGGAACAGAATTTATGATCTCTTAGCTCCGGTTTTCTAGACATAAATAGTAATATCTGATTTTGAGCATTTAAGCTAAACTCACGATCTGATCTTCTTTGTAATTCAGAAGCATCAACAGCACTTAGTGGATAATGATCAAATAGATTTTGGGGTTGATCATATTGTTTAAAATGCGAGAGCTTTGCCTTTTTAATCTTACTTTGTGCTTTTGTTAGTTTCTTACGCTTGTTTGCTAATTTTACATTCAAGCGATAATTATTTGATTTTATAGCATGAATAGTTGCTTGTTGTTTAGTTACCCCCTACTCTCTTCTTCTAATTCTATATTTTTTTCTTTTTCACAAGAATTAGATTTATTAGATCTAATAGTTTTGTTAAAACTATTATTGTTATTATTATAAGTACCCGGAATTTTTTCGGGGTAAAATTGAGAATATAAAATTCCTACATCCTTTAATTCTTGTACTATTGCAGGGTGTAAAGTTATGTGATAATGCCTGGAAAGATTTACACCATTTTCATTGGTAAAACTCCTATAATATTTGATAAAAAATATTAGCTGTAATTCTTTTAAAATATTAGCGTTTTGATCTGGTTTACAGCGAGTAGCTTGAGAAATATATTTATGATTAAGTAAAACATTCTCGCCTTTAATAATTTTTTGAAAAATAGTTTTAGCGAGTTTTTTAGCTTTTTCGCTGAGGTAAGAAGCTTTATCGGTTAATTGCTTATTAGATTCAATGTTAGCTCTTGGTAATTTATCAAGCAATTTTAGCCTGTTAGATGTTTTATACTTAAAAGCTAAAAATACTTTGGCTTCTAAAGAAAGTTCTAAGTGTTGTTTTTGGCTGTTTTTGTAGTCTTTGTAATTAATATCATTGTTATTGCATTGTTTGAATGCAACAAAAACTGCTTTTTTGCTCATAATTCCTAAAATATCCTATGTCTATAGGCTTTAAGGACAACAACATTTGATTTTTACCAAGAAAATATGTAATATATAATTACAAATAAGAGGTGGTAAATTCTTATTTTCTCTTGGCGTTAGGGATACTTTATATCCTTAGCGCCTTTGTTTTAATAAAACGAACTATAATCCTACTATTTACACTTAATTATCTAATCATAAAAATCTTTTTAATATACTTATTTATATTAATAATAAGCTATAATGCTATATCAAGTTATGCAACAGTTTATTGTAATACACCTATTTTATGTTGCGTAAAATATTATATGGTTGTTGCATTTTTGTTTGATAGTATGTTATTGTGTTTGTTATAGTATTATTCTAACGTGACTTTTTATAGAGATGTTAGGTATGGTTAAAAGTAATTAAATAATTATAATAAGATGAATAATGATAGATATAGATAAAGATGGGTTGGTTCAAAGAACGATGGCTGTATTATGTAACGTAAGCCCTACTACAATTAGTCGATATATTACTACAAATAATTTAGAACCCTTAGATAAGTCAGTTTCAAAAAATCAGAGATTTTCTATAAAAACAAGTAGGGAAATAGTACGTAACATTGCTGATTTAGAAAACCAGAAAGTTTTAAAGAAGAAATTTGTCTTTTATAACTTTAAAGGAGGAGTTGGAAAAACAAGTTTATGTTTTCAAATATCTTCTCATATGGCTCTGATGGGATATAATGTTTTAGTTGTTGATGCTGATCCTCAAGCTCATTTATCTACTTCTTTTGGATTCTCGTCTGATAATAATTATTTAACTTTGTATGATTTGTTAATTAGGGAAGAATCTTTTCAAAATGTAAAAAGAACAATATTTCAAGGTTTTGATTGTATTCCATCGAATTTATCGTTAACAAGACTTGAGGATGATTTGGCAAAATTAGAAAATAAACCTATGAGATTATCTTCTTATTTTTCTGAAATAGAAAGAAGTTATGATTTTATATTTGTTGATACAAATCCTACTATTAGTTTGTTAAATAGAAATGTTGTTATGTTTTTCAGACGTAATAAATATTGTATGTGAGACGCAAACCTTATAGTTTGAATGGATTAAAGCTACTTTTAGAGGATTTAGAGAAGTTTTATATGCATATGAAAATAAATCCTAAAGATATAAATATTATTCCTAATAAATATGAAGATAGAGCGTCCAGCTCAGCTGAAGCAATGACTGCTCTTAGAGATTTTTATGGAAGATATATAAAGGAAGATTTTGCCATTAGAAAAAGTGAAGATATAAATATATCTGCAAAACTAGGTAAGCCTTTAGCATTGTTTGCAAAGAAAAATTCTATAGCATTAGAAGATGTAGTAGAATTGCTACATTATTATTTAAGTAAATATACTATAGGCATAAACTAATGACCAGAAAAATAAAATATAAACCTGTATCAAAGGAGCTTGAAAATATAGTTAAACCAACGTTTAATTCATCAACTAGAGCTAGTGTTGGATTAGATCAAGCAGTAGGCGAATATTATTTTATAGACACTGATCAACTATTCCCCTTTAAGAATCAAGCAAGAAAAAGTTTTAATAAGGAAGAAATAGCAAAACTTGCAGATTCAATTAAGGAATATGGAATAAGGCAACCTTTATCAGTTGTAAAAAATTTAGATGGAAAATATGAAGTTGTTAGTGGAGAAAGGAGATTAAGGGCTGCTAAAGAGATAGGTTTAGATAAAGTTCCTTGTATTATTTTAAAAGAAAATAATGATGCAAATGCTATTGCTTTGATAGAAAATATACACAGGAAAGATCTTCATCCTATTGAACTTGGCTCAGCGTATAAGAAATTAATAGAGAGTAAAGTTTTTGGGAGTCAAGATAAATTAGCACAGGCGATTTCTGTGGCTAAAAGTACGGTATCAGAATATATCAAACTTTCAAATATTCCAGAAAATATAAAATTGTGTGCAATTGAAAATAACATTTATTCAAGAGATAAGCTAAGAGGTTTGTTGAAAGCTTATGAGAATAATGATTTGAAAAAGATGGAATCACTTGTTGGATTGATTGGTCGTCAGTATAAAAATTTTTCAGTGTTAAGAATTATGTCTTCTGAGGGAAAAATAAAAATTCAAGATTCTGGATTATCTAGGTTGTCAATTGAGGATAGAAAAGTGGTTAAAGAACAATTACAAAAGCTAATCAAGCAAATTGAATCCTATTAGAAAATCAATTTTTTAAGTATTATAACAAGTGTGTACTTTAACTAGAAAAATCTTATAGATGTTCTGCAATCTAACCATATTAGTATAGTTTTACCAGATAAATGGTTGTTTGTATATTTGTAATTAAACGCTTAAAGATAGTTCGCGGCCGCGAACTAAAGTTATATTAATATGTAGAATTTAACTTTTCTATCTAAATTATGAGTTTTATACAAATGTTTTTTTATTTATCAGTATATTGATGTTTACTTTGTGATAGATAACTTAGGTTTAGGTTCTTGTAAAAGTTTTACTAGATACTTTTAAGGGGTCATTTATACTTAGAATATAAGAACAAGAGTATTTGATATGCATTTAAAAATGCACTAGTTAGTTTAAGAAATGGTTTTAGTTTTTTATCTAAAACAATAAGTGAACTATTATGGTGAGTTGAGATAAAATGCTTTACCCTTCCATACTACAGGTATTAAATATTTGCTTGAGAATAATAACAAATTCTTTGTTTTCTTCTACTTGTATTAAAAGGTTAGGACTGTGTATTCTAGTATTTAAGCTACTTGTTTGCTTAGCTATATAATTTAACTAATTATTTATTAGAACTAGTTTAGTGACTGGTATAATAGAATTTAAACTTTTAGTATAGTATTGAAATTTTATTGAAAATTAGTTTGTAGTCTGTATAATTTGAAGTGTTAATCAATAATTATATGTAATATGGATAATTCTAAAATTTTAAAAGAAGCACTTGGTAGTAGTGGTGAATATTCTGTTAACCAATATAAAGTACTTAATTTACTTATTGATATTTCTGTGAATAATATAGCTCAAGCTAGTGTGAAGTTTATAGAAGAAAAAACAAAAGTGAAAGCTTCTACAATTTATTTTGCTCTTAAAATGTTTCAAAAAGATGGTCTTATAAGAAAAAAGTGAGAAACCAGGAGTTTTTGAGTTTCAAGATGATAAGATAGATTTTATATTAGAATCATACAAAAAGAAACAGTGCCTATAGTATAAATTATATTATTTTTTATAACATTATCTATGCTTGTTCTAAAAATATTCCAATAAATTTCTAATAAAATTATTGACACTCTAATTTTTATATAATAATATAAGATCTACCAAGTCACAATAAAACGCCCTAAGCTGGTAACTTAAGACGTTTTATTGTGTTTGTTATTGAGAGTAGGCTTAATTTTGAACGATTATATATTCTCAATTTTTTTATCAACTAATCCTAACCAAGAGGATACTATGTGTAGCGGCTTGCTTTCGAAAACGTCTCGGCTCGCTTTCATAGAAAAAAGCGGCTCAAATTAATTGATTCTATTGTTTAATTGGGCTCACTTTATTTGACTTTATCCAGATGGCAAGTTTTGTTTTGCAAACTTATATTATTGTAATTTTCATTATAATCTTATTCAAGACTAAATAATTAGAAATAAACGCTCATTATTCAAATAATAAAAATTAAAATAAACTCTTTGCTAATTAAATAATTAATATTATATAATTATAGCAAGAATTGGGTTTTTATTTAATAATGACTTTTAGAGATATTTTTATGAATAAAACAGTAGCATATTTACGTGTTTCCACTATTGATCAAGATTTGGAAAAAAATAAAGCCGATATTTTGCATTTAGCAAATGAAAAAAACTTTGGCAAAGTACATTTTGTAGAAGAAACTGTTTCAGGAAAAATTACTTGGCAAGCCTTTGGCTACAATTTCCGAGTTGCAGCGTTTAGAGATTGATAAATTAATTGCTGAAAGCTTGCACAAGGCAACACTTTTAGGAAAGGTTCAAGAATATTTTAAATTAAAATTGGTAATTAATGATATGAGGAGTTCATAGAATGAATAATGAAATAATGCAGTTTTTTGGCTTAAACAAGCATTTTTATAATGTATCATTTTTAGAAACAAGTATTATAAAAAAGCAGGTTGATAATATTAAATACGCAAGTCATATTGGTGGCATTGTTGCATTAACTGGTATGGTTGGTACAGGTAAAACAACACTTCTATGGCAGATTCAACAGCAACTACGTGAGGAAAAGACTGTAGTCGTGAGTCGCTCTCTTTCAACAGATAAGAAACGAGTGAATATTAGCACTTTGTATACGGCATTATTTTTTGATTTAGTTAAAGATAAGAATTTTAAAATACCAAACCAAGCAGAGCAACGAGAACGTAAACTACTGGGGTTGGTAAAAAAACAAGATAAACCAATAGTGCTTTTTATAGACGAAGCGCATGATTTAGCTAGCCAGACTCTTATTTCGTTAAAAAGACTTATTGAACTTGTGTATAGTAGTGGTAGTATTTTAACGGTTATAATGGCTGGACATCCTAAGCTTAGCAATGATTTAAGTCGTCCCACTATGGAAGAAATTGGAGCCCGCACTCAAATTTTCCAATTAAATCATTGGATAGAGAATAAGGAGCACTATGTTAAGTGGTTATTTAAGCAATGTTGTCAAAAAGATATAAAATTAGTCGACATTATCAGTATAGAAGCAATGGAATTACTGGTGAATAGTTTAGTAACTCCATTACAAATAAATCATTATTTAACCAGAGCATTGGAGCAAGCTTATCTATCAGGAACAAAGCAAATTACACCCGAAGTTATTGAATCAATACTTGTGCCAGATTTTAATGGAATAGCTGCTAAACTTGCACGTAATGGCTATAATTTACAGGCTTTGTGTGAAATACTCAATGCACGCCCTAGTGAAGTAAAATCTTATCTACTTGGTAAGCTAGATACCAGCAAACTTGTAGAATTTAACAAAGAAATTAATAAGCTTGGAGTAATTTAGAAAAACTTAAATTTGGCTTTTACCTAATTTGGTATAAAATCAAATAAAGTGAGCCAGGCGACACCATAGAATCAATTAATGTGAGCCGAAGAATTTTCAGCGTCAATTAATTCGAGCCAGAGTTAATTTATAAAGTCATTTAATTTGAGCCACTTTTTTCTACGAAAGCGAGCCGAGCTGTTTTTGAAATCAAGCCGCTACAACTATCGGACTGCTCAAGCAATTTGAAGTGTTTCATCAAGAACTTAAACAGAAGGATAAGCTACGCAAGAAATATAATAGACCTAGTGATATGTTGAAGGTTAAGCCTAAAAATTAATATTCTTTTTTTACTTCTTCAAGACCTTTTTTAATCCAATCTATACCTATGTTAGATGTTAATATAGTACAATTTTTACCATTCACTTTAACGTAAATTTGTGCATTTGGCGACAGTATATTTTTTGTTTTATAAACATAATAATCGCCTATTGTCTTTAACAAGACTAATCCATTTTTATTAAATAAAAAAGTTATATCTTCTAAATCACAAGAAATAGAAAAAACATTGGTTTCTATTTCTTTATTTTTTAAATTAAAAAAATAAATAACAAAAGTTGATATTACAAAACTACAAGAATAAAAAAATATAGTGTTTGTAGAAATGAATTGAAATAAAATCATCACTACATTGATATACAACGAAAAAAGTAAAGCATTATCAGATAATCTTCTAAATACAATTTCATTTTTTTTCATAATAATCTAATTAAAATCATGTTGGCTTAAATCAAAATTGCTTCCTGTCAATCCGTGGTCATTATCTACATAAGTTCCTTTTATTTCAGTTCCTCCATCTACTGTAAAACCAAATCCTCCTTTATCACTGTCTTTATATTCGTTTCCTAAACTTATACAAGGTTTTAATCCTATTCCAGTTGTAGCTATTGAACATCCCATTAATGCATCTTTAGCAATACAAACTAATTTAGATTTGCCTGATCCTCCACAACTTACCCAACCTTTCATGCCTCCAGTCACGCCTCCTAAAAAACATGCTTCTAGTTGATCTTTAACAGGTGCTGGACATGTATCACCAGCAGAAATTCCAGTTATTCCGTCAGCAAATTCAAGAGTTGTTTCTTTCCCATCTGATTTTATTACCATATCATAAAAATCACCTTTAGAACTTTTAAATACAGCTTGTCCATTATCAGATAATTTTTCAATATTTTCAGTAACAATTAATATTTCTTGAGGAACTTGACCTAAAATATTATTCATATTTTGAAATCCTTCTGGTGTAATTTGATTACTTCCAATATTTAGTAATTTAAGATTTGGATATCTTCCACTTTTTACAGATTGTGCTATATATTCAGCACCATAATCACCTATAAAATTGTTTGATAAATTTATATTTTTAACATATTTTGCAGGTGTTTGATGAGTTCCCATAGTATAAAAAAGATTTTCAACTGCAGCATTACCGAGTCTATTATAACTTAAATCTATTGTTGTTAAATCAAATGCAAAATGTTTCAAGGTTTGTACTAGTACACCAATATCTAAATCTGTTATGTCGCAAAATGGTAAGACAATGCCTTTAGGGTCTTGAAAGCCTGTTACATTTAATTGATAATTTAAATCATTTATTAATCCTTTGATTTGCATGCTAACACCATCAGTATCTTTTTGATGGGTTAATATACTAGGATTAAAACCTAATACTAAACTAGGCTTACTTCCATGCATTTTAATTAAATTACTAGATATATCATTTAGGTATTGCTCTCTTACTGATTCATTAGGAGGAGTATAACTTGTTATATACTTAGGTGCATTTGATGATTTCATAATTAAGTCCTCATTTTCTGATTTTTTATTTGTATTAAATAACTTTGATTTTTTTGAAAACATTATATTATCCTATTAGATTTTATTGCATTATGGTCTAGTATCAAAATCATAATAAAAATACTAGACCTTGATTAATTATTAAACTTTATAAGCTACTTTAGCAAGTATTTCTGCTAATTGTAATGCATCCTATATTCATAATCTTATAACCATTCTTGTATATCTTTTGTTGTTTTATAATTGTCAACACACTTTCTTCAATATCATCAAAGGCATGGCATAAATGTAATATTTCTTCTCTTGGTATAACCACAAACTGCTTTTCAGTAACAGATTTGAGCCATTGTCCTACACTGTGCGCCGAAACCTCTTTCAAACAACTTTCGTATAATTTTAGAATTTCTGTACGTGGAATTTTATAGTTTTGCATAATAAACACCTAGCTAAATTGAGTTGGTACTAGGGAGTTTATACTACTGACACCAGTATCAACTACACTTCACGCCAGAGACGCTTATAGTAGAAGCTCCCTAGCATAAACTAGGTTTTTTATTTTCGTGTCGGTGGTATAAAACACCTATGATTAACATTTATCAGTTATTTAATTCACTTGCAAGTTTTGAAGTAAATTACTTGCTACATTTCCAATCTTACCTTGTTTTTGTTGTTTCTCTTCAAAGCTAAGTTGACCTTCTAAAACAGTATCAGGGTACTTTGAATTATTAATTTTCTTTTTTATTTGTTCTGGCTTTATGTAGTGTTTTTTTGCAAAACCTGTTTTATGATTTATCCTATCAAAAACAATAGTTTTCTTAAATTTAAAGCGAATGGCAGTTACTTTTCTACCCTTTTTTATTTCCTCAAAAGTTAAGTTCATTTTATAATTGTCGTTTATTTTTTTACAGCATGCGCAAAGGTTTTTATTTTAAAATGACTGTATCTTTGTAATTTATTACCAACTGCAAAAATTTCTCTTAACTGATCAACAGATTTTATTAAATAACCAGTTTCTTTAAATTCTTGAATTAACTCATATAAACGAGTGGTATATAAACTACCAAAATTAGCTACTTCCTTTAAATTATATAATATAAATTTTTCCCTCACTTGAGCCAAGTAAGGCATTATTCTATCAGTAAATTCAATTGTTATGTTCCCTTGTTTTTCATTATATTTAGCTGTTGAACATACATTTATTTCCCAAGTTTCATTCAATTCTATTTTCTTTAAAATTATACTTGTCTTCATTAATTTTTTACATGCTTTACGTATAAATTTATAACTATTATCAATATCAATATTAAATAATTCACTATATTCTTTTGCTGTAAGTATGTGTTCTCGTTGTAATTTATCTGTTTGTAGATACTTCCCTTGTTTATCCACTCCTCCTAATTTACTAGTTAAGTGCAAAAACACTAAATAATCATTGTGAGTAAAATCAGCAAAATTCGCATCGTTCAATTTTTTATTCTTATAACTTTTAAGAGTTTTATTTTTATACATAAATACTGATTTATTCTTAAGAATATTTAATTAATAACACTTTTTATAAAAAGTGTCTATATAATAAAAATTTAAGCGGTAAAAAGGTGGCATTTAAGCAAAGTATTACACTTTTATTAACCCCACTCTACCCCAGTCGTCTTATGATATTGAGACACCTCCAAAAATGTCAAAAAAAAACCTATTAATATATACTACGTATAAAGTAATAAGGTTAGTAAAGGGATTGCCTGTGGATAACTCTATAAAAACAAAGCAAATTTTCATTCAATTAAGTAACAAAAATTCCTCACTGAATATTTTTATATACTGTACATACTGCTAGTAATTTTCTTTGCTCGCTTACGCTCACACTAAAAATATAACTAGCTTGGGTTGGAGTGTATGGATTGGTTATTGCTTCAATAACTAGCATTGTTCTTTTTGGCATGGTTTGGTTATTGGTTAGCAAAGATAGAAATTTGCTTATCTTATTGAATCCTACTAGCTTAATTTAGTATTCTTAGGGAAAGTGTAAGTATTATTCTTTTCTTTTGAAACATCTTAAACCTAAGGTAGTAATATGGCACTAATCAAAAATATAGGTGATGAAGCTGGTAAGTTACTCAAGCGAGTAATCAGGCATAAAGACCCTATTGTTGCAGAACTACTGATAAACTGGGGCAAGGTTGTTGGTGTAAAGTTTGCAAGTTCTACCTATCCACTCAAGACAATCAAGTTCAAAGAAAAGAACCAATACAAGAAACTTCTCATTGTAAACGCTAGTAACTCATCACTAGCAATGGAGTTTTCTTTTCAGCAAGATATCATTATTGAGCGTATAGCTGTGTATATGGGATATAAGGCAGTGCATAAAATTCAGGTTAGAACATTGTAAATTCAAATAATATTGAGAAATTATATTTATCTATTATTCTAAAGATTTTATATTAGGGGTGTGGAAATAAATGAATGATAGTTTAGATAATGAACAAATATCTGAAGAAAGGCAAATTTACTTTTCTAAAAAATGTTTATGGACAGTAATTGAATCAACGGCTTTATTACTCAATTTAAACCCAGATAATACAAATAGTTTCTATAAGAAAAATGGTAATGTTAAATCAAAATTTAAAGAATTGAATGAATTAATAGTTGATGCTATTAGAGGTGGAGAAGTAAATTATCTTAAAATCACGAATAGGAATCCAATCAATATACAAGATAAATACATATATAAAATCAAAGTTCCTTCTCTTATGGAGTGGTGTAAAATAAAAGAAATAACCATACCTGAAAAATTAGAACAACTAGTAACGAAGTACAGTATCAAAACAACCGACTGGAAAGAAAAGTGTCAAGAAGCAACCAAGCAATTAACAGCTTTAAAGTATAAATTAAAAGATACTGTTTCTATGGACGATAAAACAGTGAAAACAAATAATGACGTAATAGTTGGAATAGCTATTGCATTTTGCAGTAAGACTGACAACTTCAATGCTAATCAAATTGAAAAGAGAATAAAGTCGTTTAATGGAAAATATCCTGCTAATTGGAAGCCTCCTAGTAAAAATACATATCTGGTGCAAAGGAAATATTAGAAAAATAATATCTTAATTTGTAAAAATTTGACCTAATAAAGATTCTTATAAGCAAGACTATATAACAATAAGCAATTATTCCTTACAAGAAAAATATCATAATTTTTTGACCTAAAATTTGATCTAATTACAACCTCTATCCCTTGTAGAGACTTGCATTTAAGATATAACACCGTATTAATATATTGATATTTTATAATTAAAGGATTATAGTAACTATATATTTTTAGAGAATGTGAAATAAATAGGATTCTCACCTATAATCTCCGTAATAGAGATTATAGGTGAGAATTAAATTTAAGTTAGATTGATGCAGCTAAAAGAGTCTCAAAAATTTAGCAACATCGCAAACCAAAAGAGGTATAGAATACGAAACATACTTTTTGATTAGTATATAACACTATCTAATAAGATAGTGTTAGTCAAGATAAGGAAATAAAAAATCTTATCAAGTTATATCAATTATAATCATCTATAAGTATATCATCTTTGTACAGTGATGCTACTTTTTGTGCAAATAACACCTAAAAGTCTCTGATTTTTCATTGACTTTAGTAGTAATAATCAACACTATAGTAATCACATAATATAAAATACTACTTTTATGATAAATTTATTCTCTATAAAAATCAACCTCGATTTTAACAATTTTAAGTTTAATTTTGCTGCAATCCTTTGTAATAAAGGTGATCGTAAGATTTGCTTAAAGAAGAGAAATTTATCCCAAACAAAAAATAAAAATTCAACAATCTCTGGAAAATTAATATCTTAAATACTTGTTTTTCGCTTTTAGAACACTGATTCAAGGTGGGACGTATAAGAGAAAATACTAAACTACATAAAAATATTAAGTTATTACTTTCTGAAGGCAAATCTTATAACTCTATCATAAGTTGTCAAAAATTATAGCCCTTTTAAATAAATATGTTATTTATACTATTTATAGCAAATATTATATGTATTATAAATATGTTATATATGTATAATATATATAGTAAACTAGTTAGTTAATATAATTATAGTTAATCATTTGTGATAAATGTTTAACATATTAAATTTTAATACAATATTTGTTGTATAATAACTATTTACTATATACTGAACATGTGATATATTCGACTAATAATATAAAAATATCTAATTATGATAGTACTAATAGGTGGAGAGAAAGGAGGTGCTGGCAAGTCAACAATCGCATGTAATTTAGCAGTTTTCCTTGCTTCACAGGAAAAAGACGTTTTGTTGCTAGATGCTGATCCACAAAAAACTAGTTCTACTTGGGCATACAGAAGAAATAAAATAATGGATTCAAGCTTACCAAAACTAAATAGTGCAGAAAAAACGGGTGATATTTATGAAACTGTTATGGATTTTTCAAAAAGATATAATTTTATCATTATAGATTCTGGTGGACGTGATTCTACCGAACTAAGATCAGGATTAATTGCTTGTGATATATTTTACACACCTATAAAACCGAGTCAAATTGACATAGATACTTTAGGAAAGATGAATGAACTTGTGGACCATGCTAGCGCTCTAAATAAAAAATTAAAGTCAGTGGCACTTATCACCCACGCTCCAACTAATCCAAATATGGATGATAAAAAAGAAACAGAAGAAATTCTCAAAAAGATGCCTAATTTTAAAAGTTCAAATGTTTTTATTACTTATAGATCATCTTATTGGCGTACTATGGGTAGAGGATTATCTGTACTTGAGTATACCGACGACAAAGCAAAAAATGAAATTTTATCACTAGGCTCAGAGGTATTTGTATTATGAGTAAAAAACAAATTACTAAAATGGAACTTCCTTTAAGAGTAACAAAAGAAGAATTTATTAACCAAACAAAAGTAGATAATTCTAATCAAAAAACAAAAGGAAGAGCACAAACGGTGACTTTCACTTTAAATAATTTAGATTTGGAAATATTAGAGCAACAACTTGACAGAGCTATTTTATTAAAGAAGAGAAATAAAAGCAAATCTGCAATTATAAGAATGGCTCTACGTGCATTGGAAAATACTTCTGATGAAGAATACTCTAACCTTTATAATAGATTTTAAAAATATGCTACGATCTTTTCAATTAAAAGCAGCAAGATCTGTTACTGGAATTGAAGTAAGAGAAATTGCTTTATATTTAGGAGTAAGTCGTACAATTATCTCTCGATGGGAAAAACAACCCGCATTGAATTTTATAAAAACTAAAAAAGCATCACCTCAATCCTTATTATTCTTCTTTAAACAACATAAAATTAGTTTTCCCGATAACTCGACAATCCACTTTGATTCAAAGTTAACTAACAAGAACTCTATACACTTAACAAGATTTCAATTAAGAGCAAGCAGGTCTATTTTAGATTTAACTCAACAAGAACTAGCTTTACAAACTAATACATCTAGATCAGTTGTTAACTATCTAGAAACTCAAAATAACGAAATACTTCTCGACACTACTAATAAACATGTAGATGATCTAACTTTTAAAAAATTTTTTGAGGATAAGGGAATAGTTTTTCCTGATAACTTTACAATTAGTATTGAAAAAAAGAAATTTTATTAATATTCCATAGTAAATAAAAGTTGACTACGGTATAAATACTATGTAGTATTAATTATATTCAATAAAAAAGAGGTGCTAAGCTAGAAAATACCAACTCAACACCACTAAAAAATCTAGATAAAACTAATTTTTAATAAGATATAGTCTTTCGCAGGACAATTATTTCTTATATCTATATTGTATATCTTTTTCTTAGTAAAATCAAGTATTTTCTAGTCTTAGCCTCATAAATAGAGGTAATAATGAGTAAAGATATAAATAATTCAACTATATGTAGCAATTCTACAACATATGATATATTAAAAGATAATTACAGTTCTAGTAGCAACTATACAATCCTACCAAATATCAAATCTTCCTACCGAAAAAACTACATTGCATGGGATAACATAGAAAGAGCTAATAAGCCACAAAACTGTACTGATAAAACAAAGCATTTAAGCAAAAACTCTCAAGCCTTACTAGCTGTTATTGTTCAAAAGCTACGTAATAAAGACAAGTTATTTTTAAACCATAAGTATATTTCCCAAATTACCAGATGTAAAAGAAGGCAAAATCAAAACATTATCAAAGAACTATCTGATGTTCTGAATATTAATTATCATAATTCTGTATCTGATAGTGGAAAAAAGTATCGGTATTGTTATGAATTTTCTTTAAAAGAATTAAAGCAAGATAAACCTTTAGATTCTAACAATTTAGATAATTCTATCGAGCAAAAAATTTCCCGTCACTCTATATATAAAGAAAATAAGATTATTAATAATAGATCTAATAAATCTAATTTTTATAAATTTAATTCTGGGTTTAATTCTAATAATACTGATCAACCTAAACACTCAAAAACAACTAAAGATACTAAAATTACAAAAAATGGCTTCTTAGGTTCTGGAAAATACCTAAATGAAATGCTGAAATACCTAACAGATGATATATGCGATACTTTAAGAGCAAGCAGTGGTAGAAACTTTACAGATAGAGCTATCAAAGAGATAGCAAAAGCTGTATCTAGGAGCAAGCAAGGTAGCAAAGCATTTTTCTATCATATAAAAGGATTTATTGCCTATTTAAGCAAAATACTAAGATTTGAAAAAAGAGATCCCATAAAAATTAGTAGTATTAATTATTACATAGCCGCTAATTTAACAGAGGAAGAAAGAACAATACATAAACAAGAAAAATACTTATCAGAAATAGAATATTCACAGCAAGTAAGTCCAGAGTGGCATTTGAAGAAAAAGTTAGCTGCAGTACTAAGGAGAAATATAGCCTATAAAATACTATCAAACTATCAAAGATCAGAAAGGAAAGGACATATTTTTAAGATTTATCTTACAGACCAAGTTGCTATAGGAGAGATGGATAAGCAAATAATATTAAATCAAGTAAAGGCAACACAAGAGAGGGTAGGGGAAAATGGAAATATAGAATCTATAGAAGAAATAGAGTTTATTTTCACAAAAAAACAAAGCAAAGATCAGAAAAAGGAGAATCAGAAAAACTTGCTGGTATAAAAGAAAAAGAAGAAATAAAAAAGTTGCCAATATGGCTACAAATAAGGAAATATTTTATGGATTATTGTTTTGACATAGAAGAGGGGATAGGAAGAGATAAGAGCTGGTTATCTAAGTTAAAATCAGGTGAAGATGATAAAAATAAAACATTAATATTAACAGCAGAAAATAATTTTATAAGAGATTGGATAAATTCAAATTATTTATTTAAACTAGAATCAATAGGTAAAGAGTTGGGGTATAATATTACTTTGAGTTAAATCTAGATAAAATAATTGGCACTGTGATGAATATAAAAGAAAAGACACTAAAGAGACTAATAATCCACAGAGTTATACTCAAAAATTGTGGATAAAAAATGTTAACAGATGCTATATTACATGATATTGATAACAAACTATCTTGACTTAGTGTTCCACAAGTGATACACTATGAAATATTAAGAACAATATTAAAAAATATTATGGCTACAAAAAACCCACGAATAAATGTAACTTTTGAGGAAGAAACAGTCAAATTTTTATCCTCTTTGGCTAAATATGAACATAAATCACTATCAAGTATAGTGAAGGAATTGGCTTTAGAGTCTTTAGAAAGACGTGAAGATAAACAACTATCTAAGTTAGCTTTAGAGCTAGATAATCCAAATGGAAAAATGCATAGTCATTTCGATGCATGGAAATAAATTATCAAATTATCTACCAAGATCATGTTATAAAGAGTCATATACCTGCATTATCTACAAAAGTAAAGTCTCTAATAAAAAAAGCGATAGAAGAGAGATTAATGGTTGATCCAATTACTTTTGGTAAGCCTTTGAGGTATAGCCTTAAGGGACATAGGCGTTTAAGAGTCAGTGATTATAGAGTAGTATATAGAATTGAAAATAAATCTGTGATTATTATTGCGATCAAACATCGTAAAGATATTTATTAAAGTTCCAGGAGAGAAGCTAGCTTTTTATTTTTAACGTTCCCTATTATTATTTTTCTTGGTACGTTCTTGCATTAAACGTTCAAAATGAGATATTGATTTATTAGTTTTAGAAACTGTAGAATCTTCTTTTTTAGCTTTTTGTCCAGATTGTGTTTTTTGAGCAACAGAAATTTTTATTTGTTTTAATTTATCAAGATCATCAATATTAGTAATGCCGGCAATAGGTTCAGTTTTTGATTGTTCTATAGTTTTTTCTTTAGATGGGCTAGTGCGTCCAATCATCTCGTCAATAGATACATTCCAGTGATCTGCTAGTTTTACAATAATTGCTATTCCTAATGATTTTTTTTAGGAGGAGTAGATATAAATTCTTTTATGGATGCTTCACTAAATCCTAGTGATATAGATAATTTTACAGGGTTAATTGTAGCGGCTTGCTTTCGAAAACGCCTCGGCTCGCTTTCATAGAAAAAAGCGGCTCAAATTAAATGACTTTATAAATTAACTCTGGGGTCCATCTAAACAAAGGTACACGAAGTACCACGGGAAATTTCTGGAGACGAGGAATGGTTTCATTTTGCAGTAATTTTATATCTCCCATTTATCAATAACACCAAACTCTGTTTTATTGTTATTTGACAAATCCAGTGTTTTTAAATGCGTTAAATTGCTAATATAACCCGAACTGTGGATAAGCGATTTCATTTTATAAATTGTTCTAAAGATGGCTTATCAGTACGAAGCTGATAGTTTATTAGTCCAGCAAATAAGTGACAAAATGCATTTATTGGAGATCTATGTCTACTATGTATCAAGGTGTTTAACGACTTTATAGATGAGAAGATTGTTTCTATAAATGGACGTTTCATTAACATCATTTTATCATTTATATCCATTAGACAATTCTTCATATTTTTTCTGATTTTAGTGATTAAAGTTGTACCCTGTTCAAATAATTCAGTGAATAATTTTTTGGAGATATAACCTTTATCACCAATAAGTTTGCAAGAGATATCTTTTAGCATTTGCTTTACTGGAGACCTGTCATCTACATTCCCGCTAGTAACATGCATGCGTACAATTTCTCCGTGACTATTAAAAATAAAGTGCAACTTAAAGCCAAAGAACCAACCAGTTGAAGTCTTACCTTTTCCAGCTAAGTCTTTAAAAACTTTATGACGTTTCTCTCGCAGCCTATGGCATACAACCATTGGAGTAGAGTCGATAAACATGTATTCAGTTATCTTACCCTCAAGGGATTTTAACATGCATAATACAGCAGGAAAGGCTAGCTTTATCAATGATATAAAGCGATCATAATGGACTAAGTAATTGAATAAATTTCTGTTATTTCTCATAAGTTCTAAGTAAAAATATTTAAAGCAAGCCATACCAGATTGATGGAAAGCTATTAAGATTGTTATTATCTCCGATAAGCTCATACTGCTTGGTCTATTACGTTTTCTTAAACCGCTAGTAAGAAGAGACTTTTTGTACCAATTTTCAAATCCTTTATAAAAATCATCGACAAAGCAGAACAAAGTATCGTAGTCTATATTCATTGGGGTACTCTTTAGTTGTTTAAAAAAGCCAGAATACCCCAATACCAACTACTATGCAGCTTTTTTGTTATCCATAGTTCGGGTTATTACTCTTACTTTTAAGTCAAATCCAACATTTACAGGAACAGGGTCAATGACTATTCCAGTTGGCACAACTGCCCAGAGGCCAAATAATCCGGTATTGGGCATGACTAGAATTAATACTGATTTGTAATTTTTTTTGCAAAATTTTAGATGTGGTAAAATATATTTATAACTTAAAGACTCAGAGGTCAAATGGCAAGACGAGAATATTATGATGGAACCAATTGGGTAGTAGATACCGATGGAACTGTAAAATCCATAACAGCAGGAACAGGTCTTGATGGTGGCACTATTACTGATACTGGTACAATAACACTTGCAAATACAGCAGTTACTGCAGGTAGCTATGATTATGCTTCTATTACTGTAGATGAACAAGGTAGAATAACTCTTGCAAATTCTGGTACCCCGCCTGTAACTTCTATTAGTGGTACTGCTAATCAAGTTGATGTAACTGGTACAACAATCTCATTATCACAAGCTATCGAGTGTCCAGGTGATTTAGCAGTTAGTAATGGTAATTTTACTCTGCCTGTTGGCACAACTGCAGAGCGCCCAACATCGCCAGTAATTGGTATGATGCGAATTAATACAGATTTATAAACAATGGCAAAACCAGAATATTTTGATGGGGTAGAGTGGCAGACTTGCTGCAATGGTGCTGAAGTCTCAGTAGAAAACGCACCAAGTACGCCTATTCCTATAACAGGGTCTCTAACTATTGCAGCGGGCTTAGTTAATATGAATCTTGGCGCAGAGCTTAATGCCTTATCGGCATTTTCTCAAAATGGGATAATGGTTAGAACTGGTACCGGTAGTTACGCGGGAAGAAGCTTGGTAGCAGTAGATGGGATAAATATTACTAATGCTGATGGTGTTTCTGATAATCCGATCATTGGCTTAGGCACAGTTGCTATTAATAAATTAGCAGGGTACCCAAACAATAATTCATTATTTGTTGATACTAATGCTATTACTTATCGTATGCAGTTAAATAATAGTAATTTAAGTTCATATGCTACTGGTTTGATTATCCAGAAGAATGCTGTTGATATGGTAGAGTTTGGCTTTAACAATTCAACTAATGAAGCTTATTTCTGGGGAGTTGGTCCTGCTGCTTTAAAGTTTGGCACTGATGCTACTAAAAGAATGGAGATATTAAGTAATGGTTTAATTAATGCTTTCAATAAATTTACCTTTTTTGAAAACAGCAAGCAGATATATATCAGAGCATCCAGTAATTATCTAGATTTACGTGGTGATAATGTTAGGAACTCGAAAGCATCAGCTATCTTAGAAACTAATGCCTATAATGAGACAGCATCGATTGTTATGAATGGTGATTATATTCAAACAATACAGACTTTTGATGATTTAGGTTTTATCTTTACTGATGAAGATACTGATCCAACAACTAGCTATCAATCTTATATCTCGTCGAATGGAAGTCTTGTTACTGCAAGCTCTAAGAATATCAAACAAAGCATACGGCCAAAACAAAAGAAGAACTATCTAGAAAGATTAAATAAACTTA
>CBDBTV010000013.1:0-186007 GCA_965211855.1 Rickettsiaceae bacterium
TAAATTAACTCCCCTTGAGCTTCGGATATAACCTTCCCTTGCTCTAAAGTAATTAAGTCTGCTAACTCCTTAAAATACTTCTTATTCAGCTCTTGCCACTTCCTTAAAACTTGATATCTCTGTTCTATAGTTGAATTTTTCCATTTATCAGCAGCTTCTATAGTTACCTCAACAGCCTCTCTTAACTGTTTTTCAGAAATATCTGGTGCATGTCCTATAATTTTACCAGTAGCTGGATTATCAACAGCGATCTCTTCGCTAGAAGATATCCATTTTCCATTCACAAAATTTTTCTTATTCAGTAAATCCAGCATTTACGCCCCCATATTTTATTTAAATATATTTTATACTAGCTTTAAGATATGAATAACCAGTTATTACAGTAAGAATAGCTGCAATCCATAGGCAAATATGACCAATAAGATCTAATGATTCTATTCCAGAGCCTGTTGATCCAAGTAGTAGCATGGTCATTGCTACCATTTGTATACATGTTTTTGTTTTTGCAAGCCAAGTAACTGGAACGCTAACCCTAACTTGAGCTAAAAATTCACGAAAGCCAGCAACAACAAACTCTCTAGAAAGTATTAATAAACAAGGCACTTCATCAGCTCTACCAAATTTCACAAGCATCAGCAAAACACAACCTACTAACACTTTATCTGCTATAGGGTCAAACATAGTACCAAAACTAGATACCAAATTATATTTTCTTGCTAAAAATCCATCAAAAAAGTCCGTAAGGCTTGCAAGCGCAAATATTACCGCTCCTAACCTATGAGCAAATTTTGAATCATCAAAATAAAACGACATTATTATGATTGGAATTGCAATCATCCTAAGAATCGTCAGATAGTTTGGTACATTTTTATCCATTTATATTAAATATCTATTTCAAATTATATCTCATTATTGGTACGTTTGTTCCAAGTAAAACAGACGAAGGTATCTCATCGACTTTTACCGCTCCCATTTTTTCATAGAATTTTTGAGCATTTGCATCACTAATAAACGTAATATAATCTAATGAATACTCGCTAGCTAATTTCTTTGATACACTACTCCACAAAAGTGAACCAACTCCTTTTCTAATAAAACTTGGCATTATATAAAATCTATTCTCAGATAGATTATTTTTAATTTCTTGAAGCCAGAAACCTATAATTTTTTTATTTAATTCTACTACGTAAGTTACTGATTTTTTTAGTAATTCAGAAGATATCTCTAATCTTTTTTTTAATCCTCGTAACTCTTCAGAGGAATATCCCCAAACACTCAAAGAATCAACAATAATATCTTCTAGTAAAACAACTTCTTCAGGTTTAATTTTCCTAATTATAAATTCCGACTGCATAATAAAATTTCTTTTTTTCAATAGGTAAACAATAAACCACTATAAGTCAACAAACATATTACGATATAAACGTAGAATTTGAAATAAGGTATAGTTATGTATAGACTAGCGAAATAATTATAAGAAATACAACTAAAATATGACAAAAATATATAAGGATGCTGACGATGCGATTGCAGATGTTATTAGAGATGGAATGCTGATTCATGCAGGAGGATTTGGTCTTTGTGGCATACCAGAAAATCTAATCTCAGCTATTAAAAAATCTGGAGCTAAGAATCTCACAATAGTAAGTAATAATTGCGGTGTAGATGATTTTGGCCTAGGAATTCTTTTAAAAAATGGTCAAATTAAAAAGATGATTGCTTCTTATGTTGGAGAAAATAAAACTTTTGAAAAAATGTACTTGGATGGAACTCTAGAATTAGAACTTAATCCCCAAGGAACACTTGCTGAAAGGATACGTGCAGGTGGAGCAGGAATTCCAGCTTTCTATACAAAAACTGGTGTAGGGACTGTTGTAGCAGAAGGAAAAGAAGTCAGGGAATTTAATGGCGAAAAATATGTTATGGAACATGGTCTTTTTGCTGATCTTGCAATAATTAAAGGACACAAAGCAGATAAACACGGAAATATAATATATAACAAAACAGCTCGTAATTTTAATCCAGTTATGGCGACGGCTGCTAAAATAACTATTGTCGAGGTTGAGGAGATTATAGAAAATGGAAATCTAGACCCTAATAATATACATACACCATTTGTCTTTGTTAATAGGCTAATTCAAGGAAAAACTTACGAAAAAAGAATAGAGAAAGTTACAACAAGAGAAAAAGGAGCAAAATAATGTCCTGGACAACAGATCAAATGTGTAAGATAGCTGCAGAAATGGAAGTAAAAGATGGCCAACATATCAATCTAGGTATTGGAATGCCAACGAATATCCCTAATTATATTGCCAATAACATTAAGGTAAGTTTTCAAAGTGAAAACGGAATGCTCGGAATGGGACCTTTTCCTTACGAAGGTGATGAAGATCCAGATTTAATTAATGCAGGCAAACAAACTATAACTGAACTTGATGAAAGCAGCTATTTTGATAGTGCAACATCATTTGCTATGATCAGAGGTAGTCATATAGACCTGACGATTTTAGGCGCTTTGCAAGTTTCTACAAAAGGTGACCTTGCTAATTGGGCAGTACCAGGAAAAATGATTAAAGGTATGGGAGGAGCAATGGATCTGGTTGCAAATATCGAGCGAGTAGTCGTGCTAATGACTCATAATGCAAAAGATGGCAGCCCTAAGCTAGTAGAAGGATGCACACTGCCCTTAACTGGAGTAAATGTTGTAGATCGAATTATTACTGACCTTGGAGTATTCGACGTAACAGAAAAAGGACTAGAACTAGTCAAGAAACATAGAGACGTCAGTTTTGAAGAAATACAAAAAAGAAGTTCAGCAAAAATAATCAATTGTCTTTAAAAAAAATCGATATTATATATCTGAATTTACTCCAACTAGTAAATCTGTATTATCAAAATCATCTTTTTCATCATAGATATTTATACCCCATGAATTTTTGATTATCTCTAAAACAGAACTAGAAATACTCTGACTTGATGATATTTCGTTATAAAGATCCATAAAGAGCTTAGGTAGAAAACTTATCTTACCATTGCTATTTCGACTATTAAGAGCAATCAAAACACAATCTACAGCATCTTCTTCTGTAAATCTTTTTTCAGGATATAATTTATTGGCAAGTTTAATCATTGCATTACACTGAACTGCAAATGCAGTTTCTAATAATTCATAATTACCATTATATGATTTCAATTCAAATAACTTTAAATACTCATCAAACCTTACTTCTTGTGCAGCTTTAGCAGAAACTTCTTTTTTTCCCATAACTCACCTCCCAGATAAATTGAAGTTATAGGTATAATTATACAAAAAAAATAACTAATAAAAAATTAATATATTATTATTGATTTTTATTTATTAACATAATACTATCTGCTTTTCATAATAATTAACCAATATTAAATATGAAAAGACCAAACATACAAGAACCTTATATAGATCAACATAGTAGAATAGAGCTAGTACAACAAATTTTGGATGATTTAGCAGGTGACAGCAACGCTAACATTAGACAGGTTATGCCTCGTATATGGCAATATGCAAGAGCCGGAGATATTATTAATTTTGGAGATGAGCAAATTACCTTCTTTGCTGCAATCAAAAGAATGAGTAATATATTAGACAAATTCAAGCCAGTATTATTTGAGCTTATATTATCTGAAACAAAACAACTCTATATTGAAGAACATGCTAAAGATATAGATCTACAAGAGCTTTTTAATCTTAGCCCAACCCAAACTAGAACGGCACTTGCCAACAGCAGTATATAACAATCAATTTGGTCCGGCTGGAGCACCAGATATAGAAGCAGCTAATTTTAATAGAGATATACATATAATTGTCAGAAGATTGAGTGATTTAGATACACAAAATATTGATCAAGCTATTAATATTAACCCGAACTGTGGATAAGCGATTTCATTTTATAAATTGTTCTAAAGATGGCTTATCAGTACGAAGCTGATAGTTTATTAGTCCAGCAAATTAAGTGACAAAATGCATTTATTGGAGATCTATGTCTACTATGTATCAAGGTGTTTAACGACTTTATAGATGAGAAGATTGTTTCTATAAATGGACGTTTCATTAACATCATTTTATCATTTATATCCATTAGACAATTCTTCATATTTTTTCTGATTTTAGTGATTAAAGTTGTACCCTGTTCAAATAATTCAGTGAATAATTTTTTGGAGATATAACCTTTATCACCAATAAGTTTGCAAGAGATATCTTTTAGCATTTGCTTTACTGGAGACCTGTCATCTACATTCCCGCTAGTAACATGCATGCGTACAATTTCTCCGTGACTATTAAAAATAAAGTGCAACTTAAAGCCAAAGAACCAACCAGTTGAAGTCTTACCTTTTCCAGCTAAGTCTTTAAAAACTTTATGACGTTTCTCTCGCAGCCTATGGCATACAACCATTGGAGTAGAGTCGATAAACATGTATTCAGTTATCTTACCCTCAAGGGATTTTAACATGCATAATACAGCAGGAAAGGCTAGCTTTATCAATGATATAAAGCGATCATAATGGACTAAGTAATTGAATAAATTTCTGTTATTTCTCATAAGTTCTAAGTAAAAATATTTAAAGCAAGCCATACCAGATTGATGGAAAGCTATTAAGATTGTTATTATCTCCGATAAGCTCATACTGCTTGGTCTATTACGTTTTCTTAAACCGCTAGTAAGAAGAGACTTTTTGTACCAATTTTCAAATCCTTTATAAAAATCATCGACAAAGCAGAACAAAGTATCGTAGTCTATATTCATTGGGGTACTCTTTAGTTGTTTAAAAAAGCCAGAATACCCCAATACCAACTACTATGCAGCTTTTTTGTTATCCATAGTTCGGGTTAATATTAATAGCGATCTTATACTTCTTGAAGGAATGGGTTTTGTCTTGCCATTACTAAGAAGATTTTTAGGAGAAATTATTCGTGACGGTCAAATTAAACATCAAGATGACGAGCCTATTTTACTGGAAATTAATAGTATCGAAAGTGAACTAATTGGCGATAGCAAACATGATGTAGATGGAGAAGAATAATATTACTTCTCAAAGATAGTCTGTAGAAGCCGGGAATCAATTTACATTTTCTAATTAGATGAAAACTCTAGATAGATGATTCCCGTTTGAATAAGAATAAAATAAATAATCTCTAAACCTTCACGGGCATAACTACAAAATTATCGTTCGGATTCTCTGCAGTTTTGATTAAAACAGGTGAAAAAGTATCTTTGAAGTATATCTCAACCTGATTTTCTGAAAGAGCACTTAAGACATCGCTAATATATCTTGGATTAAACCCAATACTCACATCACTTCCAGAAAAATTACAAAAATCACTATCCTCTTCAGAATATTTTAGAGTTTCGCTTGCAGCTCCTTTAGCTTCACCAGAAGCAGTAATAAACATCTCTTTATCACTAATAGAAAGTTTAACTGCACGAAACTTATCAACCGTTACAGTTGCAACTCTATCAATTGTCCCGGCTAATAACTTAGTATTAATTATTAGCTTATTGTCGTTATCTTCCGGAATAAATGATGAATATTCAGGAAAAGTTCCATCAATTAACTTTGAAATCATAACTAAGTTATCGCAAACAAATTTTATCTTTGTAGTTGATAAGAAGATTTGTAAATCTCCTTGGGAGTATTTTGTATCTTTGACAATCTTTAAAAGTTCAGAAACAGATTTACGAGGTACAATTACCCCAAACTCATCACTTTTTTCATTTAGCTTAGTTGAAGCAATAGATAATCTATGACCGTCAGTGGCAACGCCAGCAAACTCACCATTCTTAACATGCATATAGATTCCATTAAGATTATATCTTGTTTCTTCACTAGACATTGCAAAGTTAGTATATTCAATAATTCGAGCAAAATCAGCACAAGAAATTTTCAACGAACTCTTAGAGTCAATGTCTTCCATTGCAGGAAATTGTACGGCAGGAAGTGTTAATAATTCAAAACGACAATTTGATCCAATAATTTCAAGCTTATCACTATCTGGAATTTGCTTTAATCTTATCTCAGTATCAGATATCTTACGCACAACATCAGATAAAGTTTGCGTTGAAACGGTTGTTTCTCCTTCTGAAATCACCTCTGCACCAATATTTTGGTTAAGATATAAATCCATGTCCGTAGCACCGATTTCAAGAACACCATTTGAACTAAGTAGTTTAATATTACTCAGCTCCTGCATCACGTTTCTCTTCTCAACTACAGAGCTTGCAAAGCTAAGCGCATGTACCAAATCTTTTGTTTGAACAACAATCTCAAGAATATTCTTATTTTCCGACATATAATAATTTCCTTATTTATCAATAAACTAACTCTGAAGGATGCGAGTAAGTAGAGTAATCTCTTCACGAAAATCACTATCATTATTAATAAGCTCTTCAATTTTCTTTATAGCATGCATAACAGTTGTGTGATCTTTTTTTCCAAACTTAGAACCAATCTCAGCAAGGCTTTTAGATGTAAGAGTTTTCGAAAGATACATCGCAATCTGCCTTGGCCTTGCAATTGATCTAAGTCTTCTTGCTGAGGACATATCTGCAATCTTGATATTATATCTACCTGCAACCTTCTTCTGAATTTCTTCTATATTAATAGTGCGCTCATTAGAACGCAATAGATCTCTTAATATATCTTGTGTACTCTCTAATGTAACTTCTCTACCTACAAGTGTAGAATGAGCTATAACTTTATTAAGAGCCCCTTCTAACTCCCTGACATTTGATGTTATTTTAGAAGCTAAAAAATCAATTACATTCTGAGATATTTTGATATCCATTTTCTCTAATTTAGATTCTAAAATACCAACTCTCAGCTCATAAGTTGTGCTGTGCACATCAGCTACTAGCCCCCAACCTAATCTTGATCTAATCCTATCTTCAACATTGTCTAAATCACTTGGAGATCTATCACATGATATTACCATTTGCTTATTATTATCGATAATAGCATTGAATGTATGGAAAAATTCCTCTTGAGTACTTTCTTTACCACAAATAAACTGAATATCATCAATCATCAAAACGTCGACTGAACGAAACTCTTCTTTAAACGACATCACGTCTTTGCTACGAAGTGCTTTAATAAACCTATACATAAACTTCTCAGCTGACATATAGAGCACTTTTCTTTTTGGATTCTTCTCTTTACAGTGCCATGCAATTGCGTGCATCAAATGCGTTTTACCTAGACCTACACCACCATATAAAAAAAGTGGATTAGATTTAACTACCGCTTCCTCCGACTCAGCGACTGCCATAGCAGCTGCATATGCGAGTTCATTAGGCGAACCTACAACGAAATTATCAAATGTAAATCTTGGATCTAAAGATGCTAGCTCTTCATCCACATTATCTGATAAAAAATTTGGTTTTATTAATTTAACATTAGAGCTTGAATTTACTGGCTTTATCTCTTCTTCTACTTCTTTTGTAATAATATCAACATATTTAATATTTGGATCATGATGTATCCAAAGTCTTGAAATTATTTCTAGATAATTTGACTTAATCCAGTCTCTGACAAAATTGCTTGGAGCAGATAATATTAAAGTACCATCAGATTGCTTTTCTTCAAAACTAATCCTACTTAACCAGCTCTTGTATAAATCATCACCGTAATGCGCTTTTAAATCACGACTCACATCATTCCAAACAGCGGCATCGAAAGCTGTTTCGTTTTGCTTAGAATTTGCGCAATTAAGCTGTTTCATTTTACCTAAATTTGTTTAAAGTATAAAAAATTTGTAACTAACGAAAATAAAGAGAACCAGTTCTTAATTTCAAGACTATGAAATGATTGAAGAACAAGAGGTGATTTAATCTTGATTTTTTTCTGTTGTGGATAATAATATTACCATAAATTTTTTTTGCAAGATCAATAATCATGAATATAAAAAACAAAGAGCAATTGCTCAAAAAATTGCTCTACCAAAGTTGCAATCGCGGATGCAAAGAAACAGATCTTATTATTGGCCAATTTGCTAAGTTAAACCTTGATAAAATGAATGATTCTGACCTTACAACTTTTGAAGAAATTTTGCAGATGAATGATGCTGATATATATGACTGGTATACGAAGAAAAAGCCCCTCCCAGAGGAAAAATCTTCAAAGTTAATGTTACAAATTTTAGATTTTGAGCCAAGTAATAAATGAAAAAGTTTGAAATCCCTTTAGTATCAAAGTGTTTATTTGCACATGAACATTTTAACAACAATAATGAAAATATTTTGCTAATATTTGCAGATGAAGAAAGTACAATTTCTGCATATAAACAACTTAAATTTTTTGATAATAAAAAGAATAAAAAATCTAGTATTCTACATTTCCCAAGTCTAGATACAATTCCTTATGATAGAGTTTCCCCTAGCACAGAAATTCTATCAAAAAGAGCAAATATTTTAACAACCCTAGCACAAAAAGCTGATAAATATATTTTAGTCACAGCTGCTCAGAATTTAACTACAAAACTCCCAACTCCAGATGTTTTTAGCAATTCTACAATGATCTTAGAGCCTGGAATGAAGCTTGATGTAGAAAATTTGCTTATTTTTCTAGTTAAAAACGGCTTCACTCGAGCAGCAAGTGCTGTTGATAGCGGAGAGTTTGCTGTCAGAGGTGAAATAGTAGATATTGTAAACGCTAATAATAAAGGCTACAGAATTAATTTTGGTTGGGAACTAATTGAATCAATTAGAGAATTTGATACATATAGCCAGATATCGAAAGCAAATTTAAAAACTCTTACAATATCGCCAGCTAGCGAGAGTCTATTAAATTCCGAGACTATTACTACTTTTAAAAATAATTTTTTACAAATTTTTGGAGTAAATTATATATCAACTCCATTATATGAATCAATAATCTCCGGACATAAATTCCATGGATATGAACACCTTACGCCACTTTTATATGAAAAAATGTGCTTACTTCCGGACTTCTTAGATAAGCATAATATCATCTATGATAATTTATGTATGCAAGCTATATTAGAACATGAGAATAGCTATAAAGATTTTTATGAATCACGCTTATTATCTAATAAAAATAATCCAGATTCTTTTTACTTTGCCATACCACCTAAAGACCAAATATGTAGCTCCGATGAAGCAAAAGATTTATTAGAAAAAAACAATAATATACGAATTGAAGGTGGCAACAAAGAAGGTTTTGAAACACTTGAGAATATTTCAAAGATAGCAAAGATTGAGAAAAAATCTGAATTTGAAAAATTATTTGAAATTATTACAGATAATAAAAGAAAAATCCCAATAATTTTTTGTAATTCAAAAAGCTCAGTAGAGAGAATTAAGCAGATTTCTTCTGATTATGGATATGTATCAGTAGATATTAAAAATCTATCTGAATCAAAAAAAAATATTATTAATTTAGCAATCGCTCCTTTAAAACATAGCTTCAGTTCAAATAAATACTTACTAATCTCTGAAAGAAATATTTTAGGTGATAAATTCATTACCCAGAGCCATAAATCGTCAAAGAAAAAGCTACAAAATATCCTTACTGAACTTGATAATATTTCAGAAGGAGAAATGATAGTTCATAAAGAGCATGGGATTGGTATGTTTGAGAAAATTCAAACCATATATGTCGATGACATTGCTCATGATTGCTTAAAAATAATTTATGCAAATGGCGATATACTATATCTACCAGTTGAAAATATTGACCAAATTAAAAAATATGGCAATGATGGAGCTCAACTAGATAGGCTTGGGGGTGTCAGCTGGCAAAAAAGAAAAGCTAAGCTGAAAAATAGAATAAAAGATATTGCTGATAAGCTTATAAAAGTTACAGCAAAAAGGCTGCTTGCAAAAACAAATCCAATCAAATTTGACATAAATGAGTATGAAAAATTTGCAAATAAATTTCCTTATAGCGAAACAGAAGACCAACTAACTTCAATTGAAGATATTAAAAATGATCTTGAAAGTGGCAAGCTAATGGACCGTCTAATTTGTGGTGATGTTGGATTCGGCAAGACTGAAGTTGCAATAAGAGCAGCCTTCATGGTTGCACATGATATAAATGATGATAGACCTCAAATTGCTATCATCTCCCCTACTACTATCCTAGCTAAACAACATTACACTAGCTTCACTGAACGTTTTAGAGAACACGGTATTAAAATAGGACAACTCTCTAGATTAGTAAAACCGACTGAAGCTAAGAAAGTTAAAGAAGGCATTGAAAATGGAGAAATAAATATTATCATTGGCACGCACGCACTGCTTGCATCAAACATCAAATTCAAAAATCTGAAAATGATTATAATTGATGAAGAGCAACATTTTGGTGTAGCTCAAAAAGAGCATTTAAAACAAATGAAAACTGGTGTGCACGTTCTATCCTTATCAGCTACTCCAATACCTAGAACTCTACAAATGTCGATGGTTGGAATAAAAGACCTCAGTTTAATTGCAACTCCACCAATTGATCGCCTTCCAGTTAGAACAAATATAATTCCATTTGATCCTGTGGTCATTAGAGATGCGCTGATGAGAGAAAGGTTCAGAGGTGGTTTGAGTTTTTATGTAGTACCAAGAATAAAGGATATTGAATGGGTAGAAAAACAATTAGCTAAGTTTGTTCCTGAACTACGCTATAAAATTGCTCATGGCCAAATGCCAGCTTCTGCAATCGATTCAGTAATGAATGATTTTTGCGATGGGAAATTTGATATTTTACTATCAACTACAATAATAGAATCTGGTATTGATATACCAATTGCAAATACTATGATCATTCATAGATCAGATATGCTTGGCCTTAGCCAGCTTTATCAACTTCGTGGAAGAGTTGGTAGAGGTAAAGTAAGAGGGTTTGCCTACCTAACATTACCTCATCACAAAAAAACTACACAACATTCAATGCAACGACTAGACGTGCTACAAAATATTGATTCATTAGGAGCTGGTTTTACAATTGCTGGTCATGATATGGATCTTAGAGGCTTCGGAAATCTTGTTGGAGATGAACAATCAGGGCATATTAAAGAAGTTGGATCAGAGCTTTACCAAGAAATGCTTGATGAGGCAATTGAAGAGCTAAAGAAAAATAAAGATGACACTAAGTTAGTAGAATTTATTCCATCGATTAACCTTAGTATTCCTGTTCTTATACCAAGCAAATATATAGAAGATTCATCTCTACGTCTTGCCATATATAGAAGAGCTGGTTCTTTAAAAACTAACACAGAGATTGAAGCATTTAAAGATGAAATGGTAGATCGCTTTGGAGCTCTACCAAATGAATTTGATAACTTACTAAATATGGTAAAAATCAAAAATACATGTATAGAACTTAAAATTGAATCTCTAGACAGTGGACCAAATGGTTTTGTAATGAAGTTTAATGAAAATTTTGATGTATCTGAAATGGTTTTAAGCTTCGTAGCCAAACATCCAAGACACGCAAAAATTAAACCTGACAACAAACTAGTATTTTTAATAAGTTTAAAATCTGAAACACTCCTACATGAAACCAAAGAATTACTTGTAAAACTAATTAAATGCAATAGCGAGTCATAAATCTTATTATTTTGCATGATTTTAAGCCATTAAATAATGCAACTTATTATGTGCATTTTATTAAATTTCATTAGCTTAAATAATTTAAGTCATTATCACTTCTTTTTTTCTCCAAATAAAATATGCTCTACAGCTTATTTTTCTTAAAGTAATATAAAAAAAATAGGTTGAATAATTTAAAAGATATGCTAATATCAATTAACTATTGTTTTTATATTTTTGGAAAATTATGACACTTACTCTAAAAAGCAGCCTTACTTCAACAGTATCGCGTGAAATTAGAGCTGCATCTAACTTAAATCATACTCTTGGTGCTAGTTTAACGACTGGTAACAATAAAGATATTGAAGTTGTTGATAGTTTTCTAGGAAGTACATTACAAAGTGATGAAATAATAAAAGGTGCTATTGCAAAAACTTCAGCATATGGAATAAATATGCTTAATGTTGCTGATGCATATATTTCTCTTACAAGAGAATTAGTTCGAGACTCAATGAACTTAATAAGCACAGCTGAAGGTAAATCTCCTGATAAAGTAGCGGTTCTACAAAAAAACTTAAATGACAAGCAAGAACAAATAAGCTTACTGATTAACGCTGCTAAATATGATGGAAAATATTTGCTGAATGGTAGTGTAAGAGATTTAGCAATGCAAGTTGGCAGAAATGTTAACGATAAAATTGAAATGAATATAATCAACATAGGTGATGGAAAACTTTTAAGATCATCTCTAGCATCAGCATACAATGAATATATTCATGCAAATTTTGGAGCACTTCAGGCCGATATTGTTTATTACCAAAACCAATCAGAAATTGATATTGATTATAGAGAAAACAAAAATTTACTACAATTAGTTGAAGGCGAAGCCCCTTATCCTGGCTCTGGATCTGGGGGAATTCCAGGTTGGCAAAATGTTGCAAATGTTTGGCATGCAATATTAAATGGTCCAAATGGAGCACAATATGCTGCAACCTTAAACAAAGCAGCACCAAATACATTAGCTGCATTAAAAAATGTTGGAGTAGCTGATCCAAACAGAGATTTTTCAAATGCATCAGCAAATGAAATCCGCCAAGCTCTTGTAGCAACAGCGATTCAAGTTGGAGGACATGCTAGATATTATGCTGACGAAATTAAAAGAGTAATTTATGATAATCAACCATTATCATTATCTTCTTCACAAGATATAGCGGTTGCTTATGACATATTCAAAGGAGCACTCCGTACACTTCGTTCTGCGCAGGCACAAATCTCAAACACAAAAAAGAATATAATTTCCGCTATTGATGCTCTTAAGACTACAACAGTTGTCACTGGAAAAGCAGCAGACTCATATTTAAAAACTAATTATGTAGAAACATCAAATAAGTATGCACAAAATCTTCGTACTATTGTTGGATCTGTTTCTGCTCTGCAGGCTTCTAATAAGATTATAGATGCTGCACAAAGGTTAGTTGATAGTTTGGCAGATTAAAGAAGTCACTGTTAACTAAATCTACCAGCAAATCTATATATCACTTAAATTTAGAATAAAAATATTCTTAGTGTATATAAATTCTTAATATTATTGAAATCACAAATTATATTTGATATGCCTATTCGTATCTTTATATTTCATAAGTAAAGATAGTTTTATAATAAATATGGGAGAAATATCATGAAAACCTTAGGAGAACAAAGAAGAGAAGAAGAAATCAGACGTGAAGCGAATAAGTATAATCATCAAACAACCCACCATAGACAAGATCCACCTATAGATAGAGAAACTCAGGCAAATGTTGAAAGGGTAGTTGCACAGTGGAATGAAGGTTGTCTTGAATCATTATTCAGCTGCTTAAATTGTTTTACCTACGTTCTAAGTTGTTTTGGGTGTTGTGGAAAAGAAAGTTATGAAGAATGGGATATTTTTGACGATTAAATACTTAAGAACATAATATCTTAAATTTTTTTACAGAATAAAAAGAATCTGATACATCAAAAAATATATAGAGCAAAATGCAAAAGAATTTAATAAAAAATATTTTGAACAGAAATATTGATAAATCTTGGTTTAAAGATATGGGCTATTTGTAAATATTTAGCTGATTATACTCAATCTCTTTTCTAATTAGGCTTAACTGCAATTACACCAACATTTTCACGGCCATCATACTGCCAAGTTTTTGATACATACTGCAAAGGAGTTTCTTTAGCAGAGTGTATTTCAAAGCCTGCCTTTTTAAAAGCCTTCACTAAAACCCTTGAATCTAAAAACATAAAATGACCTTTATGCAAATTTTCCATTTGCTTCTTTGTTGTTACTGAAGGATCAGCATATGATGCTAAACTCTTTACAAAACCAGGATAATCATCTCCATTATCAAAATTCTTTTCATATTCCGGGATGAAAGAAGCAAATCTTTTAACATATGGAGTGATAGCAATCGTATATACCCTTCCACCAGGCTTTAATATTCTATAACAGTCAGCAAGAGTTTTTTCTATTTCATATGGTGAAAAAAAGTGCAAAACCCTAGATATCACCCGAACTATGGATAACAAAAAAGCTGCATAGTAGTTGGTATTGGGGTATTCTGGCTTTTTTAAACAACTAAAGAGTACCCCAATGAATATAGACTACGATACTTTGTTCTGCTTTGTCGATGATTTTTATAAAGGATTTGAAAATTGGTACAAAAAGTCTCTTCTTACTAGCGGTTTAAGAAAACGTAATAGACCAAGCAGTATGAGCTTATCGGAGATAATAACAATCTTAATAGCTTTCCATCAATCTGGTATGGCTTGCTTTAAATATTTTTACTTAGAACTTATGAGAAATAACAGAAATTTATTCAATTATTTAGTCCATTATGATCGCTTTATATCATTGATAAAGCTAGCCTTTCCTGCTGTATTATGCATGTTAAAATCCCTTGAGGGTAAGATAACTGAATACATGTTTATCGACTCTACTCCAATGGTTGTATGCCATAGGCTGCGAGAGAAACGTCATAAAGTTTTTAAAGACTTAGCTGGAAAAGGTAAGACTTCAACTGGTTGGTTCTTTGGCTTTAAGTTGCACTTTATTTTTAATAGTCACGGAGAAATTGTACGCATGCATGTTACTAGCGGGAATGTAGATGACAGGTCTCCAGTAAAGCAAATGCTAAAAGATATCTCTTGCAAACTTATTGGTGATAAAGGTTATATCTCCAAAAAATTATTCACTGAATTATTTGAACAGGGTACAACTTTAATCACTAAAATCAGAAAAAATATGAAGAATTGTCTAATGGATATAAATGATAAAATGATGTTAATGAAACGTCCATTTATAGAAACAATCTTCTCATCTATAAAGTCGTTAAACACCTTGATACATAGTAGACATAGATCTCCAATAAATGCATTTTGTCACTTATTTGCTGGACTAATAAACTATCAGCTTCGTACTGATAAGCCATCTTTAGAACAATTTATAAAATGAAATCGCTTATCCACAGTTCGGGTTATATATCAATATTGCATCAAATTCTTCATCGGGCAGATTTATATCATCCGGGTATTCCCCATTAATAAATTTAACAAACGAAGAAAATTGGGAATATTTACTCTTGATTTCTAACGCTAATATTCCAAGATGTCTTTTGTCAACATCAACTGCAGTATAATCCTTATTCCCTGCCTTTAAGGCTCCAATCACTGATACTAGACCATAGGACGAACCCATTTCAAAAGCTTTTCTGTTATTTTTGGACGCATAGCTGATGAACTTCTCTGTAACCCAATCTAGCCTTGGTGACATAGCACCTTTTTTATTCAAAGTTTGAATTCTTCCATCTGAAAGAGGTTGGGGCAAAGATAAATTATGTTTTTTAGCATATTTAACCATTTGCTCTATAAGAAAAATATCCTGTGCATTTGCACAGTTTGCAAATAAGCTTATAAATACTAATAGTACAACACTTATCCTCATAGATTATTCCTTGATTTTTGTCCAGCTTATATCCATACCTTCTTTTACTTCAACAGAAGAACCTGGAAATTTATTATCGTGAGGCATAAATCTTCCTCCAGCAAAATTAGCCAAAAATACTTCTGCATTTGCATACATTGATAGTCTATTTTCTGGACGAGCAAGCCCATGCCCTTCATCAGGATAAAGCAAATAAACGACAGGTATAGAACTATTTTTCATCGCTTCTACAATTTGATCTGATTCAGCTTGCTTAACTCTAGGATCGTTTGCTCCTTGAACAATTAATAATGGCTTCTTTATATTACTAGCATATGTCAGAGGTGACCTTTCCTTAAGCAACTTACGCCCTTCTTCTGTCTCATAAGACGCCCCCATAATTTTAGTCAAATGTGCCATATAAGGTTTCCAGTATTTTGGAATAGATCTAAGTAATGTCTCTAGGTTAGATGGGCCTACAATATCTATCCCAGCTACATATAAATCTGGAGTCATAGCCAAACCAACTAAAGTTGCATATCCTCCATAACTTCCTCCCATAATTGCTACTTTATCCTTTATAGCAATTTTATTTTCAACTGCCCAACGTACAGCATCCTCTAAATCATCCTGCATTTTTCTAGCCCACTCGCCGTCCCCTGCATTGATAAACTCTTTACCAAAACCAGTAGAACCACGATAATTTACACTAATAGTTGCATATCCGCGATTTGCAAGCCATTGAGCATCAGATCTATATCCCCATCTATCTCTTGCATTAGGCCCACCATGGACATTCAGAACCATCGGAACTGGCTTTAAAGGAATACCATTTCCATTATCAAGCCATCTTGGAACTGTTATATAGCAAACAAGATCTAAACCATCTCTAGATTTTATTACTACTGAATACATCTTAGCCAGTGGCTCTTGATCTAGAGAAGAATTAGAGACAAACAAAAAATTCGCTTCTTTCTTTGCTCTATCATAAAGATAATATCTATAAGGACCATCGCTCTTTAGATAAACAACCATCCATTTATCATCTTCTGAACTTCTTGAAACAATTTCTACATCTCCATCTTCAAACTTCATTAGGTAATCTAAATCACTTCGAATAGATTCATCAACTATTGTCCATTCTTTACGCATGTAATTGATTGCAGATGCTTGAACCATCTTGGTCTTTACATCAACAATATAATCATCAATATCAGCTTTTGGTGACTCGTGTATTACTTTTCTCTTCATAGATTCAAGATCAACTTCAACTAAAGCTGAAGTATTCTTACCAACACTATCAAGCATGAAGAGTTTTTTATTGTCTTTTGAAATATGTAATGCAGTTGTATTTAACATATCTTCAACAGAGATTTTTTCAAAAAGTTTTGGTAATTTGATATCACCATTCTCAAATAGGTAAATCTCCCCTTCACCACTCGGAAGCATCTTATAACCTACTCTAATGTTGAAGTCATCATCTGCAATAAATGAAGAATAATTTTCTGTGTTTTCGTATATTGTTTCTAGCTTTCCGGTTTCAATATTTACTTTGTGAATATCAAAATATTCTGGAACTCTAGCATTCAAAGAAATCAACATTTCGTTTGGAAATTTATCACTAAGTTTTAAAACAGAAGCCCTAACATCATTAGACGGAGTAAGATCTTTTTCTTGTAAATTATTGATATTTACTGAATATAGCCTCCAGTTCTCGTCTCCTTTTTTATCTTGAGCATAAATTATATACTGACTATCTTTTGACCAAAAATAACTTCTAATTCCACGCTTTTTATCAGATGTTATTAGCTTTGCATTAGATATATCATCAATTGGTGCAATCCAAACATTTAGGACTCCTTCATTAGGAGCTAAATAACTAATGTATTTTCCATCATGGCTTATTTTTACTCCCGCTTTCTCAGGATTGCCAAATAATACTTCTCTTTCTATAAGCTTATCTTCATTCATACTATCACTATTTATTATGTTATCTGCTACTACTGTATTACATATTACTGTAAAAATTATTAGAACAATAGTTCTATACTTTATATTTTTCATCACCTACTTAGCAAAAATACTCCCTCTTATAAATTGTTGAATTTCATCTATTGATTTATCTCCTGCATCAATCGAAACTATTCTTTCACTATAAATTGATGCAACTGTTTTAAATCTTTGATAGATTTTATTATGAAAATCTATCTTTTTTGCCTCAAACTTATTAGCATCACCTCGCTCTGTTGCCCTATTTAAACCTATCTCTGGTGGTACATCCATGAAAAATGTCATATCTGGCATTATTCCTTTAGTAGAAAGTTTATGAACATCCAGTTTTGACTCACTAATTTTATCAAATGCATCGGGTCTATAAGTCATTAATGTTTCGTGCAACTCATATATATCTTCTATATTTAATCCAGATTCATCTGATTGATAACATGCGGTTGAATCTATAAATCTATCGCAAATCACCCACTTTCCTTCCATAAGTGATGGAATTATAACCTTATTGATATGCTCATAGCGCGCAGCCATAACAAGCATTAACTCAGACATTGGTTTGAGCTCAGAATAAATTATTAAATGTCTGATTTTTTCAGCTTCAACAGTGCCGCCGATTTCACGCGTATGAATTGCAGGAATATTTTTTGAAAGTAGATATTCATGAAGCAATTTGCTTTGCGTTGATTTACCGCAACCTTCACCACCTTCAAAAGTTATAAATTGAGGTTTACTTAAATTCATCTCCTCCTTGCCTTTTACCAATATTTGAGTAATCTTTTGAATTCATTTCATTTAACCTTGAAATAGTACGCTTAAATTCAGCTTTTTTATTTCCAGCAATATATATTTCTTCTGGTCTACAATCAATCTCTATAAACAATAACACACGATTAAAATAGGCATTATCGATAAAATTGATAAATCTTGTTGCAATATTATTTTCACCTTCTGAAATTGCTCTTACTGATGAGAGGATTATAATCTCAAATTTTTTAGATATTGCAACATAATCTCCATATCCCAAATCTCTTTCAAAAAGTTCAGCAAAATCTGTAACTAAAATATTGTTATGAGTTTGTTTAAAAATTAGCTCTCTACCAAATACTTCGATACTAGATTGTGATAGTTCTTCTTTTTTACAAATTTTTGATTTAATTCTCGAAAGCTCTTTTGAATTAATCTCATTGATTGGATACAGTATTCTATTTTCTACATCTGCAATAACATCAAATCTATAATCTTTTTCTGTATCTAAATGAAGTATTTCAAAAGTCTTTTTAACCTTTGCAATAAAAGGAAGGAAAGCACTTCTTTGCAAACCATCTTTATATAAATTATCTGGCTGAGTATTCGTTGTTATAAAAATAAAAACGCCATTTTGCTGCAAATATTTGAAAAGACGCATAATAATCATCGCATCTGTTATGTCTTTAATTTCAAATTCATCCATACACAGCACTTCACATTGACTGGCAATATCTGAAGCTAGGTTCTGTACTACTTTGTCAGTTGCTTTATTCTGTAAGTTATGCATTTTTTTATGAATATTTTGCATAAATTGTTGATAGTGAACCATTCTTTTTGGAACATCTACAACATCATAAAACTTCTTCATAAGCATAGTTTTACCACGCCCTACACTTCCATGAAGATAAATTCCTTGATAAGCATTTTTCTTTGAAAGCCTACCAAAAAATTTATTAAAAAAACTGCTGGGTTTTATATTTGATGCTATTTTTGAAAATTTTTTAGCAAGATATTCCTGTCTATGATCTAAAATCATTTTATCCATTAATTTTAAACCAACTACCTGATATTAAATTATACATCTCCTTCATAGGAAATAAGCTTAGGTTCTTTTAGTTCCGTAATTTTTTCAATTAACCCCAAATATGCTGCAAGAGCTAGAAATAATGCTGGATATTTGGCAGGCTGGGCAATACCTGCAAGAGTACCATATATTGCTTCAGCTGAGCCTGTTGCACTATCTGCATACATTCTTGCAACTTCAAAACAAGGATTAGCAGAGAAAGCCGCCCTTAGAATTTTTAAAATTGCTACAGTATTATTCACATTTGTTGAAAGTTCGGTAAATAAGTTCAAAGCTTCTATATAAATTGGATTCAGCTCTAGAGCATATTCTAGGAACTTCAATGCTTCATCATCAGAACCACTTTGTAGATATGATTTAGCAGCTGCATAATAGTAACTTGCAATCTCTTCAGCATTTTCTTCAATCATTTTTACGTCAGCTCTTTGCAATTTTGAAACAATGAATACTAGTTTTGGCCACTCTCCTAGATTTGCATAAATTCTAATTAAAATTAGCATTAACTCTGTATCTGTATCATCTTCATTAAATGCCCTAACTGCACACTCCTCTGCTTGTTTATGGTGGGTATTTTCATAAAAAATCTCAGCGAGCTTCTTCGATGCATAGACGCTATAGTTCTTTTTATCAATCAAGTTCCTATAATACTGAATCTTTTTATCAAAGCTTGGCTCTGCTTCAGCCAATACTAAATTAATTACTTCTTTATTATCTTCATCAATATCATTAATTATACTATTAGTTTGAGATAAAGATTTTTTTCGATTTCCCATTAGCAATTCAGCTAATACGTATAAAAGTTTTTTATTAATTTTTATCAATTTACGCTTATGCCATTTCTTTTTAATTATTGACGGAATATCAAAAATTAAAAATATAAGCTTCAAAACAATCATTAAAACTAGCTGAGTCGCAATAAAAAATGCACCAAACGTAAATAAAGTTGATTCTATCTCATATCCATAGACTGAAAGTTGTAGATTAGAATCGAATTCTCCTATTGCATTAAAAGCTAAGTATAGAAGAAAAAAAACTGTACATAAGATTAAAAATCTAATCATATTTGTGCTCTTTATTTTATTATTACTTTACCAAACTATCTTGTAACTTTTGCGAATATATGTAATTCGTAAACACTTCAAGTCTCTTATCAATATCTGATGTAATTTTCGCTAATTTAGCATCTACAGGCTCTATCTTCTTTATTTTTACAAATTTTTCTAGTAGCTTCACCTGAATAGAATCTGATTTATTTTCGTCCGCATTATCTAAAGAATCATTCTCTAATAATGTATTATAAGACTCTAATAATTTTATAGTTTCATTTATGTAGGATGGATGAATATGTTCTTTAAAAATTTTCAACTCTGGTAGAAAAGACTCTCCAAGCTTATATTTTTCAATCAGTCTATTTGCATTACTTATAAACATTCTATAGTCATTAAACTTACTTTTTAGTGCTGAACTATTAAAAGCTTTTGCTTCCTTATCAACAATTTCATGATATGGATTAACTTCCTCTTCTTCGTCCGTCTCAGTATCTGAGCTTTCTGATTGCTTACTATCATCATCAAGCGATTCTAATTCCTGAGATAAATCTTGCTGAATAACGTTATCAACTGGTTTATTTTCTTCAGCATTATCAAAAAGTTGCATAGGAGGCTCAGGGCCAACAGAATAACTATCATCAATAGCTTCTTGTACAAGTTTCTTATCAGCTTCAGATGAATTAGTATTTGCTGTTTTATTAGGATAAACATTCTCAATTAAATCTGGTCTTGATTGCATAACCAAATATACTCCAAAAACAAACAGCAATGTAATGAGTAAAAAAGATTTTAAAAATTTCCCATTACCTTTTTCTTCCTTTTGTTTTTCTTCACTTTTATTATTCTTATTAGTCATTCTATATTTTCCAAAAATTCTATTATTTGGTTACTACCAGTACAATTTTTAATATTTTTAAAGTAATCATCTACTACCCTACCAACCTTAAAGCTTATAGCAACAATTGTTGTATTTTCTAGATATTTCAATAAATCATTTTCTAGTAATAGTTGCAATAGGGTTTTTGCGCAATTCTCGGAATAAAGCAGAATATAGTCAATTCCATGCCTTATTCTTTGTATTTCTAGTTGCGATAGAGATTTTTTATACTCAGTATTATAAAAAACTACACGCTTTATATTTGGTGGCATTTCTATTGTAATATTATTCCCAGATAGATAAATTGCTTTAATATGATTATTTTTTAGCATTTCCTTTTCCAAGGTAATTGCATCCGGAGCGCAAAATTTAATATTATAACCTTTATCCTTCAGTATCTTTTCAGAGTTTTCTCCAACCACCCAAACGTATTTAGAGCCATTACTATTAGGCAAATTACTGGCTGCAAAATTACTAGTAATAACTATATCAGAGTAACTATTGAATACTTTCTCATCAAATGGCAATAATTTATGTTTAATCAAACTACATTCTACTAGATCAAAACCACGTGGCATCAACTTTTCTTTTAAGATTAAGTTTGCCGATTTTGCTCTAGTCAGTAAGATTGATTTGCTCATTTTTTCTTTGCGTATGGATTATCAGATTTTACAAATTGCATACGAATTGGAACTCCTGGCATATCGAAATCATCCCTGAGTAAATTTATTAAATATTTCTTGTATGCATCTGTTATACTTGAAGGATCATTAGCAAATAACTTAAATGTTGGAGGTCTTGTTTTTGTTTGCGTTATATATTTAATTCTTACTCTTCGACCTAGTTTTTTTTGAATAGGAAGAGGATGTTTTTCTAGTGCAAATGAAAGCCAATCATTTAACTTACTAGTAGAAATTTTTTTATTCCACAACTTATATATCTCTATACATTTATCAAGTACGGATAGTGTTTTATTATTATCAAGTGCGGAAAGATATACAACAGGTACATCCTTAACCTGAGGAAGATGTGTACTCAACTTATATTCAAATTCTTCTTCATATTCTCTTCTCTTTCGAACAAGGTCCCACTTATTTACAGCTATAACTAAGCTCCTTCCTTGATCAATAACATAATTAGCTATAGTTAAATCCTGCTGCTCAAGCGCGATAGTTGCATCAAGCATTAAAATAACTGTGTTTGCAAATTTAATACTACCTATAGCATCTCCTGTAGACATTTTTTCTAAGCTTTGCTTAACATTAGACCTCTTTCTAAGACCGGCTGTATCAATAAGCTTCATATTATGTTCCTTATACTGCCAGGAAATTTCAACAGACTCTCTTGTGATTCCAGCCTCAGGGCCTGTTAGCATCCTCTCGCTACCAACAATTGAATTAACAAAAGTAGATTTACCAGCATTTGGACGACCAGCTATAACTATTTGGATATTATCACCAGTAAAAGGATCAGAAACCTCATCACCTTCTTCTGTATCAACTTGCTCAGCTATCGCATCGTATAAGTCAGCCATGCCCTGCCCATGTTCTGCAGAAATTGGCACAGGGGATCCAAAACCCAACTTATAATATGCTTGATCATGAATAAATTGTTTTTCTGATTTATTAGCTATAAGTATTTGTTTTTTTGAATATTTTCTAACAAATTCTGCAAAGAATATATCTGTTGGCGTAATGCCTGATTCATTATCTATTATAAGACAAACAAGATCAGCTTCTGCAATAGATATCATGGTTTGCTGCATCATACGATGCTCAAGCTTACCTTCTTCTGACTCCTCTAAACCGGGCGTGTCAACAACGGTAAACTCCATTGGACCTATTTTAGCATCAGAATATTTACGGTCCCTTGTTACTCCTGGCTTGTCGTGAACTATTGCTTTCTTTCTTGTACTGAGCCTATTAAATAGCGTTGATTTACCAACATTAGGCCTTCCAACCAAAGCTATAATTTTCTTTTTCATTTGTATTTAAGATATATTTTATTACCTTGATATATTTAGCATGAATCTAATTAGATAGAAACAAAAAACTGGTAAAGACTAGCAACTCAAATACGCTTCTAACTCTCAATCGCTTATACATGTGAGAGCGATTATATAATTAAGCAAGATAATAAAATATTATTTGAACCAATCAGAGGAAGAAAATTTCTCTATAAGAAAATCATCACAAGCTTCTTTAAGACCTTCTTTATTCTGATAACTCCCTTTTACACTATCAGAATCAGTATGTTCTTCTTTATGAGGTGAAATTAATGAAGAGGCAAGCCTAGATTCTACACAACCGCTCACTCCTATCAGAATTGAAAATAGGACTAGAGCTCTTAGATAAAATTTTGTATAAGCAAAAATATTTGTACTAAACATATTGATTTTGATGAAACTGATATAGATACCGCATCAAAATATACTGTTTGTAAACAAAAATCAATATTTTTATAAAATTATAAGTTTTTAGAATTTTTACATTATCTCTAAAAAATAAAAGAATGTGTTTACGATAATAGCTAATATGTATAATATAGTAGCCTTGAGAAGGCGCTTGACCTCATTTTTATTTAAAATCAATCAAAAAACCCAAAAATTATGGCATTAGAAAGTTCGGAGCAAGTTGTAACTACTGCAAGTTCAGCTGTAGATTTATCTATTTTATCATTAGTATCATCTTCTGATTTTGTTGGAAAATCTGTGATATTAATTTTAGTTTTTGCATCTGTTTGGACATGGGCAATAATTATCAGCAAAATGATTCACTACTCTGCTCTAAAAGCAAAAATGAAATCATTTGAAAACTTATTCTGGTCAGGTAAGGTTTTAGATGAACTATATGAAAAAGTTAAAAAGTCAGTAGACAATCCTCTATCAGCAGTCTTTGTTAGTGCTATTAACGAATGCAAGAAAGGTAAGTCCTCAGAGGTAAAAAAGACGGAAACTCTAAAAATAGGCCAAAAAGATCGTATCATGGCTTCTATGAACTTATCTAGAAATAGAGAGATTGAAGAGTTAGATAATAAATTAGGTTTCCTTGCAACTGTTGGATCAGCTGCACCTTTTATAGGATTATTTGGTACCGTCTGGGGAATTATGCATAGTTTTCAATCAATTGCAGCATCAAAAAATACTTCTCTAGCAGTAGTAGCACCAGGTATTGCAGAAGCACTGTTAGCAACAGCAATTGGTCTCTTTGCAGCAATACCTGCAACTATTTTCTATAATTATTTAACTTCAGATGTACAGAATATAGAGAATAAAATAGATAATTTCATTGGAGAGTTAAATACACTAATTTCACGAGCAATTGACGAGGAGAAGATGTAAATATGGGAATTTCATCTCAAGGAAATAGTAACAGAAGAAAAAATAGAAGATTAATGAATGAGATTAATGTCACCCCAATGGTTGATGTTATGCTTGTACTTCTAATAATTTTTATGATTACAGCGCCTATGTTAGTTGCTGGAATTGAAGTTGACCTGCCCGAAACTGAATCAGCCCCTGTATCTGGTCAGTTTAAGCCTTTGGTAATTAGTATAGACAAAAACAATGATCTCTACATTGTTGAAACTAAGATTGATCCCAAAGAATTAATAACCAAGCTTGAAAATATAACTAAAGAAAAAAAAGATACCAGGATTTTAGTAAAAGGAGATAAATCTGTACCATACGGTATAGTTGTCGAAACAATGTCTCGTGTACATGGCGCTGGATTTACTAAAGTTGCACTTATTTCAGATATAAAACATAAATGAAGAACAAAGAGAAGAAACAGTTCCAAGGAGCATTGATTCTATCTGCCTTACTACATTTTATTATAGTGGGATTGTTCTATTTTGGCCTACCCTCTGCATTTGAAAAACTGCCTCAAGAAAAGGATGTACTAACTTTTGAAGTAGTTCAAATAAGTGACCTAGCTAATATCAAAACAGAAAATAAATCTAAACAAAAAGAGAAAGTTGCTAAAAAATCCAAGCAGGTTAAAACATCAAAACCTAAACCAAAGAAAAAAGCCCCTACTCCTAAAAAACCAGTAAAAAAAGAAAAACCAAAAAAGAAGAAAGAGATCGTACCAGTAAAGAAGAAGGAAAAGCCTAAGAAGCCACCTCCTAAGAAACAAGAGGTTAAAAAACAAGATGATGATCCAATGGAATCTATTTTAAAGAATTTAGAAAAAGAATCTAAAGGTACAGCAGCTAAAACACCAACAAAAAGCCATGAGGCAAAGGAAAAAAGTAACAAAACTGCTAGGGGAGCTGAATATGATGAAGATTCACCTCTATCAATAACTGAGAAATTACTTGTTAAGGGGCAAGTTGAAAAAAATTGGAGACCACCTGTTGGATTAGAACAACTTGCAGATGTAAGAGTATTACTACACATGACACTTGAAAAGAATGGCGAGATAAAAGAAGTAATTATTAAAAATGTAATTTGCCCTTTAAACTCAGAAAATACATGTAAATTAACAGCAGAAAGTGCCATTAGAGCGGTAAGGCAATCAAGCCCTATTGAAAACTTACCATTAGATCGTTATGATATATGGAAAGAATTTGATCTTATTTTTGATCCAAGCAATATTGCGCAATAAATCTAACTTTAAAAAAAACTAGTTCTGATATGCAAAGCAAAAACTTAATTTTATTCTTAATTACTATAGTTTTTTCATTAAACACCCAAGCTAAAAATTCAATCAACATAACGAGCGGACACTCTGACCCTATACCACTTGCAATCAACGATTTTGCTGGTGTAGATCCTGCTGACTACCAATTAGCGAAAAAAATTGTTGCTGTTATATCAAATGATCTCAGATGGTCTGGGATGTTTAGGCCAATTTCAAAAGCAGCTTTTATAGAAAATAAAATTGGAACTGCTCACACGCCTCTTTTTGCAGCTTGGAAACAGATTAATGCTTCACTTCTTGTTAATGGAGATGTATCAAGATTAGCGTCAGGAAAGCTACAAGTAAAATTCACTCTTTGGGATACTATCTTAGGGCGTGCAATTATAAGTGAAGCATTTGAGTTGTCTGAAAAACTATGGAGAAGAGTTGCGCATAAAATATCAGATAAAGTATATAGTAAAATTACTGGCTACCAAGGATATTTTAATACAAGAATCGTTTATGTTTCTGAGTCAGGTCCATATTTAAAAAGAAAGAAACGCCTAGCAATTATGGATCAAGATGGAGAAAACCATCAATATTTGACAAATGGTACAGATCTAGTTCTTACTCCTAGATTTTCACCAGATGGAAAAAAAATATTATATCTATCCTATAAAAACGGTATACCACAAGTTCACATGCTGAACTTAAGAAATGGAAGAAGTAGATTAATTGGAGACTTTCCAGGAATGTCCTTTGCCCCACGCTTCTCTCCAGATGGAAAACATGCAATTATGTCTATAGCTAAAGATGGTAATACACACATATATGAAATCAACCTAAAAAATAAAAGGAGAGTTCAACTTACAAAAGGAAATAGCATTAATACGTCTCCTAGCTACTCCCCGGACGGTAAAAAAATAGCATTTAATTCTGATCGTCATGGTAGCCGTCAAATTTTTGTTATGAATAGAGATGGCTCGTCTGCAAAAAGAATTAGCTTCGGTGGTGGGTCATATGCAGAACCAGAATGGTCAAGCAGAAATTATATAGCTTTTACTAAGATAAATAGAGAGCTAGGCTTTACAATTGGAGTACTTCATCCTGGTGCTAACGAAAAGCAAAACACTGAAAGACTCATCACTCAAGGGTATCTTGTTGAAAGCCCGTCTTGGGCAACTAATGGAAGAGTTCTTGCTTTTACTAAAGGATCTCCACCTTCAAAGAGAAGAACAAATGGTCTAAATAGGATATATACTATAGATTTCACTGGACACAATGAAAGAATTATACCAACTCCTCATGATGCTTCAGACCCAGATTGGTCAGCTCCAATAGATTAATCTATACTTTTAGTAAAATAATTTTGTATTAGTAGATTTATATTTATTTTAATCCACTCTTTTTTCTGCTAGCTTTTAAATTAGCAAAAAAATTCTATTAGGGTTAGAAATATGGGGAAAACGAAGACACAAGAACTGTTATCTGATAAAACTCCAAATACTAAGCATTTATATGAAAACTATGAAGTGCAAGAAGTAATCCAGGCATATACTAAAGATTTAGAACTATCATCATTAAACTCAGATCTTGGAACTGGCACTAGATTAAAAGAGGTTGGTGACGGCAGCCTGCTCTTAACACCTAGAGATATAAATAAAGAAAAAAACACTTCTGCAGGTCATGACTTTGCTAACAATGCCACCAGACAAATATTCAATGATCAAACTCTTCAAATGGAAACTCATATATTAGATAATCTAACTCCACGTCTTGAAGAATTTCATGAGTTGACTCAGTTAGAAGCCATAAGAAACTCAGGAAAGAAAGTTAATTTTGTAGTACCAATGGTAAATGATGGTGGTTATCACTGGTATGGAGCTATCATAACCTATGATCCCAATGCCGCCACAGAAAATAAATATAGCTATACCTTCATGGATTCCATGAAAACTGAAGCTGGTCACTGTCCTGCTGACATAAAAGCAAAAATAGAAAATACTTTTGGAGCAGATATTACCCATAATATTGAAACTAAAGGCTTTTATAAGCAACCTGTAGGATCTCTTTCTTGTGGGACTTGTCTATCAGCAAATCTTATGATGAATACTGGAGTTATTCCCGGAAAGCACGAAAGAGATGTAGACATCGAATTGAGAAAAGAACATTTTCGCATGGTACCAGAAATGGGCTGGAGAAATCAGCCACCAACTGAAGCTATAGCAGATTCATTATTTTTATTAAAATCCAAAGAAGCTAAAACAGAACTGTTAGATGCAGCGCAAAATGGTACTAGAGATGAATTTGTTAAAACCTGTTCAAAGTGGGAAAAAATGTTACCTGATCAAAAAGATTTAGTTGTAAGATTTAGAAGTACTGCCCACTTAATCTGCTTTGATGCCAGATATAATAGAATAGGAAAGATAAATCAAACAGCACTTGACGAAAGATTGGAGCAACTTCAGCTAGATTTAGAACAAGAGAAAAGAGTAGATGATATAGCTAAAAAGTTTGTTACTCACTTAAATGGTGCAGATATCAGTGGAGCGCAAGAGGTTCTTGCATCTACTAATCTTAATGATATGAAAAAAATACAACAAAACAAATATTATAAAGAGAATGTAAACTTAGATTCTCCAGAAGGAAAAGCTGTAGATAATATTATAAATTCTTACATCCAAGACAAAACTAAGCCATCAACTATTACCAAAGAATCAATTACTCAGTCCGTCAATGATTTATCTAAAATCCACGAATCTATTCTGAATCCAACAATTAAGATAGAACCACAAGAAAAGAGAATAGAAAGCGCTGCAAAAAAATTTGTTATGCATTTAAATGCTGCTGATCTTAGCGGAGCCCAAGACTTTCTAGCAGCAAATAGCGCTACTGATTTAAATAAAATTCAGCAAAGTAAGTATTATAAGGAAAACGTAAATCTAGATTCTCCTGAGGGAAACGCTATAGATAACTTAGTAAGTAGCTATATACAACCCGAACTGTGGATAAGCGATTTCATTTTATAAATTGTTCTAAAGATGGCTTATCAGTACGAAGCTGATAGTTTATTAGTCCAGCAAATAAGTGACAAAATGCATTTATTGGAGATCTATGTCTACTATGTATCAAGGTGTTTAACGACTTTATAGATGAGAAGATTGTTTCTATAAATGGACGTTTCATTAACATCATTTTATCATTTATATCCATTAGACAATTCTTCATATTTTTTCTGATTTTAGTGATTAAAGTTGTACCCTGTTCAAATAATTCAGTGAATAATTTTTTGGAGATATAACCTTTATCACCAATAAGTTTGCAAGAGATATCTTTTAGCATTTGCTTTACTGGAGACCTGTCATCTACATTCCCGCTAGTAACATGCATGCGTACAATTTCTCCGTGACTATTAAAAATAAAGTGCAACTTAAAGCCAAAGAACCAACCAGTTGAAGTCTTACCTTTTCCAGCTAAGTCTTTAAAAACTTTATGACGTTTCTCTCGCAGCCTATGGCATACAACCATTGGAGTAGAGTCGATAAACATGTATTCAGTTATCTTACCCTCAAGGGATTTTAACATGCATAATACAGCAGGAAAGGCTAGCTTTATCAATGATATAAAGCGATCATAATGGACTAAGTAATTGAATAAATTTCTGTTATTTCTCATAAGTTCTAAGTAAAAATATTTAAAGCAAGCCATACCAGATTGATGGAAAGCTATTAAGATTGTTATTATCTCCGATAAGCTCATACTGCTTGGTCTATTACGTTTTCTTAAACCGCTAGTAAGAAGAGACTTTTTGTACCAATTTTCAAATCCTTTATAAAAATCATCGACAAAGCAGAACAAAGTATCGTAGTCTATATTCATTGGGGTACTCTTTAGTTGTTTAAAAAAGCCAGAATACCCCAATACCAACTACTATGCAGCTTTTTTGTTATCCATAGTTCGGGTTATATACATGACAAAGTAAAGCCAACTAATGAAACTAAAAAATCTGTAGCTACACAGAATAACAGAAAAAGAAAAGCTGTAGACTCTAGTACAAGAGGAATATAAAAATAGCTAATCGCATCAACTATAAGACGCAAAGCAGTACGACTGACTATCTGAGTGCTTAGTATTATTATATGACGAAACCATCTGAGACAAAATGGATCGTTGCGCCGATGCTCATGATAAAGAATGTTGATCGCCTCAATTTAAGAAGCAAAGCAAGATAGAAATCTGATCACTGGATAGAAAATGAATTTATACTCATTTATTTAGATCATCTTGAATATTCTTAGACATTCTGTAGTAGACCGTATTATATTCTTCATCACGCTGAGCATATTTTCTTGATCTAATTGAAAGACTACCAAACCCTCTTAGCTCAAGGCGATTACCTTTTGCTAATTCATCTTTTATGTAATCCAAAATACAATCAACAGCAAACGCAGCATCTTGTTGACTCAAGTAACTAAGCTTCTTAACTAAATTATCAACTAAATCCTTTTTTGTTGCCATTTTAAGTGCCTACATAATTGATTTTAATCCTTTAAAACTACTACTAAAAATATTTGAAACTGTTGAGTTTAAATCTTCAAGCAACATATCAATAAATTTTTCGTGAGGTCTAAGTTTTATATCCTGAATTGCAATATCTTTTGAGATTTCTTTCTCTTTTTCAAGCCAATTCCTAGCTGTATCTTCATTCCCAATTGCATCTACGAGCTTCAAATCAAGCGCCTGCCTTCCGGAATATATTCTTCCGTCGGCTAATTTCTTGACATATTCAATATCAAGATTACGTCTTGCTGCAACTAATTCAATAAAATAGTCATATACCTCATATATACTATCCATTGTCGCTTGATAAGCCTCTGGAGTCAACTTTTCTGTAAAACTTGGGTTAGCTTTTAATTCATCTGACTTAAAATTTGTAAACTTAACACCTACGAATTCAGCTAGTTCTGTTATTTCTGCGGACTGCATAAGAACACCGATTGAGCCAGTTATTGTTCCGTTATGTGCAATAATATAGTCACCACCAAGTGCTGCCATATATCCGCCTGATGCGGCCACAGAACCCATTACTACTGCTATAGGCATAGTTTTCGAAAGTTTACTAATACTATTATACAACATCTCTGAACCAACTACACTTCCACCTGGAGAATTGATGTGTACAATTAGTGCCTTTATTTTTTTATTATCAGCAATTTTTTCTATATTTTTAATTCTTTCTAAATCATCTGATATAATATCATTAATTTTAATTCTTCCAACTACCTCCGCCCCTTGCAAGGAAGTAGAAGCAATATTTAAATCTGAAGAATAGTTCTTTCCTACAAAAACTACTAATGCAATAATTAGTAGCAACGAAAAGATTTTCCATTTAGCTAGTTGCGTTTTATTTCTTTTTCTTTCAACTAAATAATCTGGACTTAAATTCATTTCTTATCCCTAATTAAACGTCCTTGTTCTCTTTGCCAATCTTTTTCTTTTATGGACTGTCTTTTATCGTGCTGTTTTTTACCTTTCGAAAGACCAAGCTCAATTTTTACAATATTTTTTTTATTAAAATACATACAGAGAGCTACTAAAGTGTAACCTTTTAATTTTATTTTACCAATAATTTTTTGTATTTCCCGCTTTTTAAGCAGTAATTTTCTTGGTCTTCTAGTGGCATGATTAAACCTGTTTGCTTTTTCATATTCATTAATGTGACAATTATAAAGATATAATTCTCCATCTTCTTGAGCAGCATGACTATCAGCCAAAGCGACTTTTCCTTCACGAATCGCTTTTACTTCACTTCCTGTTAAAATAATCCCAGCTTCAAATTTTTCATCAATAAAGTAGTCAAACTGTGCACGTTTATTTTTTGCAACAATTTTTAAGATATTAGACATTTTCTTCAATATCCTTTAAGCGTTCTAATTCAATATCAATTTTATCTCTTGTTTCTTTACTTGCAAAAGTTAAAGGTAATAAAATTTCATCAGAGCATAAACCAAGTTTATATGCCGCATATTTTATTCCAATAGGATTACTTTCCTCAAAAATAGCATTATATAGTGGCGTCAGTTCTCTCTGAATAACAAGCGCCTTTCCAACACTTCCATCCTTCCATGAACTATCAATTTGTTTACATAATTTTGGAAAAATATTAGATATAACAGACACGCAACCTGTTCCACCGTTTGCGTAATAAGATAAGGCAGCACTATCATTTCCAGTAAGCATATTTATATCAGTTTTTGAAAGTATGCGCATAGGCTTTTCAAGATCAGAAGTTGCGTCCTTTATAGCGACGAACCTCTCAAGCTCCATAATTCTAAATATTGTATCATCTGAAAAATCACAAGCTGTTCTTCCAGGATGAATATATAACATTAATGGTACGTTAGTTGAATCATGAATTGATTTAAAATGCTGGAACAACCCCTCTTGTTCTGGTTTAATATATTGCGGTGCAGTACTCATTATTCCGTCTATATCAAGACTCGATAATTTCTCAAGTTTTTTTAAAGCCTCATTAGTACTAATCGCTGTAATTCCAGCAAATATATTGACTTTATTACCTGCATACTCAGAAGCAGCTTTTACCAATTCAAAAAGCTGATCTCCCGTAATACTACTTCCCTCACCTGTTGATCCACCAATTACTATCCCGTTAATTCCAGAGTCTATTTGCCTATCTATTAAGGATTCTAATGATGCAAAATCTATGTTCCCTTGCTTAAAAGGCGTAATTAATGCAGTAATGGTACCATCAAATATATTTAAATTCATAGTTTTTTGCCCACTAATTTCCCATACTCATTTTGCAATTTACTTACCAACTCTTGATTTGGAAAATTTATATTCCCAGAACCTGTATTAATTTCAGATACACCACGAATTTCAGCTGAAGTTCCAGTTGAAAAACACGCATCATATTGCCCTATATCTTCAAGCATCAGTCTTTCTTCCTTAACTTTCATACCCATATTCCTTGACATTTCAATAACTGTTTGACGAGTAATACCATTCAGGAATCTATCTGCTATTGGAGTAACTATTTCACCTTCTCTGCCAAAGAAAATATTTGTCGTGCTACATTCAGCAATATCATCAAATCTATCAAGTATTAAGCAGTCATCGTAACCCTGATCTTGAGCTATTTTTTGAGAAATAGATAACATTGCATAATGCGCAGAAGATTTACTTTGAGATGGCATTGCATCGTCCCCTACTTTTCTCCAAGGGGTAACAATTAACCTAACTCCACTTTTAAATGCTGGATTTGATTCTTGCGCTAAAACTAATAAATTCGTTGTCAAAACTGGATTATATGCTCCTAAAGATTCAGCACCTCTCCATATTAAAGGCCTGACATAAGCATTCTTAAAATTATTCTTTTTTAGAATATCTTCAGATGCTTGGCTAATCTCATCAACTGAATAATTTACCTTCAAATGCATCGCTTCAGCTGATTTAATTAAACGACTACTATGTTCAATTAACTTAAATATTTTTCCATCATAAGCCCTTTCTCCTTCAAATACTGCTCCCGAATAGTGAAGACTATGAGTCAAAACATGAATATTTGCATCATCCCATGGAATCATGTTTCCATTTATCCATATATAATCTGATAGTTTCTCTGATAAATTAAAGTCCATTTTCTCTACTCCCGTTGAATCTAATAATTACGTAATAAAGAGCTAGTCAATCACTCGAATAAAGTTTATATTATTTATTGAAGCTTATTTTCAACATTAATAAACTAGCATTATGAGTAATAAACCTCATATCCTTGTTGTCGATGATGATAACAGAATACTAAAACTTTTGAAGAAATTTCTTTCTCAAGAAGGCTTTTTAGTATCCACCAGTACATCAACTAATGAAGCAGTGGAACTACTTGCAAATTTCAACTACGATCTAATTATTTTAGACGTTATGATGCCAGAGATAACTGGACTCGAATTCGCTGCTAAAATTAAAGAAAGTGGGAGCATTATGCCAATTGTAATGCTAACTGCCTTATCTGAGCCTGAAGATCGTATAAAAGGCCTAGAATCTGGAGCTAATGATTATTTAACAAAACCCTTTGAACCAAGGGAATTACTGCTTCGTATAAATAACCTTATAAATTCACATAATCTTTATAAAAAAGAGCAGCAGCTAATTCGCTTTGGAAATAATAGCTATAATCTAACAACAAAAGAGTTTATTCAAAATAATGAAAGTATAAAACTTAGTTCATCGGAAGAGAACTTGCTCCATATTTTAATTTCTGCAAATAATAATGCTATCTCAAGGGAAGAATTATCAGAAAAATTGGGGGGATTAAATTTAAGATCAGTTGATGTTCAAATAGTCAGACTAAGAAATAAAATTGAGTCAGACCCTAAAAATCCGCAATACCTTAAAACTATTAGAAATAAAGGGTATGTTCTCTATACATAAGAATTTTAAAAAACGTTTTTTTCCAAAAACTCTACTCACTAGATTTGTTCTAATAATTATTGTCCCTATTCTTATTGGACAATCAATTGCTGTATATTTATTCTACCAAAGACACTGGTATAACGTAGCACAGCATAATAGTGGGTTCGTTGTAAAAGAAATAGAGTCCCTACTTCAGTCTGGTGAATATTTAAAAGTTAAAAATAAGAAAAGAAGATATTTAAATCTTGAATATAGATTTATTAAAAATGCTGTAATTCCAAGTAAAAGTCAAAAATATACAGAAGAAATAAGAATCTTTGCAGATATTTTAAAACGCATTACAGGAAAACATGGTAATATAATTATAGGTAGTGCTGCAGACATACGTTTATATTTGCAACAAGGTAAAGATGTTCTTATCATTCACCTTCCATACAAATCTATACTTAATCCAACCACATATATTTTTGTTCTTTGGATATTTTTCCTAACTATATTGCTGCTTACTGTATCCTTAATTTTTTCAAAAAACCAAATTAAATCTATTATTGAACTTACAAAAGCTGCGGAAAACTACGGAAAAGGAAATAAAGAAAATACTTATAAACCTTCTGGTGCAAAAGAAATCAGAAGAGCTGGACTTGCATTCCTCAAAATGCGAGATAGGATTGAACGCCAAACAGCAAAGCGTACGCAGATGCTCGCTATGATTTCACATGATTTAAAAACACCACTTACTAGAATGAAACTGCAAGTTGAACTAATGGATGAATCAGAAGAAAAAGAGGAGCTATCATACGATATTAATAGCATGCAACAAATGATTGCATCCTATTTAGACTTTGCGAGAGGAGAAGGAGGAGAAGAATTCAAAAAAGTAGATATAGGAAAATGGATTTCAGATTTTATCAATACCAGATGGTCAGGTGATAACATAGCCATAAATATAAAAAATAAATCTGTTAAAACAAATATAAAACCTCATTCGTTTGAAAGAGCTATTGCTAACATAGTAAGTAATGCATTAAAATACTCTACAAAAACAGAAATTTCTGTATACTCACAGAAAGAAAATGCAATTATTGTAATTGAAGATAATGGAACTGGCATTAACGAAGAGGATAAAAAGCTAGTCTTCAGGCCATTTTATAGAGCTGATAAATCCAGATCTTTAGACAGTATTGCAAGTGTTGGACTTGGACTTGCTATTACTAAAGAAATTATAACTGGTCATTTTGGATCAATTAATTTAGAAGATAGTAATAAACTTAAAGGTCTACTTGTACGAATTAAACTACCAATTAAATCATAAGAAATGCAACATAATCTTACTCATTTAGCGATTATCATGGATGGCAATGCTCGCTGGGCAGCTAAAAATGGTAAGACAAAGTCTGAAGGGCATAATATTGGAGCTGAAAATGCAAAAAAAATTCTGCAACATGCGCTAAAACTAAATATACAATACCTAACCTTATATGCTTTCTCATCAGAAAATTGGAGAAGACCTGTTAAAGAAGTATCAATGCTAATAAGTTTACTAAATCACTATCTTAAAAGCGAAACAAAACTACTTCAAAAACATGAAATAAAACTTCAAGTTATCGGAGACTTAAGCAAGCTTCCCTCTCCTCTCGTAAAAAAAATTGAAGAAGCAATGGAAGCTACTAAAAATAATACAAAGATGACTGTAAATATTGCTTTTAGCTATGGTGCGAGAGAGGAAATTGCTTACGCTTGCCAGAAGGCAATTAATTCAGGTACAAAAAAAATCACTGAAGATAATTTTAAAGAATTCTTATACGATCCTAAAATGCCAGATGTAGACGCACTAGTAAGAACCGGTGGCACGCATAGAATTAGTAATTTTCTTCTATGGCAAATTTCGTATGCGGAAATATATTTTCTAGATAAATTTTGGCCAGATTTCAATGAAGAAGATTTAAATCAAGTTATTGAAAATTATTCGCAAAGAACAAGAAACTTCGGAACAAGATAATTATGGACAAACAAAATTTACTCAAAAGATCAATATCTGGATCAATACTAGCAATAATATTTTTAGCCAGTATTTTTCTGTTTAGGCCGGCATTTACTGTGCTAGTATATATTGTAGCTGCTCTTATGCTATTGGAGTGGTATAATATGACAAAGAATGAAAAATTATATATATATAATTTTACTGGCCAAATTTTGATTATCATCCCTATTAGTTCAATATTAATTATATCCAGTATAGATGATCACGGGTGGGTATTACTGACTTTATTTGTATGTATATCTACTGTAGATATTATGGCCATGTTTGGAGGAAAACTTATTGGAGGGGTTAAACTTGCTCCTAAAATTAGCCCCAACAAAACCATAAGCGGACTTCTCGTCGGAACCTCCTCTGCGTGTATAGCAATTAACTTATTAACCTTAATACCAAATTATGAGTTACCTGGAATGCTGCATAAAAATAATTTTGCTCTTACTTTGCACATCCTTCTACTTGGAATGATAGCGCAAACTAGCGACTTACTAGTATCTTGTTTCAAGCGTAAATTTAAGATAAAAGATACAGGCACAATTATCCCAGGGCATGGTGGTGCACTCGATAGATTTGACAGCATTATACTAACAGCACCACTTGTACTTCTATATTTAGCTAGTAATTTATAGTTTCTAATTTATAATATAGCTTAATAATATAATATATAAATGTAAACAAGAGCATGACCGCCTCGATGATACGTAAGTCACAAAACTCCTTTAAACTCACAAGAAAATCAGCATTTAATGCTGTTATTTTATTGATGCTTTTGTATTTTGTGTTCCACTCAATATACGGTAGCAGAGGAATTATTGCATATTTCAAACTTCAAGCAGAGCTTGAAAACTCTCATATTAAACTTGAAAAACTTAGAGCAGAAAGGCTTGAAATAGAAAATAGAACAAAATTACTTCGCCCAGGATCTCTTGATAAAGATATGCTGGACGAAAAAATTCGTAATGTTTTAGGGCTATCAGAGCCTAAAGAGAAAGTATTTAAAGCTCAACCAGTAGATAATAGTTCTGAATAATATTAGAGGAGTAAAATGAAAGTTGTAGTATATCATAATGACATTCCAGATGATTTCCATTTACCTGGGGATCTTGCAATTGACACCGAAACAATGGGATTAAAATTCCATAGAGATAGATTATGCGTTTTACAAATGAGCAATGGAGATGGGGATAGCTACCTAGTGCACTTTGATGGTACTGATTATAGCGCTCCAAACCTAAAAAAACTGTTACGCGATGAAAACAGAGGCACAATTTTTCATTATGCTCGTTTTGACGTTGCAGTTATAAAAAAATATCTTGATGTAGATATTAAAAATATATTCTGTACAAAAATAGCATCAAAGCTAGTCCGCACATACACGGATCACCATGGACTAAAGGATCTTTGTCGTGAATTGCTTAGTATTTCAATATCTAAACAACAACAATCTTCCTACTGGGGAGCACCAGAGCTGAGCGAAGAGCAAAAAGAATACGCTGCAAGAGATGTAGTATATCTTCATTCTCTTAGGGCAATATTAAGCGAAAGGCTGGTAGAAAATAAAAGAAGTAAACTAGCGCACAAATTATTTGAATTTCTACCAACTAGAGCAGAATTAGATATTGTTGGTTGGAATGATATAGATATCTTTGCGCATAATTAAGATTTTTGCGCAAAAATCTCAAAATAGTAAAATTTAGATTGCAACAAAGCTTAAAATACTCGCAACCACGTAAGATAATTCGTAATGGTAGGCGAATGCACGGTGGGTGATCTATTAGTTTCAAAATGTGTATATTCTGGAGCCTTAGTCACTGGATTCCCTCGTCGCTTCTCTTGTTGCAATTACAAGTAGCTAACAAGTAATAACCCCTATACGTTATGGCGAGCGAAGCGAAGCTGTTCAGATACTTTATTACCACACAAATTTATCTACTATTTAACCTAACGGATTGTAACAAAGCTTAAACTCCTTTTACAATGACATAGCATAATCCGTCATGGTGAGAGAATGCACGGTGACTCATTAGTTTCAAAATGTGTATACACTGGAACCTTAGTCACTGAATTGCCTCTTCGCCTCGCTCTTCGCAATGACAAATAGCGAACAATTAATAAACTCTATGAGTCATGTTGGGCGAAGCGAGGCTATCAAGATATTTTACTAAATAAAAATTCACTTGTTATTAAGCCTAATAAATTGCTAAGCCAGTTACGCTCCTACAATACCAGAAAATTATGCCGTCATAATTGCATATACACAGCGATTTATAAGTAAAAAATACTATTTCTTACTATTCTCTTGCTCTTTCTTGTCTGCGGTTTTAAGTACCGGCTTTTTCTCATCTTTTTCTTCAGTAGACTTTTTTTCTACTTTTTTAACTGGAACTTTTTTCTTACCATTACCAGGGAATTCAGGGTCTTCTTCTGAATCTATAGAATTTCCAAGCAATAAATTTTTGATCTGCTTACCCGATAAAGTTTCATGCTCGATTAAAGCTTTTGCAAGAGTATGCAGCTGATCTAAGTGATTTGTTAGAATATGTTTAGCAAAATCATATCCTTCATCAACAATTCTTCTTACTTCATGGTCAATTGCCTCGGATGTTTTTTCAGATCTAGTTTTGTCGCCAGCACCTGATGCATACATATCTTCATTGCTTTTGCCATGAAAAACAGGTCCAACTTTATCACTTAATCCCCACTCTGTCACCATTGCTTGGGCCATTTTTGTTGCCATCTTAATATCAGATGACGCACCTGATGTTACTTTCTCATGACCAAATATAATTTCTTCAGCTACTCGTCCAGCCATGGCAACAGCAATATCTGCCTTCATCTTCTCTAGAGCCATTGAGAATCTATCATTTTCCGGAAGACGCATAACCATTCCAAGTGCTCTACCCCTTGGTATAATTGTAGCCTTATGGATTGGATCAGAGGCAGGACAATGAAGCCCAACTAAAGCATGCCCTCCTTCATGATATGCAGTTAACTTCTTTTCAGCATCAGACATAGCCATGGATTTTCTTTCGACTCCCATAAGTACCTTATCTTTTGCTTCTTCCATATCGCTCATATCAACAATCTTCTTCCCGCGTCTTGCAGCAATCAGTGCCGATTCATTAACTAAATTCTGCAGCTCTGCTCCTGAGAATCCAGGAGTACCTCTGGCTATAATTTTAGGCTCAACCTTGTCGGAATGCTTAATCTTCTTCATGTGAACTTTAAGAATCTGCTCACGTCCTGCTAAATCAGGATTAGAAACTGTTATCTGTCTATCAAATCTTCCAGGACGCAAAAGCGCAGGATCTAAAACATCTGGTCTATTAGTTGCAGCAATAATGACAACCCCTTCATTTATTTCAAACCCATCCATTTCAACTAGCATCTGGTTTAATGTTTGCTCACGCTCATCATTACCACCGCCCATACCAATTCCTCTATGGCGTCCAACAGCATCAATCTCATCAATAAATATTATGCATGGAGCATTTCTTTTACCCTGCTCAAACATATCACGAACACGGCTTGCACCAACACCAACAAACATTTCAACAAAATCTGAACCTGAAATACTAAAAAACGGCACATTAGCTTCACCTGCAATTGCCTTTGCAAGCAGAGTTTTACCAGTACCTGGAGGACCTATTAGCAAACATCCCTTAGGAATCTGACCGCCTAACTTTTGGAATTTACCAGGGTTTCTAAGAAAATCAACGATCTCAGATAGCTCTTCTTTTGCTTCGTCAATACCAGCAACATCAGAGAATGTTATCTTTGGTCCTTTATCAGAAATCAACTTGGCTTTTGACTTACCAAATCCCATTCCTTTACTTCCTCCTTGCATTTGGCGCATAAAGAATATCCAAACACCAATTAGCAAGATCATTGGGAACCAGGAAACAAAAATACTGAATAAAGAGTTCATTTTTGTATCTGGAGGAGTTACTTCAACATAAACTCCATTAATGCTAAGCTTATCGATTAAGCCAGGATAATCTGCAGAATAAGTAGAAAATGATGTTCCATCAGCAAGCTTCCCTTCAATATACCTACCTTGAATTTTCACTGAATTAACCTGTCTATCATCAACTCTTGCAAGAAAGTCAGAAAATGCTAGTTTTTCACTTCTGCCTCCAACTCCATCACCCTGTAATGCATTAAAAGTCATTATCATTAAAACAAAAACAACGATCCAAATTAAAATATGCTTATTTTGATTATTCATTAATTCTTCCTATAAATATTTCCTAAAAGACATACCAAAATTATGTTGGTGCAGCTATAGGAAATGAGTAAAACGTGAAACAAAACCTGGACTGAAAATAACATCAACTCCAGAATTAGATTTAAAACCATCATAATAAGATATATGGGGAATTGCTACGACTTTTTCAAGGTTTTTAATGACAGGTAGTGTAAATAAAATATCTTTATGGTTATTCATACTTGATTTGCTAAGATTTTGAAAATCTAATTTATCTTTTATACTTATGTAATCCTCCATATCCAGCAGGCAAATCTTTAGCTCCTCATCAACGAATTCATTGTCAATATTGAACCTAAATCTATTGTCCCATATAACTCCATTCTTTAAATTAACACTATTTGAGTTAATTGCATTTTTTTCCCTGAATATCAATATTTTATCATTCACTTCTCGTAAAATACATTCGTGCAAACTACTGTCAAAATTATCTCCTGCACTAACTTTATCTATTAATTTTTTGGTACTCCTATAACGTGGAGTATCTATTTTTCCGCTGATAGATGTTAGAACAAAATTTATTATATAAACTGCAATTTCATAATCCAATTTTCTGTACGAATCTAAATCTATAAAAGCAAACCCTAATTTATTAAATTCAATATTTTTAGCAATTTCTTCAATAAATTTATTATTAAATTCAGTAGCTTTTATATCCGCTATGTTAGCCTCCTCTTCAAGAGATATTTTATCTTCTTTTGGCATTGACAAAATATTATGACGGACTCTATTTCTCTCATAAAAATCTAGATTATTAGATTTATCCTCCATCCACGTTATGGAATTAGCATTTAAATAATCAACTAAATCATTTTTTTTAATATTAAAGAGTGGACGTAAGATTTGTATATTATCGTAGAAGGTAGAATATGAATTGCTTAAACCAAGAATCCCACTCTTTTTTCTTTTACGCATTAAATAATTTTCTAAAAAATCATCATAATGATGAGCAGTTAGAAGGCTATTAATACCTAGTTCATGACATTTGTTAGTCATCATCTCATATCTTGCTAGCCTTGTCCTTTCTTGAAGAGCACTCTTAGAATTGTCGTGCTGCCAAATAAATTCTACAAATTTATGCTCAAGAGTAAACGAAACCCTCCTGACAAATTCTAATTCATCAGATGACTCTTTTCGTAATCGATGATCTACTGAAAAAACAACTAACTTTATTTGGTTTTGTTTAGCCCATTTTGAAGCTAGAAATAAAAGAGCAATAGAATCTGATCCACCAGAAACAGCTAAGGCGACTTCCGAAGAAATCGCCTTATCAAAATTCTGATTCATAAAATCATTAAATTGCTCTTGTAGCATTACTGTAAAATACCTTGCACTGTAAATCTTGCAATCGTATCTTCAAGATGAGCCGAAAGTTCTTTGCGAATCTGAGCTTCATCTTCAATTTTCTTATTATCATTATTTAAAGTAATTTTACCTTCTGCAGATTCTTTCATTAACTCATCTAGAATTTGCTCTTTAGTATTTTTACCATTCATATATTTAACGGCAAATTTATCAAAGAAGCTAATTGAAATTGGAGCATGAGCAGGATTAGTAACCCAGTTATTTGCTGTTTTTTCAACTTGATGCATGACTAGCTTACTAACATTTGGCTTATTAAATTTTACTTTTTCTTTATCTCTATTATGAAGATGAATATCCATATAACCTTTGATCACAAGATTCATAGCATTCTGCAAAATTTCAGCCTCAATTATATCCTTATTATTTCCTTTTAGTAACTTATCAGCTTTGTTAACAAGATCTTTGAATCCAACTGGATATCCTTTATTTTCAATTAAAACGTAAAATACTGCTTTTAATGCCGGAGAAGTAGTTGACATAAACTGTTCTTTATCACCTTTGAAATAAAATTTCATAGGCTCATTATTTTCAATAACTGCATCTTTAATATTTTTTTCAGCAGCAATATCAAGTGAAATAGCAAAATCTTTAATAGAATCGTTATTTAAAGACCTATTTAACTTAATATCATTATGACATAATAATGTGCTTCTAAATCTTCTATTAGTAATAAAATCCATATATTGTTCAGTTCTTACAATATCATTGATCTCTTGAAGCTTTTCAGCTACTTGTTGCTTCATATTTCCTAGATACATTGAAGATAAAGAGCAATCAGCTAAATATTGCAACCCATTATCATTAGCTTTTTGCATAAAGTCACTAAAATAAAATTGTTTATTATTTTCTTCTAAATGTTCGCGCTTAATATATTGATCGCCAAGTATAGAAAGCAGCTCTGCTTCTTGTTTTAAAACTTTTGCATATGGTGAGTCTGTTCCCTCTAAACTTTCTTTTATAAATTCAAGCATTGCTCTTGACTGCACTACTTTATCGCCTTCAGCAAATGACTTAGCATGATACATCATCATATCTCTAACAGTTCTAACCATATTCCAACCTGGAAGAGTATTGTAACTGATATATGCAATACCGTTTTTATTAAGGTTCTTTTTTGATACTTCAATAATTTTATCTTGAACAACATCAGAAACAAAAGAAAGCACTCCATGGCAGATAATATAATCAAACTTGCCAAAAGAATCATCAATATCTGTTATAGAACAATATTTAAGCTCAATATTCTTTAAACCCATTTCTTTAATATGCTTATTACCTGCATCGATTTGAACCTTTGATAGATCTACGCCAACATACTCACCTTTTGGATAATGCACTGCATGAGGAATAATATTACCACCTTCAGCACAACCAAGCTCAAGAACTCTTGCTGTTTCAATCTTTGGTGGATTCATACCGAATAAAGCTCCAAGTGTAGCTAATTTTTCTGTGCTACTTTGAGCATGAGGATAGCTTTGATAAGGTGTTTTATCATAAGCTTTTTGTACGTTATTTATCATAGTTTTTTTAATTCTTCTTTATTTTAATTATTACTTAACTGGAATTTTAAATGTGAAACCTAGAGTAAATTCACCAACACCAATTGTTTTTTTAATTGGAGTTTGGGATTTAAAACTTTGTGTTGTTATATCTAGAGTCTCATATTTAATTTTAATATCTTTTACAACTTGCAACTTTGCTCCTAAATCAACAGCAAAATGATCACTTATATCCTTCGATATACCACCACCTAGCTGATATGCAAAGCAATTATGCACGTTCTTTTTTACTCTAAAAAATTCAATTGGTCCAGCAAATCCTGGAAGAGTTGCTAGATTGCCCTCTGGTTGCCAGAAAGTTTTATTCGGTCTAATATTAATTTGAGCAACCCCAGCACCAAAGATAACATAAGGCTTTAAGCCCATTTTTTGCTTCTCAAACTCATATATCCAATTCAATGTAAATACATTAGCAGAAACTTTGGTAATATCGTGAGTTGTAGGAATTCCTGCAGATGGGAATTGAGCTTGCGCTACCGCAGAAGCAGCCGCCGGAGCTAATCCTTGTCCTATAAGTGACTGAGTAACAAGTCCTTGTATAGATGCAGTTAAATCAACTGCTGGCAATCTATATGCTAGTCTATATTTTGGTTGGTGCGTACCTGAAACTTCTAATGCCATATTTGGGTAAAAACTGTAGCCAATACGTCCACCATACATCCTAGACTGCTTTAGGCGCATCTTAGTTTCACCTGCTTGAGACTTATAAGAGAATTCTTTAACAACAGGTTCTGAAATACCCAGTTCAGTTCCAATATATACATATCTATCTTCTGCATTACTTGCAAGAGCAACATTGTGGTTTAGTAATATTACACTTGCAAGAGCTGCTATTTTTAGATTTTTCATAGTTCCTTTCCTTTATTATATTAAGTTAGGTTTGCAAGATTATATATCCCAAATTTTGCACGTCAAATTAAAAACACAATCTACATAATATATAAAGTTTATAGCATAGTTTTTATCAAAAAAATTTATACAAATTAATACAAAATCATCTACAGCACTATATCTATGAAGTTACAAAAAAACCATCTGCTTCAAACCCCTTTTTATCCAACAATTTTTAATTTTTAAAATCAGTAAAAATATAATTAATATCCTACATATAGTATGTCAAGAAAAAAAATATACAATATATGCAAAATACCTGTTGAAGCTATATAACCAAAAGTTTATCATTAGGTAGTATGGCATTTCGCTAAATAAATAACTTATATAATAAATGAGGGAATGTAAAAATGACCGTTGCTAAAAAAACCAAATTTAATATTAAAATAGATAGAAGCAGAGATAGCAATCTTACTGATTTTGGGAAAGCAGTTTTAAAAGATAGATATCTTCTTGAAGGTGAAGATTATCAAGATCTATTCGCCCGTGTTTCTTCTTATTATGCTGATGACCAGAAACATGCTGACAAAATGTATGACTATATGAGTAAATTATGGTTTATGCCAGCTACTCCTATATTAAGTAATGGAGGAACAGACCGCGGTCTACCTATTTCATGCTTCTTAAATGAAACTGAAGATAGCTTAGAGAGCATAGTAGAAACATGGAATGAAAATGTTTGGCTTGCAGCACGAGGAGGCGGAATCGGCAGCTACTGGGGTAATGTTAGATCTATAAATGAAACAGTTCGTGGTAATGGAAAAACATCTGGTATCATCCCATTCTTAAAAGTACAAGACTCTATGACCCTTGCTATCTCTCAAGGATCTTTAAGACGTGGAAGCTCGGCAGTATATCTACCGATTGATCACCCTGAAATTGAGGAGTTTATTGATCTAAGACGTCCAACCGGAGGAGATGTTAATAGAAGAGCGCTAAATATCCATCACGGAGTATGTGTTACTGATGCTTTTATGGAAGCAGTTGAAAAAAATGAAGATTGGAAATTAATAAGCCCGCTTACAAAAAAAGTAATCACAAGCATGAGCGCTAGAGAGCTTTGGAGCAAACTACTTACTACTAGAATAGAAACTGGTGAACCATATATATTATATGTTGATAATGTTAATAAGCACATTCCTGAGCATCATAAAAAACTTGGTTTGAAAGTAAAAACTTCTAATTTATGCGCTGAAATAACTCTACCTACAGGAGTAGATCATTTAGGTAAGAATAGAACAGCAGTCTGCTGCCTATCATCACTAAACTTAGAAAATTATCAAGCTTGGAAAGATGATAAGGAATTTATTCCAAACGTAATGCGTTTTCTTGATAATGTATTGGAAGACTTTATCCAAAACGCACCAGACACAATGTCTAGAGCCACCTACTCTGCTCAAAGAGAACGTAGTATTGGGTTGGGTGTTATGGGAATGCATTCATTCCTTCAATCACAAAATGTACCAATAGAATCCGTGATGGCGAAAGTATGGAACAATAAAATATTTGAACACATCAATAAAGAAGCAAATAGAGCATCAGAACTGCTAGCAGATGAAAGAGGAGTTTGTCCAGATGCCGAAGAAGTTGGAGCAAAAGAAAGATTTAGCAATAAAACTTCAATAGCACCAACAGCTTCTATATCCATAATATGTGGTAATTCTTCACCTGGTATTGAGCCATATGCGGCTAATAGCTTCACTCAAAAAACTTTAAGTGGTTCATTTACAGTGAAAAATAAAAACCTAGTAAAACTGCTTGAAACAAAAGGATTTAACAATGATCAAGTTTGGTCATCAATTTCAACCCATGAAGGATCAGTTCAACATCTAAATTTCTTAACTGATCACGAAAAAGATGTATTCAAAACAGCTCCTGAAATTGATCAAAATTGGCTAATTGAACTAGCATCTGATCGCACAGCTTTTGTTTCTCAAGCACAATCATTAAATATCTTTATGCCTGGTGATACAAGCAAACAATATCTACATGATATTCATTTCAAAGCTTGGAAAAAAGGTGTTAAAAGCTTATATTATTGCCGCTCGACATCAATACAGAGAGCTGATAAGGTCTCTCATACAGTAACTCAAGCTCAAGAAATGGTTGAACTCGAGAAAAGAAATAAAGCAGAACCTGGATTGCCAGCAACGCGACCAGAAAGAATAGAAAATAACTACGACGAATGCTTATCTTGTCAATAAAATTAAAGGAGAAATAAACAATGTCATTACTAGACGCACAACCAATTTACAAACCATTTGCATATCCATGGGCATATGAGGCGTGGCATACACAGCAAAAAATACATTGGCTTCCTGAAGAAGTTCCTCTTGCTGATGATGTAAAAGACTGGAAATATAATCTGTCTTCAGGAGAAAAACATCTTCTAACACAAATTTTTAGGTTTTTCACTCAGGCTGATATTGAAGTAAATAATTGCTATATGAAGCATTACTCTCAAGTCTTCCAACCAACAGAAGTACAAATGATGCTTGCAGCATTTTCAAATATGGAAACTATTCATATTGCTGCCTACTCTCACCTCCTAGATACAATTGGAATGGATGAGACTGAATATCAAGCATTTATGAAATACAAAGAAATGAAGGATAAGTATGATTATATGCAAAAATTTGGAGTAGAAACAAAAGAAGATATAGCAACTACTCTAGCTGTATTTGGTGCATTTACCGAAGGTCTACAACTTTTTGCATCATTTGCTATTCTGCTAAATTTCCCACGCTTTAATAAGATGAAAGGTATGGGACAAATAGTAACTTGGTCCGTTAGAGATGAAACTTTACATACAAACTCTATAATCAATCTATTTAAAACTTTTGTTCAGGAAAATCCAGAAGTATGGAATGAGCAACTAAGAAGTAGACTTTATGAAGCGTGTGCTACGATCGTTCACTTTGAAGATGCATTCATTGAACTTGCATTTGAAGTTGGCGGTATCGAAGGACTAACAGCTCGTGAAGTACGTCAATATATCAGATACATTGCCGATAGAAGATTGATGCAACTTGGTCTTAAAGAGATATATCTTGTAGATCACAACCCTCTTCCATGGCTTGATGAAATGCTAAATGGAGTTGAGCACGCTAATTTCTTTGAAGCAAGAGCTACTGAATATACTAAAGCTGCAACTACAGGAACATGGGAAAATGTCTTCGCAGACATGGATGCTAAAAGATCAAATAATAGAGAAGAAGAAAAAACAGAATAGTTATTTGTTTTCTATCTAAACTAACCTGACCTGCACTATAACCCCTCTGATATTTCTTACATGAGGGGTTATTAAGTAAATATTAATATCAGTTGAAACTCTCTTTGACATATTCAACAAAATCTCCTAGCCTAATTTATGTAATTAATTAACCTGGAGAAAAATTTATGTCTAAACAAAAACCATTTGGTCCCGAAAGACCGTCTAAAACAGCACATAAAGCGAACACAATACCACACATGACACCAGAGTTTTTTCATACTTTTTGGATGCCCTTAGTTGAAGCCCAACTAATTAAAGCTGGTGGAATAGAAGAAATATTTAATCAAAACCCAATTTTTAGACAATTTGCACAAGATTTACTAAATGAAAGAGGTTTAGAAATTGCAAACTGGGTAAAAGAAAATTGTAATACTGGAGCACAAACACCTACACAAATAGTAAACTCATTTCAAGATAGAATAAATGCATCACAAGAAGAAACACCAATTGTTGGAGAAAATTCAGAGGAGTCATTAGACAGTTGAAATAGTTAAAGATATATCTGGTAATTTAGAAAATAATACTAAATATATCTTTTCATACCTTGTATAAATTACTTCTATCTATAATTGAAAGACACTTTACATATTCAATAAAATCTCGTAGTTTATTTGGATGTCAATTTAAGCTGGAGTATTAAGATGGGAAGAAAAATAGATAATAATAAACCTGTATTTGGACCTGAAAGGCCACCAAAAAAAACAAATAGTTCAGAATCTTCAAATAACTCTTCATTAAAAAAATTAGCTCTATATATCAGCAAAGATACGTTTTGCTTGAAAGGATTTATGAAGCTCATGGAAGAAGAAATTCAAAAAGCAGGAGGAGTAAAACAATTTCTAGAAAATAATAAAGAGTTTGCGCCTGAGCTCAAAAAAATAGCACAGCGAAGTGGAAACGAAGTAGCAAAATGGGCACCTGTAGAATTTCCAGAATTAGGATTGACGGAAAAAGACTTAAAAGAATCCTATAAAAATCAACTTAAAATATACGATGAAATAACATCTTCAAACAATGATAATTCTTCTGAAAAAGAATCATCAATTATAGGTGAAGGCGGAAATGATCAAGTAGAATAATGCATAGTATTTGGCATATTACAAAACAATATAAATATGCCAAATATATCTGCAATACAAATTGACCAAACAATCGATATATGATACAAGAGTTGTTTATGTTAAAAGCTCTTAAAAGCAGATCAAAACATCAATGACACAAAACCTAAAAGAACTACTTGCTGATCCGTATCTTGACCTGGAAACAGAAATTGCTAAGCTAAAAAAATCAATGAATGCCGTGATTTTAGCTCACTATTACCAAGACTCAGAAATACAGGATATTGCAGATTTCATTGGAGACTCCCTAGAATTATCTAAAAAAGCCGCATCTACTGATGCAGATGTGATCGTATTTTGTGGAGTAAAATTCATGGCAGAAGCTGCTTTGATACTGAATCCAAAAAAGAAAGTTCTAATTCCGGATATGAATGCTGGTTGTTCGCTAGAAGATTCATGCCCTGCTGACAAATTTGAAAAATTTAGAAATAAATATCCAAATCATGTATCAGTAACATATATTAACTGCTCGGCAGAAGTTAAAGCATTATCAGATATAATTGTGACCTCATCTAGTGCAGAAAAAATTATAAATTCTATACCACAAGATAAAGAAATATCATTTGCACCTGATAAGCATTTGGGCAATTATTTAATCCGTAAAACTGGGCGTGATATGACTTTATGGGAAGGAACTTGTGTTGTGCATGAAAATTTTTCCGAACGTGAGCTGATACGCCTTAAAACATCGCACCCAGAAGCAATGATTATCGCTCATCCTGAATGCCCTACCGCACTTCTTGAATATGCAAATCATATTGGCTCCACTTCATCACTATTAAACCATGCAAAAGAAAATAATGGTAAGGAGTTTATAGTTCTGACTGAACCAGGTATTATTCACCAAATGCACAAAATATCACCAGATAGCACATTCTATGATGTTCCTTCCTTAAATAAATCAGGGTGTACATCATGTAGCGAATGTCCTTTCATGAGACTAAATTCTCTTGAAAAAATTTATGCATGTATGATAAATGGTACTCCCGAAATAACACTCACCCCTAAAATTGCTCAAAAAGCAAAAATTGCACTCGATAGAATGATTGCAGGTAAGTATATGCTCGAAGAACCAGCTTAGTGTTCGCAGACATTTTCTTTATTGACAAAAACGTTAGTATTAAATAGCCTTTGTTTTGTAGTAAACAATTGGGAAAAATTATGTCAAAAACTCCTAACAAGATAACTGATACAAATACTGATAAACCAAATTATACTAAAACATTAACTACACTTGCCCATAAATTTGGAGCAGATCTTGCGCTTGAGTGTTTAAACCATTTGAATGCGTTAGGAAAATCTTTCGACATAGGTCCCGAAGATAAAGAACTAAAACTATCTGGTGATGACATGACGGAATCTTCAGAAGAATCCTAAATACTTAAAAGTCGCCTAGATCTTAAATCCTTAAACCTAAAATCTTTTGCATTGCAATAGAGATAATTATCATGTTAACCTAAATATTAGGGAATTTAAGTTGTTGTTAATTAAATACGATGTCTGGGGTATATTCTATGGGCGGAGTTCTAGGTAGTTTAAGAAAAGATTCAGAAATACTGTTAATTTATAAATTCTTTAGAAAATGCTTCATAATCTTACGAAACCCACCCCTTGAACCCGACATAAAACAAACAAAAAAACTTTTACTCACTGTTGCAGATGAAGATGATATATCTGAAGAATTTCTTATCGAGTTTAACAATTTACTTAGTATAAGAAAAAATTATAATAACTTTGCTTCTAACCACTTCATCACCAATTTACAAGAAATATTCATAAATTCTACAAGCAACCCAAAAGGTCTAACACTTGGTCATATGGCAGCTTTAGAAAATGATACGTTTTTTATGGGAAAATTAGTAACTTACCCGAACTATGGATAACAAAAAAGCTGCATAGTAGTTGGTATTGGGGTATTCTGGCTTTTTTAAACAACTAAAGAGTACCCCAATGAATATAGACTACGATACTTTGTTCTGCTTTGTCGATGATTTTTATAAAGGATTTGAAAATTGGTACAAAAAGTCTCTTCTTACTAGCGGTTTAAGAAAACGTAATAGACCAAGCAGTATGAGCTTATCGGAGATAATAACAATCTTAATAGCTTTCCATCAATCTGGTATGGCTTGCTTTAAATATTTTTACTTAGAACTTATGAGAAATAACAGAAATTTATTCAATTACTTAGTCCATTATGATCGCTTTATATCATTGATAAAGCTAGCCTTTCCTGCTGTATTATGCATGTTAAAATCCCTTGAGGGTAAGATAACTGAATACATGTTTATCGACTCTACTCCAATGGTTGTATGCCATAGGCTGCGAGAGAAACGTCATAAAGTTTTTAAAGACTTAGCTGGAAAAGGTAAGACTTCAACTGGTTGGTTCTTTGGCTTTAAGTTGCACTTTATTTTTAATAGTCACGGAGAAATTGTACGCATGCATGTTACTAGCGGGAATGTAGATGACAGGTCTCCAGTAAAGCAAATGCTAAAAGATATCTCTTGCAAACTTATTGGTGATAAAGGTTATATCTCCAAAAAATTATTCACTGAATTATTTGAACAGGGTACAACTTTAATCACTAAAATCAGAAAAAATATGAAGAATTGTCTAATGGATATAAATGATAAAATGATGTTAATGAAACGTCCATTTATAGAAACAATCTTCTCATCTATAAAGTCGTTAAACACCTTGATACATAGTAGACATAGATCTCCAATAAATGCATTTTGTCACTTATTTGCTGGACTAATAAACTATCAGCTTCGTACTGATAAGCCATCTTTAGAACAATTTATAAAATGAAATCGCTTATCCACAGTTCGGGTAACTTATAAAATTATACCAGATTTTCCTGACGTTATGGATAAAGCTGGCGAAACTCCTTTACATAGTGCCAGTAATATAGGAAATATAAAAATAATAGACTTGCTTTTAAACACAAACTCGGAAACACTTGAAGACTTCATTAATCAAAAAGCAGATAATGGAAAAACAGCACTTCACAATGCAGCATTTGATAATAAGGTAGATGTAGCTACTAGACTAGTAAAAAAAGGTGCGGACATTGACATTGCGGATGCTAATGGATTAAAACCAATTCATACTGCTCTAATGAGAAAATTAACTCCTATGGTAAAATTTTTGCAAAGCGAAGGAGCTGATATTAATGAACTGGTAGATGGTTATCCACTAGTTGCGCTAGCATATAAAATGAAAAATATGCAGCTTGTGAATTACTTATTAAACTTAAAACTAGATTTATCTGCATCATATGATGAAACAACTTTTATTCATACCATTTGTAATGATAAAAATTCAAAACTTCTAAGAAAAATAGTACAAAAATATGATATCTATAGTGAACGAAAATCATCAATAGACGAAGATGCAGTTACAATAAATATTTTTGACCAAGAAGACGGTTTGGGACGAACACCATTTGATATTGCTTGTTCTGAGAAATCTTATTCAGCTATGAAGATTCTAGCAAGATGCGATGTTGATCTAGATCATGCAATAGATGGTTACACCGCACTACATACTGCATGTGCTGCTGGGGATTTAAAAACAGCTAGAACTCTTTTGAACCTTGGAGCTAATCCAGCAATTCTAGATCCAAATGGCTTAGATAGCTATGAAATAGCTAAAGCAGCAGGTAATGCAAGACTACTAGAATTAGTAAGAATATGTATGCCTGTTGAAATTATTGAAATTGTAATTAAACTTGATCTTGAGACAGATACCAAAGAAACAATTGATATTATAGGTTCAAGCTTTTCACCTACAGTAGTAGAAGCTTAATTTATTGATCCAAATATCTACTTGCCCATGCTGCAAGCACAGATGCAACATATCTACTATCAGCAGGACTTTTCATCAACAAATGGTCTGCTTTATCAAGAGAAATAAAGCTTTTTGGATGTTTTGCTAATTCATAAATCCTTTGAGCATTTTCGATTCCAACTGTCTGATCAATCGGTGAACGCATGACCAAAAGAGCCTTCTTCAAATTTGCAATTTTACTTGGCATATCTTGATTACAAATATCATCAAGAAATTGTTTTCTAATATTAAATTTTTGTCCACCTAATACAACTTCTGCTTCTCCTCGCGTCTTTATCTCATCTATATGGTTTGCAAAATTATGTTGAACATGCGCAGTATCACATGGTGATCCAATCGTTGCAACCGCCTTGATCTCAGGAATAGATGAAGCTGCTGCAATTGCAGCAGTACCACCTAAGCTATGTCCAACTACTATTTGAGGAGCTTTATAATTTTCTCGCATAAAATCTGCAGCTGCAACCAAATCATTTACATTAGATGTAAAATTAGTATTAGCAAAGTCTCCTCCGCTTGCGCCAAGACCAGTATAATCAAATCTAAATAATGCTATATTAGCCTGGTTTAAAGCTCTCGATATCCGTCCCAGAGCACTAATATCTTTATTACCAGTAAAATAGTGAGCAAATAGAACATATGCTTCAGGCTGTTCTGGTGAATCGAGCCTAGCAACCAAATCATCTCCAAGTGAACCTTTAAATACTAGTTTATTACTTACAATTGTGCGTTTTGTCATTATAGTTGAAATTTTTATTAAGTTTAGGCTACATATTACATTTTATTAAGTAATAGGTCAATTAAGCAATAAAATTTATTTTATTAATAAGCTTACTGTTAACTAAAAATTAACAAATAACTATTAAAGTCTTGTTTAGAGGGATCGGTATGTAAGTATTTAAAAAATATACTAATATACGGGGGTCATTATGACAGCAATTCTTGCACTAATAGCAGTTTCAGCCGCATTACTACTAGTTTTTTCAGATAAAATCGTTGGGTACTATCTTCCTGAAAGCAGCTTTGCACAGCTGTCAGAAGAAATTGACGATATAATAATTCATATGGATGATTCTGAAGATCAACGTACTGCAGAATAAATAGATTATTTTTTACGTGCGATCACATCAAAAACATCCCAATGGATAATATTGCCTTCAGTGTCTGGCTTATCGTAATTTCTGTGCATAAAGTATAAAATGTGGAATCTATTAGATCGCATTAGCTTTCTAATATCTTTTTCTGTCATCGCAAAAACTTTTGGAGACTTTACAAAATCATGTGTAGGACCAAAAAAGTTTAGAGCAACTAAACTATTTTGCTTACTATATAAAGACATATGTCTTATGAGCTGAGATACTTTCTTTTTATCTCCAAATGGCAAGGCAAAAAATGAAAAGAAATAATCATATTTTCCACGCATTCTTTCATCTCCAAATTTACGATTTTGAAACGAAAATTTTCCGTAATGCATTTTAGCTCGTTCTTCTATAACCTTGCCTGAAGTAGGACTTATATCAGATGCTGTAACATCCCACCCGTTTTTAATAAGATCAATGACTTCATTGCCTGGACCTGCTCCAAAAGAAAACGCTCGGCAATTTGGGCATTGGTTTGGAAAAAGTGTTTTAACTTTTTCATGTAGATAGTAATTACGCTCACCAATTCTTGCAAAAATATAATTCTGCCAGTGCTCATTATTGCCAGAACTTTGTGCATATGAACTTACTGCAAAAAATATAAAAGTAATGAAAATCACAGTTGCTTTTTTCATGATTAACTCTCAATAACTAAGTCTTTTAATTGTAGTTGTACTGTGTCTCTATCCTGCCAACTATTGATTTTCAATGTACCAAATACTGATAAATTGTGAGATTTACGTGATAATAACACATTTCCTAACTCTCCTCCAACAACATTAAATGCAATTGCAGATATAGGTTTTGAGCCATGAGAATCTCGACAAGGAGCAAACATAACCCTAATATGCTTTGATGCTACTATATCTGCTTTAAGTACATATACATTTGAAAATCTAAATATAGGTGCAGGATTTCCATTGCCAAATGGCTCCATAATATTAATCTCAGAAACAAGATCAAGAGTTGCAGCTGAACTTGTTAAATCTAGGGCATATTGTTCTTGCAGATGAATGTCGGATCCTGACAGAGCTTTTTTAAACTCTCTATTTAAAAAGCTCTTGAGTTCTTGCATCATATCAGCTCTGACAGTAAAACCAGCAGCCATAGAATGCCCTCCTCCAGCTATTAATAGGTTTTTTTGCTTTGCTTCAATTATTTTACAGCCAAAATCAAGTCCTCTTACTGACCTGCACGATGCCTTGCCAACTCCTTCATTAACTGCAATTACAGCTGTGGGTTTGTTATATTTTTCCTTAAGCCTTCCTGCTACTATTCCAATTACACCTGGATGCCAACCTTCTCCTTCAATAAAAAGCATAGCATCATTTTCTTGCTCTCTTGCTTTTTCCATTGCTTCATCAAGAATGGTCAGCTCTATTGACTTGCGCTCCTGATTATAAATATCAAGTTCTTCAGCCATCCTCATTGCATCACTTGTAGAAGTTGTGGAAAGTAAATTTGCTCCTAAGGAAGATTTTCCAACTCTTCCACCTGCATTAATCCTTGGTCCTAAAATAAAACCGAGATGATAACAATTAATTACTTCTTGAATACCCGCAACATCACATAGAGTTTTATAGCCAATATTACCCCTAGCTCTAGCTACTTTTAAGCCCTGTGCAACAAATGCTCTATTAAGCCCTGTTAGCTGCATAACATCACAAACCGTACCTAGAGCTACGATATCAAGTTGGTTCATAAGGTTTGGCAGAGTAATATTATTCTTTGCAAAATAATTATTTTTTTTCAGTCTGGAAATAAGAGCTACAAGAAATAAAAATGAAACTCCAACTGCGGCTAAATTTTTACATTCACTCGTTTCATCAAGTCTATTTGGATTAATCACAGCAATAGCTTTTGGAAGCTTATCCATACTAATATGATGATCAACTACAATTACATCCATCCCGAGCTTTGATGCATGTTCAAGTGCATCAAAAGCAACACTTCCGCAATCAACTGTAATTATAAGAGATGTACCTCTATCTTTGATTTTTTGCATTGCCTCAACGGTTGGACCATAACCTTCGGCTATGCGATCTGGTACGTATATATCGGAATCAATTCGAATTTGTCTTAAAATATTCTTAATGAGAGCAGATGAGGTAGCTCCATCTACATCATAATCAGCAAAGATACAAATTTTCTCTTTCAAAGAAATTGCTTTAACTAGCCTATCAACCGCCAGATCCATGTCCTTTAGATGGAATGGATCCGGTAATAATGATTTAATTTTTGGATCTAAATAGCTCTCAGCATGATCAAGCGAATCTACCCTGCTAGATATTATTCTGGACAAAAAATCACTAATGCCAAAAACACGAGATAATTCGGAGATAACGCTCTCATCATAAGAGGTAGCAATCCAATATTTACCCAAAACTGACTTGCTCACTATCTCCTCATAAATTGTTTTTTACAAGTACACTAAATCCTTGCAGGAATATCTACATTTTTATTACGCAAAAGTAAAGCTCCAACATATTCAAAAATTGGCAAGATTCTATTTACTTCAGCTGCAAACTCACTTTCTGATTCTTTTTAACATAGTCTGAAATATTCTCAGGTACATTTGAAATTGTATAAAAATATGGAACATTATCCATATCAGTAAACTTAGCAACTGTTTTTTTCTTTTTAGAAATATAAAAACTATGCTTAATAATTGCCCCTGACATCAATTCACATATTGCATGCTGCTCTGCTTTATCTAGTTTTTTTAATACCTTTAATAGTTCAGGCTCCTGAGTATAATTTTCAATATTCAAAAAATATCTACTATGAGCAGAATTAAATTCAATAAAATTCATTCCTGCTTTTTCTACAAATTCATATATTTCAGGAACTGTATATGCACGATCTTGTTTATGTAGGAACATATCATACATTCCAGCATCTCCATGATGTATATGATCTGCTAATAAGTCTTTACCATGGTTAAACCAATTAGTTTGTGGCAATGCTTCCATTACCATCCATGCATTTTTTACTTCTTCAGCACGATCTTTAACTCCCTTATTCACTCTTCTCATTAAATCTTGAATCTGATATACTCCAGTCCTTCCATATTGTGCATAAACCATAATATTCATGCCACCTCTATCAGATAAAGCATCTACAAGAGTTTTTAATCCTTTATCTGGAGATTCAAGGTGGTGTAGCACTCCCGAACATTGAATATAATCAAACTTACCAAGCTTTAGATTCGGTAAATTAAAAATACTATCATTTATCCACTTAATATTCTTTAAACCTCTATTCTTAGCCCTTTCTTGAGCAACTTTCATGCTATTTTTACTAAAGTCTAGATATATTATTTCCGCATCGGTATCTTTCAACTGATCAGCAAGATAAACTGTTGAATCACCCGTTCCACCGCCAGCAACTAAAATTCTAAAACCCTTTTTAAAATCTTCCTTACCATTAAATAGCCAATGATTGATTTCACCTAAGAAATCACAGTACATTTTCAAAAGACGTTTTTTATCTTCTTCAGGATCTCTAAATGGATATGGATAATCTAAATAATGATCTTTTACTTGTTTTAAATCTTTTGACTTTTGGTTTTTTTTCTTACTCATAGCTTAACTTATTAAATTTTGACACTGTAATTTCTATTGGAATTTCCCCAGTCCGTCAAATATTTTAAGTATTTCAAGAAATATCTTTTAACTTATACAACACATCGAGAGCCTCTCGCGGAGATAATTTATCTGGTTCAATAGAGACAAATTCATCAAATAACTTTTTATGCTTAGGATTTTCCAAAGAACTCTCCATTTCAAACAAGTTCATATTATACGATTCTTGCTTCATCATTTTTTTATTCGATTTATTAGATTCTTTTTCAAATTTCTCTAGTAAACTTGCAGCTTTTTGAATCACAGATTTTGGTAGACCTGCCATCTGCGCAACATGAACACCGTAAGATTTATCAGCAGAACCTCTTTTAATTTTATGCAAAAATAAAACGCTTTCTCCAGTATCATCTATTGCAACTGTATAATTCTTAAGTGCTGGAAGGACTTCTTCCATTTTTGTAAGCTCGTGGTAGTGTGTTGCAAACAAACATCTTGCTCTAATTTTATCGTGAACATATTCTAAAACTGACCATGCGATTGCTACCCCATCATATGTTGATGTCCCCCTGCCTACCTCATCAAGAATTATTAAAGATTTATGAGTTGCCTGAGCTAAAATAGCTGAAGTCTCAAGCATTTCTAACATAAAGGTAGATTGCCCTTTATTTAGATCGTCTCCAGCACCAATCCTACTAAATATTTTATCAATTATGCCAATTTTTGCCGATTCTGCCGGAACAAAAGAGCCTATATGCGCTAGGATAGCAATAATTGCATTTTGTCTTAAATAAGTACTTTTGCCATCCATATTAGGGCCTGTTAACAGCCATACTCTTTCGTCAAATTCTAAACTGCAATCATTGCGTATAAAGCTTTCTCTACTCTTCTTTAACGCCTTCTCCACAATTGGATGACGACCTCCTTTAATTTCAAATATCATGTCTGAGCTAATTTCAGGCATAACATAATTATTCTCATCTGCAACATAAGCAAAATTACTATATACATCAAGCAAACTCAGAGATTCAGACATTTTATAAAGAGCAGATTGCTCAATTACAATTTTCTGACAAAGCTCATTGTATATCTCCTGCTCTAAACTAATTACCAATATTTTTGCATTTACAATCTTACTTTCTAGCTCTTGCAATTCTGATGTCGTATATCTAATTGAATTAGCTGTAGTTTGTCTGTGGATAAATTTTTCATCAAATATTTTATTCGCATGCCTTGCCGTAATATCTATAAATAGTCCCAATACATTATTATTAGAAATTTTTAGCGTATCAATACCAGTTTCTTTTCTATATTGATCTCTCAATTTTTCAATTGCAATATGGCTATTATTGATAAGACCATATAACTCTTTTACTTTGGGATGGTATTCATGCTTAACTATTCCACCATTTGTAATGATATTTGGCACATCATCTTTGATTACCGAATCAATAGATTCATAAAGATCATTCAAACCCACCAAAGGTTTCACTAATTTTTCTATATGTTGAGGAAGTTCAATTCCTTTTTGCGCAACAAAAGCTGCACGTATTCCTTCTGCAATCTCAATAGTGTATTTGATACTAAGCATGTCCTTTGGAGTGCTTCTTCCCATATTAAGTCTAGTGATACAGCGTTCAAGATCTCCTGTTTTTTTAAGTAGAGCTCTTAAATCATTTGTTAAGCTCATATCTTCATAAAAATATTTAGTTAGATCTAAACGTCTATTAATCCCCTGGATATCAATTAGTGGGGTTGATAAGTATTTGTATAAAAGCCGACTACCAGATTTAGTAACACTATGATCAATACAATCAAATAAACTACCTCTTATGCTACCAGATGTTGTTAAACAAATTTCAAGATTACGCCGGGTCTGTGCATCAATAGTCATAAATTTTTGATGATTTAAAATTTTAGGCTTCGGTAGTTTTGGCAAACTATCTTTCTGCGTAATCGAAATATATTCAATGATCCCACCTGCAGCTGATATATGAATCTCCTCTAATTCACCAATTGCTGCTAAATCTCTTATCTGATAAAAATCTAAAAGATTTTTGCGACACTTATTTACAGCAAAAAAACTATCAACCTGAAATGAAATACGCATATTAAGCATAGACCCAATCTGCGATGCAAGCTCACTTGCCCTGTATTTTTCAGCAAGTAAAATTTCTTTAGGTTTTAATCTTGCTAGCTCATTAATAATCTGGCCTTCTGGTACAAATATAACTGCGATTTCAGAAGTTGATAAATCAACATATGATAACGCAGCATTATTTTTAGCAATTGCTATACTGACTAAATAATTTGGCTCTCCAACATCCAGAAGAGATTCTTCTATTATAGTGCCTGGCGTAATAATTCTAGTAACATCTCTGTTAACTACCGCCTTGTAACCCCTCTTTTTTTTGCTTCTTCTGGAGTTTCTAATTGATCACAAATTGCTACTTTAAAACCATCTTCTAAAAGCTTATTTAAATAATTTTCCAGTGCATGATATGGGACTCCGCACATGGCAATTTCATCATCTCCTGTTTTTCCTCTTTTGGTTAATGCTATGCCAAGCACTCTTGCAGCTGTTATTGCATCTTCATAAAACAGCTCATAAAAATCACCCATTCGGAATAAAACCAAGCAATCAATATTGGCAAATTTTACATCCAAAAACTGCCTCATAACAGGAGTTGCTTTATCGTATTTATATTTTTCTTTGAATTGCTCTAATTGCATAATTTTTATTGGCTTATATTCATCTCTTGTCATTAAAAATATCTATTAAATCCAATGGTTTATCAACAATAAAATTTGGATTATGACTTTGCAAAAGTAATTTACTGTTATATCCCCAAGTAGCAGCTATAGAGTATAAATTATCTTTATTAAGTACCGCTTCAATATCTCTAACTTCATCTCCAATATAGTAATATTCTGTGAAATTAGTCTTCTTCAATATATATTGAAGTATATTACTTTTACCGTATACAGAGCTTCCATGAACTATAAATTGGAATAACTCATTCATGCCATTTGCTTTAAGAAATGCTTTTACATTAGAGCCTGAATTAGTAGTGAGAATTCCTACAGAATTCCCTGCTTTTTTTAAATCTTGAATTACCTCACCTATATTATCAAAAGGTCTAAGTTCATGTATGTGTGAGGAAAATTCTTTCCTAACTCTTCTAGTTAATGATGGTAGCATTGATATAGTAACGCCATGATCATTCATTACTTCCTTTATACTTTGATTTTTTAATTCTTGTTTTTGAAGCAAATCTACCTGCTTAACTCCATAATCGCTTGCAATGGAATTAAAAATTTTAATAACTACGTCATAAGAATCACAAATTGTTCCATCAAAATCAAAAATTATAAGTTTTTTGCCATTTTTGGGCAATACTCCAATCAACTTTATTGATGTAAAAAATATGTAAGCACCTCCAATAACAAGCAAAAATAATAGAAAGGATGCTATTATAAACATGATTTTACTGAATAATATGCTGCATGATATGATCAACAAAAACTTTCAGTTTACCATACATATAAGGCATAATAAGCAACATGCCAAAATATACGGCTACAATTTTTGGAACAAATGTTAGAGTGGTTTCTTGAATTTGAGTCAAAGCCTGAAATAAAGATATTAATAAACCCACAACGAGTGAAAGAATCAGTACAGGCGCTGAAATCATTATTAGCACATATACTGCTTCTCTACCTATCTCGCCTACAAACCCTGGATCCATTTATACCACCTCAAATCTCTAGAATGGAGAAATTATATCAATAACTTGTGATCCAGCTCTTGGCTGCTGAACATCACTTACTACGCCTCTACCACCATATGAAATACGAGCTTCAGCCATCTGATCAGTTTTGATTGAATTATCACTATCAATATCTTTTGGTCTGATAATACCAGCTACTTTAATTTCTCTTAACTCGTAATTTACTCTGATTTCCTGATGCCCTTGAATCACCAAATTACCACTAGGCAAAACCTTTGTCACAGTAGCTGCAATTTGAGTTTTAACATCTTCTTTTCTCGAAATATTACCACTTCCAGAATGGTTTCTAGAACTACTTGTACTAACTAGCGAACCTAAATTGGCAGTAGTTGAAAGATTTGCTTGAATAGCCTTTTCTTGACCAAATAAATTTGGAACTCCCAAAGCGTCTTTTCCGCTTCTATTTTGTTGCGTTGAGTTGTCCAAGCTTGCATTATCTTTAATCTCAACTACGACCCTGATAATATCTCCAACTTTCCAAGCTCTACTATCTCTGAAAAATTTTGTCGAACCTGGCTGCCATAGTGAATTTGTCCTTCTCATATGAGCGTGCTGAGCTTTTAGTTTTGCTTCTCTACGCTCAATTTCTTCTTCATCTTCTTCAATAGTTGGAAGTTCAATATTCTCAAATTGAGGAGCCTTACCAACTCTCTTCAATTTATCAACTGTATCTTGACATGACATTAACAAAAATAACGACATTAATATTGTCAAAAAATTATTCATTGTCCACCTACCTGTACAGTATTTTTATTTATTATTTGACCAAGTAATACTGCCCCAGAAGAAGTATTTTTAACCTTTATCATATCACCCACTGCTCCGGCTCCTAGAGCAATACCAACTGTCTTTAGATTAATAGCCCCAGAAGAATATATAATATTCACTGGATCATTATTTTTAAGAACAGGTGGGCTTGAAATATCACTTAACTTAAACATACGACCAACAGCAATATATTTTTTAGCTTGCATGCCAATTACTTCAGAATCTTCTGTAGCAAAACCTTTCTTAAAATTATCTAGCCTCATTTTTTTAGACGTTATGTCAGAAGCTTGAATCACCTCTCCAAATTTAATATATTTTCCAGCAATTGGAGCCATAATATAAGATATATATTTACCCGAAATAGAATCTACTTTCCCATCATTGTAGTGAACTTGAACACGATAGCTTGAAAACTTAGGATCAAATTTCTCAAGAACAATCGATTTTATCTCTTCCTTTTTAGATTTGATTTGGGCAAGTTTACTTTTTGAATTATATTGCTGCTCAACAATTACTCTACTATCAGTAATTTTTTCCTGAAGAAGGCCTTGAATTGTATTATCAACAAAATCTTCGTCAGCAAGAGAGGTGCTTACCAATAACACTAATAAAACTGGTAAAAAAAGAAATTTTGATTTCATTTTAAAATAATTACTTAAATTCCGAACATTGATCACCTAACATAACAGTCTAAGCAAAACGTCTCAATACAATATTTTATTTAATTTGGTTTGTAGTTTCCAAAATCTTATCTTGAGTACTAATTACTCTTGTATTTAATTCATATGCACGCTGAGCTTCGATCAGTTTAGTCAATTCTTCAACCGCTTTAACGTTGGACGTTTCTAAGAAACCTTGCTTAAATCTATTAGTAGTATCCTCAACTGCAATACGCTCACCCGATCCTGGAGTTTCTACTAACAAATTATTACCAATTGCTTCTAATCCACTTTCATTTGGAAAAGTAAATATTTCCAACTGACCAATGTCAATAGTCTCTGCTGGATTAGCTGGATCTTGAGCAGTAATTTGACCATTTTCAGCAATTTGTACAGTTTCTGTCGGTATATTTGCTGGAATAGCAATGGCTGTTTCAAGTGAATTACCATCAGGTGTGACGATGTTACCAGTTTCAGGATCCCTTTGAAAAGCGCCAGTTCTAGTATAGCCTATTCTTCCATTTGGAAGTTGAATTGCAAAATAACCGTTTCCAGTAATAGCAATATCTAGTGGATGGAATGTTTGGCGAAGCGCACCTGGCTCCATATTCCTAAATGTACCAATTATTCTAGTACCCATACCTGTTTGAACACCAACAGGTCTTGGAGCAGCTTCAGCATTCTCAAGAATCCCTGATCTCTTTAGATTGACGTAGAATAAATCTGAGAATGTCGCCTCCATTCTCTTATAACCATCAGTATTGACATTCGCTACATTATTTGAAATCGTGTCAATTCTCAATTGCTGCGTCTGCGCCCCCGTTACTGCTGCACTCATTGCTACTGAAGCCATAATATCCTCCTATTTTACTTCGTTAATCTTTGTATTGACGAAGTCTCAGTCTCATTTACATTCGTCATTAAATCTGTTGTCAGGCCGTATGATCTCTGCATCTCAATCATCTTCGCCATCGCGAGAGTTGAATTAACATTTGATTCTCTTAGCGCACCCGATATAACTGTAAATTCTTCTAATAATCTATCATTGCCTTGAATAGCATATAGATTACCACCTTCTTTTATTATCGGATCGGCTGAATCAAAGCCAAAAACCCCCAAAATTGCAATTTCTTCTTCATCAACAAAAATCGTGCCATCTTGCGCTATATCAATTGTTTGAAAATCATCAGGAATTTCTATTGGCTCATTCTCAGCACTCAAATAAGGATGACCACTAGAATTCACCAAAAAACCTTGATTATTAATTAACATAGATCCATCTAAAGTATACCTTGCCCCTCTTGGTGTCGCAACTTTTAAATACCCCTCACCTCCAAGGGCAACATCAGTCGGGCGATTTGTCACTCTTATTCCACCCTGATCACCAGTACGATAACTTGTTTCCGCCCAAGCAAATGAGTTATTTCTTTTTGAGTTTTGTTTTAAATCTACATTCCTAAATATAACAGCATCCTGCTCAAAACCAACCGTATTTGCATTCGCAACATTATTTGAAATTACTTCAAGTTGAGTTTTCCTAGCTATTTGGCTTGATAATGCTATATATGAAGCATTATTTGCTTTCGCTGCATTGCATAAAAAAAACAACTCAAAAAGCAAAACAAATAAAATGTATAAAGATAGTTTGTGTATCGGGATATGCATCATATAATTACTTTTGTATCTTTTTAGTAATTTAAGCTGTTTTTTTTATTTAGCATAAATATATTGAACATTTTAGTAGAAAAAATTTCAGCTTTCATGTATTTTAATCTACAAGTTACAAAAAATACTACAAAATGTTAACATTTTCAACATAAAACTAAAACCAAAACGAATGGCAAAAGATACAGGCGAAAAAGAAGAAGAACCTCTAACTCCTACAGAAGCACCTGATGGAGATCAAAATAGTGGAAATTCTGACAAAAAGAAAAAGATAAAAAAAATACTTTTAATCACAGTGCCAATAATTATTACAATTATCGGAGCGGTATATTTTTTCTTTTTTGTAATCAAAGCCCCAAAACAAAGCGAAGGACAGGAAGTACAACAAACAAAAGAGAAGCAGCAAGTTGCTTTAGAATCAAACACTTATCTTGATATTGATCCTATTACAGTTGGTCTAACACCTTCTGGCAGTAAAAGAGAATATTTAAGATTGGATTTATCACTAAGATTAAGCACTGAGCAAGAAAGCGCAGCAGTTCTGACAAAAATGCCTATAATAAAAGATACTTTAATTACATTTTTAAGAAGTCTTAGAGCAACTGATTTTAATAGTTCAAGTAGTACTATATACTTAAAAGAAGAAATATCGAAAAGAATAAACAAAATAACAGCCCCGGTAGTTATTAAAGAGGTATTATTCCAAGAAATTACTGTTAATTAGCAAAAATATAATTGATTATTGAAAATATGACAGAAGAACAAGCAAAAGCAGAAAATGCAAAGAAAAAAGCAGAAGAAAAAGATTCTTCTGATCTTAAAGGTATCAAAGCAGTTCTTGAACAGTCTTTGCAGTCTTATGACAAGCTACCTATGCTTGAAATTATTTTTGAAAAATTTATCAGGCAACTTAGCACCTCACTGAGAAATTTAACATCCGAACCTGTTGATGTTACAATCGCCGATTTTTCCTCCCTAAGATTTGGAAGTTATTTTGATAGTTTAGAAAACCCTTCATCTATTGTAGTATTCAAAGCAGTTGAATGGGAAAATCTTGGATTATTGATTTTAGAAAATAATATGATATTTTCTTTTGTCGATATACTTTTAGGTGGAAAGAAAAATACATTACAAAGCAATTCAAATGATCCGGAAAGGATCCTGACTTCTATTGAACAAGGACTAGCTAGACAAATTTCAGAGATAATTTTAATGGAATTAAGTCATGCATTTGATCAGATTAGTCCGACTACTTTTTCTTTTGAAAGATTGGAAAATAATCCAAATTTTGTTACTATTTCTCGTCCAGGTGATGCTGTAATAGTACTAAAGCTTAAAATAGAAATTGATGAACAAGTAAAAAATATAGAACTACTAATTCCATATAAAACGATTGAGCCAGTAAAAGAGCAAATGCAGCAAGTATTTTTAGGCGATAAATTTGGTATAGATCAAGAATGGGAAAGATTACTTTCAGAAACAGTACATGACATTGATTTACCTGTTGAAGCGGTTATATCTAATAAAATTTCCACTGTGGAAGAAATTGCCAAACTTAAAATTGGTGATACATTTGTAATGGATCATGCTAAAGATAAAGATGTAGTAGTCAGAAGCGGTCCAATACCATTATTTACCGGTAAAATTGGTAAGGTAGATAATAAAGTGGCTATTAATTTAAAAAATTTATTTGAAGGATAATATAAAATGATAATTCTGGATATTTTGTTATTAATTATGACTGTAATATGCGTTGTCTATTGCTGGATGCTAAATAGGCGCATACAAGATCTACAGAATAGCAGAATTGAATTTGCTAGAATGATAAAAGAATTAAATGCCTCGATTGTTAAAGCAGAAAACAACGTTAGTGAAATGAGCGAGCTTAGTAATGTTACTAGCGCCGAAATAAAGTCCGTTATTAATGAAGCAAAAGAAGTTTCCTCAGAACTAGTATCAATCAGCGAGGTTGCAAACGAATTATCTACGAAACTTAATGAACAATCTATTAGAGCGCAAAACGCTGATGCAGCAGATACTTCCCCACTCAAGGAAGATATTTATGAGAATATTAGTTCAAAAGCTGGAGAGAGATTCACAGAAGATGACTTAGCTCCACCATCAGATAATGAAAACGTAACATACACAAATCATTTAAAGAACTTTATACAAAATATTGTTACAAAAAAGTCTGACGAACAAAGCACAAGCTTAAATCAGACAAGTTACTATGATACTTTAAGAAAAATAAACGCTAAAAAATAATGAAAGCAAGCCTATTTTCCCCAATCTTGATTCTATTAATCCTTGCATTATTTGCTAAGGCTTCAGTGCTTTTTGGTCGGATTCAAGAACAAACAACATACGCAATGGATACCAGTACTTCTTCAATATTGGTTAACACTGCTTATGCACAAGCTAATGGTTCAGAGAAAACAGCACAATCTAAGAAAACAGCAGAACCATCATCTGCTCAAATTGCACCAATTAAAACCGAGAAAAAGAAAGATGTTATTAACAATCTTACGCGTTCGGAAATGGATCTTCTAAAAGAACTTTCAAAAAGAAGAGAAACTCTAGATAAAGAAAAAACCGATTTGAATGTTCGTGAACAAGTGCTAAAAGCTACAGAGAATAAAATTGATAAAAAGGTTCTAGAGCTTAAAAAACTTCAGACTCAGCTTGAAGATCTTATGAAACAATATGAGCAGAAAGAGAATAGTAAAATACTTAGCCTAGTAAAAATCTATGAAACTATGAAACCAAAGGATGCTGCAAAGATTTTCAATGAGCTTGAAATGCCAGTACTTTTAAAAGTAGTAAGTAATATGAAAGAAGTTAAGGTTGCCCCTGTTATAGCTAGCATGGACCCAGCTAAAGCCAGAGAACTGTCAATTGAACTCTCGAGACAAAAACCAATTGATTAAAAATATTTGATTTAAACATAGAGCGCAAAATAATATGAACTTATATTTGTTAGCCGCATATTCTTTTACATTTATGGCACTTGGGGGCATTTTAGTAAAAACAATTTTTAATTATAAAATTAACCGTGCAAATCAAAACAAGAAATAGACTTACAGGCATCGTCGCCGTACTTCTTATATGCGCCAGCGGAGTCTATTTTATTCTCTCTAGTTTAAATGATAATATTGTTTTCTTTCATCCACCTTCTGAAATAGATAAAATTCAACCAAACCATAGTAAAGTAAGAGTTGGAGGATTAGTAAAAGTTGGATCAATAGTTAAATACGAAAATGGAAAAATTGAGTTTACTATCACTGATCATATAGCTGATCTTAAAATTGAATATAAAGGAGTACTACCAGCACTATTCAGAGAAAAGCAAGGTATAGTAGCTGAAGGTAAGCTAATTACTTCTAATCTATTTAAAGCAAATAAACTACTTGCAAAACATGACGAAAACTATACCCCGCCTGAACTTGTGAAAATAGACTTGAACAGAAAAACGAAAGCCACAAGCTCTTACGAATAAAAAACTAAATATTAGAGTAAAAAACTTGTTAATGAAAGTGAGATAGTAGAGTTTAGTATAGACTTGTCGATTCTATTATATTTGATAAAAAACTAGTCTTATATATATTACAATCATACAAATTTTCATGTAGCTCCGATTGTAATAAGTTTTACACTTTTTGCCCCTGCTCTTTTTAAAATTGAACTACATGTATTGCTAGTGACGCCCGTCGTACGCACATCATCCACCAATAGAATTATTTTATTTTTGATATTATATCTTTTGTTAATCTGCAAGGAACCACTTAAATTTTCTTTTCTTTGGCTTTGAGACAGACTAGTTTGAGGTTTTGTCCATTTTGATTTTATTAGTAAATCTGTCACTTGCTTTCTACCAATAAGCTTCTCAAGTTGCTTTCCAAGTATTTGCGGTGGATTATAGTTTCGAAAAATTCTCTTAAACCTATTCATAGGAACTGGAACAATCAGATCAATATCCTTAAAATCTTCCTTATACCTAGCAAATAATAACTTTGAGAATAATTTTGCATTGCTTGTCTGGTCATTATATTTAAATCCATGAATAAGCTTCTTACTGTACGGATCAAAGTTAAACAAACTTCTAGCAAGATCATATTTTGGTGGATCAGAGATGCATTTTCCACATTCGTACTTTTCTTCAATATCAAATTCAAATGGAAAGCCACAAATTTTGCAATATGGAGAAGAAATAAAATTAAGCTTACTAAAACAAGTTGCGCATAGCCCATCTCCCTGCTCTGTCAATTCTGAGCATGAAATACACCTATGCGGAAGTATGAAATCTATTACGCTAGATAAAGCTCCATCTAACACAACTATCTTCTACCCATAGCATATTTAATAAGCAATTTTTTAAATGGTGGAACTTTTTCTATTGTCTGAAAACCCAATGATCTTCCAGCTTGAAGAAATTTAGATTTATTAGAAAAAATTGCATTAATAGTATCCGTAATTTCCAGCATGTTACTATTATCAGTTTTACGCATAGTTTGATACTGATCTAACATTAAATCAGTAATTCCATACTCCGATAATAGCTTGATAAAACAACTAATATCTTTTATTCCTTGATTTAAACCTTGCCCTGCAAGTGGATGAATAACATGAGCAGTATCTGCAATCAGAACGATTCTTTTATTAAAATATTTATCGGTCTCATATGCTTTTAAAGGAAAGCCTGCAACCTTACCTTCAACTTCTATCTCTCCTAAAAATTCACCAAAATTATCTTGTACAATCTCTTGAAATTCATCTTTTGGCAAATTTTCTAGTAAATCTTTCATATCAGCATCTATTGTCCAGACAATAGATGAGCGTTTTTGATCTTTTAATGGCAAGATAGCAAAAGGCCCCGTTGGCATAAAATGTTCTACAGCAGTTCCTTCATGTGGTTTTGCATGATGAACAATAAATGTAAGAGCACATTGAGCATAGGTTTTTTCGATGTTACTTGAAAAGAATTGTTGTCTTGCAGTAGAATATCTACCATCACAAACAAGTAATAAATCGCTTTTATACTCTTCACCATCATTTAAAATAAGACTACAACCATCTACTGTATTTTCCGTAATTTCGTAAGAGCAATTTTGAATAACATTAATTAGCTTATTTGAGGAAACTAATTCATATAATATTTTTTTAAAATCAGTATTTTGAATCAAATACCCCATAATTTCACCATCTTCCAGATCAGACGAAGCAAAGTGCAACATTTCAGGTGATTTATTATCAACAACATAAATATCATTAATCGGTCCAACAAAATCAGAAATTTTTCCCCAAATTCTAATTTCTTCAAAAAACTTCCTTGATGAGTCAGTTAAAGCTGTTGTACGCACATCAGAAAAAAAACTTTTATCCTTGCAAGATTTTTTTTCAATTATAGTTGATGGGATATTATTACTCGCAAGTGCAAGCGCAGATATCATACCGCTTAACCCACACCCTGTAATAGTAATATTATTGTTAGGATGCATCTTCTACTTCCTTTTTATGTTTTTGCATAAAGTATTTTAAGTAGGCATTAGTAGCCACAACGCTAAGAAGAAAATATATCAAAGCAATATCAATATAAGAGCTATTAACTTTAAATGACCCAAGAAAACAAATAAATAATGCGGCTACACTAGTTCCAGTATTTAGAAAGAGAAGCTTAATAAATATATCTTTCTGTAAAAATGCTCCGCATATAATTACTGACGATAAAATTAGTACTAAAATTAAACAAATATTGAGCATATTTATTCTATTATCTCCTTTACTCTACTATCCATTTCACCTTCCTTTAAATCGTCCATAAAACTTATATCTAAAGCATGGACAAGCAAATGATTATCTTCCGTAGATAATGTAACAGTTCCAGGAGTTAGAGTAATTGAGTTAGCATATGTAACAACTCCCACCTGTTTTTTTTGTACTGTTTCTATTGGTTCGAGAATTGGTTGTAATCTCATATTTTTTCTCCAAGAAATTCTTACAACAGCAATTGACGACATTAGAACTTCTTTTAGCAACCACCCCAAATATATAATCGCTGAAAATTTAAAATGGTTCTTTTTTGGCAGCAAACCTATCCATATAGTAAGTAACAAAGTTGCCAAAGGTGCAAAAATCATAAATAGCAAAGGTACTGTTTTTGTAGGAAATCCTGCTAAACTACACCAAATAGCGACGAAGACTATATATGTAATAATTTTAGTGAGCATTGGCACCTGCTGTATCTTTTGGCATTGATGAAAAAGGAATCAATATCATTCCCAAACAAAACAATATAGTAATGATAACAAACACGTTATTAATTGCAATTATAAATGATTCACTTACTACAACTTTATCAAGTAATTGCAAAGCTGCAAGCTCTGGGTTATCAACCCTACCAATCAAAATCTGTGTAAAGAAATCCATTCTTTCTTGTACTTGAGGAGATGTTAGAGATATATTTTCTTTCATACCCTGAGCATAAATTTTAGACTTTGAAATAATTAGACTATTTATTATTGCGAGTCCAATTGCTCCTCCTAAATTTCTTGTAAGGTTATATAATCCACTCGCATTCTGAACCTCATCTTTCGGCATTGTTCCGAGTGCTAGATCATTTATAGGCATAAAACAGAACATAAGCGCAAGTCCCCTGACAACTTGCGGAAGGAAAAACTCCCAATATTCAGATTCAGCTGTCAAGAAACTATTCAAATAACAACCAAGTGCAAATGTTCCAAAACCTATTGCAAGAATCAATCTTTTATCAACACCAGAATCAAACATTCTGCCAGCAAGAGGTGCTGAAATAAATTGGAATACACCGGTTATAACCATAGTAATCCCAATTTGCAGAGTATTATATCCAGAAATTGTAAATAGGAAGAGAGGAAGCAGATACACTGTACCGTATAAACCAACACCAAGAATAAATGAATAAATACATCCAAAACTAAAATTTTTGTTTTTAAATGCCGTCAAATCAATAATTGGATTTTTACACGTCAGCTCATGAACTATCATCCAAATAAATGTAACCACAACAAGAATTGAAAGAAATAGAATATGATTATCCTCCAACCAATCCTTCTTATTCCCCTCTTCTAAAACATATTGTAGAGCTCCTAGACTTACAGCCATTAATATAATGCCAATAAAATCAAAATTATCTAATAATTTATAATCAGGTTTATCAAAATCAACGTAGTTGAATACTACAAAACAAACAAATATTCCAGGAATTACATTTAGTAAAAACATAAAATGCCAAGACATTACTTCGGTTATATATCCACCAAGTGTTGGTCCAATAGTTGGAGCAACTGTTACTACCAAACCAATGACCATACTAACTTTTACATGCATCTTCTTAGGAAAAATTATAAATATAGCGCCAAATGCAGTTGGTATCATTGCACCGCCAAATAATCCTTGAAGAGCCCGAAAGATAATCATTGATTCAATATTCCACGCCAATGAACATAGCAAACTCATTATGGTAAAGCCAAATGCTGCAATAAAATATGAAATCCTCGTAGAAAGTAACCTCGCTGCAAAACCTGTTATAGGTATTATGATTACTTCAGCAATTAAATATGATGTTTGAATCCATGATAGCTCGTCTCCAGATGCAGACAAACCGGCTGCAATGACAGATAATGAGCTTGCAACAATCTGAATATCCAAAATAGCCATAAACATACCAACTACCATAGCAAAGAATGCGATGATAGTTTTGGTTGTTACCACAGGCTCTTCTGATGATATTTCTGCTTCACTCATATCCAAATCCAAAATTAATACTATAGTTATAACTACGAATAGATTCCTCGGCAATATATTCAGAAGATATTTTAATATTATGATAATTTCTGAGTATATTACTCTAGTATTATATTAACTATATTATATTAAAATTTTATTAAATTTTTTTAATAGCAAGATATTGATCATGAAAATTATAAGATAGAAAAATATTTTATAGTTCAAAAAATTCTTCATAAGAACAACAAAAGGTTGAAAAATAAATTAGTTAATATACTGGTGATTATTTTTAAACTAATTCTACTTGTAGAGTATATAAAAGCTAAATAAAACAACCATTTAATTTTACCTTAACGCTAAATTATATTTTTAATAAAGGTAATAAATCAAAATTATCCAACAAATTTTTATAATCGATCTACAAGCTAAATATTCTTGATTTTTTGTAGCATTTTTTATTTAAATTTTATCAATTTTTTCTTTTCATATTTCTTAAAATATGTTAGATATATCTCTAAACTATTAACGCGTATACATCACCATGAGCAGAAGAAAATCAGAAGATACAATTCGACAATCAAAAGTCGGTACTGCAGGTGGTGTAGAAGATGAAGATATATTAGAGATTACAGGCGCACTAAGTGAATTGGGTTTAGAAGTTGATAACAGACCTTTAACTACAAAAATTCGATCAACTAGAGTATTAGAACTTAATGCAAGACTAGATACTATTGAAGCTAATTTAAGAAAAGCAATTGAATTATTAGCTCACCGAACAGATTCAAACAGAGCAGTAGAACAAGAAACTAAATCAGCTCCAACAGCAAGAAGGTTATTTGCTCCTTCTCAATCTGTTGCTTCACCATCAATAGTTACAAATCAAATTCCGAAAGCAGCTATTTATAAATTTCTTGAGAGAACTCTACATACAAAACTTTCAAAGCACTTCCTAACTGATGTTACTATCTCAACTAGCGGCACAGATAATGAGTTAATAGTTGTCGGCAGGCCTCAAATTGATGGAACAAGTAAGCAGCATAGACATGTAATACCATTTTCTTTCATAACAAAACTTATTGAAAGCACTGTACAAAAAGCAACTACTCCAAAAGAACTGCTTAATCTGCTAAAGGATAAAATAAAAGTATTTATACATAATCAAGAAGGCTTTGCCTTAAAGAGCAGTGATCTTGCGAGCCCAGATTATGCAGAAATTGCAGCAAGAATGGAAGAGAGTAATGCAGCTGACAGATGTTTAACTGTTAAATCACCTGGAACTCCTGAAGCTGAAACTGTATTACTTGCATCACCCGGAAAGGCAGATAAATTATTTGTAACACCAACTAAAAAAGGCAAAGCAGCTAATGAATATGGTAAGTATAATTTGGCATATGTTGAGGCTGCATTATCAAAACTATCAGATGCAATTCTTGATCCAAATACAGCAACTATTGCAACTCAAGCTCTTTCAAGATTTATTTTCATACTATTTAATAAAAGCCCATATACTTGTTTTGCAGAAGAAGGTCATTCACAAAACTTTGAAATAAGGCTTTATGATTCAGAAGATGAAGCAGAAAACCCAGGTAAAAACCAATATAGAGTACTCACTCCTATTGAACTTGCACACTATTTAGCAACAATCTCCGAAACGAATTATTCTACAACAACCCCAGAACTATTAATATCAGAGAATCATTGGCGCTTAGATAAATGTATAAGAATAGTAAATTGTGAAGGCTATAAAATTAGATTAATCCCAGATGCGCTCAAAATACTCGATGAAATTGTTATAAAGTATAATCTGTTTGATAGATATGAAGCTTCACTAATTACAGAATATAATGATGAAAAAAACTTTGAACTAAAGCTCTCAAATTACATTGGCGATCCATTAATATATAATGCAGATCTTGTAGATAATGAATTAATTCAAGATAATATTGCCACTCAAATAGCAAAACTTTTATACCTAGCATTTGACTTAAAAGCACCTGAAAAATTAGTTTACTACCCCTTAATGGATACTGGAATAGTAACTTACACAAGCGCTACAGGAAAAAGAAAAGTAAATTATACTTTTAAAGATGGCAGCACAGTTAGAGAATTTCAGAAGGCTCAATCTTCTCTTGATGAAAAATTCTTACGAGACGACGTAGTAGACAAGGAAATTCTGGCATTAAAACTAGTTGAAATGTTCTTTATTGGAACAAGCCCATTCGCTGGCTTTACAACCGGATTTCATGGAGCAAGCACTCACCTTCTAATAAACGCTTTAGAACATATTATCAAAATTGCTGCTATTGACTATGAAATGTCTAGCACTCAAGAAGCTAAATTCCATGACGAAGTAACAGAATTATTCAGTCAGCTACAAGCAACAACAATTCCTACAGAACATGAAGATTTAGTAGATATCTCGGTAGTAGGAAGCGATGGAATGCATGATGTAGATACATTGTTATGTCAATAAATAAATAAATTAGAATAAAAAGAAATCGGATAGAAAATAAAGAAAATCTAGAAGCAAATTCAAGTCCTCTAAAAAAATGTAAATCTACATTTAAAGATTTTTCTGGCTCGCCTAGAACACCAAATAATCTTAAAAGCTATGTAGTAAAAAAAGAAAAAAGTCAGAAGGTAATTAAAAAAGCTAAAATACTAAAGTTTCTTGAAAGCGTTCTGCACCTTGATTTACAGAACACTCTCCTTACAGATATTGTATTTTCTAAAGATGGAGGCTCTTTAACAGTTGTTGGTAGAACAAAATTAGATGGTACATCAAAACAGCTCAACCATGTGATACCTGTATCATTTATTAAAAATCTAATAGATATTACAATAAAAAGCTTCTTTTCTCCTAAGTTATCCTTAAAACTCTTGTCAAAACAACTAGTTATTCTAGCTCAGAATCAGAGAGGTTTTGCTATCACATCAAAACAATTAGAAAAAGAAGAATATTCAGAAATTAAAAAAGTTGCGTCTATCCTATCAGATAGAAAATTAACAACTAATACAGATAGTATACTTCTATTCTCTCCAGGAAAAAAATCCTAATTATTTACAACGCCTAACAAAAAGAAAGTAGCTAAGGATCTATACCCTATTCATAATAAGACTTTTATTAATAAGTCTATGGATCTTTTCTCTGAAGCCATTACTTCGACCGATGAAAATACAACAACAATTGCATGCGAAGCATTGGCTCGCTTTATATTTATAATCTGCAGCAAAGGCAAAAATATAAGTTTTGCAAGCGCAGGAAATACATTACGTTACGAAATAAGGCTATATAAAGATCAGAACGAAGCAAAGAAAGCATCGGATAATTATGATGTGGTGAAATCTAGAGAATTAATCGGTCTGAAAGTAGAAGAAATTAGCAAATGTATTAGAATCGTAAATTGCGAAGGTTCAAAAATTAAAGAAACTCCAAAAGCTTTAGACGCTTTGAATAGTATTATCTGTTGGTTTAATGCGTTTGATGAAATACCTGAAGAATTAGTAAAAACATATAATTCGAAATATAATTCCGTAATAACTCTATCAAATTCTACAAGAGATATCTCAGATTATAACGATCCCCTAACAGGGAAAAACTATGATTCTATTATCTATCATCATGTTGCAAAACTATAATACTTAGCATTTGACTTAAAAGCTCTCGAAGACATAGTATTTGCTCCAGTATTTAGAGGAGATGTTACAGTCTATCCAAGCGCTAAAGGAACAAGAACTGCCACATATTCTCTAGTTGAAGGTGATGAGTATAGAGAAATGCAGCTAAATTCTGAAACTGGATTTAAAGATGATAGTTTCTTCAGAAGCAGAGAAAAAGATCTAAAAATACTTCCTCAAAAAATTGTAGAACTCTTTATTATTGGAACTATGCCTTTTGCAACGTTTGTAACAGGCTTTCTAAACTCTAGTAAGAAATTTCTTCCTACTTGTTTTGAAAAGCTCGTTGCTCTTGCGGCAACAGATTATTGTTTAAAAGATCAAGAATTAGTTGATTTCAAGGAAGCTACTCATGATATATACACTAGCTGGATATCAGGTGGTTCAATTCTAAACGACTCACAAGATACTGTAATTTCACTTTCTGGAGATTCAGATTTTTCAGAATTTCTTGAGTAAATTTAGTGTGACATATTAACATCATTTGACTTTTCCCTAAAAATCATTGAAACTTTTAGTTGACGAATTTTAGTAAACGCTCTAATTTTGCTCCCCACTAACTAATTTGGAGTAATATATGAGTAAAGAACTAAGTGATATAGAAGTTTCAGCATGGAAAATACAGTTTAATAGTATATTTTCTCTTGGAAGAGAAATGATTGAAAAATCTATATGTGCTAGACTTTTAAATAAAGATCCATCAAAAAATTTCTCCCCAGAATTGAAACAAATATTCTTAAAAACTCTTGGAGAATTTATTTTAGAAAACAACAGTCATAATCTACAAGATATACTAGATCAGCATACTCTAGATATTCTTGGAGAAGAATTAAATCAGTGCGACTTGATCTCAGGATAAAAAGCTATTGTCAGAAATCATCTGAATCATGTTGATTATCTTGACCTGCGAGAGATGATAAGCACTCAAGATAATCACTTGTAGTATATAATCTTAAAGCACCTTCTGCTATGTAATATAATCCTTCTGAATCGTCCGTGCCTTCTTCAGAAGGATTAACATAGTTTGGATCCGCTTTAGCTCGAAGTAACTGAGATACAATAGCACTTCTGACATTAGGTCTTATAGTTTCAGAGCATAAAGCTACCTGCAATGGACTATCACCATAAGTTGTACACTGATTAACATCACCCCCAGCAAAAATTGCTATTGCCAAATCTTTAACATTTGACTCTTCAACGGCTTTAAATATTTTAGATTTACCATATGGATCTTGCTGTTGTCGAGAGTCTTCCTCATCTTGATAGCTTGCCTTCATTACACTTACCTTAAATTAAATTACATTAAAGTGTTTATAAATATTACACAGAATTAATCAAGATCTTTTTTATTTATATTACTATAGGTTATATAAAACACAAAAATAAATAACAACAATATGTATACTCCTATAGGTATATGAGAATTGCTATAATGAAACAGTGCCAAACATATAGACGGACTCAATTTTCCGATTGTACAAGCTCCCAAAGCTGTACCCATTCCAACAACTATATATTTTTCATCACCTTCTACTTGCTTACTATTCCATAAATTAAGCGGACAAAGGAAAACTATCCCCCAAATCACAATCCAAAATCTAACAATGCTTATATAGATAATTGATGAGCTATCAATAAAATACCATAAAGGAATTATAGTAAGTGCTAACACTCCGCTTGCGACAGACATTACAGCTTCAGCAGAAAAACGTCTAATATACGCTCCAATAAGTGGAATTGCTACCATATCAAAAACAAGGACTAGACTACTTAGCAACATCATTGTCTTCATTTCAATATTAGTAACAAGTGGAACTATATGATTCATTGTTACAAATGGAATAATATATGTCATATGCGAAAAACTATTTACTAAAGCAATTCTCACTAAATTTATTCGATGTTTCCAAAGCACTGATAAACTTCCAGAAGTCATAAATCTTAATGTGCTTTTTTTCTTAACAGTTTTTATTTCCAATATTTTTAATCGAATAAGATACCCAATAACCGCTGCAACACCTCCAAATATAAAACAAATTCTCCATGCGTAATCAATATCAAGATATTGAACAAGAGTTGCTGCAGATGATGCCAAAACCATACCAAACACTGTTGAAGCTTGATATAAATAAGACCCCGTAAACGCTTCTTTTTCTGGTTTATCATGTAGTATATATAATTTCGCGATTGCGCTTTCACCAGATGCGAACATATCCCTAACCATTCTCACTAAAATTAATAATATTGGGGCTATAAAACCAATATCGTAATAATCTGGCAAGCAACCAATACACATTGTAGCAAAACCAACTCCAATTAAAGAGTATGACAACGCTCGCCCTGGTCCATATAACCTCGCTAATGCACCAAAAATATAAGTCCCTAGCGGCCTTGTTACAATGGATGTAGCAAGGATACTATAAGCTAGAATCAACTCTATAATAGGATTATCATTTGGAAAGAATATCGGTGCTATAGTTGGAGCAATAAATACATATATTGATGTATCGAAATGATCAACTGCATTGCCAAGTAAAATCGTAAAATCTTTTTTAGAAACAAATTTCATATTAAATCCCAGTATTTATAATAAAAAAATAAATACCAGAAAATAAGGTAATTACATCAATACGTTAACACCACACAAGCTGAACACTCATATGATTATTGATAAATTTGTTATACCTTCCTACGCATGCATTACCATGGGAGCAGGTTCAAAGAGTATATTCTCAGCCTTTAGAAACCTATAAGAACTATTACTAATAAATTATTCTAAAAGCACCTCTGGTACTTATGTCATCTGAATGCTATAGCAAGATAAGATTTCTGTCAATCAGAGAAAGTTTCTTATGCAAATCTAAAATTAAACAATTAGCATCGCTTAAGAAAGTAGCCTATGTACGCAAATTCCTGATATTCGTTTAAAGCACCTAAGAAAAAGAAGCTGTTAACAAAGTTCTCATTGTTCTAACTACTAACGTTAAGGACTTTCAGATAGCTGCTATAACACCTCTCTATCACGGCGAATTAGTTACTTAACAAAGCAACAACACGGTCTTCAAGATGCTGCAATTTGCTAATATCAGTTCCCCCAGCTTGTGCAAGTGTAGCCTGTCCTCCTCCACTTCCACCTACAAAAGCAGAAGCTTCTTTAGCAATATATCCAGCATTATACTTAGCTGAGACTGCCTTTGAAACTGCAGTAACAATTGATAACTTATCATTATTCTTCGAAATATAGACAACTACTAAATCATCATGACCTTTAGCTAAATTCTCTGCAGACATACGAAGCATCTTCGCATCAATATTATTAAATTTTACATATAATAATCTAGCACCATCTAGTTTTTTAGATTTTTGTTCAAGCTCAACATCTGTAAGAACCATTCTATCCATATGCATCTTTTCAAGCTGCTTCTCTAGATTCTTCTTAGCTCCAAGCAGGCCTTCTACTTTTTGAACAAGTTCAACTTTATTACTCTTCAAAGTATCGATAACTTTATCAAGTAGTTCTTCACCTTCCGTAATATTTGCAAAAGCATACTCACCACAAACTGCTTCTACCCTTCTAATACCTGCAGCTATTGCTCCTTCACTAATAATTTTAAATGCTCCGATATCTCCGGCTCTTTTTACATGAGTTCCACCACATAATTCAAATGAATATGGGTTATTCTCCTCGGTTACGGGGCCTAGTGAAACCACTCTAACCTCTGAATCATATTTCTCACCAAACAAAGCCATAGCACCAGATTCTATTGCCTGATCTGCTGACATTAGCTTTGTAGATACTTGCGAATTGTGACTCACAATTTCATTTACTTTTCTTTCAATCAATCTTATTTCCGCCTTTGTCAAAGCTTTTGGATGACTAAAGTCAAATCTCAATTTATCTTTTGCAACAAGAGAACCTTTCTGAGTAACATGCCTACCCAAAACCTCTCGCATCACAGCGTGAAGAATATGTGTGGCAGAGTGATGCATCTTTAGATCACTTCTATATTTACTATCAATGACCATTTTAATTTCGTCATTTTTAGAAATTATCCCCTCCTTCAAAACACAAACATGGCCCATAATTTTTCCAAGATATTTCAAAGTATCAACTACTTCTATTTTACAATGAGTAGACTCTATAGTACCAATATCACCCATTTGCCCACCGGACTCTCCATAAAATGGCGTTTGATTTGCAATTAATGTAAATTTTGCACCAATATCTGAAATCTGTTGAATTTCTTTACCTTTCTGTACAAGAGATACAACTTTTCCCTCAGCAGATTCAAGTGAATATCCTAAAAACTCCGTTGTACCAAATTCAGATGCTATATCAAACCATATCGAATCTGTCTTTGACTCACCAGAACCTGCCCAAGATTTTCTTGCACGTTCTTTTTGAATTTGCATATGTTCATTGAAGCCACCATGATCAACAGAAATTTCTTGCTTCTTTAATATATCTTCAGTTAAATCAAGAGGAAAACCATAAGTATCGTATAATTTAAATGCAACCTCACCTGGTAAAGTACCGCCTTTAGATATAGAAATTGTTTCATCTTCAAGTAACTTCAACCCTCTATCTAGTGTATATTTAAATCTTTCTTCTTCTTGTTTTAATATACTTGCAATAAATTCTTCTCCCCTAGTAAGCTCTGTATATGGATGACCAAATAGATCTTCCAACTTTGGGAGTAACTTATACATTAATGGCTCTTTTGCTCCAAGTTGATGGACATGTCGCATCGCTCTTCTCATAATACGTCTTAAAACGTACCCTCTACCTTCATTTGAAGGCATAACCCCATCAGCAATTAAGAAGGCAGATGACCTTAAATGATCAGCAATTACCCTGTATGAAAATAGAGCCTCACCTTTTGCAGGAACTTTTACGATTGATTCTGCGTGACCAATTAGATCCTGGAACATATCGATATCATAATTATCATGAACTCCTTGCACGACAGCCGAAATTCTCTCTAGTCCCATTCCAGTATCAACAGATTTATTAGGTAACAAAATACGAGTATCTTTATCTACCTGCTCATACTGCATGAATACTAGATTCCAAATTTCAATAAATCTATCCCCATCTTCCTCAGGCGTACCAGGTAGACCTCCTGGGATATGATCGCCATGATCATAAAAAATTTCTGAACACGGGCCACATGGACCAGTATCACCCATTGACCAAAAATTATCACTAGTTTTGATTCTAATAATCCTATCATCACCAAAACCAGATATTTTCTTCCAATGCGAAACTGCTTCTTCATCATCATGATAAACAGTTACATATAGTTTTTCTTTGGGAATTGAAAAATTTTCTGTAAGTAATTTCCAAGCATAAAATATAGCTTCTTCCTTAAAATAATCACCAAAGGAAAAATTTCCTAACATTTCAAAAAATGTATGGTGTCTTGCAGTATAACCAACATTATCAAGATCATTATGCTTACCACCAGCTCTAACAGACTTTTGGCTAGTTGTCGCTCTTTTATAATCTCTTGTTTCAACACCTGTAAATATATCCTTAAACTGAACCATACCAGAATTTACAAACATTAAGCTTGGATCGTTGTGTGGAACCAACGAACTTGAAGGCACATGCGTATGCCCATAATTCTTAAAGTAATCAATAAAAGTGCTTCTTATCTGCTGTGTGGTTAACTTTGACATCAAACTATTCTTTCTTATTATTTATTAATTATAAACGATTTATCACCATAGTTTCAAAAATTAGTAGTAATAAATCTTTTAGCACTATCTCATCAGTGCCCAGTCTTAAGCGCTTATACACTAATAAATTTATGGCCAAATTACAATATTAATTTAAAAAGCATTTTGCTTATTTTTATTGATATTGAGCTTAATAGACTTACACCCTACTCTTAAAGATATAAACGAATAGGTTTCTAAGCTTAAAAAATCAGTCTTAACATAATGAGCCAACAAGATACATATAGATTAGAATTTTTTGTTAATTTATTTAATAACTTATTTCACAGAAAAAACGTAATAGTTCTAGTTGGAAAAACTGGTATAACTTTTTCTGCTCTCAAAAAACATAAAGTAATTAGTAGTATTTTTGTTGATAGCAAAGATGCGGATTTTCAAAAAAAGTACCGTAAGTTTTTTAAAAAATATAAAAATTATCATATTGTTTTTTTATTAGACGATAAAAATTGCGTACTAAAACATGAAATCATGACCATTCTTGGATCGATAATTAAAAGCAATCCGGTTGAAAACTTTATTCAAAAAAATTATCATCCTGAAGATATTGTTGCACATAACGTATATGAAGTGACAACACAAAATGGTGAAGTATGGAATACATGTATTGCTTCTATGCCTTTTATATTTCCTATTAATGAACTTCTAGAATATGTAATAAATAATTCTTTTAAATATAGCGGCATATATTTTCTTTCTTTAGAATTTGAAACAATTATTGAAAGAATATTACAAAAAACTCAAAATACAGAATGTACTAATCATCTCCAGATCTTTGCAACCATAACAAGGGCTAGCGATATTCGAATTGTTGTTAAATATAAAAAGAATATCATGGATGAACAGATGATTGAATATCCTAAAGATAAATCTGACATGTATGTTCAAGGTACAATTGAACAAACAATCACAGATAAACTTATCTACTATAAATCTTTTATTGAAAAACTAAATTTACAAACATGTGTAATTACACTATCAGATAAAAAGCTAAAAAACCTACTCAGTACGTTGGAATTTGAAAACTGTAAAACAATTGCTATAGCTGGAGAAGATATAACCGTATCTAAAAGCAAAAAGTCAGATCGATTTCAAGATAACATCCTGCTAGAAATATTTGATAATTTCAATACTCATCTAGCTCTCAATAAGCCACTAAAATCAATTACAAAACTTAGTTTAATTAACAGCATCGTTTTTAAACCACTTCTTGCTATAATGTTTGGTATATGTGTTACTCTTTCAGCAATAAAATATAAATCTATTATGCTGCAAAATGAAACAACCGAATTTAATCAAGAATATTACTTACTTTCTGAAAAATATAGAGATATCCAAAAGCGCCATCCTGAGCTAAAAAATGCAACTGACTTAATCGAATTATACAATCTAGAGAATATAATTAGCAAAACCACAATAACACCATTTGATCATATTAAATCGATTTTTTCTTTTGATTCAGAAAATCTTAAAATTAAGAAAATGTATTGGGCAATTAATGACCCGCAGAATATAACTCTGCTAAATAACAAACTTAATGTTACTATAGATTATCAATATGAAGGCCCCAGACATTCAGCGCTACACGGGATTGAAATTGTCAATGGATACGCCAATCGATTAAAATCTATTTTCCCAAAGCAGAATCTAAAATATGAGCGTAACCCTGATGATATTACTGAAATTGCAAAAAAAGTTATTATACCTGCAAAAATAACTTTTGAAGGAACTATTGAGGCTGAGAAAGATGCTAGATAAATTGATTATACATTTAAAAAATATTATCTTCTTTAAGGCTGTAATATATATTATTATGACAATAATATTATTTACATTAATTCCCATATTTTCTGAAGATTTAGAAGATTCTTCAATTAAGAATAAAAAATCATATGCTCTACTACAAACTTCTAAATCAAAGCTAAAATCTATTGTAAATTTCGAAAATACAATACTTAATACTAAAGAAAATTATGAAGCACTTATTTCAAAAGCAAATAATCAAGGTTGTTTAGATAGAACAAAGTTAACAAATCAAATTGCCACTTTAAATACTAAATACTCACTATTTGAGCCTATTTTTATACGTATATCTAGGCAATTTAATAATGAAACCGCTCAAAACTATGCAAGTCATGTTAAAATAAACCATTATGAAATCAAAATTGCTTTTAAAAGCAAAGATCCTGTTACCATGCTTATGATATGTAATGAATTATACAAAATGCTTCCCTACGGATCTATTGTCACTGATACAAGCATTGCAACACATGAGGCATTAACTCCTGATATTATTAATAAATTAAATACTAAAAATGCACCAGGCCTTTTGGCAGTTAAAATGAAAATCCAATTAAGGGAGATTGTTTATGAACACTGATTTATCTCTACCACCAGGAGTTGACCCTAATCCCTTTAAAGAGTATTTTTTAGAGTATTTGGGAGCTAACTTAAGTGAATCACTTTGTTCTTCTGTAGCAAATTTACTTGCAATAGACTATGTTGGACGTCTTGAGTCTAAACCTGACTTAGATTTTCATATAAACGAATGCACTCTAAGAATCAAAAAACAGCTAGGATTAAAAGTTGTTACTGATGAATCTTTTTCATCAGTAATGAGCTTATTTACTATTGCAATAACTCCAGAAAGAGATCTTGATACAGATGATGAAAAAGCTCAAGAACAGTCACATGATGCTTTAATTGATTCAATTATTGCTACATATTTTCATGACCTGACTCCGGAAGAAACCGCTATAATTAAATCTTTAATGAAAGAAATTCTTAACGGTAAAGATGGTAAAGAGATGATGATTGTGGCGTCATCTAACCCAAAACTTTTTTATTCGATTGTAGTTTCAGCTATTCGTGAAAAAAATAAGCTTGAAGAAGTTCTTGAATCTGTAAAACTTCATTTAACCCAAATAATGTCTAAAAATAAACAGCAAATCAAACAGCAAAGTGGCTTAAAAGGCCTTGTAAGCAAACTTTCACTGATAGGAGGGCTAATGCTAACTGCGTCAACAGGCCTAGTTCTTGGTGGAGTTACATTACCTGCACTTATACTTCCTGCTACCGCCGCGGTAGTTAAGCTTTCACCAAAACTTGGAGAAAAAGCAGTTGCATCACAAGAACAAGAAGTAGTATCAATACAAAAAAAAGAATCAAATGCTAAAATAAATACTCTACATGCAACAGATAAAGACAGCAGAATCACTCAATCAACTGAAAAAAACATTGAGCAAAAAGTTGACAGAGCAAAGATAAAAGATCTAGCAAAGTCTATAGCAGTATCAAAGCAAAATGAAAAAATAGTAGAAAATAAGTTTGAAAAAAAATTACAAACAAGGATTAAATCAAAAGATAAAGGACGATCTATATAAGAAATTATAATTACCTTAAGTTTTAGAAAAGCAATCAATCACGAATAAAAAAAATGCGCTAAACTGCCTAACAGCAGTCAGCGCATTTATTTAACTAAGAATACTTAAAAAATATCTATATCGATAAATAAGTATTATGCTTTTTTCTTAGAATAAGTTTTTCTATCTGGGATTCTTGCTGCTTTACCACTTAAATCACGTAAGTAAAATAGCTTAGCACGACGAACAACACCACGCTTAACTACATCTATTTTAGCGACTATTGGAGAATATGTTAAAAACCTTCTCTCAACACCCTCGCCATGACTTACTTTTCTTACAACAAAAGAAGAAGTTAGCCCTTTATTTCTTTTAGCAATTACAACACCTTCATAAGCTTGAAGTCTTTCTGTTGTACCATCAATTACTCTTACACTAACTCTTACAGTATCACCAGCTCTAAACTCAGGGACTTCTTTTTTCTCTGTAAGCTTTTCAATTTGCTCTTTCTCATATTGCTTAATTACGTTGCTCATTTTTATCTCCTAAATGATTCTATATATTTTTTATACAATAAACTTTTAAGCAAAAGAATTATTTCAAAAAACTATTTTGCCTTACTTTTGTGACCCTTATAGATTCAGATTTTTTCCACTTTTCAATTTCAGAATGATTACCTGAAAGTAAAATTTCTGGAACTTTCCGACCTCGCCAAACTACTGGTTTAGTATAAAGCGGATGCTCAATCAAACTCAAACCTTCAGATTTTTTTTCAAAAGACTCTTCTTTTAAGGTCTCTTGGTTACTAAGAACCCCTGGTAAAAGCCTAACTATGCTATCTAAAATTGTCATTGCAGCAACTTCACCACCCGACAAAACATAGTCACCTACACTAATCTGCTGCACATTATACTCATCAATGACTCTTTCGTCAATCCCTTCGAAGCGACCACACAAAATAATTATATTTCTTTCTTTCGACAAATTTCGAGTTACTTTCTGATTTAATAGTTGACCCCTTGGTGAAGGATAGTAAATTTTTGCTCCTGGATGTGCGTCAAGTGCAGCATCTAGCGCAGGACCAATAACATCTGGACGCATAATTAATCCATTTCCTCCACCACAAGCCACATCATCGACATTCTTATGTTTTGTTAGTCCAAAATCACGAATATTTATAATATCCATTGACCATAGATCATTTTTTAACCCTTTCCCTGCAAGTGAGCAGCCCAAAGGACCTGGAAACATTTCAGGAAATATTGTTAAAATTGTTACATGAAAATTGCTCACACAATACTCTTTTGTAAGTAGTAGTTAATCTGTATCAAAATGCGCCGTTCACCCACGGCAATCCATAGATTCATTATCAAAAACTCTAACTGTTTCTTCTAAACCCATACCAAATAATGATACAAACTCTTCGCTATCTTTACCATAAATAATAGAAATGGCAACTATAGCACCAAAAATTATTAGTTCCATAATACCTCCCCCAAGATAATAAAACCGTAATTAAATGGTATCCTAATGATTGCTAAAATTCAAGATCAAAAGCCATACAAATGAAGTATCTACATTAAGAAATTTATCAGATCTAAAATGAATTTTCCCGTCTCAATAATATTTTTTATTGATTTAAAACAAAGACTCGTTTATAAAATCAATCACAATGAATTTATTGTAATTCAATATTCGATTTGAACTTGAAAAGTGACGAGGTTCACTGTTCAAAATTAAATTATAATTGTCGGGGCATGGCGCAGCCTGGTAGCGCATCTGGTTTGGGACCAGAGGGTCGGGAGTTCAAATCTCTCTGCCCCGACCATCTAATCATTACAGGACTATTCTAAAATACAATTTGATCTGCAACTTCAAGAGACGTGCTGGGCTAATTCCATAACAGACTATTCTTAGATAGAAAGATAACTAATTATAACTGCTCAATTAAAGATTAATAGCTAATAAATAAAAAAATTTTATATGTAAAAAGTACTTTTAATATAAAAATTTATTGAGAACGGCAGTAATTTATATCAAACCCAGTGTGAGCTAAGCAATGGACAACCTTATCACTTAACCATAGACTTTTAGTCTTTAAAATTTCTATCTTTTTTTCAGCAGTTTTCTTATCAAAACTTCTATTTACACTATTAGTATACTGTTTTACATAATGTATACCGACAAACTCAATATTCTTACTCTTGCACATTCTCCGAACATCACTAATCTTATCAATACTATTATCTATATGTATTATTTTTTTTGGTAAAAAATCAACTTTATCTAAAAAAATGTTTAGGATATTTCCTTTCGGACGTCGTGAGGTAAAAATTATCCCATCTTTAAATATAGAATCATTTGCAACCCCATCTTTCCTCCCTATACGACTACCTTCTTTATCAGTACGTTCCAGAAATAATCTCGATAACTTAAAACTACCGGTAAAGTCAATATCAAGACTTTTTAACCTTGATATTCTTAGATCTTCACGACTAGTAATACTACCAATTTCTCCAGTACTACCACTAGTTAGAGCTATAACTTTCATTCCACGCTCTCTAGCATCTTTGATAATTTCAGGAATCCTTTCATCCAAAAGAACAGGTTTATAATTTAGTACCATTATGCCTTCTAACCTATCCGCTTCACGAGGATTATTTTGTCTTAATGTAGAAAAAAAATTTTTTACAAACCATTTATTTTCAGACTTAAGTACATTATCCTCAGGTTCAAAAAGCACCCCATTCACATCAAAGGTAGCTAAGTCTTCTGGCGTTAGATTTTGCAACTCTTGGCCAATAACTGAGCTATCATCAGTCTCAATGATTTTAGCAAAAACTGGATTAATTAAACTAATTATAATAATCGTAAATATAGAAAGTTTATTCATATAACAACACTATTCAATCACTCTACTATACATATAGTAATCTTTATGCTCACCTTCTACAACTTCATATTTCTTAAGCAGCCCTTCTTTTTTAAAACCCGTTCTTTCTAACACTTTTATTGATCTTTCATTATCAATTATTACAGTTGCTTGAATTCGAACTAATTCAAGCGCTACATCTGCAAACTTTAATATTCCATTGATTGATTTTAGCATGATCCCTCTACCCCAATATTCTGGGCTCAAATCATAACTTATTTCCGCTCTAGAATTTGGAAATGAAATTAAATTAAACCCCGCAGTTCCAATCATCTTATTACTTTCTTTTAAGGCAATTGCCCAATATATACTTCTCTTTTGCGGAAATAAACTACCCCAGTATTTCACTTCTTCTAGGGCCTTTTCAACACTATTTGGTCGATTCTCTTTTGTAAGAAAACCTTCCATTGCATTGTTACTCATATATTCAAAATAATCTCGTGCATCCGATTCTTCAATTTCTCTTAAAATAACATCTCCTAAATCAAGCGCTGGAAAATCACCAAAAAAATATTGTACATTCATGATTTACCTCACATATTCTATTGGATCCCTAACTTTGTTATCTTCAAATGCTTTAAGACGCACTAAGCAAGCATGACACTTACCGCATGATCTTCCTTCCTCATCAGGGTCATAACAGGAAATGGTTGATGAATAATCAACGCCTAACTTTAGACCAGTAGCAACTATGTCAGTCTTTGACATCTCAATTAACGGAGCATGTATATTTATTTTATTACCTTCAACCCCAGCTTTCGTAGCAAGATTTGCCATATTCTCAAAACTCTTTAAATATTCTGGCCTGCAATCTGGATAATTTGCTGAATCTGTCATATGTGCTCCAATATAGATATCTGATGCACCAACTACTTCTGCATAGCCTAAAGCATAACTCAAAAATATTGTATTTCTAGCCGGTACGTATGTAACTGGAATCTTATCTCCAAGATCATCTGAACTTTCATATTTTGGAACTTCCATATCATCATTAACAAGTGCTGTACTACTGAATGCTGACAGGTCTATATTAATTACCCTATGATCAGACACATTATAGTTTTTAATAAAATCTTTGATTCTACTAATTTCTATAGAATGGTTTTGAGCGTAATAAAAACTAACTGCGTATATTTCAACATTCTCTTTTTGCAATATTGCAAGAACTGTTGAAGAATCCAAACCACCACTAACTAAAACTACAACTTTTTTTTTCATATATCCTTACTCTATTCCTAAATCTTTATGAACTTGATACGATAGACGATAACCATTATTTATCGCTATTTCAACAGCCAATTTTTTATTAGCAACATTCAAATCGTGATTTAATTCATCCATCGCTTGAACAAAAACTGGTATATTATATTTTGCTTGTTCTAAATCTGGAACCGATGAATATTCAGATTTTTGTGATGAGATTAAAAACTTAAATGCCGTAATTCTTTCTAATAAGTCTGGTCTTATCTTTGAATATTTACCATTTACAACCTTAGGAGAGCAAATAATATCAACTTCTTCTGGTATATCTCTATAAATTGTACCATTTGTTTCTATTTGAATAGCAAAATCTTCTTCAATTAACTTCTCACATAGTAGTCTAATTGGCTGACGAAAAGGTTCTCCTCCTGTTATAACAACCAGCCCTATTGATCTGATATTCTTGTGATTTAAACTAAAGTTTTTAACCTTATCAACAATAGACTCTGTTGATATTTTCTCAAAGTTCTCAAACTCTGTATCACAAAAGTCGCAAGCTAGATTACAACCACCTAGTCTTATAAAAATTGATGGCACACCAACATGAGGCCCCTCACCTTGCAATGTTTTAAATATATGCTTTACCATTAAGTGCGTACCGTCTCCTTTTTCCGGAGACCTAATAGGATTATCACCTAACATTTTCTACCTTAGTTTTAGTGAAGATAAACCTATAAGAGCAAAAATAATTGCCAATATCCAAAACCTAATTACAACTTTAGATTCCGGCCAACCTTTTTTTTCAAAATGATGGTGAAGCGGAGCCATTAAAAAGATTCTTTTTCCGCCAGTTTTTTTATAGTAACCAACTTGTATAATTACAGATAAAGTTTCTAAAACAAAAACGCCCCCAATAATACATAGAACTAACTCGTGTTTTGTAATTACACTAATTGTACCGAGAACCCCGCCAAGCGCCAGACTACCTGTATCGCCCATAAAAATCTCAGCAGGCTTTGCATTATACCATAAAAATCCAAGGCTACTTCCAATGATTGCAGAACATAAAACTGTTAGCTCACCAACTTTAGGAACATGAATCACTTGCAGATAATTTGCATAAATACTATTTCCAACTAAATATGATATAAGCCCAAACGATGCTATAGCAATAGCTATTGTTCCAATTGCAAGACCATCTAGACCATCCGTCAAGTTAACCGCATTTGATGAACCGATAATTACACACATAGTAAATGGAATATAAAAATATCCTATATCAAGAAGTGTATTTTTGAAAAAAGGAAATGCAATCTGAGTAGCGAACTCAGGCTTGGAATATTTTTGTATAACAATAAATGCTACAATACTTACTAAAAACTGTATTATAAGTTTTGTTTTGCCGCTAATCCCTCGATAATTATTTTTACTCACCTTAGTATAATCATCAATAAAACCTAACACACCAAACATCAACAAAACAAATAATGAAACCCAGATATATGGATTAGCTAGATTTGCAAAACATAATGTAGAAATGGTAGTAGATAATATAATCATTAAACCACCCATTGTTGGAGTCCCAGCCTTATCAAAATGGCTTTCTGGTCCATCTTCTCTAATCGGCTGGCCTTGTTTTTGTATAGATCTTAGATAAGCTATTAGCCTGGGACCCATAAAAAAACAAATCAGCATACTCATTAAAATAGCCAAACCACTTCTAAAACTTATATATGTGAAAAGATTTGCTATGTGAAATTTAGCTGCATATGGGGCTAGTAAATTATAAAACATTTTTGACTCCCAAACTCTTTGCAAAATTCTCTAGTTTTATGCTTCTTGATCCTTTTATCAAAAGAAGCTCTCCATCTTCTAAATTACTACTATTATCGGCTATAAGCTCATCAACATTTTTATAAAGCTTGACCTCTACATTACCAGAGAAACTATCTTTTATTTGACTTATCACGTTCCCAACTAAAAACAATTTTGATACACCTGCTTCTATAATAGAAGGAACCATAGACATATGCATATTATCCTGTATGTCACCAAGCTCACCCATATCACCTAAAACAGCTACTTTCTTGTTACTCACAAACTGTTGTAAATATTGTAAGGAAGCCTTTAATGATTGTGGGTTTGAATTATAGTAATCACAAATAATGCCTAAATTTTTGTTTTCATACTTTACTTCAATAAATTTGCCACGACCCATTAAAGGCTGAAAAGACCTTATTGCATTAGCTGCTTTTTCTATATCAAGACCAAGAGATTTCACCACAGAAAATCCTGCTGCAAAATTTGATGCTAAATGCATTGAAATATTAGGCATAAAAATTTCACATTCTTCTGAATTAACATCAAAATTAAGCCTTACTGAATAATCTTCTAATAATTCATACGAAAGGAATCTTACACTTGCATCTACTCTTTTACCAAATGTCTGAACATTACGAAGACCTGCTCTATCAATATTCTGAATACATCTTTCATATGTTGAAATATCCCTATTAATAATTGCTATGCCTGTATTTATATCCACACCTTCAAAAATTTCACATTTTGCATCAGCAATTGCTTCAATTGAATCAAAAAATTCTATATGCCCCTCAGATACAGTTGTTATTACAGCAATATCAGGAGTTACCATATTTGTTAGATTACTTATTTCACCGGCAGCATTCATACCAAGTTCAATTACAGCATACTCAGTATCATTAGGTATGGAAGCAAGAGTCAAAGGCACTCCAAGATAATTATTAAAACTCTTAACGCTGGAATAGGTCTTACCATATTCGGAAAGCATAGTTTTTATTATCTCTCTTGTAGTTGTCTTACCAACAGTACCAGTAACTGCTATAAATTTTGCTTTCGAAGTTCTTCTCTTATATTCTGCTAAATGATTCAAAGCCAGCATCGTGTCATCAACTTTGATTAGATTATTTTTATCCAAATTAGGAATGTCGTTAGAAACTATTGCACATCTAGCCCCTCTTGATAAAGCATCATCAACAAATTCGTGCCCATCGCGATTTCCAGGAAGTGCAATAAAAATATCATCTTCATTAACATCTCTAGAGTTAAATTTAACCTGACCAGCTTCTATATTAGCTGCTACTTTTACACCTAAGGCCTTTTCTAAACTCTTTGAATCCCATATCATAATCTTAAAACTCTATTTTATACTTTTTGTACGGCTTTTCTTGCAATTTCAATATCGCTAAACTTAAACCTTTCTTTGCCAATAATTTGATAATCTTCATGTCCTTTACCAGCAATAAGGAGAATGTCGTCTTTTCTCAGTTTTGCAATCGTATCAATAATCGCGCTTTTTCTGTCAGCTATCTCTTCAGCTTCAACGGCAGCTTCAGCAATCTGCCCTCTAATTTTTCTTGGATCTTCTGTTCTTGGATTATCATCAGTTATAATTACCTTGTCGGCAATCTCAGAAGCAACCTTACCCATTATAGGCCTCTTTAATGCGTCTCTATCACCTCCACAACCAAAAACCACATATAAATTTCCTGGTTTTTTCTTCAGCTTTTTTAATTCTTGAAGTGATTTTTCTAAGGCATCTGGAGTATGCGCGTAATCAACAAAAACCTGATACTCATTTTCTACACTAGTTATTCTCTGTAATCGTCCAGGAACAGCTTCTATTTCAGGTAATTTCTCAATAATTTGGTCAAATTCCACTCCCAAATTATTTACTAGTTTTGCAGCAATTAATAAATTTATAGCTTGAAAAGAACCAATAATATTAGTTTCAAACTCATATTTTTTGCCTTTATATTCAAGACAGATACTCTGACCTTCTAGTGACTGCTTATTTCTTTTAATTTTTACATCACCATTATTTCCTACTGTACAAAATGGTATATTCTTTTCTAATAGAAAACTTCTAATAAAATCAAAAAACATTATTTCTGAATTTATGACAGCCTCTTCACCATCAATGAGATTCTCTGTAAATAAAATAAGCTTTGCTTGTAAATACCCGTCCATTGTTTGATGATATTCAAGATGATCCTGCGAAAAACTTGTAAAAGCTGCAGATTTCACTTTCACATCCCCCAATCTTCGTTGGAATAATCCGTGGCTTGAAGCCTCAAATGCAACATTCTCTATGCCCGCATTACTAAGTGAATTAAGAGTTTTTCTAAATGTTATTGGGTCAGCAGTTGTTAAAACAGAATTTTTATTATCTAAGGATGTAGTTGGTATTTCCTCTGTTGATTCAATGCCTAGGGTCCCAATACAAGCACTAGATTTTTCAAGTTTTGCAAGTATTTGATGAACATATGAAACGACTGAACTTTTTCCATTTGTTCCTGTAACTGCAACTAAGTTTTTGGGCATTTTTTGAAATATAATGCCAGCAGCTATTGCAAGACCCATTCTTATATCAGCAAAATATTCTATATTTTTTCCTTTCTTTGAAGGGTTATCTGTAAAAACAAAAGAAGCTCCATTCTTAAATGCATCATCAATATATTCATTACCATCAAAACTATCTCCTGTAATGGCAAAAAAAGCATCTCCAGCCTTAACCTTTCTAGAATCAAACGAAACACCAGTAACAGTACCTTCCCTAAATAATTCTTCTATCTTAAGTCTCATTATTTATCTCGTATTCAATATTGCTTATTTCCTGTACATCAGGACTATTATCATCCAACTTTTCAATACCATATAAAGCTGTAAGTTTCTTAATCACTGCACCCACTGAAGGAGCAGCAACCCATCCGCCACCAGCAAAGCCAAATGTCTCTTTAATACCTTTTGGTTCATTATATATGATATATACCATATATTTTGGATTCGTGGCAGGAATTACTCCAAAAAAGGAAGAGACTCTTCTTGTCTTGTCATATTTACCAGCATGAGCAACATTTGCCGTCCCGGTTTTACCGCCAACATAATAACCTTTTACTTCTGCTTTTGATCCAGTACCTTTTGTTACAACTAGTCGCATTAATTTTCGCATATCTGCTGATGTTTTTTCCTTAAAAACCCGTTCAGCTACAAGGGGTTTTGTTGGATCTCTTTTAATTAGTGTAAGAGGATATAACAATCCACCATTCATAATTGGAACCATTGCTTGCATAAAATGCGCAGGACTTTCTGACATCCCATATCCGTATGACATTGTAATCATCCTTAGATCAGTCCATCTTGAATAGTTTGGAAATAGAGGGCGCGCTCTTTCTGGTAATTCAATTTTTAAACGCTCAAGTAGCCCTAACTTCTTTAAGTATTCCGCCAAACTACTTTTTCCTATTTCAAGCATTATCTGACCAATACCAATATTACTAGATTTCAAAAATATGTATGGCACTGAATGCCACCCTTTTAAGGGACGTGGATAATCTTTTAATTGAAAACCACTAACTTTCATATATGTAAGATCATACGCATCAGTAAGTGACGTTGCACCTGTATCAAGACCAATTGCCATAGTTAAAGCTTTCATACCAGAACCCATCTCATACGCCCCTTGCGTAGCCATATTAAATAATTGTTCTGGCTCTGCTTTTCCCGGATGATGTGGATCAAAATCTGGTTTACTGACTAATGCTAAAACTTCTCCATTATTTGGATCAACAACAATTCCCGCTGCGCCTTTTGCGCTAAACTTTTTAATTGTTCTTTCTAGCTCTTCGCTTAATATATTTTGAATTCTCACATCTATAGATAGTTGCAAACAATTTTCTTGATTTCTATTTCCTATTAATGGTTCATAACCAGTTAAAAACTTATCAAAATATTTTTCAATCCCAGCAAGACCCCCAAGATCACGACCAACATATCCAAGAACATGTGATAACAGTTTACCATAGGTATATATTCTCTTTTGCTCTCTCTCAAAACCAAAACCCGGCATACCTAAATTATAAATTTTTTCGTGTTCTTGAGGAGTTACATCCCTTTTAATCCACTCAAAACTTCTATTACCATTAAGTTTCTTAAGTAAATTTTTTCTATCTAGTTCAGGAAAAATGGATAATAACTTTTCAACCGACTGCTCAGAATCTATTACCCTTCTTGGATTTGCATATAGTGAAGCACCAGGCAGATTTACAGCAAGTAAATTACCATTTCTGTCAATAATATCATATCTATTTATATATGATCTCTTGTTGGACTTTCTGTAATTTACGTAATCGCTACTAGCTACTATTACTAAGCGTATTGATATTATAAGAAATACTAAAACAAAACCAATAAATACTATATTAACTCTCGTATAAGTAGCTGAATCTCTTAAATCCCAAATAAAAAGAGACTTATAGTATTTACTATAATTTATATCCTTTAGTTTTACAGATAATTTATTTGGTAGACGTTTTATCTTACTAAATAAAAAATGCTTGATCTTTATTAGAAACAACCGAATGCGAAGTGCGTTATATAATAGATTTTTTAAAATCCTCACCCCAATTTTCTTAAGGTAAAAAATAAAAATCGCTAGAATATTTTTATTTCTATTAGCCATTTCACAAAAGAATAAGTTCTAACAATATTAATATAGGTAATATTAGCAAAGTGAAAAAGTTTATTTAGATTCCTTTGCTACAAATCAAATGCAAATCATCTTAAATATATTTTACAACTTTGCTAACGGTAACTAGTCATTTGACCCGATTTAAATTGCCTTTTTATATATAACAAATTTATTAAAAACTCCAGAAAAAAAGCTAAATTTATAAACTAACAAATTACTTCTTTCCAGATGCAAGAGTCAGATATTTTGTAGGCCCTTTCTTATAGCGCCAATTAGTGTTGCCTTTAGAAGATTTTGAACCAGCAAATCTATGAGACTTAAAAATCACTTTTTCTTTTCTTGGATCGCTAATCATTTGAGCAACTTTTGTATCTTCTAGCTTTAAGTACTCGTTATTCAACCTTTTTAATCGAGAAGGAGAAGTCAAATACGCCAGCTCAGCTTTTAGAACATGAATAGTATCAGCTTCATAACGCATTTGTTTTTTCACTTCAGCAAGCTCTGTTCTGATAGCCATAACATTATTCTTAATATTAAACAAAGTATAGATTGTTCCCAAACATACAATGATTACGACAAACATCGGTGTTCTACTAAACAACATTTTCGCCTCCAATTTTTTCAGCTACCCTAAGTCTTGCTGACCTTGAGCGTGGATTTGATATAACTTCTTCTCTAGAAGGCACAATTGGCTTTTTTGTAATCATTTTAAGCCACTTACCCTCTTCAATTTCGATCGGTTTTTTTGAGTATTTAGAGCGTGCAACCTTTTTCATCGAGTTCTCTTTAAAAAAAGCTTTCACGATACTATCTTCAAGTGAATGAAACGATACAACTAATATTCTACCACCTGGCTTTAATAACTCATCTGAGTCACTTAGTATCTGTTCAATTGATTCCAACTCTTTATTTACGTAAATTCTTATAGCTTGAAAGGTTTTTGTCGCAGGATCTATCTTACTCTTCCTATAGTGCATTGCATTTCTAACAATATCTGCTAATTGCATAGTTGTTTCAATTGGCTCTATTGCACGCATTTTTACTATACTACTTGCAATTTGCCTTGATTGAACTTCCTCTCCATACTTATATATTACATTAGCAATTTCTTCTTCAGATGCTGATGCAATAAACTCTTTTGCGCTAATCCCATCATTTCCCATACGCATATCAAGCGGGCCATCATGCATAAAAGAAAAACCTCTTTCCGCTGAGTCAACTTGCATTGATGAAATACCAAGATCAAGTACTATCCCATCAAACTTCTTACCATCCAATTTACTTTTTGCTTCAGCAAAATTAGTTTGTATAAAATCAAACTTATCGCGGAATTCATCCTTTACCTTACTTACAAACTTTTCCACTGTTGGATCTTGATCAAGGGCTGTTACAAAACAATCTGCATTTTGTAAGATCGCTTTTGTATATCCACCAGCTCCAAAGGTGCAATCCAAGTATCTTCCGTTATCCTTTAAGGAAATATGCTCAAGCACTTCATCAAGCAACACTGAACAATGTGGAGCTGAAGATTTTATATGTGCTGTATTTTTTTCTAACATATTTACTTAACTTATATCTTTATTTGAATTTTGATTATTTTTTAAGATTGATCTATTACCTTGAGCTATTTCCTTAGCACCTTTGCGATAATTTTCAAAATTGTCTGGATTCCAAATCTCAAAAACCAATCCTTTACCAACGAAACAACCCTGCGACGAAATACCCACCTGCTCCATTAAGTAGCTTGGAAGAATCACCCTTCCTTCGCTATCAAACTGTAATTGCACCGCTTCACCCAACACAATAGTTTCGAAGGCATCTCTCTCGTCTGAATATGGGTCTAGATTTTGAATAATCTTACTAAGCTCTTCCAAGCGCGACATGCTGCAGCACTCAATACAATTATTTTTAAATGAAGGATAAACTATGATTCCATTAAAATTTTCCTTTGCAAGCGCACCTCGATATCCAGCAGGGATCGAAACTCTTCCCTTTTTGTCTATCTTATTTATGTACTTCGAAAGAAAAATATTCATTTCAATATATGTTTCAAAAACTTATACCCATAACCACTTGACTATTAGATTAACACAAAATTTGGTGAATGTTGGGTTAATATGGGATTTTATGGTCTTAAGTGGAAAATATTGGTATTTTTTATGTTAGTCAAGTGATATTTCAGTAACATATAGATTGTTTGCATAATTTATCAAACCCGAACTGTGGATAAGCGATTTCATTTTATAAATTGTTCTAAAGATGGCTTATCAGTACGAAGCTGATAGTTTATTAGTCCAGCAAATAAGTGACAAAATGCATTTATTGGAGATCTATGTCTACTATGTATCAAGGTGTTTAACGACTTTATAGATGAGAAGATTGTTTCTATAAATGGACGTTTCATTAACATCATTTTATCATTTATATCCATTAGACAATTCTTCATATTTTTTCTGATTTTAGTGATTAAAGTTGTACCCTGTTCAAATAATTCAGTGAATAATTTTTTGGAGATATAACCTTTATCACCAATAAGTTTGCAAGAGATATCTTTTAGCATTTGCTTTACTGGAGACCTGTCATCTACATTCCCGCTAGTAACATGCATGCGTACAATTTCTCCGTGACTATTAAAAATAAAGTGCAACTTAAAGCCAAAGAACCAACCAGTTGAAGTCTTACCTTTTCCAGCTAAGTCTTTAAAAACTTTATGACGTTTCTCTCGCAGCCTATGGCATACAACCATTGGAGTAGAGTCGATAAACATGTATTCAGTTATCTTACCCTCAAGGGATTTTAACATGCATAATACAGCAGGAAAGGCTAGCTTTATCAATGATATAAAGCGATCATAATGGACTAAGTAATTGAATAAATTTCTGTTATTTCTCATAAGTTCTAAGTAAAAATATTTAAAGCAAGCCATACCAGATTGATGGAAAGCTATTAAGATTGTTATTATCTCCGATAAGCTCATACTGCTTGGTCTATTACGTTTTCTTAAACCGCTAGTAAGAAGAGACTTTTTGTACCAATTTTCAAATCCTTTATAAAAATCATCGACAAAGCAGAACAAAGTATCGTAGTCTATATTCATTGGGGTACTCTTTAGTTGTTTAAAAAAGCCAGAATACCCCAATACCAACTACTATGCAGCTTTTTTGTTATCCATAGTTCGGGTTAAATACTGCAATTGTAGCTTCAATTAATGATGCTGCTGTTAACTGGGGCATTCAATGTATGAGATATGAAATAAAAGATATTCAGCCACCAGCATCAATTCTTGAAGCAATGGAACTTCAGGTAGCAGCAGAAAGACAAAAAAGAGCTAGAATTCTTGAGTCTGAAGGTCACAGACAAGCTCAAATCAACGTCGCAGAAGGTGAGAAAGCGCAAGTGGTTCTAAACTCCGAAGCAGCTTATACTGATCAAGTTAACCGCGCAAAAGGTGAAGCTGAAGCTATATTATTTGTCGCAGATGCTACTGCAAAAGGAATAGACATAGTTGCAGAATCTATTAAAAATGAAGGCGGACCAGATGCTGTATCTTTGCGCGTTGCTGAACAATATGTTGATGCATTTGGTAAATTAGCTCAGAAAAATAATACTCTGATCTTACCGGCAAATGTATCTTCTCCAAGCAGCTTCATAGCTCAAGCAATGACAATCTATGACAAACTACAAACAGTAAAGAAAAAGTAAAAAAGACAAGGCGTCTTATATTCTAAAAATGTATAAGAGGCTTATTCCTTATTCTATAATTATATTGAACTAATCTACCCACCAAGAGTAAAAACTTCTAACTCTTCAACAGAACCAATAGTAGTTAATTCATAAATATCATTGCAGATTCCACAAACCTCAAGCGCAGCACCTGGATATAATACAATCTGAGAAGCACCAAACTTCACATCAAGCTCAGGAATAACTGCCTTATCACCCTTCTTTATCTCTAAAATTGGAGTGTAAAAAATTCTTCCATTAGAACCTCCTAGCTTAACATAACCTATATTCTTTCCATCCGATCCGCCAATATCTATTGATGAATATCTATCATTCGAATATTCAGCATATATCACCTTAGGCATCTTATTATTATGTTGCTCTTTACTCATAATTGCTATGCTTAATATATAATTCTAATATAGACTATCTAATCAAATATATTGAAGCATTATTAACTATCATCAAAATGCTCATTGTCACCAGCAGTATCAATACTATTGTTTGTGGATGAATTTATACCCCACTGTAGATTAGCTATCGTATTGTAAGCTGCAATATTGTCTTTTTCTTCCTGTTCTCGTACTCTTTCTTCATAAACATCACTGTCATTTCCCATTTTATTACTCCATCAAACTTATATAAATTAATTATATCATTATCAGATATTCTGAAAACTAATTATGCATGCTTTCTGCACTTTCCATGAAGTCAAAAAGATCTTGGCTAGATCCAATAATCGTAAGTTCATTAATATGCCTCATTGCTCCTAATGAAGTTATTTCAAGTATTGTACCAGGCCTGAGTATAAGAGCATTTTCTTCACACAAATTCATTGATTCTATATTATCATACCTAATAACATTTGGCTCTATCCTCTTACCAGGATCATAACCTGCTCCAACATTACTTCTTAAAAAACGCCCCCATTCTGAATTTAAATCTAAACCAGAAGTCAAATTTTCTTCATCAGTTGTTCTCTCCGAGCTCTTTTCACTTATCTTCTTACTCATTATAATCTCCATTTATCTTGAAAGGTCTTAGGGATATAAGAAAACGATAAAACAGTACATAAAAACGTAAAACCAATTACACTCCTATATTCCATAACCTCAGCAATAAAAAAGGACTCAGAAACAATTCCTGAGTCCTTTCATTATCTAAAATGTAGTACGAAAAAAACTAACCTTCTAGTCTTCTTCTACGATTGTTTTTTCTGATTCTTCTTTCAGCTTCTTGCTTTTCACGCACTCTTTTTGCTGAAGGTGGTTCATAAAAACGAGACATCTTCATTTGACGGAATACTAGCTCTCTTTGCATCTTTCTCTTAAGATCCCTGATCGCTTTTTCACCGTTTCCACCATGAACACTGATATGTACTGCCACTAGACATTACCTCCTTAAAAGACATTTAGTTGAATTAAGCGTTTATTATCTATATAGTTGTCATGTAAGTCAAGAAAAAAGGTTAAAACTCTATGAATAATCAAGAGACTAAAAAAATAGCTTTGTTTAAAAAGCTCTGTAATTTACTTGATTCGATGCAATGGTCCATTGAAATGATCAACGAAGCCGAGAAGCAAAGCAAACTAGATGATAACTACCATAAACTTTTATTTCCAAATGGACAAACTCAGCTAGTTCAAGAATTCGAAAACTGGCTAGATACTGAAATGCTTAATGCTCTTGAAAAAATCGAGAAACCTAAAAAGATTAGAGAACAAATTGCTTTAGCTTTGGAAACAAGAATTATAAATCTTGTTTCCAAGAACGTTATATTGAAAAATAGTAGTTTTTTTATGGTTCCAACAAATATCTTGGCGGGCAATGAAAGCGCGTGCCAGACCTGTGACCTTATATGGAAATATGCAGGTGATAAATCAACTGACTTTAATTACTATACAAAAAGAGGCTTGTTACTGCCTGTATATTTATCTGCAAAAACATTTTATGTTGCAGATAATTCTAAGGATCACGAAAAAACTAAGGAATTCATTAAAAATGCACTTGATAATATTATCAATATTGCTAGTTTTAAGAACCGTGTAAATTTACCTAAAATGGAAGATATACCAATATTGAGACTTTTCTCATAATTTCGCCAGCAATGCTAAATATAGATTTATATAAAATTTAAAAACAAACCATGACAGATCAAAAATATTACCCTGAAGTGAAATCCAACGTTGAATTTCCAGAGATTGAAAATGAAATTCTAAAATATTGGGAAGAAAATCAGATTTTTCAAAAATCTGTAGATGCAAGAGATGCGACTAAAGACTCAAAAAATAATGAGTTCATTTTTTATGATGGTCCTCCGTTTGCTAATGGTCTGCCGCACTATGGTCACTTACTAACGGGTTTTGTTAAAGATGCCTATGCAAGGTATCAAACCACAAAAGGCAAGAGAGTTGAAAGAAGATTCGGTTGGGACTGTCACGGACTACCGGCAGAAATGGGAGCTGAAAAAGAACTTGGTTTCTCGGGAAGAATAGCTATCACAGAATATGGGATTGATAAATTCAATGATCATTGTCGCAGTTCTGTCATGAAATATTCACATAACTGGGAAGAATATGTTAAGAGACAAGCGCGCTGGGTAGATTTTAAAAATTCATATAAAACTATGGATAAGAGTTTTATGGAATCTGTCCTATGGGCATTTAAGGAGCTTTACAACAAAGGACTAATCTACGAATCAATGAGAGTTATGCCCTACTCTTGGGCGTGCGAAACCCCTTTATCAAACTTTGAAACGAGATTAGATAATTCATACAGAGAAAGAGCTGATAAAGCTGTTACCGTCTCCTTTAAAATGGATAGCTCTCCAGCTGGAGCCCCGGAGAATTGCAGCGAATATAGAATCATGGCATGGACTACTACGCCGTGGACACTACCATCAAATCTGGCACTAGCTGTTGGCTCAGATATAGATTATGCATGCATAGTTAAAGATGACATATGCTATATAGTTGGAAAATTTGCTCTAAAATCATATTCAAAAGAACTTGGTATTACAGAAGATACAAAAATCACAACAATCAAAGGTCATACACTAGCAAAACATTCTTATACCCCACTCTTTGATTACTTCAAAGACCATTCAAACGCTTTTAAAATTTTTACAGCTGATTTTGTTGTTGAAGGTGACGGTACAGGTATCGTACATATGGCACCTGGCTTTGGTGAAGATGATCAGGTTGTTTGTCAGGAAGAAGGGATAGAAATTGTATGCCCGGTTGATAATGCCGGTAAATTCACTAGTGAAGTGCCAGATTTTGAAGGTTTGCAAGTTTTCGATGCAAATGATCCAATAATTATCAAACTAAAAGAAAAAGGCAGTTGGATCAAAACCGAACAATATATTCACAACTATCCGCATTGCTGGAGAACTGATACGCCTCTTATATATAAAGCCGTACCATCCTGGTATGTCAAAGTTACTGCTTTTAAAGATCGCATGGTTGAACTAAATCAAAAAATCAATTGGATACCAGGAAATGTTAAAGATGGATTATTTGGCAAATGGCTAGAAAATGCCAGAGACTGGTCAATAAGCCGCAATAGATTCTGGGGCACACCGATTCCAGTTTGGCAGTCTGATGACCTCAAATATCCACGCATAGATGTTTATGGATCAATTGCTGAACTTGAAGCAGATTTTGGCGTAAAAGTTGATGATTTACATAAGCCATATATTGATGACTTAGTACGTCCAAATCCAGATGACCCAACGGGCAAATCTATGATGCGCAGAGTTTCTGATGTATTTGACTGTTGGTTTGAAAGTGGCTCTATGCCGTATGGTCAAGCACACTATCCGTTTGAAAATAAAGAATGGTTCGAAAATCACTTTCCGGCTGATTTCATTGTTGAATATTCAGCACAAACGCGTGGATGGTTTTATACATTAATGGTACTCTCTACTGCCCTATTTGATCGGCCACCATTCTTAAATTGTATATGTCATGGAGTAATTTTGGATGCAACTGGTCAAAAACTATCTAAACGATTGAATAATTATGCCGATCCTCTTGAAACATTCGAGAAATATGGCTCAGATGCTCTGCGAGTAACTATGCTATCTTCAACAGTAGTTAAAGGACAAGAACTACTGATTGATAAAGAAGGCAAAATGGTCTTTGATTCTTTACGCTTGTTTATTAAGCCAATCTGGAATGCTTATAATTTCTTTTGTCTTTATGCAAATAGCGACTCTATTAAAGCAAAAATTTCATACAAATCAGATAATATACTAGATCAATATATTCTATCTAAACTAAAACTAGCGGTAGAATCTATTGAGATAAATATGGATGCATTTGATAGCCAGTCTGCATATAGCGCAGTATCAGATTTCTTTGAAATATTAAATAATTGGTATATCAGAAGAAGCCGTAATCGTTTCTGGAAGTCAGAAAAAGATCAAGATAAAGCGTCTGCGTATAATACTTTATATACTTGCCTTGAAGTAATGAGCAGAGCTATATCTTCTCTTCTACCTTTAATTTCTGAGCATATATATCTAGGACTAACTGATGGTATAAAAGATAATGCAAGTGTTCATTTAACAAATTTCCCTGTACTAGATGAAATTAAAGTTGATAAAAAATTAGTCAGCACTATGGATCAAGTACAAGATATTTGCAGCACAGCGCTATTTATTAGAAGCGCTGAAAATATCAGAGTACGTCTGCCATTATCAACACTTAAAATCATTACAGAGCAAAGTGATGATTTCAAAAAATTTGATGATCTTATAAAAGATGAAATCAACATAAAATCAATCTCTTATGATAATGATTTAGCAAATAACGCTGATCAAAAACTATCAATTAACTTCCCTATTCTTGGTAAGCGTCTTCCGCAAAAAATGAAAGATATAATCAAACTATCTAAGCAAGGAGAATGGAAATTTGACGGAAGCGATCTAACAATAGCAGGTGAAAAACTATTACCTGAAGAATATTCATTAGTGCTAGTTCCAAGAGCTAAGCAAGGTGCAAAACCACTATCAAGTAATCAAGGGATGATTTGGCTTGATCTAAATATTACTAAGGAATTAGAGAATGAAGGAATCGCTAGGGATATTATAAGATTAGTTCAACAAGCACGGAAAGATGCCGAGTTTAATGTGTCTGATAGAATTGAACTTGAACTAAAATCCAGACTAGATCTAAAAGATGTCTTAGCAGATCATTCAGAATTAATCTGCTCACAAACATTAAGTATGATATCTACTGTTGGAAAAGCTGATTTTAGCACTCAAGCTCCACTACTTGATAATATGCTTGAGATTTCTATAAAGAAGATATAGATGTTAGTTGGATACTATGAATGGATAATGGATCACCACACTATAGCTCGAAGGTAACGGATTGGTCATTCGTACAGAACAAAACAGCAATTTCGTCACTCACGAGGAGCGAAACAATGCAGCAATCTAGTCCGCTAATCCCTAGCTAATTTAGTCTCTTGAAACAATGGGTCGCTGCGCTCTGCCGCTTGAGATAACGAATTAGCCATTGCTGTCACTCGCAGATGGCGACTTAGTCATTCGTACGGAGCAAAACAGCAATTTCGTCACCCATGAGGACAAAAGCGACGCGGCAATCTAGTCGCTAATGCCTCACGGATATAGTATTTTGAAACAATGGATCGCCGTGCTATCGATCGCGATGAGGAATTGGCCATTGCTGTCACTCGCAGATCGGGTCCTATCGCTTGCAATGACGAGTGATTTAGTTACTTACAAGGAATGAATTGTCCCAGAAATCTATTGAATGATATATTACAAGAACATATTCTTTGAAATTATGTATTTTCAGTAGAATGTTCGCGCACTTAGAATGTAAATAGCCATTTCATTCTCACTTAGCAAAAAAGAACTACTACCCTTTTTATTCTAGTTATTAAATTGGTAGGAATGTATTTAAGAATGCAACCCTAGAACAAAGCTTAAAAAACACCAAAAAAGAAAGGCTTAGCAGATCTTTCTACTAAGCCTTAATTAAACTAAAATTAGATATTATACTTACTGATTCAACTCATTAAGTACTGTTGAAATATTCTTAAATTCAGTAGCTCTTCAGTTGTATCTACGTTTGAAGCTTCAAGAACACCACCAAGAGTTCTACCAGCCCCACCAACACCAGCTTGCTTTAATAGAAGCTCACCAGATTCACGGCTTATTTCAAAGGTACCATTAGCACCAGCAACAAGACCATTTACGTTTGCAAATATAGCAATAGGAACTTGGTATAGCTTACGAGTCTCACCACTATCAAATGTACCGATAATGAATCCTTGCGGATCAACTTCAAGCTTTAGCAAAGTACCAGCAGCCTGTCCATCACTCTGAACAATCTCAACATTATTCGGGTTCTTCACTTGGCTAACATTCCCTGTCTTGATTTCACTAAGCTCATTTGGGAAATCAATAGTAATTGAACTTGGCTCACTACCATCAGTCCAGTTAATTGTAACAGCTTCATTGAAACCTTCAATACTTCCCACATTAAGTGTTCCATCTTGGTTAAACGAAATAGTACCATACTTAACAAGACCATTCGGTGCAGCAAGGCCATCAATATTGAATATACCATTTTCATCCGCCTGAGCCGCAAGCTCAACCGCCCACTTATTATTTTCTAACTTTGCAAAATGTAAAATCAGTGTTGAAGTAGAACCTTTACTGTTATACACAGTCACCGGATGAGAAAATGTTTCAGTTGAAACAAAATTTCCACCCGTTAAGTTTTTATCAATATCCGTTGGATTATAGGTTACATCAAAAAGAGGGTTAGCATTAGCCGGATTGCTTGAATCTTTTTCTGGATCTAATCCAAAATATTCAAATAATCTTGAATGATTATTTATTCTAGCATTGTTAGGAGCAGATAAAAGTACTGCCTGACCACCAGCTAGAGTAGCTCCTGCACCAGTACCAGCTACGTCAAAAGTAATAACACCTGCATTAATGGCAGTAATAGTATAATCTGTATTATTCGCAAGGGTAATACCATCAAAAATAGCACCTACATCTTGGAATCTTATGTTACCTCCAACTGCATATCCGTGATTATCACTTCCAATATGGTAATTCACTAATGTAGAACCAATACCAGCTCCAGTTGTAAATACAGTAGTGTCAAAATCTCCAACTGCACCACCAGCATTATCACCAAGTTTTCTAAAACTTAGCGCATTACCACCAGCACCACCACCACCACCAACATCTACTACATTAAGTTCAAACACACCTCCATCAGTGTAAATTACATCACCATTTGCAAAACCATGGCCAGCTGCAGCGATTCTAATATTCTGAACACCGCCACCAGCATCTGCACGATCAATAGTCGCAGCAATAGGCGCGGCCTTAGTACCTGCTGCAATTTGCCAAGTAGCGTTAGCAGGAACGACTAAATCTACATTAGCCATAGTATAAGCGGCAGCACCACCAGTAATTCTAACTAAATCACCAGCTTGCAAGCCGTTATTTCTAGCTTCAATAAAGACCGAACCTCCTCCTGCTGGATTATTAGTTGGATTAGTAATTGCTCTTGAAATTCTATTTCCATCAACCTGATTACTTGCAATTCTAAGTGATGAAGTAGAAAGCAGTGAAGTTATTTTTATATTATCTCCAGGCTCAATTGTTGCAAGCAACGAATCTGTTGACTGATTAGTATTTACTGCATCTCTGAGTGAACGAATACTATTAAATCTGTTTTCATTTGGTCCTGCTGGTGCTAAATTTCTTAAACCTAATTGATTAATAATATCAGTACCTCCACCAACATTTTGGTATGTTAGGCCTTTACTTGCATCTTTAGGAGCAATATATAGTCTATCATCTACTACCCTTGCGCTTAAGACACTAATTTTGTCAATTGCATTTGCAAGACTTTGTATAGAGTTAAAATTAGTTCCAGTTGGTTGACTTGACATTGCTGTAAAAGTATATGAAGCACCGCCTTGGATACTAATTCTAAGCTGCTGACCATCAACCAGAACACCTGGACCTGCAACAGCTCCAAATGCAAAAGTTGCACTTGCAGATGACGCCCCAAATACTTGCGTAGCATTTGAAGCTTTATTGCCTGAAGTAATACCACCATAAGTCACAGTTTTAGGACCATCACCACCACTTGAAGTGAATGTAAATGCATCACCAAATCTAAGTGCTCTTGTACCAATTTGATCTGGTAATAATATATCTGCTGCCTTAGTAGCTTTGTTATTTCCCGAACGCTGCATTACAAAACCATTTTCAGGTCCAGGTCCTCTTAATGCTTTTTGATCAGAATTGAGGTTCATTGCTATTGAAATCACGCTTGTCTTTACTGGAAGCCCTTTAGTATTAGCAAAGTTTACAGCTTCTAGACTTGAAAGTAGTGAAGAATTTTGTGGACGATTACCTTGGCCGTCAAGCTTCCAAGCTTTTAGAAGTTGGTCAGCACCATTTTTCCAGTACCCAAGTTCATCTTGTCTGAAATCACCACGTCTTGTATATTTTACAACGCCTGTTGGTGAATCCGAAACTGCAAGTAAACCTGCGCCATCTATACCAATATCAGATACTACACCTGTATTTACGATTGTACCTTGTAGATCATTTGTGGCTCTTGTTCTACTATTAACATAAGAAACACCACCTGTGCTTGTTCCAACAAATGAATTAATAAATAAATTCTCACGCTTTTTGTGTCCCCAAGATTCTTTCGCTGCAATATTATTTGCAGGAGTATCGTTGGCTTTACTATACATTGTTACCGTGGTCTTAGACATAATTTTAAACTCCAAAAATAAATAAAATATTTAGCAATTAAATTGCTATAATGAGGCTATAGGTGCATAAAGCGTGCCAAAAAATATTTTTTACGAAAAAAAATTTTAACAAACAAGTTTTTTCGCCTAGCTCTTGCTGGATTCAAAGATATATGATATTATATGTTTTTTCAATAAATAAGGCCAAAAATTGGTTCTAAAATCAAATTTAATATGACAAAAATAATTACAAGATTTGCACCCTCGCCTACTGGCAAACTCCATATAGGAAATGTTAGAACTGCATTAATTAATTGGCTGTATACAAAAAAGCATGGTGGCGAATTTATTTTAAGAATGGATGATACGGATTTGGCCCGAAGCCGCGATGAATATAAAGATGCAATTATTGAAGACCTAAAATGGCTAGGACTAGAATGGAACACTAGCTTCAATCAGCTTAGTAGACTTGAAAAATACGAACAAGCAAAACAAGAGCTGATTGCAAAAGGACGCCTGTATCCTTGTTATGAAACTCCTGAAGAACTTGACATCAAGAGAAAACTACAATTATCACGTGGACTTCCACCAATATATGATAGAGCAGCATTAAAGCTTACTGATCAGCAGATCAAACAATATGAAGATCAAGGAAGAAAACCACATTATAGATTCTTAATCAATGATGCTGAAATTCATTGGGAAGATATGATCAAAGGCGAAATTAAATATCAAGGAGCAAAATTAAGTGACCCTGTTATCGTCCGAGCAGATGGTACTATGACCTATATGCTCTGCTCTACTATTGACGATATTGAGTATGAAATCTCACACGTAATTAGAGGCGAAGACCACGTTAGCAACACGGCAATTCAAATTCAAATGTTTGAAGCGATGAACGCTACTGCACCAGTTTTTGGTCATTTAAGCTTGGTAAAATCAAAAGATGATAAGATATCAAAGCGTATTGGTGGATTTGATATCTCACAATTACGTGATGTTGAAAATATAGAACCAATGACAATTAATAGCTTTCTTGGGCTGATCGGTTCATCAAATACAGTTCATGCATGCAAAACAATGCAGGATCTTATTAACGATTTTGATATAAGTGCTTACTCTAAAAGTCCTACTACGTATATGCCAGAAGAGCTTGAGCTATTAAATCACAAAATTGTTATTACATATGATTATTCAGATATTACTGAATATCTAAAAGCAAATGACTTAGAAAAGGTTGACGAAAAATTTTGGCTTGCAATAAGACCAAACCTCTCAAAATTAGCAGATATTAAAGAGTGGTGGCAGATCTGTCATAAACCAGAGAAAGCAACTGGCCTCGATGGAGAACTGCTTTCTATTGCAGCAGAGCATCTTCCTGAAGAAATAACAGATACAACTTGGAAAGAATGGACAAAAGCAATCGCTTCGCACAGCGGAAAAAAAGGCAAGGAATTATTTATGCCACTTCGCCTAGCATTGACGGGAAAAAACAGCGGGCCCGAGCTAAAAAACTTACTCCCACTTCTTTCACGCGAAGAGATTATAGCTAGATTAAATCAATAGATTTTTCTACACTTTGAATTAAAAAGCAGAACTCTTACTGAGAAATTAATTCGTTGAATAGTTCAAACGCGTTCTCCATTGGAAGAGGATCTTCAATGCAAATATCTTTTGACTTAACATAACTATTAAATCTATCAGTTGCAGACTGTCTTAATCCCTTCTCGTCGACCTCTTTCTTAAAAGCCGTCCAGTGGGACCCGTGATCTTTGTTTATCAATCCTAGTTTTTGAGCTCTAATATTTGCTTTAGCTCCATTCCAATATTTCTTTTCAACTTGGAAAACTGATCGCATTTGAAAATGACGCATATCCAGTCCTATTTCATTTCCAGCCGCATATTCCAAAACCCTTTCATGCATTATAGTCCTAGCTGAATGATTTCCTTGAGAAATTATAACATCAACACCAGGTCTAACAGCTATCTTTCCAAATCCATCAGATAAATCTTTTAATCTATAATTTAAATTTTTATAAAACACTCCTAGTTTCTTATTGTCTTGAAACTCTTCAACCGGTACATGATTATGCTGGAGCGTAAAAATAACTTCCTGATTATCTGGAATTTTAGATAGAATATCCTTTAGCTGAATATTAGGGTACCAAAACTCATCTGCATCAACAGGAAAAACCCAATCCAAATCTGACCAAACACTGTGAGCAAATCTCATAGCTCCAGTCATAATTTTACTTTGAATATATTCAACTATTGGATCATCAATAATTACTACTACCGCTTTATTTTCAACTTGTTTCTTGAATTTTTCTATCAACGCTCTTGTACCATCCGTTGAATTGTTATCAACAATGACAAATTTACGAAATCCAATACAGAAATGCCAAACTAAATTTTCATAGATAATATCATCTTCATCTTTAACCATTGTCACATAAGCAATATTATCTATTCCATCCCTTGCAAATTTTACAGATTTTTGCGCTGCTAAATCGTTATTATTCTTCTGACTTTGCAAATTCTCTTCTTCAACTCTTACAAGCTCAGATTTAAATTGCATTTTGTTAAATTTGCGCTCTATAGGTTTTGTCATACCAAATATAACTGCTATAGATAAAAGCAATATAATAACAAAAAGAACTTTTGGAAAAACTTTAGACTTCCTCATCTCCGCCTACAGAAAAATTATGTGATGATATAGAGTAATAATAGTAAAAACTTTAGAATGGTGGGCTTGAGAAGACTTGAACTTCCGACCTCACGCTTATCAGGCGTGCGCTCTAACCAGCTGAGCTACAAGCCCATTCCTGGATGCGGATTTTATTTCAACAAATAAAAATAGTCAAGCCAAAATAGCTTATAAAACTAGATTTATAGAAATTTTATTATATAGACTACAGTACCTTTTTTATATTTTAGCAATGGCTTGAATACTTATAGAGATTTGCAAACATTTGTCTATAAATCTCATTCGCATTACACTATATCTATATATAATTCGTCTCCTACCAGGCTTACATATGTATCTGTACAAATTGTAGAACTTTCATGTATAGTCAAAGCTTTACCGGGTAATTGTACGCCAACTTTGGTACTAGAAATAATATCAAGCAATTCTTCCAAAGCTCCAGTTTGCTCTTGTAATGATGGGCCTGGACTTTTTGTCCTTGTTGGAACTTCTAATGGCTCTTCTAACGATGTTTCAGGACCAGGAGATTTAGAACATTCTGGTTCTTCAAAAGACACTATAAATCTTGTTCCTTGACTAGAAAAAATGTCAAGCAAATCCTTTGAAGCAGACTCAACATCTTTCATAGAAAGCCCAGGAGTTTCAGTGCTTGCCGGAGCTTCTAATGAAGCATCAACAACTTCTGTTTCTTTAGTGATTTCTGTCTCTGCATCTTCATTCAATACTCGAATTTCAAATCTACCATGTTTTTCTATTGTAAAATCTTTTAAAATGCCAGCATCTCTTAAAAAATCATCAGGAGTAAAAAATGCATCTCTCATTCCGTGGACTAAATGACCAGTTTTAAGTATTAAGCTCCTTGGTGTAACACCAGATTCAAATTTATGAAAATCTGGATTTAATCCTAAATGCCTATATAAAGCCACAAGATACGGATTATGAGAAAAGATAGCAAGATCCATCAATGATAATCCATCTGAATCCCTGACATATCCTAACTCTTCATGTGTTAGATTCATTTCATATATTTTCTGCGCATTCTGTTTGGCCAAACTTAAATTAATGGAATCCGTAAAACGATCATACATACTGTGCTTAGTAAGTTTAAGAATTTTTCTTGATCTTTCTGCACTATCAACTATTTCCTCACGTTTCATAAACCTTCCCCCCAATAAATTATGAATTAAGCAAGATATTACTGCTAAACATATTGTAACACATATATTCTAACGAGCCCAACTAGTTATCAATACTATCTCCCAAAGAACCAACATCTTCTATAACATTATCAATTTTAGGGACTGGTGAACTGGGACGTAGCGGTATATCTTTTACTCCTGACTTCAGAATTTCAAGAGCTTTTGTAAGCGCTGAATCAAAATCATAATCATCAACATAATCGCTATTGTCAACATCACTTTTAGTGTCAATAATTTCATATTGTTTTAAAAAATCTTCTGCATTATAAAATGCCTCTTGCATATTAGAACCTAAATGGCCAATTTTTGTCATTAATTTTTCAGGAGTAATTCCAGATTTTTTTGCTATAATTTTAATATTTGCTCCAAGATATATAAGCACAGCTACCATAAATGGATTAAGCTTATTTATTGCAACATGTAGCAAAGAAAAACCATCTGCCGATCTAGTAACATTTAACTCTTCTTTAGTTGGATTCATTTCAAGAACATCATGCGCAAATCTCTTGCACATTTTTAAATCTATTAATCTCTTAGAACGAACATAAGTCTCTTTTTCAACTAACTCAAAAAGCTTTTCTATTCTATTTAAGTCTATCTTTTTAGATCCCTTTACCATAACTCCTCTCCCAAAAAAACAACGTTATGAATCCAGCCATCTTATCCATGCAAGCCAATCTCTCATTCCTAAATCTTGTTCAAAAGATAAAAGATCTGCATTGGCTTTTTTGCATATTACATCAGAGGGAGTAACAAGTTCTACTCCGGAAGATAGAGATGCAATCTGCGCCCTACACGCATGCTCAAGATGATGGCAATAAAACATTGCTTCCCATGGTGTTTTCCCAGATGCTATATAGCCATGATTTCTTAAAAAAATAACTTTCTTATTTCCTAGATCATTAACCAAATCATTTCCATGTGTATCATTATCAAGAGCAAGAGAATTATATTCATGATATGCAAGCTGGCCGTAAAAATGCAGTGCCCATTGATTAATTGGCATCAGGCCTTCTTTCATAGCAGATACTGCAACTGTTGGCACAGTATGAAGGTGGTAGACTGCATTTAAATCAGGTCTTGCCCTATAAATACTTCCATGAATTATATAACCAGTTTTATTATATTGATATTCCTTTCCTTCGAGAATCTCTCCACTCAATGCAACTTTAAGCAAGCATTCTGGAGTAACCTCTTCAAATCTCAAACCAAACGGATAAATATAATAATAATCAGCTCCATCAGGCCTTGCTGAAAGATGGGTATATGTATGATCTGCCAATCCAAGCTTACCTAATATACGATATGCATAGGTTAAATTCTGTCTTACTTCTTTAGTCATCTACTCTACCTCTTCTTTTGCAAAATCCATCTGTCTATAGCTTAATGCTTCAGATATATGCATTTTATTTACGTATTTTGAACCAGCTAAATCTGCGATTGTCCTTGCAACTCTGAGCACCCTATTGTACGCCCTCATAGATAGGCCAAATTTTTTTGCGGCTTCATTCAAAATATCGCGCCCCTCATCTCCTGGAATTGCATAATCTATAAGCAACTGACCATCAAGCGCATTATTTAACCGAATATTATATCCTTCATATCTTTCTGCTTGGATTTGACGTGCACTTTTCACTCGGATAGCTACATCAGCACTAGACTCTTCATTACTCGGATTTAAAATATGATCATATGTATAATGTTCGTCAGAATTCCCTACCTCAATATGTAAATCAAACCTATCTAATATTGGACCAGATATTTTTGACTGATAGTTTCGAGAGCATATCGGTGCCTTACTACATGCTTTTGATGGATCATTTAAATATCCGCACTTACAAGGATTCATAGCTGCAATAAGTTGAAAATTAGCTGGGAATTTTATATGAGCTCCAGATCTAGAAATCATAACTTCCTTAGTTTCTAGCGGCTGTCTTAATGCTTCTATTACACCTGAACTAAACTCAGGCAATTCATCGAGAAATAATACGCCATTATGAGCAAGTGAAATCTCACCTGGCTTAACTCTTTTACCAATTCCACCACCAACCATCGCAGCTGACGTACAAGAATGATGTGGTGACCTATATGGCCTTTCAGTTTTCAAACTTCCATCATTAATTAACCCGGCGATACTTGCAATAGTGCTGCACTCTAAAATTTCAGTAGGAACTAACTCGGGTAATATTCCAGGTAATCTTGAAGCAAGCATTGATTTTCCAGCTCCTGGAGGGCCAAACATTAGCAAATTATGACCACCTGCTGCCGCAATTTCTAAAGCTCTTTTTGCCAATTTTTGTCCCTTAATATCACTGAGATCAGGGTATTTTTTTGTTTCAGCTGCTGCTTTTGCTTCTGGAGAAACTAAACTCTGAGTACCTTTAAAATGATTTATTAACTCAAGCAAATTATCAGGCGCTAAAATTCTATCATTACCAGACCATGCAGCTTCGGATCCATTTCTCTTTGAGCAAATAACACCTTTGCTTCTAGCCGTTGCGCCCATTGCTGCAGGCAGCACACCACTAATAGGTAAGATGCTTCCATCCAGCGAAAGCTCTCCAAGAACTAGATATTCTTTCACTTCCTCGGATGGAATTGCACCCATTGCTGCAAGTATACCGACACTAATAGCTAGATCAAAATGGCTACCTTCTTTTATCAGGTCCGCTGGAGCTAAATTAATCAAGATTTTTTTGGCAGGAAAGCTCAGGCCAATAGACGAAAGCGCCGCTCTAACCCGTTCTTTCGATTCTGCTATAGTTTTATCAGCCAAGCCTACTATTACAAATTTAGGGATACCCGGCTCAATCTGAACCTGAACATCAACATCAACAATGTCAATACCAGAAAACGTTAAGCTAGGTACCTTAATGATCATAATTTCTTTCCCAAAAAAATTTATAAAATAAACTTCGCTAAATCTCTGTTTTTAATAAATCCATCAAGCTGATTTTTTACGAATTTATCATCAATTTTGATTATCTTTTCTTTCTGCTCGCTTACTCCAAAACTTACATCTTCAAGGATGTTCTCAAGGATTGTATGGAGCCTTCTTGCACCAATATCTTCAATTTCAGTGTTAAAGCTTGCGGCTTGAGTTGCAATCTCATCAATAGCTTTCTCTGTGAATTCCAGCTTTACTCCTTCGGTTCCAATCAATGCGACATATTGCTTAATTAAACTTGATTCAGGTTCAGTAAGGATTTTCACCATATCATCTTTTGTAAGTGTGAACTCATCTCGACTCTAATAGGGAGCCTACCTTGAAGCTCTGGCAATAAATCTGATGGTTTCGATAAATGAAAAGCACCAGATGCAATAAACAAAATGTGATCCGTTTTTATCGTGCCATATTTTGTTACAACACTTGTACCCTCGATAAGTGGTAGTAAATCTCTCTGAACACCTTCACGACTGACTTCACCACCCTTTCCTTCTGATCTTGAAGTAATTTTATCAATCTCATCCAAAAATACAATTCCATCATTTTCTACAGCCTTTACTGCGTTTAGAACCATTTTTTCTTCATCAATCATTTTTTCAGATTCTTCTGAAGTTATGATTTCAAGAGCATCCTCAACAGTCAGCTTCTTTTGCTTCATTTTATCGCCGCCCATGGCTTTACCTAATATGTCACTAATATTAAGTACTCCCATAGATGCTCCTGGCATTCCTGGTATTTCAAAACCTCCACCGCCTACAGGACCTGTGTCTTTTACACTAATTTCGATTTCAGTATTGCTAATTTAACCATCTAAAATCTTTACTCTAAATTTATCCCTTGTTTCTGATGACGCGGATTTACCAACTACCGAATCTAAAATTCTTTCAATTGCTCGAAGTTTTGCTTTTTCTTCTACTTCTTTCTTGGCTTTCTCTTTTTGATATGCGATAGCAATTTCAACTAAATCTCTTACTATTGACTCTACATCTCTACCAACATAGCCAACTTCTGTAAATTTTGTAGCTTCTATCTTAATGAATGGTGATTCTGCTAGTTTTGCCAATCTTCTAGCGATTTCAGTTTTACCAACACCTGTTGATCCAATCATAAGAATATTTTTTGGCACAATTTCACTACGCATTGGCTCTGTTACTTGCGCCCTACGATATCTATTTCTCAAGGCAACAGCTACTGCCTTTTTTGCATCTTTTTGACCAACAATAAATCTATCCAGCTCCGAAACTATTTCTGCTGGCGTCAGTCCCATCTTATCTTTTGAACTCATACAACCTTCTCTATAATTGTAGCGGCTTGCTTTCGAAAACGCCTCGGCTCGCTTTCATAGAAAAAAGCGGCTCAAATTAAATGACTTTATAAATTAACTCTGGCTCACTTTATTTGACTTTATCCAGATGGCAAGTTTTGTTTTGCAAACTTATATTATTGTAATTTTCATTATAATCTTATTCAAGACTAAATAATTAGAAATAAACGCTCATTATTCAAATAATAAAAATTAAAATAAACTCTTTGCTAATTAAATAATTAATATTATATAATTATAGCAAGAATTGGGTTTTTATTTAATAATGACTTTTAGAGATATTTTTATGAATAAAACAGTAGCATATTTACGTGTTTCCACTATTGATCAAGATTTGGAAAAAAATAAAGCCGATATTTTGCATTTAGCAAATGAAAAAAACTTTGGCAAAGTACATTTTGTAGAAGAAACTGTTTCAGGAAAAATTAATTGGCATAAACGTAAAATAGCCAATATTTTGGAAGAATCCAGCAAAGGTGACAGAATTATTGTCAGTGAATTATCAAGACTTGGTAGAAGTATGTTAGAGTGTATGGAAATACTATCAGTTGCTACTAAAAAAGGCGTAGCTATTTATGCGGTTAAAGGGAATTGGCAATTAGATGAAACTATTCAGAGTAAGATTGTTGCAATGGCATTTTCTATGGCTTCAGAAATTGAAAGAGATTTAATATCAAAGCGTACTACAGAAGCTCTAAAGGCGTGTAAAAAAGCTGGAATGCGATTGGGACGCCCAAAAGGTCTTGGTAAAAGTAAATTAGATATTTACCGCCCTGAAATTGAAGCTTTACTAGCAAATGGGACAACCCAGAAATTCATTGCTAATCGTTATGGTAGCACGGAAGCAAACTTACACCATTGGTTAAAAAAACGTGGTCTTACTAGAAAATCAATGAAGTCTTTAAAACAGGCTGCTTAAATGATAAGAAAACCTATCCCGAGTGAAGTAATTGTAAATTTATATAATAAGTTATCAAATTTATCTGCTAAACATCCTAATCGAAAACTTCTTATTAATGAAACTGCAAAAACTTTTGATGTTTCCTTCTCCACTGTTAGAAGGGCTATAAAAAATTATAGTCAACCTCGCTCTATTACACGCAGTGATTATAATTGTCCTAGGAAACTCAGTAAAGAAGAAATGATTCGTTATTGTGAATTAATTGCCGCACTTAAGATTCGTTCTACTAACCGTCAAGGTAAACAACTTTCAACACCTAGAGCAATAGATATATTAGAGAATCATGGGATAGATGTGGAGGGTACTAGAATTATTGCTCCTAAAGGATTACTGACTAAACCTACAATAAACCGATACTTAAAACGCCTTGGACTGACCTCAAAAAACTTTTGCTGTGAGCCAATAGTTACGCGTTTCCAAGCAAGATATAGTAATGAATGTTGGCAACTTGATTTTACTTCATCTGAATTAAAATATTTACCAGGTGCGGATAAAAAAGAAGAATCAAAATTGTTGTTGCTCGCTAGTGTGGTAGATGACAGAAGTGGCATAACATATCAAGAATATCACTTAGGTAAAGGTGAGAATGTTTTGATGGCCTTGCAGTTTTTATTTAACGCTATGTCTCCAAAGACGCAACAAAATATGCCTTTTCAGGGAATTCCGTTGATGATTTATATGGATAACGGGCCAATTGCAAAAAGTTTAGTTTTTCAAAGAGTATGTAAACAGTTAGGTATTGAAATTCGTACACATATGCCAGCTGGTAGTGATGGAAGAAGAACGACAGCTCGTTCTAAAGGAAAAGTAGAGAGAGTATTTAATACTGTACAAAATCAGTTGGAGACGTTGTATCATTTTCACAAACCATCATCATTGGAAGAAGCAAATAAATGGCTTTGGAATTATCTTACTCATTATAATAGTTTGCCACATCGTCAAGAGAAACATTCGCGCTTAGCAGACTGGCAAGCTAATTTACCGAAAGAAGGTTATAGGCAGATGTGTGATTGGAAAAGATTTTCCTCTATGGCACGTGAACCAGATGAGCGACTAGTAGCTTCTGATGCCTGTATTACTTTGGAAGGAACACGTTATCAACTAAATGAAGATATGGCTGGTGAAAAGGTAATAGTCTTATTTGGCTTATTTGATAATGAATTGTATGTAGAATTTCAAGGACAAAAGCATGGTCCATTTTATCCGGCAGCGGGTCCTATTCCCTTGCATACCTATCGTTCTTTTAAGAAAACAAAGTTAGAGAAACAAGTCAACAAAGTAGAAATATTGGCTAAACAACTATCACTACCACTATCTGTACTAAGTGGAGAGTTTGGTAATGACTTGAAGTTACTAGAGCAGGCAAAACTAATAAGAGAAGATAAGGAGCAAGCTTTTGTACCATTTGAAGATAATAATATAGAAATGGCATATTTTAAAACAAAAATAGAAGCAAAGCTGGCTATTGCGAAATTACTTGGCAAGCCTTTGGCTACAATTTCCGAGTTGCAGCGTTTAGAGATTGATAAATTAATTGCTGAAAGCTTGCACAAGGCAACACTTTTAGGAAAGGTTCAAGAATATTTTAAATTAAAATTGGTAATTAATGATATGAGGAGTTCATAGAATGAATAATGAAATAATGCAGTTTTTTGGCTTAAACAAGCATTTTTATAATGTATCATTTTTAGAAACAAGTATTATAAAAAAGCAGGTTGATAATATTAAATACGCAAGTCATATTGGTGGCATTGTTGCATTAACTGGTATGGTTGGTACAGGTAAAACAACACTTCTATGGCAGATTCAACAGCAACTACGTGAGGAAAAGACTGTAGTCGTGAGTCGCTCTCTTTCAACAGATAAGAAACGAGTGAATATTAGCACTTTGTATACGGCATTATTTTTTGATTTAGTTAAAGATAAGAATTTTAAAATACCAAACCAAGCAGAGCAACGAGAACGTAAACTACTGGGGTTGGTAAAAAAACAAGATAAACCAATAGTGCTTTTTATAGACGAAGCGCATGATTTAGCTAGCCAGACTCTTATTTCGTTAAAAAGACTTATTGAACTTGTGTATAGTAGTGGTAGTATTTTAACGGTTATAATGGCTGGACATCCTAAGCTTAGCAATGATTTAAGTCGTCCCACTATGGAAGAAATTGGAGCCCGCACTCAAATTTTCCAATTAAATCATTGGATAGAGAATAAGGAGCACTATGTTAAGTGGTTATTTAAGCAATGTTGCCAAAAAGATATAAAATTAGTCGACATTATCAGTATAGAAGCAATGGAATTACTGGTGAATAGTTTAGTAACTCCATTACAAATAAATCATTATTTAACCAGAGCATTGGAGCAAGCTTATCTATCAGGAACAAAGCAAATTACACCCGAAGTTATTGAATCAATACTTGTGCCAGATTTTAATGGAATAGCTGCTAAACTTGCACGTAATGGCTATAATTTACAGGCTTTGTGTGAAATACTCAATGCACGCCCTAGTGAAGTAAAATCTTATCTACTTGGTAAGCTAGATACCAGCAAACTTGTAGAATTTAACAAAGAAATTAATAAGCTTGGAGTAATTTAGAAAAACTTAAATTTGGCTTTTACCTAATTTGGTATAAAATCAAATAAAGTGAGCCCAATTAAACAATAGAATCAATTAATTTGAGCCGAAAGATTTTCAGCGTCAATTAATTCGAGCCAGAGTTAATTTATAAAGTCATTTAATTTGAGCCACTTTTTTCTACGAAAGCGAGCCGAGCTGTTTTTGAAATCAAGCCGCTACAGATAAGGAATCTCTGGCAGTTATTGATATTCTGGTGCATAAGGCTAATGGCAAATGTGAAAAAGTAAGGTTAGATTTAAAGGAACTTGCTAAAGACAAACATATAGGTAAATACTTCCATGATGGTATGTCAATAGATTATGGCTATGCAGTAACTTCTCATAAGCTACAGGGTGCATCAATTGATGATATGGTAGTAGTATTAGAGAAGAATGTAGGATTCGAAATATTTAATGTATTATCTACCCGTCATAAGCAGAATATAGAGATCGTAGCAGATAAGGAGATGTTATATGACGCTTTCTATGAATCACTGGACGAATCTGCAAGCAAGGCAAGGAATAGATTTGAGATAAATATTGAAGGAGGAGAAGAAAAAGCTGAAGAAACTATTCTAAAAGGTGGATTAGCTAAGATGGTATCAAAGAGAGCTAATACAAGCTTTGCAAGTGACTACCTGACTATGGGCCTGACAGAGGAAGATAAATATATTAAAAACTATCTTGATAAATCTGAGGAAACTATAGCAACAATACGTAAGATTAGTTCTTGGCAAAATGTGGAGCAACGTAAAACCGGTAAGAAACCACAAATGTGGGAACATGAGGAGTTTTGGAAGGAATTTAGAGAAGCTAGGCATGAAAGGAGCATTGCTGCGAGTAGGATAATATCGGGTTTTGCTCCAAATGGTAAACTAGCCGGTGATGCAAGAGAGGATTACAATTATCTAACTGAATCAGAATATCACGCCGAGTGTTGTAAAGCATCATATAGAAAATTTAAAGATCGTCTAATTCAGTTAAATATCAATTATGCAACTATAGAAAAACATGCAAGTCAGATTACTAAGTATGGTGAGCTTGATAAGGTCGTAGTAGATCAAAAAATTACTATATTGCATGATCAGGATATATTTAAGGAATTAATACAATCAGTATCAAGTGGACAAACTAAATCAGTGCGTAATAATTATGGTTTAGTGAATTTACATATAGCAGAGACTAATCTTGCTATAGAAGAGAAGCATGCTGAAATTGATAATCTTGAAAATAGAAGACAAGAAATTGCTGATGCAATGGAAACTGAAGAACATTATCGCAAAATCTTAACACCGGAATATTTAAGTCGTATTTATCGTATAGAGAAAGATGTAAAAGAAGATACCGGTGTTAAGAGTTTAGGAATATATGATTCTATAGCATTAAAGCATGGAGCAGAAAAAGCAACAAAAATGGTGATACAAGATCCAACTTTATTAGGCAGGTTTAAGGGTTTTGGTGTTGGTAGATTGTTTGGATTAAGCAATGCAAGAAAAGATGCTATTGAATTATGTAGGAATTTAGGTAGGCAGTTAGAAGCATATAATCGTAGCGGAGAAATGATAGAACAATACAAAGAGCAAATGCAGGAAGCAGATTTTGGTACAAAATTATATCAGCTAAGTGAGGAGATTGAGTATTTAAGGTCATTGCTGCCTTCAGATATTGATAATGAATTTTTAGAGGAAGTAGGACAGAAGTTAAAAGTCAGAGATAGTGGTAATAGCAATAGTAGAAGCAATAATATCGACTGGCGAGATCTGCAAAAATCTGAACTATTTGAAACAGTTAGGGTAAGTCAGTATTCAACAAAGGAAAGGAGCATTTTCAATCATGATGATTTTGTTGTTGTAGAGCAAATGTTACCTAAAGAATCGCAACAGCTAGCTGATAATACTGTTTTAGCTGAGAAACCAGCAACTGAGACTAAGACTACGTCAAGGAAACAAAATAAAACTTTAAATAGCAAACCAACTTTGAGATTTACTGAAGTAAAAGCTGCTCTTAATCAGTTTGTAATATTAGATATATTCCATAAATATGCACCATTAATTAATTCTGAAGATAAAATAGAAAGGCAAGGAACAGAAATAAGAATAGGTTCCTTGCATATGTGTATTCAAGGGAATAAAGCAGGCTTATGGAAACGCTTTAGTGAGGATGGCAGCAAAGGAGATATATTTTCTTTTGTAGAAACAGCAACGGGATGCAATAAATATGAAGCGCTGAAGATAATAGCTTCGCATGCAGGAATTGTACCTAGCCGATATGATTCAAACAGAAATCTGATCATTCCTTCAATCAGTTCAACTGAGGTCAGCCAAGTAGGAACTGCAAATGAAAAAACCAATAGTTGGATAGTAGAATCTATAGTCCCAGATTCTGCACTGCAGTTCAACGCTGAAAAAGATTTAGCATTTTTAGCAAAGAAAGAAAATATGGTTACGAATACTCATGAATATCGTAATAAGGATAATCAATTGATTGGTTACACTATTCGTATGGAGGATAAGGATGGTAGGAAACAAGTATTACCTGTGGCGTATTGTCATAATGAGGCAAAAGAGAAAAGTCGTTGGCAGTTAAAGGGGTTTAGTGATAATGGTACTAAGCCAATATATGGGCTTGAAAAACTAACCCAGTGCCCAAATAAGCCAATCCTTATTGTTGAGGGTGAGAAGACTGCAGATGCAGCAAGTACACTCTTACCTGATTATAATGTAATTAGTTGGATGGGGGGAGCGCAAGCTGTAGATAAAGTGGATTGGTCTAAATTAGCCGGTAGAGTAGTTAGCATCTGGCCGGATAATGATAAGCCTGGAATGATGGCAGCAAAGTCAATTGCTAATCATATTGATTGTAGTAATGGTTTTAGTGGGCTTGTATCAATAGTAGATACTGAGAAGCTGAGATTGCCAAAGAAATGGGATTTAGCAGATGAGCTGCCAAATAGTATGAAACATATAAATCTTAATACAATCATTGATAATAGTAGGGAAGATAGGTTAGCTATCAGTGATAAATTAGGAATGAGCCGGGATTATGAAAACCAAAAATCAATCATGAAAAAAACATTCGACTCAATTGATATATTAGTCGCCCAAGGAAGAATTGACAAGGATAAATATGCATCAAGATTAATATATAATGATACTATTACGGCAATTGTAAAATCAAAAGATATGGATTTAGGCAAAATAAAAGATCATAGAGAATTTATTGATGCTATTACTAGTCTGCAGCAAGAGTATCAATATTTACATAGGGAATATAATGAAAGAGTAGAAATAGCGGGTAACATTAAGATAGATCTTAATACAGGAGAACAGCTAGCATATGATTTGGTTCGTGATACATCTATATTACATCAAGTACAGCTTGGGGTAGGAAAATTAACAAAAACTCATACTGAGCATATAAAGAAGACTGTTAATACTGAGATTAGTAAGATGCAGAGATTTACTGATAGTGATAAGGAGCATATTGCCGATAATACATATAAGATTATCAATAGTTATAAGTGGATAGATGCGCTAGATATTAAGAATAATGACTTAGCAAAGCCCTTTATTGCTGAATCACAAGCAATTAATGCTGAAATAAAATATATTAATAGTAATCTTGCAGAAATATCAGAAGCAAAAGAGAATGTTAAATCTCCAGAGGAAGTAATTGAGGTTATTATAAAAGAACAAAAATTCCTAAACGGATTGCAGAGTACATTAAAATACCCAGAGTATCATCATGAAAAGGTGCATCAATCTATTGTTGATGCTAAGGAAAACAAGGAACGAAATATTTTGGAAGAATTAGGAAAAGTTCTAGAATCTAATCAAAAGCAGGGCATTAAAAGCAATAATGAGCTTGCAGATATTTTAAAAAGTCCAGAAGCAAAGTTGAAAGATACTTGCCAGTATTTAGATGAAATGGTTAAAGATGAACGACATGAGGTTTTACAATGGTATAAGCATGAATTAACATCTCTTGAGAAAATGGGTAGTAAGATTGATTTTGATAAGCTAGTAAGCACATTATTACCAATGCCTCTTGTAGATAGAAAGGAATATATTAATGCATTAACAGCAGCAGAGACAAAGAAATATGTAGAACCGTTGCTTACGCAACATGCTCAAGAAAAGGCAAGAGCTACAAATATCAAAGAACTTATGGTAGCAATAGAAAAGGAGCAGGCAACTTATGTGCAGCTTCATAATGATCACGGAATGGCTATTTATGCACTTGATAAAAGCAATGGAAATATGAAACTATCGATATTAGCATCAGCAGCAAATGATTTGCATAAATGTGGTGGAATCAGTCATGCACAAGAAGCAATAGATCATGCTATAGAGCATAAAATTACAACAGATGATAAAATGTTTGCAGGGTTAAAAAATAATGGCAGCAACATGAGAAACTTATCTGAGGATTTACACCGAGAGTGTAGAAGTCATCATAGATATGAAATAGATAGGCATTTAAAAGATTTAAGTAGAAGCAGAAATGTTTATATAGAGCATCATAGGTTCACAGACCCTGCTTCTTATTTACATCATATAAAGGAGCATCATAATCATAGTTTTATGCCTATAGATCATATAGATAAGCATTTACAACATATTCAACATCAGCATGAACAGGAGATGCAGAAAGAACCACATATTAATAGGAGTATGGGAGGTCTTAGCTTATAATGGTGTTAAAGTTAAAGATAGTAGTTATATATTGTATCAATAGGGGAAACAAAACTTAATATGACAAGCAAAAAAGAAGGAATAAAGAAGAATACACCACATGACGGGCTCATTAAAAAAGTCATGGAGAACCCTATTGCTGCTGCTGAATTTTTAGAAGAATATTTGCCTGAATCATTTAAAAGTCGCATTGATCTTTCGACAGTGAAGATTGAGAAAGAGAGTTTTGTTGAAAAGAATCTTAAGAAGCAACTTAGTGATATCATCCTATCTGTTAAAACTAAAAACAACCAAAAAGCCTTTGTATACACATTGATTGAAGCCCAAGTTAATCCCGATTATTGGATAGCATTCAGACTATGGAAATATATATTACTGTTATGTGAGCGACATATAAAGAATAAAGAGAAATTACCTTTAATCTGTCCGTTAGTTTTTTATCACGGTTCTAAGAAATATGATGCTCCTATGAATTTATGGGAGTTATTTAGTGACCCAGAAGAAGCAAAAAATCTGTTAAGCAACGACTACCAACTTGTTGATTTGCAATCTATGCCAGATGATGAAATTAATTATGATAAGCATTTAAGCATCATATTATACATGATGAAGCATGCCCATCAACGGGACAAGTTAAAGCTAATTGAGGATATATTCAAGAATTGTAATAAAGCAGTACTAATAGATGCCCAAATGGATTATGTTTACACCAAGTTGATGGTATGGTATAATGACCGCAAGATACCGTTGGAGAAAAAGCGGGAATTTGAGCAGCTGGTATTAGATCATTTGCCAAAAGAAAAAGGAGTAGAAATTATGAAAACTATTGCAGATAGCTATATTGAAGAAGGTATTAACAAGGGTATAACCCAAGGCGTTGCCATTGGTGAAGCTAAAGGAGAAGCTAGAATTATAGAAATAGCACGCCGTATGCTACAAGAAAAAACTGATATTAAATTTATTGCTTCTGTTACAGGATTATCTGTTGATGAGGTTCTACAGCTAAAGAGTAAGCTGTAATTTAGTATTATTTGTGAGATGAGTCTGACATATAGTTTGATACCGTTGTATTAGTCAATAGCAAAATTAGGTATAAAAGGAGAATTATTTTTTAATACACCAAATGCCAAATGTAATAATTTTCTCATAATAGCAACGACAATAACTTTACCGTTTTTGCCTTTGCTCTTTAGTTTTTGAGTAAATTTTATCATGTCAGGACTGCTTTGCATAGTGCTCATGACAGGAAAATATAAAGCATGTCTCAATTTGCTAGACCCTATTTTAGATATTTTACTTTTTTTATTTATAGAGGTGCCAGAAGAATGGTGTTTAGGAGTTAAACCAGTAAAAGCTGCAAATTCTCTTGCGCTACTAAAATCTCTGATATTGGGCACTTCAGCTAAAATAGTAATAGCAGTTTTGGCTCTGTCCCAGTGATTGTGTAAATTCTCATAAGTTATAAAATAAAAAAATATAATTTAGGAGAAAAATATATATGAGTCAAAAACTAGAAAATGCAAAGATAAATGCAGCAGTAGATATGCTAATAGAATCAGACAGTGATTTATCAAATATTTTAGGTAAAGAAACGCGAGTTTCGCATTATAAAACAGCCTGTACAGTAGGGAAGAATTAGGTTATAGGTTATTTCGTTTAACTAAAAAATAATAAAATAACCTATGAAGATAGATTTTACAGAAATATTTTGCCACGTCGATGATTTTTTCAGGGAATTAGACGCAAAGACAAATTTTATTACAGATAAAAATAATAAACCTGGATGCAAAAGTAGACTTAATAGAAGTGAGATCATAACAATTATAATTGGCTATTGGCAGGCGTCATATGACTGTTTTAAAAATTATTATTTGAAGCAAATTTGGGTTCACCATCAACGTGATTTTCAGATAGTTATTGCCAGTTTATAAAGCTGATAGGACACTATTTACCACTACTGGTATTGTTGCTCAATTCTATATTTGATAAATGTGATGGTTTATCCTTTGTAGACTCCAGTAGCATTGAAGTGTGTAAGCGTTACCGCATTTCTATGCACAAAGTTTTTGCTGGTATTGCAGCTCGTGGTAAAACGACAAAAGGATGGTTTTATGGCTTAAAATTACACTTAATAATCAATCGTTCAGGAGGGATAGTGAAAGCTTCTTTTTCCCCCGGAAATAAGGATGATAGAAAACAATTAAAGTTAATGATAAAGGACATGTTTGGTAAAATTTTTGGAGATCGTGGATATATTTCACAACAACTATTTCAAGAGCTGCTAGAACAAGGCGTTTTTATGGTTACTAGAGTTAGAAAAAATATGAAAAATAAACTTATGTCCTTGGTAGATAAGGCATTATTACTCAAGCGTGCTTTGATAGAATCTGTTTTTGGTAAAATCAAGCTATTAGGTAAATTTGAGCATTCTAGATATAGATCAGTGACGAACGCCTTTGTTCACATGGTTGCAGCTCTTATCAATTACCAATTATCTGATGACAAACCATCCATTTCATCTTTATTACAGCTTCAGGAATTGTAAGATTCTAATTCGAAACTCGCGTTAAAGAAGGTTTAATAAAACAACTTAGCAAATGCATACTAGAACGTGCATTAGAAGCAGAAATGCAATCTCATTTAGGCTATGACCGTTATAAAAGGAATGATTCAGAAAATGCTCGTAATGGGAGTTTTAAGAAGAGTTTAGCAACAGAGAATGGCCAACTAGAACTTGAGGTTCCAAGAGATAGAAAAGGTAATTTTGAGCCAGTTATAGTTAAAAAGAAGCAAAGTAGGATTGATGGCTTAGATGATAAGATAATATCCTTATACGCTAAGGGTATGAGCTTATCAGACATCAAAATTCAAATGCAAGAATTGTATGGAGCAGAAATCAGCGAGTCCTTAATTAGCAGAATAACAGACGATGTTATTGATGAAGTTAAATTATGGCAAGGTAGAGCTTTAGAATCTGTATATCCAATAGTATTTTTTGACTGCTTAGTGGTCAAAGTAAGGCAGGAGAAACGTATTATCAATAAGTCTGTTTATGTGGCTCTAGGTATTGACTTATCTGGCCACAAAGATGTTTTAGGGTTATGGATAAGTGATAATGAAGGAGCTAAATTTTGGCTAAATAATTTAACTGAGTTAAAAAACAGAGGCCTTTCAGATATTCTTATTGCTTGTACTGATAACTTAACAGGAATGTCTGATGCAATATCTGCTGTATATCCAAAATGTGAACATCAGCTGTGTATTGTACACCAAATTAGAAATAGCTTAAAATTTGTATCTTATAAAGATCGTAAAAAACTAGCTACTGATTTAAAGCCTATATACCAAGCAATTAACGAAGAAGAAGCTCAAGAGGCTCTTGAATATTTTGAAGAAAAATGGGGTAAACAATACCCTCAAATTGCTAAATCTTGGTACAATAATTGGGATAATTTAATGGTATTTTTGCAGTATCCCGAGGCAATTCGTAAGATTATTTATACCACAAATTCGATTGAATCCTTGAATAATCAGCTGCGAAAAGTAACAAAAAATAAACGTGTATTTCCAAGCGATGAATCTGGAGTCAGTCATAGAATTTGTGTAAGTGCTAATTTTTGCATTCCAATAAACTCTGTTTAAAATCACCGCAAAGGATCTCAAATTGATTCAATGCCAAAGGCCAGTTTTTGATTGGCATAGTCCATTTTTTGGATGCATTTTTCAAGGCTAAATATATTATCTTTTTAATTGATTCATCATTTGGAAATACTCCCTTATTTTTAATTATTTTAACCCGAACTGTGGATAAGCGATTTCATTTTATAAATTGTTCTAAAGATGGCTTATCAGTACGAAGCTGATAGTTTATTAGTCCAGCAAATAAGTGACAAAATGCATTTATTGGAGATCTATGTCTACTATGTATCAAGGTGTTTAACGACTTTATAGATGAGAAGATTGTTTCTATAAATGGACGTTTCATTAACATCATTTTATCATTTATATCCATTAGACAATTCTTCATATTTTTTCTGATTTTAGTGATTAAAGTTGTACCCTGTTCAAATAATTCAGTGAATAATTTTTTGGAGATATAACCTTTATCACCAATAAGTTTGCAAGAGATATCTTTTAGCATTTGCTTTACTGGAGACCTGTCATCTACATTCCCGCTAGTAACATGCATGCGTACAATTTCTCCGTGACTATTAAAAATAAAGTGCAACTTAAAGCCAAAGAACCAACCAGTTGAAGTCTTACCTTTTCCAGCTAAGTCTTTAAAAACTTTATGACGTTTCTCTCACAGCCTATGGCATACAACCATTGGAGTAGAGTCGATAAACATGTATTCAGTTATCTTACCCTCAAGGGATTTTAACATGCATAATACAGCAGGAAAGGCTAGCTTTATCAATGATATAAAGCGATCATAATGGACTAAGTAATTGAATAAATTTCTGTTATTTCTCATAAGTTCTAAGTAAAAATATTTAAAGCAAGCCATACCAGATTGATGGAAAGCTATTAAGATTGTTATTATCTCCGATAAGCTCATACTGCTTGGTCTATTACGTTTTCTTAAACCGCTAGTAAGAAGAGACTTTTTGTACCAATTTTCAAATCCTTTATAAAAATCATCGACAAAGCAGAACAAAGTATCGTAGTCTATATTCATTGGGGTACTCTTTAGTTGTTTAAAAAAGCCAGAATACCCCAATACCAACTACTATGCAGCTTTTTTGTTATCCATAGTTCGGGTTATTTTACGAATTTGGCGATTAACTGATTCTATAGAATTAGTTGTGTAAATTACCCTCCTGATTTCCTCAGGAAAGGCAAATAGTGGTATAATTCCAGACCAGTGCCTTTGCCATATATCGGATATAACTGGATACTTATTATCCCACTTAGAGGCAAATGACTTCAATTCCAAGTGAGCTACTTCTTCTGTATTGGCAGTATATATTTTCTTTAAATCAGCAGTCACTTCTTTTAAGTCTTTATATGACACATATTTGACCGAATTCCTAATCATATGTACTATACATAGCTGTACCATAGTATTTGGAAATACTGTATTTATAGCTTCAGGAAAACCCTTTAAACCATCAACACAGGCAACATATATCTGCCTTATACCACGATTCTTAAGCTCGGTGACTACTTGCATCCAAAACTTTGAACCTTCATTTTTACCTACCCATATGCCTAGCAACTCTTTTTTGCCTTCCATATTTACTGCTATTGCCAGATAAACAGCTTTGTTTATTATTGTATGATTATCCCTGGCTTTAACATGTATACAGTCCAGATATAGTATTGGATAGATCTCATCTAAGGATCTATTTTGCCATTTTGCAACTTCTTCTATTATACCATCTGTAACTGTTGATATAAGCTCCTTAGATACTTCTGTATGATATATCTCTTCTAGGTGACCTTGTATCTCAGACATTGTCATACCTCGCGCATAGAGTGATATTACCTTAGCATCAAATCCTGTAAAACGACGTACACCTTTTGGAATTATCTTAGGAGTAAATTCCCCTTCACGATCACGAGGAATATCTATTGATAGTTTGTGACCATCGTCATCTATAATCGATTTTTTATAACTGCCGTTACGACGGTTGCTAGCTGATTTAGGATTCTTACTATGTTTAGAGTATCCAAGATCATGATCTAATTCACTTTCCAGTACTTTCTCTACTACTTGCTTCTTTAATTGATTGAATAATCCATCCTTACCAAATAACTCGCTTGGATCAGATTTTGACAATAATTCTTCTACTATTTTTGTATTTATATCTACTTCTTTTTTAGATACTTTTTTTGTCATTACTTCCTCTGTATTTTAATTGCTTTCTTTTACAGTATTTTCTACTGTGACTTTTTGCAATTACACAAATTCTATGACTGACTCATAACCCAAGTTCTTACAAAATCATAAGCATCGTATGTTCCACTATATGGATCATCGTTAGGTATTTGACTGATTTCATGTTGCGCTTGTTCGTACCTCTCTATAAAGTCCTCAACACCTAGGTCTCCTAATATGTCTTCATCATCATTTATTAAAGCATGAAATAGGTCTGGATTATCATGGTATATTCTTGCCATATATTCAATATCAATATCTGCTCCGTACTCTTGAAAGAATGATATAGCATTATCGTTAGCAAATGCACAGAACATATCATAATCATCATTATAGAATCTAATAATATCACTTATTCCTAAATTAAGCTGAAATAATAATTTAGTAAATTCATCTTTATTAAAAACGATTAACTCATAAAATTTACTAAAATTAAAATCCCCAATTTTTTCATATGAATCTTCAACAAATTCGTCATATAGTTCAGTTAACTCGTCAAAAGTAATTTTCTCTTCTGTTAATAATGAGATTATCTCATCATCATACAATAATTCTTCTAGTATATCGTTTGATACATCACTCATTTCTGTTAAATTCAATATACCATCCTCTATAAGAGCTAGTATATTTGCATTGGCTATAATTTTTAGAAACTCTGGTTCAAAATTATCTATCCAAACTCCTTCATGAACATGAGATTGACTCATCTGTTTAAAAGATACCAAGTCCTTCTCTGTTGGACCCAAGCCATTTACAAATCCATCAGAAAATTTAATTGGAGTTTTAGCTGACTTAGTTAACCTTACTCTATTAGGAATTGTAGTTAATAATGGGTTATCATCAGAAAATATTACTTCAAATGTCTCATTGCCTCTAGAGTTAATTAAGTTCCTCATTAAAGCAACAGACTCTGTATTTTTAATTATTACACCACAAGCTTTTATCGTTTTATTAATAAAACTCTCAGTAACTGTCGTCGCTCCAGATGTAACAGCAACACAAAAATTAGGTTCGGGAAAATATACTCCACATTTAAGATACTTATTAGTTGCTACCCTAATGAATCTATCGAGCTTTGAACCTTCAACAAAAGGATAGTCTCCTTCTTGTTCTTTAGTGAATTCATAGCCTGTAGTCATAACTGAGGGTTTAACTATAGCAGCTTTATAAATTCTTACATAAGCACTATAAATACCATTAAAAGATTTTGTATCTCCATCAACAAAACTTAAATATACATCAGCATTAGAATTTTTGATCCTTGACGCAGTCACTAATTCTTTAGTGTTAGTATGATTTTTGGCGATCTCACGTAATTCTTGATATGGGGGAGCAATACCACTCTCACAAATATCTCTAAATTCCTCCGCTTTTGATGTATCATTATCTGCATCATAGCGCTTGAGTTTTTTATAAAATGTCCTTACCGTTTTGTATTCCACTATTTTGTTATTTGCACTATACCAATTGAATTTCCAGAAAATACCAATTTTAGAATGAGTAATTGGACCTTCAGTTTTTGTTTGCAGTTCTTTTGTTAACAGATTATTTTTCCTAGTACTAAGTGATAAAGGTCTATTCAAGCATATACTAGCAGAAACTAATTGTTCTATATCTCTATCATCTTCGCTTTCTAGGCCGGTATTATATAAATTATCCAAAAAAGGTTGTACTACCGTACTTTTTCCTAGTTCTTCAACTATATTAGGATTTACTTGCAACAATTTTTGTCCTTTAGTAAAGCCAACCGGTGTTGAGATTCTCTTCTCTCCTATAGCAGCATTAGCCTTGCTTTCAATAATACGAAATGGATGATATGGTAATATAAGTTTATCTCCTGTATCTAATTCATCAAATTGTAGCTCCTCCGATGAATCATATTCTTCATCAGAAGACACATCTGATTCTTCTCCATCAGCGTATATTATTGGATTCACAACAAACTTTACTTTTGGTGATACCTCTAGTTCTTCAAATTTTTGAAGTAACTCGTTCATATTTATATCTTGTTTCTTTGCCATAATATTTATATTAATTTATTTAATATTACGGATAATAACAAAACCAATACATAGACTATATAAATAGTCATACCTAATATTGGGCATAGGCTAAAAATACTTAGATAAAAATTTCTATTATTAATAATCTTGCTCTCTATCATTAACCTTCTTTATCTTCCTCTTTTTCGCTGTTTTACTTCTCCTGATACATTTAAATTCTTAGACCCCCAAAGAGATACATCACTCTTCTCTACCATAACTTTTTCAGGAGATTCTATATGAACTCGATGTGGAAATTTTTCTATCATTACATAAGATGCACCTAGTGATGATAGCACTGAAATTAATACTGTAATTCCTAAACCTAAAAAATATCTTTTGATACGCTTGCCATCAATTTGTTCTATTTCCTCTTTGATTTGGTTTAAACGTAATGCTGCATCTTTGATAGCATTATTCTGATCTTCAACACTATTTTATGAGCTTCTTTGAGCTGCACCAGTTGTTGTTGATTCAATCTATCAAGCTCTATAGCAATATTTGGAATGCTTTCATTAATTTGAGTTGTTAATTTCTTAGGCAGGGCATGTAGTATAACTGTTTCTTTTTCCAGAGACTTAATTTGTGTGTTTAATTCTTTTATTTGCTTTGTAACTATTTCGGTAAATTCTGTACGTTTTTGATCAATTGATCTTGTAAGTAATTCAACCTCATACTTTGTTTCCTTTAGGCTCTCATTTAATTTGATCGTATTTTTCTTTATGTCATCCATGATTTATTCTCCATTTTGATGTATTTGAATTAATATATTATCGCTTTATTGGTTTTGATTTTTTCAAACTCTTTTTCCTCAGAATCATCGATCATGCTACTGCTTCCACCATCTTCTTCACCAGTGTTTGTAATTAAAACTGTTTCGTTGCTTTGAATTTCATCAGTTGCAATATCAACCATTGAAGGTGGTTCTTGTTTTTGTGACCTAGTAGTTTGTACAAAACCTTCATTTTTTGCTGCAACCATAGCTTTAGATGTTTGTATCTTAGTTAGCCTTACTTGAGGCTCCGGTAACAAGACATAACACCGGCCAACTGCAAGACTTGAAATGTCATTCTGAGTTACCAGCTCTTTCTTGGTTTGCTGCTCATTGTAGCTAACACCGTCACGATAACTATTAGCACCAAAGCTTGTGTTTTTCTGCTGACGGGTAATAGTTTCCGTTCCGCACATATTACTAATCATCCTCACTATACTTTCTTCCTGATTACGGAAAAAACATAATGTACCGAATTGACCAAATATCTTAGACCCGGCATGATGACCATAATGTTCATATAGCTGATTTAAACTTTGAAGCCCGGCAAGTACACAAGCACCATATTTCCTACCCTCAGTCATTAATGGAGATAAGCCAGGTAATACTCCAAGTGATGCTAATTCGTCTAATACAAACCATACTCGTCTGTTCTCATTAATACCTATATCCATTAGTTCTGCTAAGGCAAGTTCAGTAAGACAAGCTATTAAAGGCAATGTAAGCTGACGATTACTTGGCTTAGTAGCTAGAAATAAACAACTATTCTTACCTTCTTTAATTTGTCTGAAATATTCCTTTAATGAAAAAGAATTTTGGCCTGTAATATCTTGTAGATATGATAACGGTTTAGAGCTTGTAGTAAGCACCGACAATATAGAATTCGCTGTAACGCTATTTTCTGACTCTAAATATCTTGAAGCAGAAGTACCCTTTAATTTCTGTCTTAGTATTTTAAGATCAGTTTGGCGAACTAATGTAGTTAGTTTTTCTATTGACTTATCGTGAATTGATCTTTGGTATTTTACCGCAGATTCAAAGATTTCCATAGCAGACTTTTCCCAAAATGGGTCTGATCTAGTACCACTTATTTTACGATTAAATCCCATTAATATATTAGAAAATCTCTCAATTGATTCATCATCAGAAGTATCAACCCAAAAATCCCATATATGGCTTCGATCATCAAATGGATTAAAGATAATATCCCCTCTATCAGGATTATAGTATTTTGAGATCATCTCTCCAGTTTGATCTATAACCACAACAGGTTGTCCCTTTGCCTCTATTTGTGGTAGTAAATTATGCATTAAATTAGTTTTACCTGAACCCGTGGAGCCTGTTATTAAGAAATGTCTAGTCTCCATATCCTTAACTAATGGCATCTTACCAATAACAAAATTACTTGCTAATCGCATTGATCGAAGCCTGCGTCTTACTTGCGCAGGTGTTAATATAACCCCACTACCTTCTTTTTTCTTCTCCTCTTTAAGATTATTGCCAAACTTACTCCAAAGTAGAAAAATTAAAACAAAACAAGCAACTTTAACACTTATCATTGTTAGAGATATATTCTTAATAAAAGTAAAACCATCCCTATCAGCCCTTTGAAATAAATTCATACGAATTACTTTATAGGGGTCAATATTCTTCCATATCTTACCGCCTGATTTAGCATTAATATATGTTATGTGGTTTGGATCTTTGCCAATACTTTCCCTAATGCCGGCAAAAGCATCATCCCAGCTAAGGGCAAGTGAAGCTTTTCTATAGGAAACAAACCCATTCCAATCAACCCTTTGCATATCAGACCAATTTAGCCAACAAGCAATAAATATCCCTACAAATAAAGATACATTCAATGTCCTAAAGAACACTTGAGAAAACATCCTCACTTTATGTAAGAATACCTGACCACCGCCTATGAAGTTATTTAGCATATTATAGTGACTCTCTATCTAATTATTTTTATATTTCTACAGTTTTTTTCGTTCACTTTTATCTCCTCATTTTATTTTTGTTTTATTACCATATTAAAAATTAACCCGTAATTTCATATAACCTATATGGTTTCTGCTTTTGCCTTGGATACTATGCTGATAACCACCACCTAGCTCTATTACATCACCTGCAATGGTCAGACCAGTTCCAAACTTAAACGTGCCTTTGCTGGATGAGAGCTTTCGAGTGATAATTGTTTGATCTAATAGATTACTGAGTTTGACTTTATTTCCCTTTTGCCAAATCCCATGGCTATAATCTGCACGAATCTCCGGAATAACGGTAAAACTATTAGTATCATAGAAGTAATTAGCAACTATACCGCCAGTAATCTCTATCTCTTGGTTTCTACTACTTGCTATTTTTACTGACCCATCCCTATAGCCTTTTAACTTAGCCTGCATATATGAAATACCAACTCTTGGCGTAACTGCTATAGATTGCGTAGAATAGAGATGATAGTTACCAATAACAGCACAACCTAATAGGTCACCTTTTTGTTTTGACGGGTTACTTCCCCGGTTAATATTATTCTTTCTTTTGATGAATGCTTTGCCGTAGGCAATATTTGCATTAACTGACATATTATCATCTATATGCCCGCTGCCATATAAGGTAACTATATTACTATTGATAGTGTCAGTATTAGTTAGGATACTACTTAAATATTGCTTGGCTTTATTTTAACTATGACCAAAGGCAATACCAATAGTAGTATCTTCATCTATTTTAGTATCTGCGCCTAATAGGAATCCATGTAATTTACTCCTACTGCTAGTATTATTAAAACTATTACCTGCACTAATACTTCCTTTATCTTTTGCTGTGCCGACAAATCCTTGTAACCATATTCCATGATTCAAACTATTATCCCCTGCAGCTACTCCCGCAAAAGAGCGGTTTAGATTACTCAAGCGGTCATAGATAAGGCTATTAACATTAGCAATCCCTTGCAGTAATTGTCTGTTTTGATTTTCCAGCTCATTGCCTATAACTTGTGCTTTAGGTTTTAACTCTTCCATATCAAATACGCCTTCACCTTCATATAATATGTAGAAATGGGAGTTTCTAATAGAAGTAGCATCATTAATGGCAGTTAAAAGCTCTTTGAGCTGATCATTACTTAAATTACTAACATCAAGCTCTGCTATCTTAATTAAGTTCTCAGCAGTAAATGCACCACAGCTAGAACCATCACTTTGCTGACGTACTTGTAAATCAACAATCTCTATAGTAGGGTCTATTTGCCGGATTATATCACGGAGCAGTCTGCTATTTGCCTTGCCGTCAATCGGACTACCGAAAGAATCATTATATATTACTTTTAAAGTACCGGTATTTGTACGTTTAATAGCAAGAGCAGCCCAGTGACTATTGCTAAAGTTTACAGGTATTAGTGCAGTACCTTTATTCCTTGCTTCATTCACTGAATCACGGACAACATCTGTAAGTAGAACTTGACTTTCAAAAGGTAGAGCAGGAGCTATATAGCTATTTGCCTGATCTAATCTGTTTTTTAGTACTGCTCTGATATCCTCATCCAAATACCAGTAACCGGCTTGTACTAGATTAGCCGGATTTACAGCTGCAAGTGCTGCTGAACTATAGCTAAATGCTGATATAATAGTAGCTGTGCTCAATAGTAATAATAGTTTATTTGCTGTAGAATTTCTTGTTTTAGTTTTGTTATTATTAGTCATATTTATATTCATCTTCTTTCTTTGTTATTGTTAATGATTCATTACCCCCAAAGCCAAACCATAGCTACTTTACGTGAGTATTTTCTGCTATGCTCTAATTTAGCTGAGTGATAATGACGAACTGCTTTATGCCAATTACCATGCTTCTTATATAGAGAGCAAAGTAACCTAGCTGCATAAGTAATGTTTTTCTCTGGGGCAAGCATTTCTTTGATGCTAGCAAACTTATTTCCGTGCCACCGATAATTTAGTTGCATTATACCCAAATCTATATTGCTCTTGCCTGATTTTATATATTCTTTTGCTGTAGATATTGCATCACCAAGTGAGAGAGAATAGATAGGCTTGCCACCTACATTAATTGCATAGGCTTTATTGCTGGATTCTACTTTGGCAATAGCTGCGAGCAATCCTTTTGGTATTTTATACTCAATTTCTGTTTTTGCAATTATCCTCTTAATATCTTCTTTTTCGCTGTTATTTACTGGTGTTGCCATTGAGCCATTTACTTGGAAACATAAGCAAAAACTTAAAAAACTAACTATTATTTGTTTTAAAACATGGTTGGATTTTGATACAATAAAGCTATAAGTTTTAAACCAATAATTACTAATAGGTTTTATGCAAGATTTTACTAAAGAGTTTAATATTAAAACACTATCACGGACTAACCAAATGGCAGCTACACAAACAGGTTGGCTTACTAAGAATAGATTCTGGAATTTAGTATTTTTATTTCTTGTTCCAGCCCAAATATACTTAGCAGCCTTGATGTGGAACGGTTGGATGCTAATTCTTCCTCTTGCTACTACCATTGCTATCTTTGGTTTTGTGCCGGTTGATAAATCTGCTGTTGATAACAGAGAACCACAAGCAATAAAAGCTGTTAAGTATGCCGGATATATCTGGTTCTTTTCTGTAATAGCATTTGTTATTGCCGGTTCTAAGATATTATCTTTATTTAGTTTAGAACTAGGCCAGTTTGGCTTTGGTGAAGTTGTGTTTTTCATATTCCTTATCCCTATCTCTATTCTTTGTTACGCTAATATTCCTCTTTCTTCTTGTGTTGAAGCTAAAGACCCAAAAGACATACCATTAGCTGGTTTCAGCAGTAGTGTTGGTGACTCAAGAGTTCCTTACTCAATACGAAGTCAAAATTGGAAACATTAATTTTATTCCTACCTCTTACTAGCTGGTTTTAATTTATCCATTACATAATTAGCTGCATTCTCAGCTCGTTCTAAAGGTTGTGTAGATTTTGCCTTTGCTGCAGCTTGCTCTAATCTTGCCTCATTTACAGCTTTTGTACTTTTATTACGTTTTGTATTTGTAGTCTTAATATCTCTAAATGCACTACTAGTTTGGTTATGTATTTTACTAATCTCACTTTCTACCTTTTTCTTACTTATCCCATCTTGGTTTGCTACATTACGTACATTAGAAGATGCTTCTGTACTTGCATTTTCAATATCTTTAGCACCTTTATTTACTAGAGATTGTCTATTCTCTAAATGTTTGCTACTGGAACTTGTAAAGGTAGCTGTTTTATTAGTGCTACTTACCGGCGATATTTTCTGCATTAATTCATTCCTTACTGCTGTTCTTGCTTGATTTAACTTATAACGATCTTCACTACCCGCTCTAATTGGATTATCAATAAGACGCTGGGCAGCTAATTGGGTCATACCACCATCTACTAACCTATCTGCTACTAGATGAGTAGCTGATACGTCGTAGCTGGAACCAAAACTCCTAATTTCCTCGGCTCTTTGTTGTAAGGAATCAATTCTATCCCGACTCAACTGCTCTTGCTGTCTTAAATCTATATTACTTGCCCTGGTGGATTGAATATCCTCAGTTAAGTTAGAATCAGCACCCCAGCTTTGTCCAAAGTCTTTATTACTGCTTGCCTCTACAACATTCTCAAAATTCTTACTCCAATGTTCTTGTCTTGTATTTTGTTGATTTAGAGATGTATCTTGTGTAGAAGTGTCTGCGGCTTCTATTCCACCATATACATTAGCACCAATTTTGGTAAAAGGAATATTTCCACCAACCGAACCTTCAATTCTTCCAACAATCATCTCGCGAGTTTCATTCCGATATCCCTCACCAGTTTGCAGTTCATAATTAACGGCATTTTGGACACTTTCGGCATTTTTTCCAAGCTCACTCCAGTTAACTCTACCGCCTGCATCAATATGCTTAGCTAAGCCTTTTACATAATTGTCAATATTTTGCTCCTGATGCGATAACCCCTTTTCAAGCGAGCTACTAATTGATTTATGGTTAGATTGTTCTTGATTCAAAGCAGTAGTAATACTCTCCTGCATATCATCACGCATCGTAATAGGTGAGGCAAATTTACTTTGGTTAATCCCATCACCGGTACTGATTATCTGATTACCACCGGCAGTAATTCTCATCATAGTACCATCTGAGAGGTTATAGCTAGTCTCTCCGCCAACTGTTTCAAAATTGGTATTATGATGGTTTGAGCTGGTGTTATTAATTGACTCAGAGCCTATTTGAGTATTATTAAGCGACCTACTATTACTAGCAACTTCTGAACCGGCAGCTACAGTAGCACCACTCATAGCAGCCATAATTGGTGAAGCCATATGCATAATACCACCTTCTCCCATCCTAGTTACCCAGAATGCTAAGAATGGTACAATAGCTACCATCGTACTTGCTACAGCTCCTATAGAATCATATTTGTTTTGTGCATCAGCAAGTGCTCCAAAACTTACTATCTGTGCAGGATCAAAGGCAAAATCTATCACCATATTCATTATTGCATATAAAGGTGGCCATAATGTTAAACTAAAACCAACAGTTGCCCACCGGCTATAAAAACCGCCAAAGATCATCATTGGTATTATTAATATGAATGCTGCATATATAATTACTTTAAATACCGCTAGCATTCCTGTTAAACTCCATTTGGCAGTTGCACCTGAAATAAATGCATTTGCCTCATAACTAGTCTTAGCCCTTGCTATTCCATAAGCAAGACCAGCATATTGGTTATCTACATCCTCAAGTGCGTTTAACATTAAATGATGAGTTATTAACTTAGCAGCATCAGACCTATCACCACCACCACAGACTGATCCTAAATCATCTAAAAAGTTCATTTTCTTACTTGGGGCATAATGATATTTTGGCAGAAGCCGAGATATTAAATCATTACCTTCTGCTTTTAGCTTATTATCAAGATATGTAACTCCTTGTGTGCAATTCTGTAAGGAACGAGTACCATCCTCATATTTAGTCCATTTGGTTACTACGCCCCTTGTCTTGCTTCTAACCAATTCCCAAAGATCAGTACTATCTCTTACCTCCTCTAGGGTAAATGGATAACCAATTGCTCCCCGCACAAATATACAGCGATCAACAAAAGAATGTACATTTGCTACTACTTCAGGATCACGTATTTTAGCTTCGGTTAATTCTTTTGCAAGCCTTGCACCAAATACCATCCCATATTCTGAAAAGTTATTAGTTTTTTTAGCACCACTCCAATTAAATGCCTGCTCAAAACCCTTAGTTAAGACATAACCCCATTGTTCCATAATTCCAACAGGCAAAGCAAAAGCTACAGGTATGTTATCTATTACTCTTGGTGGTTTCTTAGATACGTGATCTTTTACCACCATTGATATGGTTGGTAAGATCAATACTGATACAAAAGCTATTGTTTTAAGTAGCTTCCTAAAATATATTTTCCAACCTTCAGTGGTTGTATTGGTAGCCATTAACAATGCATAATAAGTACCGATTACTAAAGTAGTAAATCCTACTATAATATCAAATGCACCTGAATTACGGAATTTAGCAATCCCGTTTAATACATGTATTATTAACTCAACATAACCATAAGTATGAATCGTTAGATGAATCATTTCCTTAACCTTTTATGTATTGTATTGCGATGATATTTATTTCTTTGTAATATGCGATCTTGGTAGCTAACAATTGCAGCATGTCTATTATAAGCATGATCTTTAGCTCGCCCGAGCATGGACATGGTGCTGCCGGCTTGTTTTTCAAAGGCGGTAAAAGCTCCTATATCGCCTTTTTGTCCATATTTTAACTCAGATACTGCTTCCCTAACTTCTGTTAACATCTGCGCAAGATATTTAGTGACGATTTCATAACAAAGCACATCTATTCCTTGATGTTGGGCAATAATTACTGCTTTGAGATTGCCGCCATATTCAATAAAATCATCTTCTATTTTGGAAAGTAGAGGAGTATTAGTTAAAGCAACTAAAGTTTGCTCTTCAGCAGTTAGTTCGCTATTACCATCTGCTGCAACTTTCTTTACTATCGAAGTTAGTAAAGTGATTATTTTAGCCTTAAATGTTTTAGCTTTATCAATACCGGCTTTTTGCTTTTTAGGATTAAGACATTTCTTATTTTCATCACATCGATAAATCATGATGCTATCTACATTTTCATCAATTCCGATGAATTTTGCTAAATTATCTTCATTAATCAAACTTCTCTTATGCGAAAATGACGGCACTCCGCTTTCTTTCTTGGCAATAACAGTACCAGATAAAGTCATTAAGAATTCCTTAAGCTCATTATCAGCCATACTTACAGCACGCTCATCAAGTGCCTTCCAAACTAAATTGAAATTATCACCAAGTAGGCTTTTAAGCTCAGGTGCATTACCAGTAGATTCATCATTTAATTTAACGTCAGATTGCTTAGATTTTTTCTGCAAACTAGTCATATCATCCCGCTCACCCTTGGCAATTAGGAATGTTTGCTTGATAGAATCTGCTGCTGCATCTGCAGCTGTTTTCATACCACCACTAATCATTTCCATCGACTTACAGGCAGGTATTGCCATACTATTTATCATTTGTGCTGCTTCTTGTAGCCAGGTCATAATCTGCTCACATTGCGGACAAAGTGTTTGTACGGCTAAAATAGCACCGTAAGTTTGTGCATGATTTGCAAGTTGCTTTAGAAATGCAGAAAGTGCAGGACCTTTTGCAAATGATAAACCACCTGCATTAAAATCTAATGACATATCACAAGAACTTCCAAAACGGCAAGATGGAGCTTCTGCATTTAATAAATGTAAATCTTGCAGGGCAGGTGCACTAATAGATACACTACCACCCATAATATGACCCGCTTCCTGCTCATGAACAATTGCTATATGGGTTACATTGGTCATAGAGGATTTTGGCGCAAGCGTGCCTATTATCTTCTCTATTCCGGCAAATGAATTATTTGCAGATAAGAGTAAATAAAAAAATATTACCGCATATATCTTAAATTTCTTTGATAATTTATCTATTATTTTAATTATTACCGTCATTTACCTAACCCTATAACATTAGATTTAGATATATTTTGCTTTAACAATGCAGCTACTTGCAGAGTGTTACGTTCCAAGCCCTCTATGGAAACAAGTCCCCTGGCAATTTCATAACGATGAGTATCATTATCTGCAACTAAGAACACTGTAGGTACTAGTTTAAGACCAAGAGCTATAATTAATTCCTTGCTATGAGTGGTTTTAAAATAAGGACTGGTACTACCATCAGGTGATACTGCTTCTACTTTAAAACCATATTTATTTGCAAATCTATTAAGATGCTTTTCTAAGGTATGGCAATAACCACAATTACCATTTCTAAATACAAAAATCTCGCTCTTAGCTGCAAGTTCCTTTAAAATTGCAGTATTAAGCTTTGCATCAAGTTCTTCTTTTTTCTTACGGCCATACATATTACTTGGATGGTTGAGTTCATCTAAATATTCAGGATTTAATAAATTAGTCTCATCCCAAGCTATACCAACTTTTAAAGCCATGAATTGCATTTCTTGTTCTAGATTGCGATAATTCTCTACAGCTTTTAGAAACTCTTGCTTGCTTACGTTTGGCCTGTAAGCTGCTTCTAACATAATATTACGAGCGTTATCTAAAGCCTGCTTTCTAGCTTCTATTGAATCTTTTGCTTCTTGTGGAGTAGGAATAGAAGTATCTATATTTTTGTCTTCCTTTCTATCCTTCTCTTCAAACCACAACCAACCCCAATAACGCTGCTCAAAGAACTTATTGTTTGCCAGTGCCTCACTAGTCATTCCTAACATCAATATTAATGCTGCAAGTGCTTTAGCAAACCTTGTTTTAACTGCAATATTCATATTAATACGCCCCTTCTTTTATTTCCTTTGCCAAACGCTTTACTTCACCCCGCCAATAACGTAAGTAAACCCTGAAAGAAGAAGACATATATGAATGTTTACGCTGCTCTGACTCAATGCGAGCAAGTTCAGATTTAGCTGATTGTAACTCTCTTTCTTTAACTTGCTTTTTTCTCTCTACTTTTTCTGGTAATAGTGGATTCTCAAGCTCCTTATCAATATCTATTAGTTCTCCTGCAATACGTTTTTTATCTCTTTCCGCAAATCTAACGTGTTGTACTAAATCTCTATATATATCCCCATAACTGCTATGTGATGATCTTGAATATTGATCCATCATAATATGATGAGCATTATCACGCTCACGCTTAAGCCTTGTAACCCTACTACTAGCCTTAGATAATTCTGATGTTTTAGAGCTCTTTAACCTAGTTAGATGACCACGTCTTTGATCTTGAGCTAAGCGGATTCTTCGCTCTTCCTCTTCGCGAGCCAAACGCTCCTGCTCCAACCTTTCAGCCTCAAGTCTTGCTAAACGCTCTTTTTCTCTCTTTTCTGCGGCAATTCTGCACTCTTCCTGTGCTTCCCACGAATCATCCTTAATATTGCTGTTAATACCACCTAAATTACTTGGATTGTTTATATCAAAGCTCTCACTATCAACACTCCCCGCTACATCTAAATTGCTGTCGAATCCATTAATGCTAGTAAGCGATCCTTCTATAGTATCTTTTAGCTCAGATGCAGTAGGAGCTTTATAACTTCCTGCAAACTTAACTTTTAAATCTTCGATAAACTCTGTGAAATCAACCTTATTCCAATCAATTGCTTGAATATCCTTCAATGACAACCCCCTACAATCAGGATTGCTTCCAGTGCCAAAACTCCTTCTGAGCTGCTTCCGACCTTCTACCTGAATCACCTTGTCAAGAATATTGCCAAAACAGCAATAACGATGCTTGGTTAGAATATGCACTCCTGCTCTCTTCTTTTTTTCAGAGCCCACATATACACAAAGATTCTTATTTCTCTGCTCCATCAGAGTTCTCTCATCTTTGGTACATTTTGCTCCAATATTCTTGCCCCATCCTACTTTACCAATGCGACAACAATTAGAATATCCAAGAGCTTTCTTTGAACATCCGCTAGTAGCACCTTCAAATAAATTAAAATTACCATCCTTATCAGGATTCATATTGCTTGTTGCATATAGTTTTGACAGCGAATCCATCATCTTGCCATTAGTCTCATATGACTTATCAACGCAGTGTCCATCAATACATGGAACGCCTTTACAAACTAATCCATCTTTGCCTGGCTTTTCTTTAAAGCCCATCCTAGATGTTTGATTTTTTAAATTAACAACATCCCAACTCTTACAAGAGAATTCTCGCTGCATATTAACGCAATTGCCCTGTGAATCCTGTAACAGGCAACCCTTATCACCATTCGCATAACAATGCCCATATAAACGACAATCATTCTTGCTTGGATATTTGCAAGTTTTTACATATGCCCATTCCCAACAATCACGGGTAACCTTAAAACCATCAACTTCTCGCATTCCGCTACTAACGCAAACCTTTTTAGCATCACTGCAAGAATAGCTAGAAGTAAAGCGTGTACCTGCAAATGCAGTCTCTGCAAGTAAAAAACAAAATAAGCAAATTAGAATAGTCTTAATTATATTTAATCCCATAACTACCCTCTCTGGCCTGGTCTGCTGGAAACTGGCGCAGCTATCTTGTCTAAGTCGCAACGCTCAGTCCAATCCTCTTCCCACTCTTCACAAGTATCGTATGCATCTCTATAGCTATAACCAAACTCATATTCATCCCAAACAACACGCCACCTACAACCAACACCTCCTATATTGCCAATTCCTCTACCACTTGCAGGAAACTGCACATGCTCACCTATTTGTTCTATAGAAACTCCAAGCTGCAGAGCAATATAAGCACGTGCATCTGCTATAATTGCAGCTGGGTTTTTTCTCCACTTTGAATCAACTTGAGCTTCAGGGCCACTAAAAGCTTTTGAGCTAGGATGATTAGGACTAATATGCCATCCCCACCTTTTATATTTCCATTTAATTGCAAATCCCCAATCCATTTTTGTGTTATGCAGCACATGACCATTAAATCTGATTTTTCTCGGCTCCCATTCACCATATCCCTTACCTCGTCTTTTACAGGTCAGTGAAACTGAATCTGTGCATCTATAACGATTACGAAGCTCTTCACAAATAGTTTTGTTATAGACTGTATCTTTATGCTGGGTTTTTTTTATTTGTAAGTAATATGTTGGCTCTTTTTCAACAGGGCCCTTTACTGTTTTACAATCAACACCAATTTCCCTTAACTTGTTAAGTAAGTTACCCATCAACCTATCTTGACCTTTGGCTAGTTTCTTAGCATCAACCATATGCTGCTTGTTTAAAGGACGACTAAAATCAACATAAATATCATTCATGATATTATCTTTAGATAGTTCTTCCGTACTTCTTGAATTTAGGTCTGTAGCTTTGATAGATGATAGGCTACCTACTGATGATTTTATTTCTGACTGACTCTTGCTGCTGATAGAATCAAGACCTTGCTTGCCTTTAACCCCTTCTAATGTAGATGATTTTTGATTTATGATTTGGTCTTGCAGACGACCCCAATCATCCATGGATTTTTCAAATAAATCCGTTTGCTCATTCACATTAACCATAGTTGTTGGATCAGAGTATTCCGCTCTTGCAGATAAAGAGATTGCAACTATTAATGCAAATAATAAAGAGGCTACGTTTAATTGAATCATCGTTACAACCTCGCCTCATCTAATATTTCTTGGGCTACTTCAGACAGATCTCCTTTCTCGGATATTTCCTCTAATGCTCGCTTAATACCAATATTGCCATATACTTTGTCGTACACTACTACCTTGTCTTGGTTAAAAACATCTTCCTGGCTACTTAAAACAAAGCTTGGTACGCTATTGATGGAATATTCTTTAAAACTTATATCATCTAGCTGTACTGCAGTGTTTTCAGCAGTGCCACCAGTGATTTCATAGATAATTTCTGCAAGCTCTCGCCATGAACCATTTGGTAGGCCATTAAATACTAAAACTGCTTTATATTTTTTTGCCTGCTCTATATAGTTTTTAAGTAGCTGCTTGCCCATTGAACCAGATACAAATACCCTAAGAGTAGTATTTGCAGATAATCTAGATAGCGGATTATCTAAAGATTCAATATTAGACAAAACTGATTGATTTGATGAGTTAACTTTTAACATCTGTAGCTCAAGCCATTTTTCTTTAATAGCCAGTAAACTAGCTTTTCTTGATTTTCTTGCTAAATTATTTGCAAATTCCATATCTTCTTCCTTTAATTCAAATGCCTCTTTGCCGCTTGCACTTAAAGTAAATGCAAGTATTAGAATCAAAACAGACAGCAATTTTTTTTGCGCCATATCAAGTACCCCCAATCTTGTCCGTCATACGGATATTCTTTAAATGCAGAATAAGCCATATCGCTTAAACCTAGTGGCCAACAACCTAAATCATCTGAACTAGATTTAGGATTAACCATCTGTAATTTGTATTGACTTTTTTTGATCTTTAATGCTCTATATTTACGACATATCTTGCCGTTAATACTGCTATCGGTAGTCGATGTCTCTTGCGCTAAACCTATGCGATGCATCTTAGCTAAGATTCTAGCTGTTAATAGTGAACTATTTTGTACCCCGCCAACATGATCGGCATTTGCGCCGCTAAACGGATATATATTGCCCCAGCATCCACCACACCAGAACATGCTATCTATTGCAGTACTTGCTGTTGCGCTTGTGCTATTGGATTACCAAATAAGATTGCCTCAGGATTAAGTAGGCTCTGTAATTTAGGATCGTTCCAGGTGACGTCAAACTCACTCATATAAGCAACGTCAAAGCTAGATTTCTCAAGACACATAAAGTCAGTAAGTAACTCTAGCCAATATATTAGTGGATAGACGTAATAGTGCAGGTGATAAAAGCTGCGCTCTGCACTACCATGTCTTTTGCGATGACTACCTATCTTTTTATGATCAGAACCAATAGCTATGCCACCTAAATTTACCAAGCAGTAGGGTGTTCTTGTTATATCTACTAAACGTACCGGCTCCCAAAAACCAATAGAAATACCAGGTATAGGTACAGGCTGGCCAAACTTACTACAAGCGCATACAGGTGAGCTAGGATTTTTAATATCACGCTTTTTAGGACTTCCACCCTTACCAATAGATAGACCGCCAATAGAAATAGGTAACAAACATCCCCAGCACACATCAGTAATAGGGTTGACGAAATGCCCTTTGCAAGTTACACTTGCATTTGCCGGTATTGATGTGCCTATAATCAATATTAGCAATATTATCTGTTTATATAGATAAGCTCGCTGGTCTTTTGCTCGGAGTATTGGCGTACGTGAACTAAAGACCAGTTTGCACTGGGGGTGCTTCATTTTCTTATTTTACTCAATTATTTATCTTTTTTCTTTTGTTGTATTTATATAATTTAATTCTTAAAATAAATCGGCATGAGAACCAGTTCTATATAGGGTCAAATAATCTTCATTAAGTTCATATATAAGTAGCCAATCTGGCTCTATATGACATTCTAATTTATTACTGTAATTACCTTGTAATTTATGTATCCTATACTTATCTCCTAGTTTTTTATTTCTTAACAACATACCAACAATTTTGTCTAATTTAACTAAACTCTTACCTCTTCTTTTTACTTTCTTAAGATCACGTTTAAACTCTCTAACTATTCTAATTTTTCTCATTATCAAGATCCTGCAAGTAGTTGCTAAAATCATCTTCCGATAACTCATCAAAATCACCTTCTTCGGCAGATTTAAATGCTTGCAAGGTTATTTTATTAGGGGAATTCAAATGTGGTCTAAACGGTAGTCCAGATGAATTAACCGACTGTTTTAAAAATATTCTAATTGCTTCAGACATTGTCATTCCCATATTCTGGAATACAGATTCAGCATTCTTTTTTAATTCTGACTCTACTCTTAGTCTTACTTCAATATTACTCATAATCACCTCATTTTTATTAACGCACATTTAATACACTATTATAGTATATATTGTGTATTATATGTCCATTACATCACCATAGCAATCGTTAATTGTTCTCTCCAATTAATAATCTCTTTCCTAAACGTGCCCAATGTTTTTTAACTTCTGGTTTATTCTCTAGAGTATTTCTGCAATCCAGTAACATGCCATATAGTATGTATGCATCCTGTGGATGCATGTAATCCAGACCTGCTTTTACTATCAAACCACCTAACTGTATCTTTTTCCTAGCATCTGCTTTTCTATCCATCAATTTACTCCTCCTTAGTTGCATTTGGCTGCATAGTAGATTTTTTACTAGTTGCGTCAGTAATATTCCTGTTTTTGCTACTGGGTATTTTACTCTTTCCTAACTTTGACAATTGCTGTAAAAATTGTGAATTATCATTTTCTGGATTAGATGCATAAATTGCAAGACCAGCAAGCAGGTTATTATCCAATGTCAATCCCCCCGCTATTTGGAGTATGTTAAATATCTCCTCTTTCCTAAGTATAAGTAATCTAGCTTTTTCTGCGTCCAAAACTTTAATTCTTTCCAATATTCTTCTAGTAGCTTTACTCATTATTCTCTAACCTCTTTATTTTTTTCTACCATTGGTAATTTTATTATTTCCTTTACCCTTAAAACCTACTTCATTAACCTAATGTTTATCTCTGACCGCCCACATAAAAACTAAACCATAAGTAACAATTAACATTAATGCTAATAATGGTTTGGCAAAGCTAAGTAAAATTAAGAGCAATAATAATATTGCTATACTCAGTGGCTTATTATTACTAGTAAGATACCTTATTCTAAATTTCTTTATAATTTCTGTTCTAGCTTGCAATTTTAATCCCATTATTTACTCTTCTATTAGTTTCATAGTTTTTTTGCTTCTTAGCATCATTTATTAGTTTTGTTTTTAATTTTTCTATTTTTGCAAATTAATCTCGTCAATACGTATTTTAAATCCTTCTTGATAAGCTATTGCTGGACTATGCTTAATAGCAAACTTAGTAATTAACTCTCCATGCTGATCAAAGAACACTTTATCTGCATGTTTTTGATTTAATTCCTCTTTTAATTTAAAAACACTACCACCTACTAATATAATCCTGTCTTCGAATAACTCTTTTTGATCAGTTACTAGATTATTTAATTGCTCCTTTAACCACTCGACTTGTTCCTGCTGCCTGCTATCGACTAAAAACAACCTTCTATTTAGATTCATATGCTCAAGTGGATTAACTTTTGTTCCTGCTTTATGCAATATAGTACCATTTGGCAACACCACATCCTTATCCAATATATATGTTGGATCAAAGTAAAATGTTCTCTCCTCTGTTGCCGCACTGATGCCTTTTACCGGTGCAGGGTTTTCAATTTTATCTCTTGCTATTTTCTCAATCTTTTTTCTCTCTTTCTCCATATCAACTTCCTCTAATTTTCGTTTCATCATTAACGTAAATGCTTCCTCTTCTATCCTGAATGTATTTCCTACCTTGCCAAGATCAACTGCATATATTTCTGACGTGGATATGCTTACAATTAATATCGCTATCAAAAATCGAGTGCTATCTTGAATTATTTGTAACCATCTCCTCTGTTTTCTTAATCTTTTATGCATGGAATTTTATTTAATTGTTTTTACTTTTCTCCTAGTTTTAAACCATATTTTTCAGTAGCTAATTTGCGCAAAGAGTCTTGCAAATGTATACCTTGCTTTTCTTCAGTTTCTAAAAAGTTAAAATCTTCCTTCTCCGTTGAATACATTGCTACCGAAAATGGATCAGTAACCAAACGACCTACTACTTTAGTCTGATTGGTACTAATCAACATCTCTGCATATTTGTTTTCAGGATGCTTATGTAAACTCTCTATAAGACCTGCATATTTCTTGTAATTCTCTGACTCATAAAATGTAGCCATACCTACTTCATCTTGCTGTCCTATTAATTTCCAGGTACAACATTCATGTACAGCAGCTTGTGCCTTTCTATCTCCCTTAGAATTATCAAAACTACTTAAATCTTGTGTACATACAACCAATGAACCACCATATTTACGTACAGTTCTTGCAAAACTCTCTAAAAAAGCTGCTGCATAATCCAAAATACGCCATGCCTCATCTACTATTAACATGAAGTTCTTAGAACGATCGCCAAGTAGAAACTGGTTGGTAATCTGCATTAGAATTACCTGCAATACTACTGCAAGTAACGGCTCATCATCTTTTATGGCATCAAGCTCAAATACTGTTATCGGCTTTTTAAATGTTGCAGGAGAACCTGCTTTAAAAAAACGCCCATGCACGCCAGATTCAGTATATGGGTAAATACTATTATACATCCTAGTTAACTGCGCAGAATCAGGATTACCTTCTTTTGCTGCTTCTTCCTTCATATAATATGCAAGGATGGATACATCTAAATTATCACCGTATTTTAGCAATGCAGCTGCAATAATACGCTCCACCAAGCCTTGCCCCTCACTAGAATTAGTAACGCCGCACATTGCTGATACCAAAGCTTTAGCATATAAATAACTATCCTTTGTTAAACAAAGTGTTTGATTATTTTTACTATCTATAATTTCTAAAATCTCTATATCTTACCCGAACTGTGGATAAGCGATTTCATTTTATAAATTGTTCTAAAGATGGCTTATCAGTACGAAGCTGATAGTTTATTAGTCCAGCAAATAAGTGACAAAATGCATTTATTGGAGATCTATGTCTACTATGTATCAAGGTGTTTAACGACTTTATAGATGAGAAGATTGTTTCTATAAATGGACGTTTCATTAACATCATTTTATCATTTATATCCATTAGACAATTCTTCATATTTTTTCTGATTTTAGTGATTAAAGTTGTACCCTGTTCAAATAATTCAGTGAATAATTTTTTGGAGATATAACCTTTATCACCAATAAGTTTGCAAGAGATATCTTTTAGCATTTGCTTTACTGGAGACCTGTCATCTACATTCCCGCTAGTAACATGCATGCGTACAATTTCTCCGTGACTATTAAAAATAAAGTGCAACTTAAAGCCAAAGAACCAACCAGTTGAAGTCTTACCTTTTCCAGCTAAGTCTTTAAAAACTTTATGACGTTTCTCTCACAGCCTATGGCATACAACCATTGGAGTAGAGTCGATAAACATGTATTCAGTTATCTTACCCTCAAGGGATTTTAACATGCATAATACAGCAGGAAAGGCTAGCTTTATCAATGATATAAAGCGATCATAATGGACTAAGTAATTGAATAAATTTCTGTTATTTCTCATAAGTTCTAAGTAAAAATATTTAAAGCAAGCCATACCAGATTGATGGAAAGCTATTAAGATTGTTATTATCTCCGATAAGCTCATACTGCTTGGTCTATTACGTTTTCTTAAACCGCTAGTAAGAAGAGACTTTTTGTACCAATTTTCAAATCCTTTATAAAAATCATCGACAAAGCAGAACAAAGTATCGTAGTCTATATTCATTGGGGTACTCTTTAGTTGTTTAAAAAAGCCAGAATACCCAATACCAACTACTATGCAGCTTTTTTGTTATCCATAGTTCGGGTTAATGCAACTAACGGGTCTGTTCCGGCTTTTACTCCTTTAGCTAGGTCAAATGCCGCTAGTGCAGGCTCCGAATATGTAATAATAATTGCAATAGCAGAAGCACCTAATGCAATATATTTTCTTAATTCTTGCATTTTTTAACTGTTAATTTAGTTGGATTCTTTTGTCACAATGGTACAAAGCTATATCTTTATCATTGCTGGGGTTTCTTGCTGCCCGCAATTTCTTATATGCCATAACTGCTTTTCGCCTGTCTTGTGTCTCTAATTCATCTGCAAGTTTTATCGATTTCTGACTGTCTTCAAATAACTTGGTTCTTTTTTGAATTCGCTTTTTATACTTCTTACTGTTTCTCCTATCGGTCGACATATTGTCATATTCTGGCCAGCTGCTCATATAGTTACTCTCTTGTTGTTTATTAAATATTGTGGAAAAATCTGATATCCTTTCCTAGCTAAAGCCAAAAGATTCTTATATAAGTGAATTACTACCAACAGTTTGATTAGTAGGTTATATTGATGATTGAAAAATAATTTTAGGGAAAAACTCTGCTTGCTCTTTACAGGTTTCTGATATAAATTCATATTTACCTTCTAGGTTACTTATGTGATCTTTTTGGAAAATCCAACGGATATTCTTGACTGCGAAATCTTAGATATCCGTTGGAAACTTTTTTAACTACTATCTGCTCATATTATTTCATTATTGTTTTTTTTCTATCTCTTTGATTATCGATGTTTCTAAGTAAAGATTTTGTATCTCCTTAGATATATCAATAACTTTATTTTCCTCTATATTAAAATATTATATGTTTGTAATAGTACAGCTGCAATAGGGTTTCCTTTTTAGTGAAACGTGAAACCTCTCTATAACCTAGCAATCAAACCAAATGATTTTTTCAATTTTTTCTTTTTATGAAATTTATACGATTAAAAAGCCGAAGTAATGTTTAATAATTATCAAAATATTGCAGGTATTACAGTTAATAGGTTGGTTTAGTAACTCTTACAGATGCAACACAATATGATTTAGTTGCTACTCTTAAGAATTCACAATCATTTTTGAGTATGGATAAGTCTATCTGTTTGTATAAGTAAAATTGATAATAGAAGCCCTACTGAGTAGATACATCAAAGTTTAAGTTTTCTAAAGAAGGATTGTTATCCTTAATCTACAGTAAAAAACTATTAGCTTAATCCATAGCTGCTAAATCTAACAAGCCGGTTGTATCAAGTGTTTTTAATGTATCAAGTACTTTTTGCGCATGTCCATTTGGCTTAACATTACACCATATTTTTAAAATCTTAGTATTTTTTCCAATTAAAAATGTGGTTCTATTAATTCCCATGTAAGTTTTACCAAACATATTTTTCTCTTTTAAAATGTCATAAAGCTTACAAATATGTGCTTCTGTATCAACTAATAAAGGATATGGTATATTTTCTTGATCAATAAATTTTATATGGGAGGAAAGATTGTCCTTTGATACTCCTATGATCTGAGTATCTAATTTTTGAAACTCTTGATTTAGAGAAGAAAAATCTTTTGCCTGTACAGTACATCCGGGTGTCATGTCTTTAGGATAGAAATAGAGAACAATGTTTTTACCTTTAAAATTTTTTAAAGATAATTCTCCATCTGTTGAGTCTATATTAAAATCTGGGGCAATATCACCTACTTTAAGTCCTGACATAATTCAAATTACTCCCTATCTCTAGTTTTCTGACCTTACTACTGATAATTCTGCTATCTCATATCTAAATTCCAGTAGATGTAAGATTCATTTATATTACTTACATTTTTTGACATAGTCTATATTTCTAATAAATTATTTTCATTAGAAACTAATATTTGCAAAAATAATTTTAAACTCTCTTCTTTAATTAAGTTAATACTTACTCTGTGTAAATTCCTTTTATATCAACAACTATTGTAAATCATAAAAATCATTAGCAGTAACTGCTCCGCATGTCTTTTCATGGATAGCTTTCATTAATTTAGGTCTAGGGATTACATCTTCATAAAGATACTTATGAATCATACTAGGAGATACACCAATTTTATTGGCAAATTCCGTTGGCATTAGATCATTTTTTTGCAACCAAATTGCTAGCTTCATGACTTTTCATTTATTAATACATTAATTACTAAAATTATATCATATCTAACTGCTGATTTACAATAAAAACACCCTGTTAATGGCTTTATTTAAAAGGTTTTTTTAGTTTGATATTTATCAAGCATTACTAATTATTCCTTAACAAACACAACTCACAGATTAAATACTCTTGGCCTTTTCTACACTGAATTAGTACTCGCCAACTAATCAATGGAGAAAGCATATGTATTCCAATAATAAATATGACGGAATTAATCCAGTCATTGTTTCAATCGTACGTCGTAAAGTCTATCAACTCATCAATCATCAGTATTTTTCAAAAGATGATTTTCAGGATTTGGAGCAAGAGTTGATTATTGAAGTGTTGAATAAACTTGTTAATTATAACCCTGATAAATCTTCTCTATCTACCTTTGTAAAAAGAATTACTAGAGATAAAGCAATAAATTTAATTACTCATAGATTAGCTCAGAAAAATGATTACAAGATATCTATACATTCATTATATGAACCTATTGCAGATAATAATGAAGAACAAACCTGCCTATTGATTGATATTATATCATCAAATGCAACTTTTTATGATTATGATGATTTTGATTCAATTGAACAAATGAATATAGAGTTTGAAATTGAAGTCAAGCAAATACTAAAAACACTACCTAATGATCTTTACGATCTATATGAACTATTACAATACAAAAACATTAATGAAATTCTTCAGCATACAGGAATGTCTCGTCGTACATTTTATCGAAAATTGAAAATATTAAAAAAGATTTTTGCCAATTATAAGTATCAATAATAATAAAAATGAAAATTTTTTATTAGCTTATACACCGGTTAAAGAAAGGGATATAGAAGATTATAATCTTAATTTTTGAAAAAAAATAAAAAAAATTGCTAATAGAGTGGCACTTTTTACGCGCAAATCTTGGATATAAATAATAGGAGCAAATTTTTTTGTGGTTTTAGCTCCTGACTACTTATCAATTTTTAAAGGAGACGTTTCATGAAAAGAAAAACTATAATAAATGCAATAATGCATGTACCGATAGATACCTTATCAAAATATCCACAGAATCAGTTAATGGAACTACTTGGTAGGGCAGTAACAGAGTTAGAAACTGCCAGAAGAACCAAAGAGTGGTTGGAATTTGCCATTAATCTGAAACATTTCAACTCTACTTGTACAAAACACATTAATTACAAAGGAGGAAAATATCAATGGAAAATCTAAAAGAAAATAGAAAAATTAATTTCTGCGATTTTAGTGATGCAGAAGTAACTAATTACGACTTAATACCAAAAGGAACTATTGCCAAAGTAAATCTTAAAATTAAACCGGGTGGTAATAATGATAAATCACTGGGACTAACCAATAATTATGCTACTAGAAGTGATGCTACTGATTCTATTTATTTAAACTGCGAATATACCATATTAGCCGGTGAATATATTGGTCGTAAGATTTGGTCTTTAATTGGATTATATAGCCCTAGAAATGATAATTACTGGGGTGACATCGGTAGGGGATTTATCAGGGCTATCCTCAACTCAAGCTCAGGCTTTGCTGATAATGATAATTCACCGGAGGCAATAAAAGCCAGACAAATAAATAATCTCGCTGATCTAGACGGCATAGAGTTTATTGCTAGGATTGATGTTGCTGATGATGATAAGTACGGTAAAAAGAATGTGATCAGAACTGCTATTACCCCTGAACATAAAAGTTATAACTTAGTAATGAAGCAAGCAGCATCTAATGACCTGACTATTAATGATTTAGTAATTAATGAAGATAGGGGCAGCGATGAATAATATTAACAAGAATGACTTACAAACTTTTTTCCATGTTGTATTTAGTAGTTGCACTGATCTTATTCCTTGTCGCTCTTTTCCAGAGAAAGGAAGTACTCATCAAAAAGCAGCATATAATATCTGGATAGAAGCTAATGATAATTTCATTATTAATGCGACTAAATTTGCTAACCAAGCCAATAAAAACAAAATGGCCTTTTATGTAATACCAGGAACAGTATTAAAAGCAGGTCAAGCTGGAAGTAGGCATATTATAAAAATGCAAACACTCCTAATTGACATTGATACCGGTAATACTGAAAAGAAATTAGGTATTTTATCATCTAAACTCGGTACTCCAACCATGATTGTTGAATCGGGAGGAATTACCGCAGAGGGTAATAAGAAATTACATATTTACTGGCAGCTTATTAATTCAGTAAAAAATAATGAATTACAAAAGTTGTTACATCTTAGGCATCAATTAGCTTTGTTAATAGGAGGGGATACTCACTTCAAATCAGCACATCAACCAATTAGGGTAGCAGGTTCAGTCTATCATAAAGGTGGAACAAATAAGCCGGTGAAGATACGTTCTTATCAGCCTATAGAATATGAACTTGAGGAGTTAATAGAAAATGTCCAATTCTTACCTCAAGCTAATAATAATGCAACCTCATTAAATTCAATGGCATTAAATTCTAATTTATTAGATTCAAAATTATCTTTTAAACAGCTAATAACTAATAAAGTGCATGAAGGTGGAGAAGGTGAGCGAACTAGATTTCATCACCTACAGCGCATAGTTGGTTTTTGGTTACGTCGTTATCATGATGGGATAATTAGCAAAAACCAAGCCTGGGAAGAGATATGTGCTTATAATATAGCTAATGTTATACCGCCTTGGCCAAAAGATCGTCTTAAAGCTCTGGTTGATGGTTTATGGACAAAGCATGTTAGGGAATCTGACAATATTTTAGCAAAAAATATTCAAAGCAATAATAGTAATAACAATAAAACTAACGAAAGCTCTACAAAGATTTCCAGCTTTGCACTAGATAGCTTTTTAGCTGACAATACTCCAATGCCGGATGATATTATTGCTCCACGTATCTTAACTCCAAATGGTTTATTAGTATTTGGTGGTGCTCCCAAAGTTGGTAAGAGTGATTTTCTTTTATCTTTATTTGTGCATTTAGCAGCAGGAGAAGAATTTATCGGTTTTAAACCTTCAAACCCTTTACGTATTTTCTATTTCCAGGCAGAGATTGGTTATCATTATTTACGTGAAAGATTAAAGAATATGAAACTACCTGCAGAGTTAGTAGAAAAAGCAAAAGATAATCTCTTCATTACTCCAAATACTAAGTTATTTTTAAGCAAAGAAACAATCACTGCAATTGCTGAGCATGTAAATCAGACCTTTCCAGCTAAACCGGACATCATAGCAGTTGATCCTTTGCGTAATGTATTTGATGGAGGCAGGGATGGTTCTACCGAGAATGAAAATGATGCAATGTTATTTTTTCTGCAAAGAAGAATAGAGCCTCTTAGAGATATGATCAATCCTGATGCCGGTATTATTTTGGTTCATCATACTAAAAAACTTAGTAATAAACAGTTTGAAGAAGAGCCTTTTGCAGCTTTTAGCGGTGCCAGTAGTTTAAGAGGTTATTACACAAGTGGAGCTATTTTAAGGCGATCAGAGATGAATCCACAAGAACGAGAATTGATCTTTGAACTCCGTAATGGCTCTGATATTCCAACTAAGATTCTATTAAGAAAGAACAATAAATGGATAGAAGAAAGCTCTTTAAGAGTGCCGGTAGTTAATAAATATAGAGCTATGAAATTAAGCTCTGAGCGAGATAGAAGAGATCAGATAATCCTTGATACTTTAGCAGAAGAAGCATCAAAAGGACGAGCTTATACTATTGCAGCTTTTTGTAAAGCTTTTGAAGGTATCATACTTGGCAGTCAAAAATCAATCAGGGAGAGAATCGATGTGTTAATGACTAAGGGATATATCAAATTCTTTAAAGATTCTGAAAAATACGGTTTAGAGAAATGTACCTCTAAATATGGATTAATGTGCTTTCAGGGGATGGAGCTTATTAGTAAGAATGGTGAGGTACAAAGAGTATTGCCGACTCATTATAGGCATCATGAGTTGGATGCAATTTTTCCAGTAGAGAATCAACATATATGGGTAAATTATGGAGGAAATGACTATGTCTGAGAAAACGGCTGGAAGATTGAAGTTTACCAAGTTTTTCAAAAATCAGGGAAAATTTGGAAAACTTAAAAAAACTTGGGCAAACTTGGAAAACTTGAATTACAAAAAGATAGAATATCAACAATTTAGCAATAATTCAAGTTTGCCCAAAATGGAGAAAGAAAATCAAGTTTTCCCGGCTGCAATGTCAATGATATCAAGGGCTTTAGCTATGTTAAATGTAATTCCCCTCTTGCCCCCCATACTAGTAAGTGGGGGGATGGGTTTTTAGCGAATTTAAAAAATACAATAGGAGTAAAAAAATGGCAAAGGTAAAAAGTATGGTAATTAGGGAAAAAGAACAGGAGTTGAATAACAATGCAGCTACAACAAACAGTGACAAAGAGCAGCTATATGAATCGATAGTTCTGGACATTAGGAACATGTATGGAAACAGTTTGTTAGAGAATTAATGAAATGACCGATGGAATTCAGAAGCTTCTTGACAATAGTAGGAATTTGTTTAAGAATGATAGTTGGAACAGCGTGTTGCTGTTCTGGGGTGTTCTAGCCTCTTGTCACTGCGGTATATTGTACACCAACCGTATAAATGGTGTAATCCTCGATTTTATGGTCGGGGTGATGTTAGTGTATACAATAGGTTTATTTAAACTAAAGACTAACATAACTGTCAGTGACGGTTCTAGAAACTCCCCGACTTCCTGTGGGAGGATACAAATTCAAAGTTTTTATTTTCCTTCAGGTGGTCAAAACAGTTGGTTTGTGGCAGTATCTTACTGTCTCAGACCTCTTTGTTTTAACCTAAAAGGGGGAACCGTTATGTCAATAACACATACTAAATCTGAAAATAGAAAAGCTATTATTTTATTATTATCCGATAATCAATACGGCAGCTTTAATCAACAAAAAATCAGAGATTGCTGCATTAGTAATAATCTTGAAATAATCAGAATTATTAAAACTGATCATAATTATGATCTTAACATATTCTATGAGCTAATTGAAATTATTAACAAGCAGGATCAGCCAATTACGATAGTGATTGGGGAATATAGCTATGCTACATACTCGCAGGTAATGAGCTGCTGTATACTGGCAACGCTTGCTACAACTAAACTGATTAACATCTGCACCTATTGGGAAGAAACTACAAGTAAGAAATTAAGATTGAATTTTGTGCAAGATAATTTTGCTTTTTTTATGATTGCGGAGAATTTTTTTGCTCAATTACTTGCTATTGTCAATAGAAAATTAGTAAAAGATACGCCCTATAAAAATGGCGGAGGAAAGTAATTATGGATACAAAACAAAAAGCTATTATTTTACTAAGTCCTTACTATCTGGAAAATCCAGATCATAAAGTCAAATTGATAGATTATTGCAGAAATAGTTTTGATCTAATAAAAATTATTCAGGTAAAAACTAAACCTAATTTTAAGGTTTTAAATAAACTAATAAAAATAGCTATCAGTTGGAAGAGTAACATTACAGTAATTACCGATAAAGATAATTTTGACTTATCAACAAATATGCATATCTGTACTGTACTTGGTACTTTATCATCAGCTCAGATAGCAAATATCTTACTTTATGACAGATCATATACCAAAGATAAGGAGATAAGATTTAAATTTATAATAGGCAAAGAACATCAAGGCTTACATCATGCAATTTATCATTACAGAGCAATAATAGCCCGTATGAAGGAGCAAGAAAATAAGCTTAGTAAAATAAGACAGGCAGTTATTCTAATGCACCAACCATGTTGGTATGGTAATAGGGAATTGCAATACAAATTAACTGATCTCTGCTCTGAAAATGACTTATCAATAATTAAAATCATCAAGAGTAAAAACGAATATGATGCTAACGTTTTTTATAGATTGATAAATATTATCAACCAAGAATATCGTCCAATTACCGTAATCATGGAAGAGAAGGAATATAGATCTGTTGATAATATCCTTCCCTGCTCGATAGTTGGAGCATTGATACTATTTGGAGTAATAGATTTTGCAGTATACAGGGAAGATGCATTTGGCAAATTGCAGCTTGAGTTTATCAAAGCTAATGATATTGATTTTCTACAGTTAGCTCAAAAGCACATATTACAGTTAGTTACGTTTATTCAACAAAAAGAAAAAATCAGTTAAAAAACACTGAAATAAAAACAGGTAGGTAATTATGACTATACAAGAAAGAAAAAAAGCAACTAAGGCTATAATTTTAGCAAGAGTATCATCAAAAGAACAAGAGGAAGGCTATTCAATTGATGCTCAAAGACGTAGATTAGAGGAATATTGTATACGTCGTGAATTAGAGTTAATCAAGGTGTATGAGCTAATAGAATCATCTACAGTAGGTAATCGTAAGAAATTTATGGAAGCCTTAAAATATGCAAAGGAACAAAGAGGAACAACAGCCATAGTTACCGATAAGGTTGATAGATTGCAAAGAGGTTTTAAGGAGTCCCCACTACTAAATGATTTGATTGAAAAAGAAAAAATAGAATTACATTTTCATGTTGAAAATTGTGTTATCCATAAATACTCAACCTCCAATGAAAAATTGATGTGGAATATGAATGTGGTAATGGCACAAAGCTTTGTTGATAGTTTAAGAGATAATGTGAATCGCAGTATAGAACAAAAGTTGCTTTGCGGTGAGTGGATTAGTACAGCACCAATTGGTTATTTACATATAAAGGGTGGAAGAGGTAAAGGAAAAATCATTGTAGACACAGAACGTGCACCATTAGTGAAGAAATTATTTGAGAAATATGCTACAGGAACTTATACTATTCCTCAGATGCTAAAAAAAACAAAAGAATGGGGATTAACTAATTATAGGGGTAATCAAGGTTATTTATGCAGATCACATGTTCATGCGATATTATGCAATCCATTTTATTATGGAGTAATGTACTATAAGAAAGGGAATAAGCATTATCCACATGTTTATGAGCCAATTATCACTAGAGAATTATTTGACAAATGTACATCAGTCAGGAAAGGCTGGAACAAAAAGCCATTTAAATGGGGAGGAATAGATTATATGCTTAGGGGATTGATTACATGTGCCACTACTGGCAAGGTAGTATCATGCGAGACAAAAAGAAGAAAACGTACTGATGGGAGTGTCTATGAAGTAACTTATCTTGGCCCGTGGAATCCAGATGCCCCAGAAAAGAAAATTTTTGTTAAGGAAGAAGAGGTAATAAAACAGATTGAAGACATATTCAGATCAATGCATATAGAACCTGAAACTCTAAAAAAGGTAATAGAATATGTAAAAAGCTCTGCGGATGGAGAAAGGTACTATTACAAAACTAGAATTACTGAATTGAATAAAGAATTAACAAGAATCAAAGCCAAGCTTGATAAATTAATGGATTTCTTTTTAGAGGATAAAATCAATCAGAAAGAACATGATGAGAAACGAAATCAGCTTATTAGGCGTAGAGGAATAATAATGATGGAATTAGAAGAGCATAATAATGCTGATGATAATTTTACAGAAAATATGATCAACGTGCTGAATCTAGCGGCAAATGCACATAAAACATTTCTTCTGTCGATAAATGAGAAAAAAAGGAAGCTAATAAAATTGGTTCTATCGACAGTAAAATTAAACGGCCGAAAGCTAGAGTTCACCTTACGCCCACCGTTTGATACATTCGTCGAAACTGCTAAAAATGGAGAATGGCGCACCCGAGAGGAGTCGAACCTCTAACCGCTTGATTCGTAGTCAAGTACTCTATCCAGTTGAGCTACGGGTGCAAATAATTACATAAACATCTTTAAAATGATTTATAGAAGAAGATGGCTCCTCGGGCCGGATTCGAACCAGCGACCGAACGGTTAACAGCCGTTTGCTCTACCACTGAGCTACCGAGGAACAATTTTAACAGCTACATCTAAAAACTGCCAAAATAATGACTGGCAAAAATAGCTAGGCAAACTTATAGCAAAAGTTTTTTTACTGGTCTAGAGTTTTTTTAAAAAAATGCATATGAAACATTTAGTAACAAAATTTTCGTTGCCCTCTTACTCAGTGTATACTTAGAATGCTGTTATGAGAAATTATGTATGTTTAGTAATTAATTGACAAGATAATTATGCAGCAAACCCTTCAGAACCCTATTAGTTGCTATGGAATTGGGATGCATTCAGGAAGAAAAACACAGGTGACTTTAAAGCCAGCACCTGCTGATTGCGGTGTAGTATTTATACGCACAGACATTTCTCAAGTCGATAACAGAGTATTTGCACAATACAGCAATGTATGCGATACAACATTATCAACATCAATCAAAAATATCGCCGGTACGCAAATTTCGACTATCGAACATTTAATGGCAGCTATTTGGGGATGTGGCATTGACAATATAATTGTAGAAATAGATGGACCTGAAGTACCAATCATGGACGGAAGCAGTAAGCCATTTGTTTTTATGATAGAGTACGCAGGCATAAAAGCACAAAACGCATCCAAAAAGCACTTAAAGCTTCTCAAAGAAGTTTATGTTACAGACAATGGTTGTGATCTTTTTGCACGACCTAATGATGGACTACATATTGACTTATCAATTGATTTTGCAAGCCCAGTAATAGGTAAGCAAAAACATAGCTTAGTTAAAAAGCAAAATTTTAGGGATGAAATAGCTGACTCTAGAACTTTCGGTTTCTTACATGAATTGGATTATCTACAAAGTAAAGGACTTGCGAAAGGTGCATCACTTGATAATGCAATCGGAATTGATAAAGATGTTATTCTAAATCATGACGGCCTAAGACACGACAATGAATTTGTACGTCATAAGATGCTTGACTTACTTGGTGACCTTTTCAACGCCGGAGGAGGCTTTATCGGCAAAATCAACGGCCATAAAACAAGCCACGCCTTAAATAATAAATTTCTACATAAAATCTTTGAAGATCCATACGCATATAGATGGGTTGAGGACAAATAATCCAAGAACGCCTTATTTTTTTCACGCTCTAAAAAAATAAAATAACATAGAGATTAAATTTTCTTGAACAGCTTATGTTTAATGCTAATCTTAATTGACTGGGTACTGTTAGAATAAATTTTGATTAGGGAAGATTAAGTTAATGTCAAAAACAAACTACGAAATACTAGAGCAAAACAAAAGCAGCGTAATCCAATTCGCAGATGGTATACAAAGTCAACCTGTACCAAGTGATGATGAAATATCATCTAAATATGCTGACGTACGCCGCATGATTTCTAATGCTGACCTTAGTGGAGCAATACAAAAACTAGATGAAATAAAAGATAATAAAATTGGGATTGTTTGGCATGAAAGCGGCGATCTTGGGAACGGAACAAAAGCATTAGTACGGGACGCAAGAGGAGTTACTAATAATCTTGATGATCTAAGAAATGATGCAGGCGAAAAATATGCGATGCAGATTTTAAATGGAGTTCGCGCTGGTATGCAACTTCTTGATCAAGCAAATCTAACACCAGATCAGCTAGAAACTGCAAAACAAAAATTAATGCATGTAGCAACAACAGCTGTTGAAAATCCGTCAGAACTTAATGACAAAACCGTAAAAGAATTTAACACGCAAATAATACATACTCTTGAACAAACAGGGATTGGAACGGACATCTCAGTAGCTGACCAGCTAAATTTTGCAAAAGAGACGGCAAATTTACATGATGATCATAAACATATTGTCACCCTCACATCAGCAGAAGACAAGTCTGGTAAGAAGCACACTGTTATGGAAGCAGAAATAATGCTAAATGGCCTGACTGAAACCCAGAAAGAGCAATATGAAGCCATAGCAGCTTCAAAGCCAGGATCTCCTTCAGGTGTCGAATGGTTTGACAAAATGCCACAACATAAACAGAACCTATTGCGTGATGTAGCTCCTGATATAGCTTCTGGTAAAAAAGTTATCCCTACTCAACTACTGGGAGACACAGTTGGTCTAAGAAATGCATATCAGAAAGTTACTGCAATAAAAGGACCAGACCAAGACAAACCAAAAATCTTATCTGAAACCCTTCACTGCGGTGCACCAGCCACAAAAATTAAAGTTGTAGATAAAGAAGCAAGGCAAAAAATTGTTGATGAAAACATTAAACAACTACAAAGCTTTACACCTCCTGGAGAAAAATTGAATCTAAATATTCTTAATAGTAAAACACCTTTTAACGCACGCAATGAAAACTTTATTTTTGATCAAGTTAAAAAAGGTGGAAAAAATGTTGGTGCATCGGTATCTGCATCACCAATAAACAGATGGCGTCTACTTGGGGGCGGACGTGACACTAGCCAATTTAAGGATAATTTAGGTAAAATTGGTGGGGACTTAAAAGACAAACCAGAACTCGAAAATGTTGCAAAACACCTAAACAAAGGCACTTCTACTTTTGCAAAATTTGCAGAGCGCATAACACTTGGAGCCTATAAAAGCACAGAAACAAAAGCAAAAATAGAGCTTGAAGCACTTAGCAAAAAAAATCCAGACCTAGCACGAGATCTTGGAGTTGCAATAGAATCTAGAAATCTTGCAGACTCATCTACTCTATTTGCTAATTCACAAAATGTGAATCTTGAACTTACATCCAAAATGAACATTGTAAGAAATTCAGTCAAACATGGAGCCCTAACAAATGCTTTAAAACCCGAAACTGTTAAAAAATATCCAAACACTGTGAATTTCTGTAAAAGCGGTAAAGATAGAACTGGCTATGTACAAAAGAAAAACACACAGAGAGTAGTTGCAAACCATTTGGGTGTAGATCCAAAATCAGAACTTGGTCAAAAAAACTTTTTAAATCAAGTAGCCGGCGGACATACGCAAGAAATGGCTGGAATCCAGGGAGGAACAACTGGTTGCCACTCAATAAAAACTAATCCAGAATTTGCGTTAAATTCAGAGGACAAAATTGCAAACAAAATAGTAAACCAAAAATCATCTCACTTTAACAGTAAGATCAAAACAGTAAAAAAGGAAAAAAAAGCGGCTAAAGTAATTGAAAGTTTCGTACAATCCTGCAAAACTGCTCCTAAATATAGTTTACCCGCTGCAAAAACTCGTCCAAGATCAAATACTATATCATCAGAGACTACAGTGAGTGTTACCGAAAAACGCTCAAGATCAAATGCTGTAGGACCAAAATCTGAAGCCGCAAAAATAGCTGCAAATATGAGAAAAAGCAAACTAACCACTTCGACATCAAAGACTAGCTCATCACCACCTGGAAAACCACCAGCAAATAAAGGAAGCGGTCTTGGAATGTAATTTATAATATTACTTGTAATAGTTATGAAATTAATAACTTAATGTAAGTGAAGCACCATAATAACAAGAGCAAGATTAAAAGGTATCAGCAAGACCTTTTATAGATTTTATGTAATTACTTGACTCAGATCAGTGCAAATATTATTCATATCTTTTTTTGCCCTCACCTTAGCTGCAATTTGATATTAAGAAAAGAATTCACTGAGCTTACTAGCTTTGAGATCAACAACTTAATTCTTGTTTCGGTTAAAAGCAAACCATAAGCACAATCTTAAAGCTTTTTTGTTTTAGCCTTTGAATAACTGATATATCTAAGGAATTTTTATATAATTTAGGTTTTTTAAGTATTGAGTTGTGAGTTATTTCTTTGGGTACCGCGTGAAAAAAATACCACCTAATATCCCGTTAATAGACTTGATAACTTCTCTAATCTTTCTAGTAAATTCTATTTACAATTTACTTCTTATCAAAACTATACTTAGACTTCTACCTCTAGAACGTTAGCTTCCATTACAATCTCTGTACTTATAGCGCTGGACTAAATGAGATATCATAACGTTCTTTACTAATTTATCTTCGCTCTATTTTCATATATTAATAACATATATTGTCTTGAAAGATTACGAATTCTTAATTTATGTATCTATACTTTTTTAGTAATACCAATTAATCCCTACATTAAATCTTGATTTAACGGGGATTTTTGTTATAATCTCTCTTATAATTTTTTATAATATTTAAGTTACATGCCAAAAGAAGAATTAATTGAATTTGATGGTGAAGTACTTGAGCTACTTCCAAACTCACATTTTAGAGTAAAGCTTGAGAATGATCACGAAATCATAGCTCATACATCAGGTAAAATGCGTAAAAATCGTATCCGTATCCTTGCAGGAGATAAAGTTAGAGTAGAAATGACCCCTTATGATTTATCAAAAGGCCGTGTTATTTTACGCCACTAGGATCTATGGAACTTCCTATTATTTTAGCATCTGCATCGCCAGCAAGACTCAGGCTCTTAAAGCAAATAGGCATTACTCCTGATCAAGTTCTTCCTGCTGATATAGATGAAACAGAACTACCTAAAGAATCCCCAAGAAAGCTAGCCGAAAGACTGGCGATTGAAAAAGCAAAAGCAATTGCAAACGTTATCGATAAAGGCATTATAATTGGAGCAGATACTGTACCTACAGTTGGAAGATCTATAATGAGGAAAGCTGTAACAGAAGATGACATAAGAAAAAGTATGGAGTTGCTTTCAAATAGAAGGCATCGCATCTATACTGGAGTATGCATCATTAAAAAAGATAAGGCAGAATATAGAACTCTAAACAGAGTAGTTAAATCAATACTCAAATTCAAGAAACTATCAAAAACTGAAATAGACTATTATTGCAGTCTAAAAGAAGGCATTGGTAATGCAGGAGGCTATACTGTACAAGGTTATGCAGAATCATATATTTCATTTCTATCCGGGTCATTCTCGAATATAGTAGGACTCCCTCTATTTGAAACTATGAACATGCTAAATAGCGTTGGCTTTTATGTTCATCATAAATAAATTTCTCCTTACAGACTAAATTATTTTTATTAATAGACATTAGCTAATTATTGCTTTTTCAAGGTAAATTTGATATATAGTTATTTGTTTTATAGTCATTCTATATTTTGCCATCTAGTTTTTAGAATAAACTAATGCACAAAATGGATTTTTCTATGCGGCCGTGGCGGAATTGGTAGACGCGCAACGTTGAGGTCGTTGTTCCCTATTTTGGGAGTGGAAGTTCAAATCTTCTCGGCCGCACCATAAAATGACTATTTGGCATTGCTTGTAAAGCTAGAAAGAAAGCATTTTTAAAATGATTATCAGTCAAAATGAAAATTTTCTATCTTCTGTAAGCATTGCCACAAATCAAATTTAAGACTAATAAATAGTGAGTGAGTATACGCAAGACGAAATAATAATTACTACTTTACTTTAAAACCTAGGCCTGGATGCTATTTAGCCATATAATAGCTACACCAGAATATGCCACTAAGTTTGCTTTATAATTAATTTAAGGAGCTCTATGTTAGACAAGCAGAATACTATACAGCCTGATCGCCAGGATATGCTTGAAGAGCAATTTGAGCATATAACTTACCTTCTTAACAATGATAAAACCGATAATGCTATTGAACTGCTACTTGATCTTCACTATGCGGATCTTGCAGATTTTATTGACAATGCAAGCAGGAAACATTATCACGTCATTCTACCAAATATAGCTGATAAAATTGCCCCAGAGTTTTTAGCATGCTTGAGTGACGGTAATAAGCAAAGAGCCATTGAAGCTCTTGGAATTACTAAAAGTGCAAAATTAATAAATAAGCTTGATATTGAAGATGGAGTCGAAGTCATTGATGATTTAGACTTAGACCTTAAAAGAGCAATAATTGGTAAACTTAAGACTGTAAAACGCAAACAAATACTCGAAGGCTTCAAATACCCTGAAAATACTGCAGGTCGTATATTAGAAAAAGACTTCGTTTCATTCAAACAACATTGGACAGCTGGCCAGGCAATTGACTACATTAGGAGAAGTAATATAGAAGCTGATTTTCATGCTGCAATTATAGTCAATACAAGATTTCGTCCCGTTGGTACACTGCTTCTTAGCACTCTTCTTAAAAGCCCTAGAAATACATTAATTGAAGATCTAATGAATAAGGAGTTTAAAATTGCTGAAACACAAACAGAAATTGATGAACTTGCTTTTATATTCAAGCAATATGCTTTAACAATAGTTCCTGTAACCAACAAGCAAGGCAAACTTGTTGGAAGTATATCAATTGACAATATGATCTACATTATTGAAGAGCAGACAGAAACCGAGTTTATGCATCTTGGGGGTATTAATAATAGTGACATATTCTCCAATCTATTCGCTGCGGCGAAACACAGATTCCCTTGGTTGTTTGTAAACCTTGTAACGGCGTGTCTTACATCACTGGTAATTAATCAATTTAGTGATACTATTACAAAATTAGTTACGCTTGCAACCATTATGCCTATTGTAGCATCAATGGGCGGTAATGCTGGAACCCAAACTATGACTGTGACCGTATGCGCTCTTGCAAATCGTGAAATAACGAACGCAAATACTAGAAGAGTTATCTCCAAAGAAATCTCTCTTTGCATGCTAAACGGAGCACTGCTGGCTATAATTGGAATCATTCTTACTTATCTATTATTTGCAGATGTTAATTTAAGTATAATTTTTGCATGTGCGGTGCTTATCAATTTTGTAATAGCAGGATTTCTTGGCTCCGGCATTCCAATTTTATTAAATCATTTTGACATTGATCCAGCAGCTGCATCTGGAGTTTTCTTAACAGCTTGCACTGATGCAATAGGTTTTTTCAGCTTTTTGGGATTAGCCTATTTCTTTCTTGTATAGGTTATAAAAAATATAACCAAACAAAAACATAAAAAACTTCTGATAGAAGATCACCTAGTCTATAATTATATTGATTCTAGTACGGGTTATAGTAATTAAAAATAAGATAAGTTCATGAGCTATGAATTGTTTATTGCCTTTTTTTCAGCAAGCAGTTTTATCACTTTTCTGCCAGGCCCCACAGTATTACTAATTGTACATTATGCACTACAATATGGCCGGTGGTCTGGAAGATACTCTATCCCAGCGACGATATTAGGTGATATAACTGCACTGGCATTAGCTTTTGCCGGACTTGGAACTATCTTAAACTTGTTTCCAGAATGGTTCTTTGTTCTTAAAACAGCTGGTGGAATTTATATGATTATACTTGGGCTCATTGGGCTTCGCAGTAATGCTACAATAGCGCAAGAAAATACAGCTGATGCAAAACCACCGGGAAGAACTGTTTTCATGCATGTATTTTTAATTACAGCCTTTAATCCTAAAACAATAATTTTCTTTTTAGCATTTTTCCCATTATTTATAGACCCAACACTAAATACTACAAAACAAATGTTTATAATGGGAGCAATTTTTGTTGTACTTGGAGCAGTTGGCGCTATTGTTTATGATCTTGCTGCTTCGAAAATCAGCGTTTGGATTAGAAGGTTCTCTAGCTCTAGAATAATTCATATCGCAACAGCAATAATATTATGCGGACTTGGCTTGACTACTATCTTTCTCTAAAAAATATTAATTATAAATATCGATAATTAGAGATTTTTTAAGTAATAAGTACATATAGATCTTGCATGAATTTCTTATCCCCCTATTATTTAGATTCAAATTTCTGGTAAATTCAAGAAGGGTAATTCTATGAGAAAAATTGTTATATCTGGAATGATTGGTAATGCATTAGAATGGTACGACTACGCACTATATGCTCAATTTGCTTATATTATTGGTTTAAAATTTTTCCCTGAAACCGAATTCGTTGAAATCTTAACATTTGCAGTATTTGCAGCTGGTTTTGTTATTAGACCAATTGGAGGAATTGTATTTGGTTACATAGGCGACCGTATGGGACGCAGATTAGCATTAGCACTTGGAATTATCCTTATGGCAGTTCCCACAGCTGGTATTGGACTGCTACCTTCATATGATGCAATTGGTATCGCAGCTCCACTTACTCTTACATTTATTAGGCTAGTCCAAGGACTATCTCTCGGAGGAGAATTTAGTGGTTGTATTGCATATATAGTTGAACATTCCCCTGAAGACAAAAGGGGTCTAGCAGGTAGCGCATCCTTTGTTAGTATGTGCCTAGGAATGCTTATAGGCCTAATAGTAGCACAGGGATTCACTTATTTTCTTTCAGAAGAAGATCTAATGTCCTGGGGGTGGAGAATACCATTTATATTTGGATTATTTATTGGTTTAGTTGGTCTGTATATACACTCTCATTTGGCAGAAAGTCCAATCTATCTTGCAGCAAAAGCTCAAGGATCACTATCAAGAACTCCATTACGCGAAACTATCAGAGAATATTGGCGTGAAACTTTGATGGCAATTGCGGTCTATATAAATGTAACAGCACCATTCTATACAACAACAGTTTTCATCAAAAGATACATGACAAATCTTGGGTATGAACAAACTCAAGGAGCTTTTGCATGCAGTATTATATTAATAACTATGTCTATTATGTTTCCAATCTCTGCATATATCTCTGATAAAATAGGCAGAAAACCAATAATAGTTTGGTCTAGTGTTGCACTAGTAATTTCTATCTACCCTATTTTCTTAGCATTGCACACAATGAACTACACATTAGCTATATTGTCACAAATTGTTTTTTCTGCTATAGTAGGCGTCTACATGGGACCGGTTCCAACACTGCTTGTTGAGCTATTCCCTACTAGAGTTAGATTTACAGGTGTTGCAATCTCATATAATTTAAGTGCAGCTATTTTTGGAGGCACCGCTCCAATGGTAGGAGCCGCACTATATAAAATAACTGGGGCGCAAATTTCACTAGCTTACTACCTCACTGGCCTTGCTGTGTTTTGTCTAGGAACTCTGTATTTCTATAAAGAGACTTATAGAAACAATTTATCAGATGATATAGTACATGCGTAAAGAAATATTTGAAGTACCAGGTGGAGAGAATAAGGTTTTAATGCATTCGTGCTGTGCACCATGTTCAGGTCCCTTAATAGAAAAAATGGCAGAATCAGGAATTGATTTGACTATATTTTTCTATAATCCAAATATCCACCCTAAAAAGGAATATGAATTACGTAAAAAAGAAAATATTCGCTATGCCGAAAAACTTGGACTAGATTTCATTGATGCAGATTACGATGTACAAAACTGGTTTACTCGTGCAAAAGGTATGGAAAATGAGCCAGAACGTGGCATTCGTTGCACTATGTGCTTTGATATGCGTTTTGAACGTACAGCTCTATATGCTTACGAAAATGATTTTAAAGTTATTACTAGTTCTCTTGGTATTTCCCGCTGGAAAAATATGCAACAAATTAATGACTGCGGTATAAAGGCTGCTTCGCATTACGATGGTGTAGAATATTGGACATATAACTGGCGAAAAGATGGTGGTGGAGCTCGTATGTATGAACTAGCAAAAGAAGAAGAATTCTATAAACAAGAATATTGTGGATGCATATATTCTCTCAGAGACACTAATAGCTGGCGTAAGCAAAACAACCGTGAAGAAATTGCTATTGGAGAAGAGTTTTATAGTAATAAGATCTAAGAAAACTAACTATCTCCTATTTATATAGTTAGTAAGTAATTATTGCTATTCTCCACTAGACTCACTTTCTTCCTCTGAAAGCCCAATCAACTCCTTAGAAATTTCCAAATTAACTTCACCCGACACATCCATTAAGATCTTGTTCACTAGACTTAAATTATACAACGAAGTGCCAGACTGATATGCTGTATAATCACTAATTGGTATTGTTCAACCTTTTGATTTATCTTGCCCTGCAGAGAATCAAGATAAACTCAATAACCTAGCAAATATTTTAAACCAAAGATTACAAACTATCAAGCAATCAAGCCCCAGCGCTAGCTACGATTTGTTAATAGTGATGCTCGCTTTAAATATACAAGATGAGTTGCCACAGGCAGAAAATCAAACTAGCTATTTAAAGCCAGATGAGAAGAATCAAGAATCTAATCCTGAAGCTAAGTGCGCTGAGAATCTTGCTAATCTTCGGGACAAAACTGATCAAATTTTAGATAAAGTTTCTAATTATACTGCGGTTAAGGTAGCTGAGTTGAATGTTGAGTAGTAAATATAATAATTAATATTAACTTGACTATATTGATTATTTTGTTATCGTGTGGGGATTAACAAACATTAAATATTTTTAAAAAATTGGTAATCACTTATGAAAGATAAAAAAGATAAATTTAGTTTAAATAAAGATAGAATGGAGCCAAATCCCCAGACAAGTTTTAAAATTGGATCATCACAACTATTTCAAAAGGATGTAAGTAGTGATAACTGTATAAAACCAGTTTTAACAAAAGGTGGAAAAATGCAATTTACTAGAGTAACCCGAACTATGGATAACAAAAAAGCTGCATAGTAGTTGGTATTGGGGTATTCTGGCTTTTTTAAACAACTAAAGAGTACCCCAATGAATATAGACTACGATACTTTGTTCTGCTTTGTCGATGATTTTTATAAAGGATTTGAAAATTGGTACAAAAAGTCTCTTCTTACTAGCGGTTTAAGAAAACGTAATAGACCAAGCAGTATGAGCTTATCGGAGATAATAACAATCTTAATAGCTTTCCATCAATCTGGTATGGCTTGCTTTAAATATTTTTACTTAGAACTTATGAGAAATAACAGAAATTTATTCAATTACTTAGTCCATTATGATCGCTTTATATCATTGATAAAGCTAGCCTTTCCTGCTGTATTATGCATGTTAAAATCCCTTGAGGGTAAGATAACTGAATACATGTTTATCGACTCTACTCCAATGGTTGTATGCCATAGGCTGCGAGAGAAACGTCATAAAGTTTTTAAAGACTTAGCTGGAAAAGGTAAGACTTCAACTGGTTGGTTCTTTGGCTTTAAGTTGCACTTTATTTTTAATAGTCACGGAGAAATTGTACGCATGCATGTTACTAGCGGGAATGTAGATGACAGGTCTCCAGTAAAGCAAATGCTAAAAGATATCTCTTGCAAACTTATTGGTGATAAAGGTTATATCTCCAAAAAATTATTCACTGAATTATTTGAACAGGGTACAACTTTAATCACTAAAATCAGAAAAAATATGAAGAATTGTCTAATGGATATAAATGATAAAATGATGTTAATGAAACGTCCATTTATAGAAACAATCTTCTCATCTATAAAGTCGTTAAACACCTTGATACATAGTAGACATAGATCTCCAATAAATGCATTTTGTCACTTATTTGCTGGACTAATAAACTATCAGCTTCGTACTGATAAGCCATCTTTAGAACAATTTATAAAATGAAATCGCTTATCCACAGTTCGGGTTAGAGTAGGAAATTTTAGAATGGATGAAATTGGATATATAGAGAATCATCATAAAAAGCTAAAGATGTTCGAGATTCCTATGACATTTGTAGAGTTGGACGATAAGACAGATATAGAGTTAGGTGGTGATAGTAAACAAAATACTGACGATAATTAGAATTATAGTGCAAGAATCTAAGGAAATTTAAAATATTTTTCCATCTCCCTTGATGGGCGTGGCCCGCCTGGTTCAGTTTACTACGTCATTGCAAGGACTAAAAAACCCGTGGCAATCTTTCTTGTCCTTGCTTCAAAATAGCTGAGGGGCATAATTATACAGATGGAAAGTATTTGACATATTCAGATCAGCATCTATTTTAATTTTTGCTGTACCTGCAGGTGTTGGAAAATCAATAGTTTTTATCTTCTTTTTATATTTCATAATTGCCCCCAGAATAGTTTTTCTTACAACTTAAGTTAACCCGAACTATGGATAACAAAAAAGCTGCATAGTAGTTGGTATTGGGGTATTCTGGCTTTTTTAAACAACTAAAGAGTACCCCAATGAATATAGACTACGATACTTTGTTCTGCTTTGTCGATGATTTTTATAAAGGATTTGAAAATTGGTACAAAAAGTCTCTTCTTACTAGCGGTTTAAGAAAACGTAATAGACCAAGCAGTATGAGCTTATCGGAGATAATAACAATCTTAATAGCTTTCCATCAATCTGGTATGGCTTGCTTTAAATATTTTTACTTAGAACTTATGAGAAATAACAGAAATTTATTCAATTACTTAGTCCATTATGATCGCTTTATATCATTGATAAAGCTAGCCTTTCCTGCTGTATTATGCATGTTAAAATCCCTTGAGGGTAAGATAACTGAATACATGTTTATCGACTCTACTCCAATGGTTGTATGCCATAGGCTGCGAGAGAAACGTCATAAAGTTTTTAAAGACTTAGCTGGAAAAGGTAAGACTTCAACTGGTTGGTTCTTTGGCTTTAAGTTGCACTTTATTTTTAATAGTCACGGAGAAATTGTACGCATGCATGTTACTAGCGGGAATGTAGATGACAGGTCTCCAGTAAAGCAAATGCTAAAAGATATCTCTTGCAAACTTATTGGTGATAAAGGTTATATCTCCAAAAAATTATTCACTGAATTATTTGAACAGGGTACAACTTTAATCACTAAAATCAGAAAAAATATGAAGAATTGTCTAATGGATATAAATGATAAAATGATGTTAATGAAACGTCCATTTATAGAAACAATCTTCTCATCTATAAAGTCGTTAAACACCTTGATACATAGTAGACATAGATCTCCAATAAATGCATTTTGTCACTTATTTGCTGGACTAATAAACTATCAGCTTCGTACTGATAAGCCATCTTTAGAACAATTTATAAAATGAAATCGCTTATCCACAGTTCGGGTTAAGTTAATTCTATATATCAACTTCTATAAAACCTCAATTACATAGTATTGCACTTTTTCATTGTATTTGCCATTGTTAATCACTATAAAATTATCCTAAATTAATTATGAGAATAGTATTATAAACGGTTGGCTAAACATATATAAACCAAGAGGCATCAGTTCTGCAAAAGCAGTTTCTATAGTTAAGCGCTCATTTAAACCAAGCAAAGTAGGCCATACTGGAACTCTTGACTTAGAAGCGGAAGGTGTGCTACCAATTGCTATTGGTGAAGCAACAAAGCTTACAGGCATCCTAATTGACGCTAAAAAACAATATGCTTTTACTATACAATTTGGTGCCAAAACTGATACAGCTGATAGCGCTGGAAAAATAGTAGATACCTCCGATCATATTCCAAGCAAAGATGAATGTAATGCAATATGTAGCTCCTTTATCGGTGAAATAGAACAAACCCCGCCTGCATATAGTGCATTAAAGATTAATGGAAAAAGAGCATATAAACTTGCAAGAGAAGGCAATGAAGTAAAACTATCTAAAAGGAGAATTAATATTTTCAATTTAGAATGCGTAAGCTATGATGCTCAAAAAAAGACGGCGAGCTATATATGTAAATGTTCAAAAGGGACTTATATACGCACGCTTGCAGAAGATATTTCTTTATCCTTGCAAAGTTTAGGATTTGTGATAGAATTACGGCGCTTAAAGGTAGGAATGTTTACATGTGATAATGCTATAAATATTACTAACCTGGAAGATAAAGATTTCGAAGAGGTAAAAAATACCCTTCAAAATGAGTGCTTGAAGATTGAAGCAGTACTAGACGACATCCCGGTACTAGAAGCAAGTAGCGAGCAAGTTCAGAAAATTCGCTTTGGACAGAAATGTCACTTTGATAATGATCAAAATTGTGAATTAATTTGGATTAGGTATGATGATAAAATCGTAGCGATCGGCAGCTTGCATCAAAACAACTTCAAATCATCAAGAGTTTTTAACATATAATATGGAGAATGATGATGTCGATAACACAAGAGCGCAAAACAGCGTTGATTGAAGAATACGCAACAGCAAAAAATGATACTGGATCTGTAGAAGTACAATGTGCAGTCCTTACAGAAAGAATCAAAAATTTAACAGACCATCTAAAAGATAATCATAAAGATTACTCCTCTAGACGAGGCCTATTGATGCTTGTAGGACGCAGACGTAGACTCCTTGCATACTTAAAAAAGCAGAGTCTCGACAGATATGTCACCTTAATAAATAAATTAGGTCTTAGAAAGTAGCATAAACAAAGCGGCGGACTTCAAAATGAGTCCGCCTTTTTGTTTTATATAAAACCACTATCTCCTCGCTTTTATAGTCATTTTAATTTCTTTTTTCAATTTTCATGCTAAGCTCTCTATCGATGTAAATTAAAAAAAGAAATTAATAAAAAATATAATAAAATTTAGGTAAAAATTTGATGTTTAATGAAATAATAAAAAATACAGAATGGAACGGTGAAATACTTGAACTCTCGACTGGCAAGTTTGCAAGGCAAGCGGACGGATCAGTAATGATAAGAATGGGAGATTCTGCAGTCCTTTGTACTTCTGTAAGTGCAAAAGAAGTAAAGGAAGGAACAAATTTCTTCCCACTAACAGTAAATTATCAAGAAAAAGCATACGCAGCTGGAAAAATACCAGGCGGCTTCTTTAAAAGAGAAACTGGCAGAAGTGAAAAAGAAACTCTTGTCTCAAGACTAATTGACAGACCAATTAGACCACTATTTCATCCAGGATTCTTTAATGAAACACAAGTATTATGTAACGTCCACTCACTAGATGCACGTGGCAATACGGATATTCTAGCTCTAATTGGCGCATCAGCTGCACTTGCAATTTCTGGCGTTCCATATATGGAAATTGTAGCAGCAAGCCGCGTTGGAATGATCGACGGACGACTCATCTTGAATCCAACACCAGAGCAGTTAGAAGAGAGTCAGCTAGACTTAGTAGTTGCAGGAACAAAGGATTCAGTAATGATGGTTGAGTCTGAAGCAGATTTCCTTACAGAAAGTCAAATGCTTGAAGCGGTAAAATTTGGTCATGAGGGCTTCCAACCTGCAATAAAATTGATTGAAGAGCTAAAAGCTGACGCTGGCAAACCAGCATGGGAGACAACTGAGATATTCCCAGAAACGCTTAAAGATGAAATAAGAGAATTAACAAAAGATGATATTACTGCCGCATTTGCAATGAAAGCAAAAAAAGACAGATACGGCGCAATTGATGCAATAACAACCGCAATGAGAGAACGCTTTACGGCAGACGAACAATATACGGAACTACAAGTTGATTTTGCACTATCAGATGTAAAGGCAGAGGTACTGCGCGCTGACACACTTGCAAAACAAACAAGAATAGATGGAAGAAATCCTGACGAAGTTAGAGATATAAAATGTGAAGTATCTCTGTTTAAAGGAACCCATGGTTCATCACTATTTACTCGAGGAGAAACACAAGGTTTAGTATCAACAACACTTGGAACTGGTCAAGACGAGCAAATTATTGATAATATTGAAGGAGAATATAAGGAAAATTTCTTACTTAACTATATCTTTCCACAATATTCTGTTGGTGAAGTTGGTCCAATGCGCGCTCCAAGCAGACGTGAAATTGGCCATGGTAAATTAGCTTGGAGAGCTCTTAAACGTGCTCTACCTTCGAAAGCAGATTTCCCATATACAATTAGAGTTGTTTCGGAAATAACTGAATCAAACGGCTCATCTTCTATGGCTACTGTTTGTGGAGGATCAATGTCTATGATGGATGCTGGCGTTCCACTAAAAGCTCCTATTTCAGGTATTGCAATGGGTTTAATTAAGGAAGGCGATGAATTCATGGTTCTTTCTGATATTATTGCTGACGAAGATCACCTTGGAGACATGGATTTTAAAGTAGCTGGAAGCAGCGATGGTGTAACTGCACTACAAATGGACATAAAAGTTGCTGGTATTACTTTTGAAATAATGGAAAAAGCTCTAGAGCAAGCAAAAGGCGGACGCGTTCATATTCTTAGCAAAATGGCTGAAGCTATTGAAACTGCATCGGAAATGAGTGGTAATGCTCCAATGATCGAATCATTTATGGTTAATAAGGACAAAATCCGTGAAATTATAGGCCCAGTAGGCAAAGTTATTCGTGAAATTTGCGATACAACTGGTGCTAAAATTGATATCACAGATGAAGGCCAAGTATCAGTATCAGCAGTTGGAAAAGACAAGCTGGATGCTGCAATTGCTAAAGTAAAAGAAATAGCAATCGACCCTGAAGTCGGCGATGTATTTGAAGGTACTGTTGTAAAAATCTTAGATGCTGGAGCTTTTGTTAACTACTCAGGTAGCCGTGATGGTTTTGTTCATATCAGTGAAATTGCTAATGAACGAATCGAAACTGTTGCAAGCGCGCTAAGTGAAGGCCAAAAAGTTAAAGTAAAGCTAATAGGTTTTGATCGCGGCAAAGCTAAACTTACAATCAAGAATGCTGATGTTGAGGGTATACCTGAAAAAACTTATCAAAAATCTAAAGATAAATCACCAAAAAAAGATGATTCAAACAAAGAGAATAGCGATAATAAAGAAAAAAGAGAAAACTCAAAAAAATGGAAAAATAACAAAAGCGATTCTTCGGACAAAAATTCAAATTCTAATGAAGTAACAGAACGCAAATATTTTAATTAAATTTGCGTTTACATAATCCAATTTTTAAAAACCTTTAGAAAATAAATATTTTTCGAAAGGTTTTTTTATAAATAATTAACATATAAAAATATTTTAACCTTAAGGTTCAAGCAGCCCGCAGATAATCAAAAAAGTAAGGAAATAAACTTAGGTCTAGTATATAGATATAATTACGATGACAAGGCAATACTTGGAACATACGCATATTTCGATCATAGACGTACTGGATCAAACTTTTCTATAAGTGGTTTAACTGCTGGTGTTGAAGTCTTAAGTAAATATATTGATGCTAGAGCAAATATCTATATACCGCAGAATAAAAGAAAAAAGCTCAAGCACAACAGCAAAAAGAGTGTTGAAATAAAAGGAACATCAATATTTGCAATCTCAGGTGGTCACAAATACGAATCAGCTCTAAAGGGTTATGATATAGAAGTTGGCACACCTCTATTTGCTTTCTCAGACTCACTAAATGAAACATTTGGAACAAAAGTATATGTAGCTAGATATAGCTTTACTGCAAAAAATGTTAAACCAATAGTTGGAACAAGATTCAGAATTGAACAAGATCTTGGAAAGATATGGTCTGGTGATAATAGCTATAAGTTTCATGTCAGTGCCGAAACACAATTTGATAAGGTAAGGAAGCGTCAAAACTTCATTGGACTTGGTGTAAAAGTTGCATTTAATGATAAGAAAAACTCATATAAAAAGAAACAATCTGGACTAAGACACAGAATGATGGAAACGGTCATTCGAGATGTTGATATCGTGACTGAAAGCGTTACTGAGGCACCTACTCCTTATAATTTCTATATGGGAGGTAAGGAAATCAAAAAGATTTACTATGTTGGAAGCGCAGGTGGTGGATATTCTGGCGATGGAACAAAAGAAAATCCTATGTCTATCGAGCAATTGAACTCGATAAATTGCGACGATGCAGTCATTGTTGTAACATCGATCGATCCGAACAAAGGAGGAACAGCAATTTCTCGCCATGATTATGCAAAGATCAAAGAAATGCCTCAAGTGCTAAACGGCAAAGAAAATGTTGTTTTGTCTACAACAGGCGCCGATACAGTATCCATTGTCGTCAATGGCGAGAATGGAATATCTATTGCAGCTACTGACAAGCAAAATACAAAAATTATTGTTGAAAATAGTCAAATATCTGAAGTTGGACCAAAGAGCAGTGAAAAAGTTTCAACTATTCAGCTGCTAGAGCCTGAGACTACTCAAACAGTTGAAACACAGATTGAAACTGCAAGAGAAGAATATCAAGCGGCAAGCGACTTACAAGCATTAATTATCAATACTGCTCAAACAGAAATTAGTGAAATTCAAGAAGAAATGCCGGTAGCTGATAGAGAAGTTGTAAACCAAATACTTGATGAAGAACCACAAGAAGAAGAATTAGATCTTCAGCCACAAGGTACATTCAAATCTGGAGTTGATAGAAACTCTCTATCACCAGCACAACAATCACTTTATGATCTGATAACAAACTGCGGAGCAACATTAAAAACCGATGACATAGACAACAACTATGTTATTAGACAAACTCAGTACGATAAAGTAGCTGGTATTATTCAAGCTAACCCTGGAAGCAACTTACTTGCTGTCAAGCAGCTAATCCAAGATGATATGACTATCATAGACAAAGATATTCACAAAGATTTAGCTGAAAAAATCATGAAATTTGATGGTACTGTAGGAGCAAATGTAAATGCTCTTGGAGGGCAGCAAGGTATTGGAGCAGGTCACACAGGGCCTAAAGATATTACAAGTGCTGCATCATTGGAAAAACTAAGAGCTACATATGGAATTCTTGATGGAGATAAAGCACTAGAATTAGCTCAAAAAATTGTTATTAGGGTAATCAAAGATAATATTCCAACAATTGGTGATGATGTAGCCGGAATTTCTCTTGGCCACAGAAATACAGCTGCTACTCAACAGTACAAAGCAGCTGCAAAACTTTATCTTGATAATGTAAGACCACCTCAAGGAGGAGAAACTCCGCAAGAGAAATTACTTAGAGAAGGTCGTAAGAATTCAGCAATGGGAGTCATTAAAAAGGAAATAAAGTCTTCATTGACTGCTGTTAATAATAATATGGCAGCTTACAGAGCTCTGTATCGTGCTGAAACAGCTTTAGGTCAAGTATTTACTGAGGAAGTTTTAGGAAGATATAACGATAAAGAAATGCTTGCATATGCTATTTTAGCAAATCTTGATGTTAGGGAAATTCAGAAAAATTTACGAATAGCTAGAAAACCTTTAACTCCTTCTAATATTTGGGCAAGTCAGCAAGAAAATATTCAAGGATTGATTGTACAATTAGGTAGAGGTCAGAGAGCCTATAATATGGATCATAATCATGGCACTATTGATATTGGAGGTATAGGAGGTTTATACCCAGCACATGGAGAACCTGGTCATTTTGGCAATAGACAACTTAATGATGATAAATCATGTGCACATGGATATTGCGTAAGAATCGTAGATAGCATGCAGCACCATAGTATGGTAAATCTGAGCGATGCTTCACCTGCAAGTTTTTCCAATGAGTTTTTACATGCTGTTAAGCAAAAAACTGACAGGCTAAGTCCACAGCAAAAAGAAAGCATAACAAACTGGAGAGATAATCTAGATGATTTACAGATAACTACTACATTTAATGGTGATAGATCTGTTACTTTCTCGACTCCAGCGCATGATGATCAAGTAGACATACCTGTTCACTACAAAACTATTTTGCAGGATGTAGCTGCGGAAATGGATTCAAGATATAATTACGCAAGTCCAAATTATAAACTACAGTTAGTGAAAAAGAATACTGCAGATGGTGTATTTAAAAATACTCATTACTTAAACTTAGTTTTTTAAATTTGTAAAACTACTTAACTTCAGCGTCTACAATAATTGCATCCATACCTTCTACAGCAAGAACAATTTTAAAACTATCACCAGGGTTTAGCTTTCTTTTTAAGTCAAAAAGCATAATGTGAATACCACCTGGAGCCAAAGAAATTGTACTATTAGCTGGTACAACTATTTTGTCAATTGATGTCATTCTGCTTACCCCCTTTTCATCAACGAAACTCTTATGCAACTCTACATTATTTGCAACAGTTGCTGCTGATGCACCCAAAATTGTAATTTGCTTGTCAGTTGGGTTGTTAATTGACATATAAGCAGCAGAATTATTGTTTGATGATAGTGAAGCTCGAGCCCAAGCTTCAGATACTTCTAAAGCGTCTGCACTCTCATCTTCCTCATCCATAGCCTCATCGCCGTCTTCTGAATCAGCATCTCCATCATTTGATGTTTCAGATGTATCAACTTGATTCTGCGAACTTGTTGCACTAGGTGTGCTTGTTTGAGTTCCTGCTATTGCAACATTAACAAAAGCAAAGAACGCCAAACTAATAATAAAAATAATATTTTTAAGCATGTATTTATCTCCAAAAATTAAACATTCATAGATTCTTGCACAAAAAAATATGCTATTCAAACAAAAACCATACTAAAACTACATTTATAAACTTCGTTATTTTAATCATATAACATAATCATAACTCTACCTAAAGTTGAACAAATTATTTCTTCTTCAATTAGTTAACAAAATATATAAAATATATTTATAAATACGCCAAATCTATATTGACAACTAGATTAAATTATTTTAATAGTACAGGCTCAATTTAAATTAAAATATTTTTACTATGTCTAAAACAAAAATTTATAACCCTTTTTCTGACACATTAATGAATCTTATTAGTGACGTATATTCAAGGAACACAGAAGTTGCTAATAAAAGCTTCTCTATATTAGTTCAGTACTTCAAAAAAGGTTTAGCAACTGCTGAAGAAGTGAATTGCTTAATAATGACAAATCAAAATTATATCGTAAAATTACTATCTGATCTTAGTGATCAGCCAGGGCCATATAAAATACTTCGCTCGACTGTTGGCAAAGTAGTGGCTGATAATTTATCAGTATCTTTTGAAGATGATGTTGATATAACAGGAGATGATGCGACTGAACTGAATTAATAGAATCATCTTTCTTAACTAAAAAATAACCGCTTGTTCATAGAGTATTGGGGTTATTTTTTTATATATGCCCTACTCTTTGCCTTGCTCTTTATAGAGTAAGTTGTAAATTTTAGAACTTCTTAGCAATCCGCTATGTTTTCCGCGACTAGCAAGAGCACCTTGATTAATAACAAAGATCTCATCGGCATTCTCAATTGAAGAAACTCTATGAGCAATTGATATTATTGTTTTTCCCTTTAGCGCTGACCTGATATTCTTCAATATCTTCTTTTCGCTATCATTGTCAAGCGCGCTTGTTGCTTCATCTAACATCAAAATCTCTGGTTTGTAGAGCAGGGCTCTTGCAATAGCTATCCTTTGTTTCTGGCCGCCTGAAATACGCACTCCTCTTTCGCCGATTTCAGTATCCAAACCAAACTCCAGAGTATCTGCAAAATCTGTAATCCCACATAATTCAGCTATATCTCTGATGGCTTTATTACTTGCTTTTGGATTTGAAAAAGCAATGTTTGACTTGATAGTTCCTGAAAAAATTGTTGGATGCTGCTCTACATAAGCGATTTTTTTACGAATATCATCGTCATTAATTGTATCAATGTTAAGCCCACCGATAGCAATATTTCCATTACTATTTCTATAGAATTTTAAAAGTAACTGCATTAATGTACTCTTACCAGAGCCAGACTGGCCAACAATACCTGTAAAGCTTCCCTGCTTAATATCGAGTGAAATATTATTTAACGCTAAAATATCAGGCCTTGCTGGATATGAAAAACTAACATTTTCAAATTTTATCGAATAGTCTTTTCCTATTTTCTTTCTACCTTCTTGGCTATATGGTTGCGTTGCCATATTTTTAAGCTCTACTACGCGGTCAAGTGCAGCAAGCGGCCCCTGAATCTCACTAAATAATTCAGCAATTCCACCAGCACTCATGCCAACAATAATCGCATAATATATAAATGATATCATCTGGCCAGAACTCATCTTACCACTTATAATATCCACACTACCGATCCAAATCACAGCCGTAATCGAACCTGCAATAATCGTAATCGCTAGTGCAAAAAACATTGATCTTAACCTTAACCTAATACTTGCATGTTTTATATACGAAGTAATTTTATCATCGAACTTATTTGCTGAATATTCTTGCTGGTTATAAGCATAAAGTGTACGGATTCCTGAAAAGCTTTCATCAATATTTGCTGCTAAATTACCCTGCTCGGCCATAACCGAACGAGATAATGCTCGAACATACTTACTCAATTTCAAAAGAGGAAATAACAAAACTGGAACACTCACGACAACTAATAGTGATAATTTAGGGCTCTGAATGAACATTAATATAACCGCGCCAAAAAGCATAATGGAATTTCTAACAAAGAAAGAAAGGAAATTGATAATTAAATTTCCTATTGTCTCAATATCTGAACCTAATCTAGAAATAATATCTCCAACTTTTAAATCCTCGTATTTCGCTATATTAACATTAAGAAGCGCTCGATACGTATCTGACTTAAGCTTTGAAATGACTTTTACAGTAATTACATTGATAAAGTAGGAACGAAAAAAACTTCCAGCAGCAAATATACAAATTAAAATACTAATTAAAAATATTGCATTATGAATTTCTAAAACCTGATCAGAACTTACTCCATTATCTACCAATTTTCTAAAAACAATACCAATTGAAAGCAAAGATGCTGAAACAGAAAGCAGCGCAATGAAAACTACACATAAACTCTTTATATGTTTTGTAACATATCCAGCAATATACTTTATGTTATTTGTAATCATGTTATATAGAAAATTTTATGTTTAATTCATCTGTAAGTATTTCAAATAATTCTGATCCATTTCTAGACTTCCAAGAATCATTAATACAAGCAAAATGATATGGACCACTTATAGGCGAAGAAAGCCAAATTTCTTTAGCTGCTGACTGTTTATTAATAACAAAAGTACCCTTATCCGTAATAAGCGTAAGGATCCTATCATTCAAATCAATATCTATTTCACCTTCAGGATCTTGATCTTCGATATCCTGAACAATATTATCTAGAATCATTCCAACCTTAACGGCAAACTCTGAATCTTGCACCTTTGACCACTCCTTGTTTTAAAATACATAGATATTTCTACCGAACTTTACTTGTTTTGTAAATACATCTTTGTCGGTGGTGCTTCTACCCACGTACTAAAAATCTTATTTTATGTATTGCTTTGTATCCTAGGTATATAGCAATCCTCTCTATAATAAGCTCTTGTTGATATGCAATCTCCATAGACGCACTAGAATTCTCAGAAGATATGTAGAGAATATTAACTTTTTTCCCTCTTTCTTTACTGGAAGTAATTTTTAGCGGTATACTATTTTGACTAAATTTAACTCCAACAATTTTACCCCAATTGACGATAATTTCTGCTAAAACTGGATGTTGCCTTTTAAAGACATTTCGTACCAGTTTATTAACCTCATCGACAATAGGCTTCATATTACTGACCTAATAATAGTTACCATAACAACTAAGGTTGCACCAATAATTGATATCACAGGATAGTACAAGGACTGAACAGCAAGAAACATAAGTAGTATATTACATTTCATAATACGTTTTACCGTTCGTTTATGGCTTTTACCACCTTTTACCGACTTTTGAAAGAAGTGTTGCAAATGCGGCTAATCACTACGTTGGGTGCATTTTGTAAATTCATATAACAGTTAGTAAATTGTGCTGCACACGTATGTGATATAAGGCTAGGGTTAGGCTCAGGGCTATAGGGTTAGCGTTAGGGTTGGGGATGGGTTGAAATTATATGGTGAACACATTACTTTATGCATAGGAAGCTTTAGGGATCGAGCTGTCACATACCTTCATTACAGTGACCGTGTTGGGTGCATTTTGTGAAATTATGCAATGCGCTGCGCACTTATGAATTCAAAGAGATTCTAGGCTAGGGTTAGGCTTAGGGCTAGGGTTAGTGTTAGGGATGGGTTGGAATTAGGGCTAGGGTTAGGGTTAGGGATGGGTTGGAATTAGGGCTAGGGTTAGGGTTAGGGATGGGTTGGAATTAGGGATAGGGTTAGGGTTAGGGATGGGTTGGAATTAGGGATAGGGTTAGTTTGCAGCTAAATAGTACCGATTCATAAAATGCGTCCAACAACCCTACACACTCTTTCCTATATGTTTTTTTAATGGTACTGTAGGCAGTTCTCCCAAGTGGTTTCCATTAGATAGTTAATTAATCAGCAACTCTTTTTTAATTCCTCTAAAGTATTGCGAATACTTCAAAGGCATGTGTTTGTCAGGTCCTCCCACCCCATTCCCCCTGGTGAAGTTACAAGGGTACCCTCTTGGGAGCCTGTGAATAAAACGCCCTTTAATGGGATTCACCGGCAGCTTGAGCAAGTGAGAAAAGTGTCCGGTTTCCTTTTGCTCGCCCGATCTTTGGTTTCCACGCACAGCCATTTATGACTGATACAGCTGCCCCCAGTGAAACATAAACACTGCACTGCATCTACTGCAAAATCCCTTGGTGTAGCCTCGTTCCCAGGCTCCACTCCCCAGCTGGGAGCGAGGCTATACACTATGTAGTTTCGTGCCCAGCCCTACGCTAGAAAGGTGGGTCTGGCTCCCCGTATATTCAAAGTTGGGGCAGCATTACGTCAGCGGTCCCAGA